>NZ_VFRR01000126.1 GCF_006385675.1 Maribrevibacterium harenarium | reverse complement strand
TTTCGCAGATTACCACGTCCTTCATCGCCTCTGACTGCCAAGGCATCCACCGTGCACGCTTGGTCACTTGACCATATAACCCAAAATAGTTTTTCACTTTTTAAGATTGATTCAAGATCAACTTAATCAGTGGCTACTTTGAACTACATACCAACGCTGCTTTTGTTCAGCACTGGATTTACGATAATAGATTGTCATTTATTGGATCAGAAGGAATTAAGATCCAACAAACGCAACCCACCGGTTTGACGCTTGATTATCGTCTATTTCAAAATGTCATATTGTTAAAGAGCAAGTTTAGTGCAAAGCACTAAGTCAGAGACTAGGAAGCATCAGTCGTTATCGAATAAGAAGAAAAGAATCATTCTCTCGATCAACTGTCCAAGCATCTTGCTTAAGGCTTTGTGTGTTGTTTTGATTTCTCACCACTTTGAGAAGTGGTGGAGCCATGCGGGATCGAACCGCAGACCTCCTGCGTGCAAAGCAGGCGCTCTCCCAGCTGAGCTATGGCCCCATATTTTGTTTTACACCAATTCTTTGCAGAATTGGTGGGTCTGGGCCGATTTGAACGGCCGACCTCACCCTTATCAGGGGTGCGCTCTAACCAACTGAGCTACAGACCCAAACATATGTCTGTATCTAAATGTTTCAAATCGATTCAGACAACAACACTCTAAACTACAGATATCAGATAATTTGTGTGAACGCTCACCAGAGCTTCTTATCGTTTAAGGAGGTGATCCAGCCCCAGGTTCCCCTAGGGCTACCTTGTTACGACT
>NZ_VFRR01000125.1 GCF_006385675.1 Maribrevibacterium harenarium | reverse complement strand
CTAGCGGATTTGAACTTAGCCTACCCAGATTTGGGATTAGACTTCCCGAATCTGTCATTCCCTGAGTTGATGTTCGCATTGCCGCGTTTGAACTTGCCTGTATTGAAGTTCGACTTTGACATTGAAGGGCTGAATGCCAACTGGGCGAACATGTCTTGGCCGGACCTGCAAGCGCACCTTGGCACCCTAGATCTGCCTTGGCCAAATGTGAAATGGTCAGATTTTGACTTCGATGCGATTAAAGCAGCGCTACCAGACCTAGATTTGCCGGATATCGACTTCACTTGGGGTGATATGAAACTGCCAGACTTGTTGCTGGCGATTAAGATGATTGAACTGCCAGGCATTTCGATCACCTTCCCAGACGTGACTTTGTCTTGGCCATCCTTTGATACCGCGTTCCCAACTTGGCCAGATGTGGGTTTACCGGATTGGAAACTAGCAGACTTTATTTTTGATCTAGATGGTTTAAACCTACCTGGTTTGAATATCTCTTTCCCAGATTTAACCTTGCCTTGGCCGAATCTAGAACTACCGACGTTCAGTGCCGCGTTCCCTAACCTGAACATCGACTGGCCTAATCTGACCTTGCCAGAGCTGATGTTTGCGCTGCCAAAATTGAATCTAACCGGTGTTGATTTCAACTTTGATCTACCGGGATTGGATGCCAATTGGCCAAATATGTCCTGGCCAGATCTTAAGTTACACCTAGCGAGCCTGAACTTAGATTGGCCGAATGTGAAGCTAGGTGAGCTAGACGTTAAATTCCCTGAACTCAACATCGACTGGCCGAATGTGTCTTTGCCAGATTTGATGTTTGC
>NZ_VFRR01000124.1 GCF_006385675.1 Maribrevibacterium harenarium | reverse complement strand
ACCCATCGACTCTTCGCGTCGTCACGTCGCTCTAAAAATCGGATCACGGCACGAGCTCCGTGGATCAGAAGCGTTCGAATATAAGTGTCTCCGCGCTTTGTGATGCGACCATGTCGTTGTTTACCACCGGACGACCACTGTCGTGGCACAAGGCCTATCCATGCTGCAAATTGACGACCATTCTTAATGTCATGAAGATCTCCCGCTGAGGCAATGATTGCTGTTGCGGTAATCGGACCGATTCCTTCAACTTCCATCACTCGTCGAGTGACTTCTTGTGATTTGGCCAACGATGCTATTTTCTGATCATAATCATCTATCACGCGATCCAGCTCACACAATCTTCGATATTGATCAGCGAAAACCTCTCGCGCCAAATAGGGTAATGAGTTTTCTCCATCTTCCAAGATCTTTGGTAATTTCGATCTTACATGGAGCCTACCTTGCGGTATAACAATGCCATATTCAGTTAGGAAACCACGAATCTGATTGACCAACGCAACCCGCTCTGCAACCAATAAGGAGCGAGCGCGATGAACCGTTAAAATAGCTTGCTGCTCTTCATTCTTAATCGGAACAAAACGCATATTGGGCCGCCCTGCAGCCTCACATATGGTTTCGGCATCATTGCGGTCATTCTTGTCACTCTTACGATAAGGGGCGACAAACTGTGGGGCCATCATACGGACATTATGCCCCATCTTCTGAAGTTCTCTTGCCCAGTAGTGCGCACCGCCGCAACTCTCTATACCAACGACACAAGGTTCTTGTTGAATGAAGAATTCTAGTACTTTGGAGCGTTTAATGGTCTTCCTAATTAATACTTTTTCATCCTGATCAACAGCAAACAC
>NZ_VFRR01000123.1 GCF_006385675.1 Maribrevibacterium harenarium | reverse complement strand
CACCGGAGCCTTCATGAGCACTCAACGCCTTCGCAGTATTCTCCCACATCTTGAAGAACTCACATACGCAGAGCTGAAGAAGCTCAAGCATGAAGTTGATGGCTTGATATCCCAGAATCAGGTCGGTGAAGTTATAGCTGAACGAGAAGAAAACCTGACTGGGTGCCCTCACTGTAGCAGCAATCAGCTTAGCCGGTGGGGGTTCACAAAACAGGGTGTCCAGCGATTCAAATGCAAAGCCTGCTTGCAGACATTTAATGCCTTGAAGGGGACGCCGCTGTACCGCATGCGTATGAGTCAGAAGTGGCTCAAATATAACGCACTGATGTGGCACGGTTCGACGCTACGTCAGTGTGCAAAGGAGCTGGATATCAACCTCCGTACAGCTTTCCGCTGGCGGCATGCTTTTCTGAAAGCACCTGCGAACACTGATATTCAGCCCCTCTCAGGTGTTATCGAGGCTGATGAAACCTTTATAAATGAATCGTTTAAGGGTAAGCGGAGACTGCACCGAGACGCCCGGAAACGTGGGGGTGGCAAAGTCCCCAAAACACCGATTCTTATCGCCCTTAACCGCGAAGGGTCGGTGATTCATGAGGTCGTTGACTTTAATACCAAAGAAAATATCTGCCGATTTCTTAAATCCAGAATTGCCGATGGCTCAGTGCTCTGCACTGACGGCAACAAGTCCTATATCGAGGTTGTTAATGGGCGCAAAATCGATCACAAACGTATCGTTGGATTAGATAAGGTCAGGGTCGTTGAGAATATATACCACATCCAAACGCTCAATAATTACATGATGCACTGGAAGGAATGGATGGTGCGATTTAGGGGAGTAGGACGAGAATATCTACCCCACTATCTCAGCTGGTTCCGGTATATGAAGCAGAATGAAAAGTCAGATCAAGGTCTGCTGTTTGCTGCTATGACCAACACCT
>NZ_VFRR01000122.1 GCF_006385675.1 Maribrevibacterium harenarium | reverse complement strand
GCGTTAGATGCACTAAGCACATAATTGCTCACAGCCAAACTATCAGGTCAAGTCTGCTTTTATTATTTTTAAGCGTGCATAATAAGCCCTACACAAATTGGGAGATATATCATGAAAGGCTGGCTTTTTCTTGTTATCGCAATAGTTGGCGAAGTAATCGCAACATCCGCATTAAAATCTAGCGAGGGCTTTACTAAGCTTGCCCCTTCCGCCGTTGTCATAATCGGTTATGGCATCGCATTTTATTTTCTTTCTCTGGTTCTGAAATCCATCCCTGTCGGTGTTGCTTATGCAGTCTGGTCGGGACTCGGCGTCGTCATAATTACAGCCATTGCCTGGTTGCTTCATGGGCAAAAGCTTGATGCGTGGGGCTTTGTAGGTATGGGGCTCATAATTGCTGCCTTTTTGCTCGCCCGATCCCCATCGTGGAAGTCGCTGCGGAGGCCGACGCCATGGTGACGGTGTTCGGCATTCTGAATCTCACCGAGGACTCCTTCTTCGATGAGAGCCGGCGGCTAGACCCCGCCGGCGCTGTCACCGCGGCGATCGAAATGCTGCGAGTCGGATCAGACGTCGTGGATGTCGGACCGGCCGCCAGCCATCCGGACGCGAGGCCTGTATCGCCGGCCGATGAGATCAGACGTATTGCGCCGCTCTTAGACGCCCTGTCCGATCAGATGCACCGTGTTTCAATCGACAGCTTCCAACCGGAAACCCAGCGCTATGCGCTCAAGCGCGGCGTGGGCTACCTGAACGATATCCAAGGATTTCCTGACCCTGCGCTCTATCCCGATATTGCTGAGGCGGACTGCAGGCTGGTGGTTATGCACTCAGCGCAGCGGGATGGCATCGCCACCCGCACCGGTCACCTTCGACCCGAAGACGCGCTCGACGAGATTGTGCGGTTCTTCGAGGCGCGGGTTTCCGCCTTGCGACGGAGCGGGGTCGCTGCCGACCGGCTCATCCTCGATCCGGGGATGG
>NZ_VFRR01000121.1 GCF_006385675.1 Maribrevibacterium harenarium | reverse complement strand
CGATCAAGTAGGTGTGGTAGCACACGGTACTGGTTCTATCCGAATCGATGCGAACGGTACGGGTTCTGATGTGACCAACGATGCGCAGATCAACAGCACGACGGGTCATATCACGGTGACAGCCGCGGATGCGCTTAGCATCCTAGCCAATATCACTACGGCGACGAACGGCACCGTAACGCTAGATGCGGAAGGCAGCAGCCTAACCATGGCGGGTGCGGTTACCGTAACAGCAACCAACAGTTCAGCACGTTTGAATGCCGCTACCGATGTCACCATCGGTAATGTGGTTGCACAGAACGTTTCTGTGGTAGCGGATACCGGCAGCATTATCAATGCCGCAGGCAGCACAATGAACGTGACGGCAACGAACCTTCGCCTAGAAGCGGATGATGCGATTGCGAGCAGTGATCGTCACTTGACGACCACGGTTGCGACCATCAGTGCGAACAGCACCGGCACCGATGTCACTGGTATCTACATCACGGAAGCGGACAGCATTACCGTGGACTCTGTGGCGGTAACGACCACCGCGTTCAACACGGATGCGACCACGACGGATGTCGTGGATGCAGCGCAAGCGGATCTGATCTCGGGTAACAACGGTAATATCGTTCTGACTACGCTAAACGGCAGCATCGTGATCAACGATGGCGATAGCGATCAAGTAGGTGTGGTAGCACACGGTACTGGTTCTATCCGCATCGATGCGAACGGTACCGGTTCTGATGTAACCAACAATGCTCAAATCAACAGCACCACCGGTCATATCACGGTAACGGCGGCCGATGCCCTCAGCATCTGGGCGAACATTACGACTGCCACAAATGGTACGGTCACCCTAGACGCGGAAGCCGGTGCCTTGTTCATGGGCGGTGCCGTGACGGTTACCGCAACCAACAGCTCAGCACGCTTGAATGCCGCGACGAACGTCACTATCGGTAACGTCGTTGCGCAAAACGTTTCTGTGGTAGCGGACACCGGCAGCATCATCAATGCCGATGGCAGCACGATGAACGTGACGGCAACGAACCTTCGCCTAGAAGCGGATGACGCGATTGCGAGCAGTGATCGTCACTTGACGACCACGGTAGCCACCATCAGT
>NZ_VFRR01000120.1 GCF_006385675.1 Maribrevibacterium harenarium | reverse complement strand
CTGATATTGGTCCTGCGACACGAGAAGTCATCCATAAAATGCTTAGCTCTAAGCCTCATCCAGAACAGTCATATCGCTCCTGTCTTGGATTACTCAATCTGAGTAAAACCTATGGTGAATCACGCCTAGAGCAGGCTTGCCAGGATGGGCTGATGCTGACAAAAACCAACTACACCTTCATTAATAATCTGCTTAAGAACAATCGAGAAGGACAATTGAATAAGGGTAAGGCCAGTACCCCAAACCTTGTTCATAGCAATGTTCGTGGCCCGAACTGTTACCACTAGGAGAAAGGATATGTACGCACTGAATGACCAACTAAAAACTCTCCGCCTGAGCCATGCAGCAAAAGCGCTAGAGCAGCAACAAGAGCAACTGACAACCTATGCAGAACTGAACTTCGAGGAAAGGCTAAGCCTACTTTTGGAAAGCGAAATATTAAATCGTAACCAGACGAAAATCGAACGGCTAAAGCGACAAGCCAAGCTGAGAGTTGATGCTCAACCGAGCCAACTCGTTTACAAGGAAGGACGAAACCTAAATCGTAGACAGATGAGCGAGCTGCTAACGGGGAGCTATCTACATAAACATCAAAATATCTTAATTACTGGGCCGACTGGTGCAGGCAAAACTTATCTTGGCTGCGCCCTGGCTACCAGTGCCTGTAACCAACAACATGCCGTCAGGTATTATCGTTTAACTCGCCTACTTGATGAGCTTACGGCTGGCCGCCTAGATGGCAGCTACCAAAAGCAACTTCTCTCACTATCTCGAAAATCCCTGTTGATCCTGGATGACTGGGGAATGGAAACGCTAACACCAGAACATGCTAGCCACTTACTAGAGTTGCTTGAAGACCGATATCAAAACAGCAGCACAATCGTGATCAGTCAACTGCCGGTAAAGGAGTGGTACAACATGATTGGTAATGCCACCGTCGCAGACGCATTATTAGATCGGCTAGTGCACAATAGTCATCGAATAGAACTGGGCGGAGAGTCCATGAGAAAACTGGCGCTATCCGATCACTTAGAGTAAAAATAAGACGAGAGAAAAACGGCAGGATCAGCTGATCGGAATAGACCGAAACGAGCGATCGCAATCACCGGAATACGCA
>NZ_VFRR01000012.1 GCF_006385675.1 Maribrevibacterium harenarium | reverse complement strand
AAACCGCCAAAGCTAATGGCCTAGAACCATCGAGTTACATCCAATACGTACTCGACCACATTGCCGACGCGGATACATTAGAAAAACTCGAAGCGCTATTGCCTTGGAACAGGGCGAAAGCAGGCTAGATTAGCAGGGCAAGACAAACCATTTTAGAGGGCTAATATAAGATCGCTTACCTTGAACAACAGAAGACACCCCAAAGACAAATTTTGCTAAATCGAAGCCGACACACATACTTTGCTTGGGGATGCCCCTACTCAATTGATTAACCCACCTGCAACATAGCGGCAAGATATCGGGATTGGGGGAGTACATTAAAAATATTCTCTAGCTGCATAGAACACGAAGTAATGACTATGGCTATTCGGACAGCAAGCCAAATATCAGGAAAAAACTCACGAAATGGAAATGAGAAATTCACGCGTAGGGTGGGCATGGAGACTCCGGGCTAAGTGAGAAGATTTCAACGCCCGGAGTGTAACCAGTTCACGTAGCTAGCGAAGCGAAAAGGATAGATAAAGAGAACTAGGGTCAGGAAATACGGCGATATTCATGTCTTAACTGCATAGTAAAAAGCCATCTCTTAACTGCGTCTTAAAAAGCTCATTCGTTCGATAACGCCATCTTTCAAGACAAAGCGATGGTAGAGCGCGCCAACAATATGTAAGCCGACTAGCCCAAGCATGACGTTCATAATAATAACGTGCACGTCGCCTAATTCATGAATATTGCCGTACCAAGCACCAATCCCGGCGAGAGGGACGAGTAGCATTAAGACATAAAGTGCTTTGTGTGCAATTAAGGCGAGTTTGTCTAGTTTCTTATTCGCGGTTTCAACGGGCTCTGGCGCACCAGAAAACAGGCGTACGACGATGCGAAGAAGTGCAAAGCCTAAAAAGGCCAATCCCACATAGACATGGAAATTCACCACGAATTCCTGACTCACATCTTGGCCCTCTAAATGCTTTCCTAACATTGGCCCCATACCATCACTGACAATGTAATTGGCTCCGAAGAGCAGAGCCACCCACCAATGTAACCCGATTTGTGCTAAAGAATAGTGTTTAGATTTCATGAATTTGCGCCTCAGAAAGATGAAGTAGGCCCCAAATGGAGCCCACTGATTGTGTCGTTAATTTATGACCAGTGAATGAAGACTTTGTGACTTAATCAGCCTGTTCTGCACCACCTGCATCTTTGTGAATGTTAGTGGTTACAGGTTGATAACCGCTAGCAGAAATCCAAACCGTGAACTGTTTTTCATCAGTGTTGGTTTTATACATGGAATTTGGATTCGCGCGGAAATGACCCGGTTTTACGCCGTCATCAAAATGCACGCGCTGTTCCTCTCCCGGTGCTAAAGTGAATTTACCAAGTTGAACGTGGTAACGCTCCATTTCGTCAGTAGCGAGGTTTTTAATCTGATAATCGACGTTCATGCCGGATAGGGTTTGTTTGCCGGTATTTTTAAGTAACAGCTCTAAGTGATCTGTTGCATCTTTTCGGAGTGCGTAGTCGTAGTTGTCTTCTACAAGCGCTTCTTTGATATCAATAGACACCTTGCCATTGCCCGCTGTTTGAGGCTCTATTTCAGAGAACACCGGTGTTTTATCATTTAGGTCATTTGTGCCATCGCCATCGGTATCTGCTATGGCGGGATCTGTATGAATCAGGGCTTCAGCGGTATCGGGAATACCATCTTTGTCTTGATCAGCCGCAGCGAATGCTGGTGTGGTTAGCATTAGTGATAACGCTGTTCCCATCGCAAGTGCCTTGATGTCAAAAGCAGATTTCAGCTTAGTTTGAGTAGACACGTTTT
Source organism: Maribrevibacterium harenarium (assembly GCF_006385675.1). Classification (GTDB taxonomy): domain Bacteria; phylum Pseudomonadota; class Gammaproteobacteria; order Pseudomonadales; family Marinomonadaceae; genus Marinomonas; species Marinomonas harenarium. The sequence goes on along the minus strand of NZ_VFRR01000012.1, from coordinate 102,337 downwards.
GATTAGACACGTTTTGATTAGACATAGTCATGAGTATTACTCCTTAACGAGTTTAGAAAATTGCAGTGGTTTGATGATGGTGATGAAAGCCAAGCCAAGGAAACTGAACAAAACCCACAGTAAATCACTGAGTTTTTCGCTGAGGATCGGCAGCAATGGTTTTCCGGTGTAGTTATCTTTAATACCGAGCACAGCGAAACTCGCACGCTCAAAGTGTTTGGTAATCGACGCGACTTCCACCCCATTACGAATGGTTTCGAAGGTGGCGTAACCCTGTTTAATTTTGTCCTGTTCCGCCTTTTGTACATGAAGCTGTTTGAAAACACCGCCAGCGACTTGGTTATCTGGGTCAAGCGTGTCACCGATCTGAGGTGCGATCAGTACCAAAATAAGCCATGTGATGAATCCAGCGAGTAACGCTGTTGCAGGATTCTTCAAATGAAGACAAAGGAGCAAAGTCAGTAGGAAAAAGGCACTGACATAAAGGGTAGAAAGCCCCCAAATTAGCCCGATTCGCGTCAAGTCGTCCGTAGAAAGACCAACACCGGAAATCACTATGAGAAAAATTGTCAGGGCAGCGAAGACCATCAACAAACTGCTCGCGATAAGGCTGATTCCTGCTAGGGCTTTACTCATTACAAACTGACGATGTGTGACAGGGCGCGTCAGTACGAGAGCGAGCGTTTGGCGACCACGTTCACCGCTCGCAGAGCGAAATCCAACAATAATGCCCAACACGGCACCGACGATTTCAATTTGCTCGATCGCGCCTCGGAGCAATTTGAGAGGATAGAACTCACCGGCGTCCAGATTGGTTATGGACTTACCCAGTGAAAGCAGTAGGTCCTTGGCAGATGTGAAATCTGCGACTTCAGCGGCTAATGCTATCGCGCCGGTGGTCAGGGAAATTAGAGCCGCCAATAGCATGAATCCAGTCAGTGCCGAGAAAAAGCGGTCACGTCGTGCTTCGAGCCATTCTTTGCGCACCATAGCAAATGTTTGATGGATGGTTGATTGCGCCGGATTAGACATCGAATTCACCTCGCTCTAGGGATATGTGAGTTAAGCCATACCATGCCGCACCAGCCGCGATCACGACGGACACAACCATTTGCATCAGTGCGCCTGTCGGAAAAACACTGCCATTCGGGCTGTAATCAAGCCAGTAGGCACTGAGACTTTTAAAGCTTTCGACCGTGGAAAAAGGGGCCAAAAACTGTTGGCTGAAATGGAAGAATGCGTTGTCGGGTGTCGCGGCAAGCGAAGATATTGGGTTAATCGCTGCGGTTGGGTGAATATTGGCGCTCAAAGACGGAAAGATGAATGTGAGCGTAATCCACAACGTCACTGGTAGAAGAAGGGCAACCGACTCTTTTGCTACTAATGCAGTAGATGCAAGGGCTAACAAGCCAAAAAATAATAGAATCAAATAGGCGCAGGCCATAAAAGCAACCAGCTGCCCCCACATCGCCGAGGTCAACACTACGCTTGGGAGTAATATCAAGGTGATAGCGGCAACGAATGCTGCAATCCCCGTCACGCCACCAAGTAAGGTCAGGAGCGCCTTAATTTTGCCGTCGAGATAATCGCTTCGAGACTCAATGCGAGTTCCAATTAGGGGCAACACGCCTTGTTTACGATCGCTGGCGATCAATTGGTGGCCGATGACCATCGCGGCGAGGCTACCAATTAAGCTGATGTAAATCGTCATGTTGCGCAACATACCCAGTGGCGAATCTAATTGGGCTGGATTCGGTGGGACTGGTTGGCCACTGGCTTGTAAGTAGATCACAGCGTCGGCGTAAATGGCGTTTACCGTCGATGTGGCGGAATACCCCAAGTACGCAGACAGCAAAATTAAGCCAACAAAAATTCCAGTAATGATCTTTATCGTGCCGAGCTGGATGGTTTGTGCGACCGATTGGCTGGCAATCAGCGAAGCCCGAGATGTGAAAATGGCCATCAAACGGTCTCCTTTTGCTGCGTTTGCAGCACATTCACATAAAGATCTTCAATGGCACCTTCGTGGGCAAAACGTTGATTAACTTCTGCGATTGTGCCGTGAAAAACCAATTTTCCTGCACTTAGAATCCCAATAGAGGTACACGTTTTTGCGATTTCACTGATCAAATGAGTATTCATGAAAATGGTCATGCCCATTTCTTGGTTTAACTTGGTGATCAGTTCACGAAGCATTTTCATGCCCAAGGGGTCGAGACCAGAAGCGGGCTCATCGAGAAACAAGAGTTTTGGTTGATGCAAAATGGCTTGTGCTAAACCGACGCGTTGGCGCATGCCTTTAGAAAAGCTGCCAACCTTTTTATTTGCTAGGTGTTCAATGTCTAAAAACGCTAGGGCAGATTGAATCGCACTGTCGATGTCTTCAACGCCGGAAAGCCCGGCAAAAAAAGCCAAATTTTCTTTCGTCGTTAGATTGTCATATAGACGCACATTTTCAGGGACGTAACCGATCAAACGGCGAATGTCTTGTGCTTGATCGTGAAGGTCGAATCCGAACACTTGCCCTTGGCCACCACTTGGTTGGGTCAAGGTCGTTAACATATGTACGGTTGTGGTTTTACCTGCGCCGTTATGGCCCAAGAAACCAAATATCTCGCCTTCTGGAATGGTGAGGGTCAAATGATCAACGGCGCGATGGACACCGTAGTGCTGACATAAATTGGTTAGATTGATTGCTGGGGTGCTCATCGTTCGCTCCATGTTGGTTGATGAGTACAGCTTAATGGCGTGTTGTTTGGAGATTCTTGGCGAATTCTTACAATCCTGTAAGAAACAGCGATTTGTACGTCGACTTATTGGCCAAGGTCGAGTGTTGTTCGGTACTCTAAAGAGACAAACCGAATGTATTCGATGCTTGAATAGACATTAATCAGCTAAACACCGGAGCTGCGCCAAAATGAAAATACTCTACGCTGAAGACGATTTAGAAACCGCGACCTTTGTTCAGGGCGCGCTGACTCAAGCCGGACACAGTGTTGATGTGGTTGGTGATGGTCGCCACGCTCTTGCACAAGCGAGCTTGCAGAAATACGACTTATATGTGTTTGACAGAATGATGCCGGGATTGGATGGCCTTGCCGTAATTAAGGCACTGAGAGCGGCCGATGATAGTACACCGGCAATTTTCTTAACGGGGTTAGGTAGTGTCGATGAACGCGTGAGTGGCTTGAAGTCAGGTGCCGATGACTACTTGGTGAAGCCGTTCTCGATGGCCGAATTGATGGCTCGGATCGAAGCCTTGGCAAGACGACCACAGATAAAAGCCGAAACCACACAGCTTGATTTAGGCGGGTTACAAGTAAAGCTACTCAGTCACGAGGTGTATCGTGATGGGCTTAAAATTGACCTGCAGCCCAAAGAATATGCCCTCCTAGTGTACTTAATGGAGCGGCCCGATCGAGTTCAGACGCGAAGCATGATTCTCGAAGCGGTCTGGAATATCAATTTTGATCCAAAAACCAGCGTCGTCGAAACTCACATCAGTCGCCTACGTGCCAAAGTCGATAAACCATTCGGCACCCGCAACATTCAAACACTTCATGGCTCTGGCTATGTCTTTAAATCGATGTAGGCATTAAGGGGTAACATGTCATCCATTTCTCAGCGCTTTACTTCATCGGTTGGCTTTGCGGCATTAATTACGGGCGTGTTTGCGATTGCGACCACATTGGCGGCGTGGATTGCCGTTAGTTTGCATAAACAGGAATTGGTCCAACGATTATTTTTCGACACACAATATCAAGCGGAATCCCTGCAGCGGGTCTATCAGCACCGCGGATTGGAAGAGTTACTCAGTCAAATCGATTTTCAACTGACCTACGATGATCAAGGCGCGATGTTGGTGGCCTTTCACGGTAAAAATGGTGCTCACGTCGGCGACTCATTTATATCCGAACCATTTGTTCACCAGCGCGTCTTGCAAGTTGGTAAGGACATTACCTTACCGGAAAAAATCGATGAAGAAAGTGATGGTACCTATTTTGGTTATGGGGTTGAAACGCCGGACGGGTGGATATTGGTTGCACGAGACAGCCGTTGGGTAACGGACAGTCAAGAAGTCCTTGAGCAATCAATTTTATGGGGGTTAGCGGCTTCCATGGTGTTAATTGCATTAGTTGTTTTCTACATTGCGCGATTTAACGAACGCCGAGTTCAATCCATTCGCTCCGTGTTAACCAAAGCTGCTGCGGGGAATATGGCGGCGCGTTGTGAGGTGAGTCCTGATACTGGCGATGCGTTAAATCAGGTGTCAGTTGGGATCAACCAAACACTGGATCACCTGCAACGTTCTATGGAGAGTTTGCGACAGGTATCGGCCGATATCGCGCATGATTTACGCCGACCGCTCACACGTTTAAGGCTTAAATTGGAACAAGTGCAATTGCAAGGAAATTTGGACCCTCCGAACGAGGGTGAAATCGACAGTCATCTAGAAAGTGGAATTTTGGCAACAGCTTTGGATGATATCGATCAAGTATCGACGACGTTCGATGCCATTTTGCGTTTAGCGCAAATTGAGAGCGGCGCCCAAACAATCGCGCGAAAACCGGTGGATTTAGTTCAACTCAGTCACGAGCTATATGACTTATTCGTAGCTGTTGCTGAAGACAACCAGCAAACACTCACGCTTCAAATTCAATGTCCAGCTGTGTTCGTCAATGGCGACATAGACCTGATTCGTCAAGCTGTCATTAACCTACTCGACAACAGTATTCGTTATGCAGAACCCAATGCGAACATAATCTTGCGATGTGGTGTGGACGATGACCGACGATATATTCAGGTTCAGGATAATGGACCGGGAATTCGGACTGAGTTGCATGAGAAGGTCACGGACCGCTTTTTTCGCGTGGATTCGAGTCGACATTTGGCAGGAACTGGACTGGGCTTGAGTCTAGTGAAGGCCATCGCACAGCGTCACGATGCCGAACTCCGACTAGAAGACGGTAAACCGGGGTTGGCGGTTACCGTGATATGGCGGAATTAATGGCGCTGCTACTTTTATTTCAAACCACTTGCAGTAAGGAAATGGGATGGACTCCCCCAACCCCGGCATCATGTGCCATATTGAAGGTGAATTAATCAATTAAATAGCGGGAGTCCACCATGAAAAGTATGCGTATCGGCTTGGATTTAGCAAAAAATGTCTTTGAGGTGTTTGCTGTTGATCAGGATGAAAAAGTACTACTTAGGAAGACCATTAAACGCTCCAAAGTACTCGAATTCTTCATTCAACAAGAACCTTGTGTCGTTGGTATAGAGAGTTGTGGCGGTGCGCACTACTGGGCAAGAGAGCTTCAGAAGATGGGGCATGATGTCCGTATGATGGCCCCACAGTTTGTCGCCCCTTATCGTAAGAGTTAGAAGAATGACCGCAATGATGCCGAAGCCATATGTGAGGCTGCAGGGCGGCCCAATATGCGTTTTGTTCCGATTAAGAATGAAGAACAGCAAGCCATTTTAACGGTTCATCGCGCTCGCTCCTTATTGGTTGCAGAGCGAGTTGCGTTGGTCAATCAGATTCGTGGTTTCCTAACTGAATATGGCATTGTTATACCGCAAGGTAGGCTCCATTTAAGGGCGAAATTACCAGAGATCTTGGAAGATGGAGAAAACTCATTACCCTATTTGGCACGAGAGGTTTTCGCTGATCAATATCGTAGATTGTGTGAGCTGGATCGCGTGATAGATGATTATGATCAGAAACTAGCATCGTTGGCCAAATCACAAGAAGTCACTCGACGAGTGATAATTGCCACGAAGTGGTTATGGACGTACAACAATGAAAGGCCAAACTAAAGGTGCGATTCCAGACCACACTACCATCATGAACTTCCGTCACTTACTTGAGAAGCACAAACTGGGTCGTAAACCCTTTAAAGAAGTAAACAAATGGCTGTCTGATTCCGGTATCTACTTTAAAGAAGGGACAATCGTGGATGCGACGATCATCGAGGCTGCGAGTTCGACTAAAAATAAGTCAAACGCCCATGATCCCGAAATGCATCAGACGCAAAAGGGCAAGCAATGGTTCTTTGGCATGAAAGCTCATATTGGCGTGGATGCAAAACGAGGTCTGGTGCACAGCTTCACTACGACGTCTGCTAATGATCATGATTTAAACCAACTGCCGGAGCTCCTTCATGGTAATGAATCCTTTGTATCGGCGGACTCTGGCTACCGTGGCGTTGAAAAGCGCGCAGAAACTAAGGATCGGAAAGTCGATTGGTTGGTAGCTGAGATGCCTAGCAAGATACGCGCTTGGAAAAAGCACCCTCGTAAAAATAAACAGCTGATCCGAACAGAATACTTAAAGGCAAGCATCAGGGCGAAAGTTGAGCATCCATTTAGAATGTTGAAATGTCAGTTTGGTTTTCGAAAAGCTGTCTATAAAGGGCTGACTAAAAATGACAACAAGCTCGCCGTGCTGTTTGCGCTTGGAAATTTGCTACGAATAGAGCAGATGATCAGGTCTGCAAAGGGTTAATCCGTCCAAAAGGCGGATTTTGGCTCCTCAGAGCAGCTAATAGCGGAAAAGTACGGCAAACTGCCACGATTTTAGCGTTGCTGGTATGTGGAACAAGTCAGACCAGAACTATCTTACTTGTTCGCAGCTTCCTTAGACAAATTTTTCTTTCAAAATCAATGACTTGGTGTTTCGACTAAGTTATAAACCTATATTTTTGGTCGCAAAAACCTCCTCTAAGTCATTGAAATAAAAATATTTTCTTAGTTCATTCATTATTTTTGGTCACACCTATAATCTAAATGAACTAACTTTACCTTTCATTGTGATCACTTGCTGATTTTGTCACATTATTCTTATTAATTAGAAGTTTATGATATTGTGTCGCTATCTTGTTTAAATTTTATGCAAAAAATCACTGTGGCGAATCTGTGACCAAAATCCTCTGGAAACACCTAAAGTTTCGAACTGAAAAATATCTTGGTTGGTCATCCGCTAGCCGACGATCTGCAACGCAATTGGTGGTAGACTTCGCGCCATATTGAGTTAGAGGTCCAGCATGGAAATCAAGGTAAATTTTTTAGACAATCTCCGCTTAGAAGCCAAATTCGACGACTTTACGGTTGTGGCGGATCAACCCATTCGTTACAAAGGAGATGGCTCGGCGCCAAGTCCTTTTGATTACTTTCTGGCCTCTTCTGCCTTATGTGCCGCCTATTTCGTAAAGGTGTACTGTAAGGCGCGGGATATTCCCACTGAAGATATTCGCCTGTCCCAAAATAATATCGTTGACCCGGAAAACCGCTATAACCAGATTTTCCAAATTCAAGTGGAGCTGCCCGAGTACATCAGTGAAAAGGATCGTGAGGGTATCTTGCGCTCAATTGATCGTTGTACAGTGAAAAAGGTAGTGCAAACTGGGCCGGAATTTAAGATTGAAACTGTTGATGACCTAGATGCCGGCGCTTCTCTTATGGCGCTGGCGCAACCTAATGGTGGCGAAAAGACAACGATCCTAGGTAAAGATCTTCCTTTAGAAGATACCATTGCGAACATGTCTGGTTTGCTAGCAGATTTAGGCATGAAGATTGAGGTGGCGTCCTGGCGTAACATTGTGCCAGGGGTGTGGTCGCTGCATTTACGAGATGCCGCGTCGCACATGTGTTTCACCAATGGTAAAGGGGCAACTAAAGAAAGTGCGCTGTGCTCGGCCTTGGGTGAATTTATTGAGCGTGCGAGCTGCAATTTCTTTTACAACGATCAATTCTTTGGTGAAGAGTTAGCTAACGCGGACTTTGTGCATTATCCAACGGAAAAATGGTTTCCCCTCACCGAAGATGATTCATTACCAGAAGGTTTGTTAGACGATTACTGCTTGGACATTTTCGATCCTGAGCAAGAATTGCTAGGTTCGCATCTTATCGATACTAACTCTGGCAATATCGAGCGAGGTATCTGTGCAATCCCCTACGTGCGCCAGTCGGATCAGGAAACGGTTTACTTCCCATCCAACCTGATCGAAAACCTATTCCTAAGTAACGGCATGAGTGCGGGGAATACGCTACCGGAAGCAATGGTGCAGTGTTTGTCGGAGATCTTCGAGCGGGCGGCGAAGAAGCAGATTATAGAGCAAGAGATCGTCCTGCCGGATGTGCCGATGGCGGTATTGGAAAAATACCCGCGCATTCTCGAAGGCATCAAGAGCCTTGAGGAAAATGGTTTCCCAGTGGTGGTGAAAGATGCCTCACTGGGAGGGCAATTCCCGGTAATGAATGTGACCCTGATGAATCCTCGTACAGGTGGTGTATTTGCCTCCTTCGGTGCGCATCCGAGCTTTGAAGTGGCCTTAGAGCGTAGCCTAACCGAGCTATTGCAGGGCCGTAGTTTCGAAGGCTTAAATGATGTGCCACTACCGACATTTAACTCGTTTGCAGTGCAAGAGCCAAATAACTTTGTGGAGCATTTTATCGACTCCACCGGCGTGATTTCTTGGAAGTTCTTTAGCGCGAAAGCTGACTACGAATTCTGTGAGTGGAACTTTTCCGGCACCACGGAAGAAGAGCGTGATCGCCTAATGGGCATCCTCGAAGAAATGGGCAAGGAAGTGTATATGGCCGTATTTGACGACTTAGGTGCAAATGTCTGTCGTATCCTAGTGCCAGATTATTCAGAGGTGTACCCTGTGGATGATTTGATTTGGGATAATACCAACAAGGCGTTGTTATTCCGCGAAGATATTCTCAACATCCATTCCCTTGACGATGATGCCCTAGAAGCATTACTAGAGCGGTTAGAAGAGAGTGAGTTGGATAACTACACCGATATTCGCACCTTAATTGGTGTTGAATTCGATGAAAACACCCCGTGGGGAAGGTTAGATGTCGGCGAGCTAAAGCTCTTGTTGTTCCTAGCGCTACAAATGCACGAAGAAGCGAAAGATCAGGTGCAGGAATTTTTAAGCTACAACAACAATACGGTTGAGCGTGGTTTGTTTTATCAGGCGATCAGCGCTGTTCTTGAAATTACCCTAGATGACGAGCTAGCGCTAGAAGACTTCCTGCCTAACTTGTCACGCATGTTTGGTAAAGCGACGATGGAAAATGTAGTGGGTTCCGTAAATGGCACAGTGAAATTTTATGGTTTAGCGCCGACGAATATGAAACTTGAAGGTCTGGATCGTCATTTGAAATTAATCGACAGCTATAAAAAGCTTCATGCCTATCGTGCGCAAAAGTATTCTGCTGCGACTAATTGAAAAAAGTACGTTTTGGTTTAATGGACGGGGGGCCGATATTGCATAATTTTGTTTAGCGATATCGGTAAAACTGATAAAATTATGCCCCGTTTTTGGGCTCTGACCGCCGTGTTTTTTCATGGTGGTAGTTTACTGACCGTAAGGATGCGAGGTTCCTTTGAAAATCCGCTTGTCGATTCGCTTTCTTATCATCGCGCTAGCCATTGTTGGTGTGTTGTTTACCTTTATTAACGGTTACTCTGCGACCTACCGTGCTCAGAAAGCGATGCTAGTAGAGATGGCGTTGGATTCGAACCGCGTTTATGCCGAGAAGTTAGCTAGTACCACGGAAGCGTTCCTCAGCCATGCCCGTTCCCAGTTAGCGCTTGGCGCCGAATTGGTTGCTCCTATGATGGAGGAAGGGGCTGATTATCAAAAAGTCCAATTAGAACTCGACCGTATTCAGGCGCTTAGCGAGGGATTTAACTCTGTCTCAGTAGTTAATCCTGCCGGTATGTTCGTATCTATTTCGCCCCAGGTGTTGGGGTTGAGGGGAATGTTTGTTCCCGATTCCTTAAAGTCAGTGCTGAAAGCAAACAAACCACAAGTCATTGGACCAATGATTGGTCCAGCTGGTAAGTATTTGGTCTCTTTGACACACCCGATACAGAACCTAGCTGGAGAGCACATGGGTGATGTGGTCGGTACTATCTATCTACATAACAACAACTTTCTCGATGGTTTATTGTCCCATCATGGCTATGACGATGACTCCTATATATATGTGGTTTCATCTAGCAAAGCCCTGATCTATCACGCCGATAAAACCCGTATTGGTGAAATTGTAAATGGCAATCGGGTAATAGATCGTGTTACGCAAGGCTACAGTGGCGCCCAGGAAGTTGTGAATTCGCGTGGTATTGCCATGGTGTCTGGCTACGCTTATGTAGAGGATACTGGATGGGGGATTGTGACTCAGCGCCCACTTACTTCTGTACTCAACGAGTTGGATCAGCAAATGTGGCTGGTCCTGTTAGAGGCATTGCCAGCCCAAGCTGTGATCCTACTCGTGATCGGCTTCTTGGCATTTCTAGTGGCACGGCCGTTACGCCAGCTGGCTGAAAGCACCATCAGCCTCGATTTAGACCGCCTCTCCCGCATCAATGCTTGGTATTACGAAGCCTATCAACTGAAGGGAGCTATCAACCACGAGGTTGATCTGTTGCACGAGAAGATTTCTCGATTTGATAATGATCGGAAAAAAGACCCATTGACTGGGTTGTTAAATCGCCGTGGCATGGAAGAAATGGTCCAAGCCAGCGTGGTAAAAAATACGAATTTCGCCTTGATTGTCTTTGATATTGATTACTTTAAAAAGGTAAATGATCAGTTTGGTCACGAAGTAGGGGACCAAGTATTGCAGTTTCTGGCGCAATCCTTGGGGCGCTATATTGGTCAAAAAGGTACCTTGATTCGTACCGGTGGCGAGGAATTCGTCGTATTTTTACCGGGACTTTCGCTTGAGCTTGCTGGCCAGTATGCGGAAGAAATACGCGCTTATACGGAGCAAGAGCCGATCGAGGCGATTCATCGTCCAGTAACCATTTCCCTTGGTGTGAGTTATTGGCAAGCGAATGAAGAGGTAAAAGAGGCTTTTCGACGTGCAGATATGGCTATGTATGAATCGAAAGGCGCGGGTCGCAATCGTGTGACCGTATTGGGAATAAATGATTGAGCCAAAAAATCGTTATATTCGTTTAATCGCATGATGTAAGTCATGCTGTGAGAATGATTCCACCCTTACTCTCATTGCACTAGTTAGGTTGGTTAAATCCTTGGTCTTAGGCAGTGATTTCACGTCATAGTCCAGCATTCAGTCTTTGAGAGGTTTTATTATGGTTGATAAGAGCCGTCGTTCGTTTATCCGTAAGGGTATGTTTGGTTTAGCTGTGCTTCCATTTGGCGCTGGCGTTCTGACAAGCAAGGCATTTGCAGCACTTCCTAAAGTGGATCCAAGTGCACCAAATGCTAAAGCTCTAAATTATGTTTCCGTTGCCGCAAATGCTTCTGGTCATGCTGCTTATCAAGCTGGCCGTGTTTGTGAAAACTGCAATTTCTTCCAGCCAGCGACAGGGGCTTGTCCGCTATTCCCTGGTCATGCTGTTGAACCAGCAGGCTGGTGTCAAGCTTGGATCAAACGCCCATAACAGCAGCACTAGCTTCTGGTTTGACCTAATAAAAAACGGAGCATTTCGCTCCGTTTTTGTTTATTAAGGCGTTATTGCTGTTCAATAGCAATTGGCTTGTCTACCCTCGGATACAAGCTTGTTGTACACCGCTAGCGGTCCCGGCATACCTTTTGATAAGTCATCAATACGGGTGCTGTTGGACGGGTGGGTAGAAAGCATCTCTGGAGTGCTACTGCCGCCTGCCGCTGACATGTTCTGCCAAAGTGTCACGCTTTGCTGTGGGTCAAAACCGGCTTTTGCCATCAGATCTAAGCCAATCAGGTCTGCCTCAGTTTCATGGGCGCGGCTAAAAGGTAATATCACACCGACTTGAGCGCCAATTCCTAACCCTTGAAAAATGGCTGTCTTAGTAGCTGATTCTTCACCGGCAAGTTCGTAACCCAAAGCCAGTACTTGGCTGGTGGCAAGCTGCGTCGATACGCGCTCATTTCCATGGCGAGCGAGTACGTGCCCGACTTCATGACCCACCACGGCTGCAAGCTGGGACTGATTAGTAGCCACGTTGAGTAGGCCGGTGTACACACCAATCTTGTAACCAGGCAAGGCGAAGGCGTTTACTTGTTGATCATCAAATACGACAACTTCCCAGTCTTGCTGACGGTATTTATCTGGTAGTACCGCAATAATTCGATCAGCTACACACTGAACGTTGCTCTTGGTGGCATCGCTACTGGAAATGGGGACTTCTTGCTTCATTTCATTAAATGAAGTGACGCCCATCTCGTTTATCTGTGCATCAGGCAATAGCACAAACTGCTTTCTGCCCGTCGGAGAGGAGCTACAGGCAGACATTAGAATGGCGCTAGCCAGTAGCGTAGTAACGATTCTTTTGTTCATAGTCTCTTCCTACTGTTGAGTTATGTCAGATAGAAATTCATTGGCATCCAAAACGATACATTCACCTGCAAGGTTTGGTACCACAGCAATCTGGAAACCATCGGCTTGCATGCCAGGCAGCCACTTTTCTATTAGGGCCTCTTGGCTAACGGTAAGAACTTGAAAGTCCCCTTCCTCTTTTTCCTGCCATGCCTCCGCCTGTTGTTCGGAGAGCCAGATAGGTAAGGCATTACCATCTCCAGTGGGAAGTACCAAACACCCAGAATCATCGGCGAGTGCATAAACACTTGCGCCTTTACGAATGGCGTCTACGGCAGTATCGTAACGTTGAGCACTGGGAAAACGGAAAAAGTCGATTGTGGTAGTCATACGTTGCTCGTCTCAAAATTTAGAGCAGTATATTACCATGTTGCAGCGGACAGACTGCAGTGAGAAGGATAAGAAAAAGCGCCATATTCATGAAGAATAGGGCGCTTTATTTTAGATATATTCGTGCTAAATGAAATTAGCGTGGCGCGGCATCAGTAATGCCTTCCACGTACCAGTTCACTTTCGCAAGTTCTTCATCAGTCAGTGTATGACCAGCAGGAACGACTAAGTTACCTTGGTTGTCCTTGATAGGACCGGTAAATGGATGAAACGCACCAGATTTGATAGAGGCATAAGTCTCATCGATTTTAGCGCGCACATCCGCAGGCAGATTGTCATTAATAGAAGCTAGTACTAGCATGTCTTCCGCGAAACCACCCCAGAAGTCAGAAGGCTTGTAAGTGCCATCCATAACCGCCTGTGTGGCCTTGATGTAGTAGGGTGCCCAGTTGTCACGTACTGAGAAGATATGGGCGTTCGGAGCGAATTGGCTTTGATCGGAAGCTTGACCGATGCCACGGATTCCGCGTTTTTCAGCCGCAATCAGCGGCGCTGCACTGTCAGTGTGTTGCAACATTACGTCAACACCTTGATCCATTAGCGCATTGGCAGCATCCGTTTCTTTACCTGGATCAAACCAGGAGTTCACCCAAACTATCTTCATTTTTACATCTGGGTTGACGCTTTTGGCTCCCATGTAAGCAGCGTTGATATCGCGGAATACTTCAGGGATTGGGAATGAACCAATGTAGCCGATGGTGTTGGTTTTGGTCATCAAGCCAGCGGTCACACCAGACACATAGCGGCCTTCGTAGGTGCGTAGGGCGTAAGTGCCTAAATTGTCAGCGCGCTTATAGCCAGTGGCGTGCTCGAAGGTCACATTAGGGAATTGTTTAGCTGCACGTACCGTTGGGTTCATGAAGCCAAACGAGGTTGTGAAGATAAGGTCATTGCCAGACTTGGCTAGTTGAGACAGTACTCGCAGGGCGTCCGCACCTTCAGGTACGTTCTCTACAAAGGTGGTTTCTACTTTATCACCAAAATGTTCCTGTAGTCCTTTGCGGCCTAGGTCGTGCTCGTAACTCCAGCCTAGGTCACCTACTGGGCCTACATAGATGAAGCCAACTTTAAATGGCTCTTCAGCCTGTACGCTGGCAGCGCCTGCCAGGATGCCTAAACCAACCAGTAAACTTTTTAATTTCATTTATTGCTCCTTTTGTGCCAACGTGGCGATAGTGATAAGGGTAATTGCCCGTGCTACTAAGCCATTTGTCTTGGGTCAAATGGTTTGCCTAAAGAGCGCGGTGCCAATAATTTTTCTTTAAAGTGATCAGCGCTGATGATGACCATGACGACGACCGTCGCAACGTAAGGGAGCATCGCCAAAAGGTTTGGTGAAATGCTCCAGCCCAGCCCTTGTAGCACTAGATGCAGAATACTTGCCATTCCGAATAGATAAGCTCCCAAGGCAATATTGCCGATACGCCAAGAGGCAAACACCACCAGTGCCAAAGCTATCCACCCCCGCCCAGCGGTAATATTCTCGACCCACATCGGTGTATACACCAGTGACATGTAAGCACCGCCAAGACCAGCCATAGCGCCACCAAACATGACCGCTAGGTAACGTACTCGCAACACTTTAATGCCGATGGCATTGGCGGCATGAGGATTCTCACCGACGGCTTTAAGGGTTAGGCCAATTCTTGTTTTATTCACAATCCAAGCGAGAATAAAGCACGCCAGCACGGCGCTGTAAACCAAAATATCATGGTTAAACAATGCTGGCCCGATAACCGGTATATCAACGAGGTAAGGGATGGGTAGTTGCTTAAAGCCTTGAATGGTCTGACCGACAACGCCAGAGCCGATGAAGGCACTGAGCCCTGTACCGAAAATAGTCAATGCAAGCCCAGTTGCCACCTGATTAGCACCAATATGGATCACTAAAAAGCCGAACAGTAAGCTCATTAATGAACCAATTAGAACGGCTCCCAAAATACCCATACCCAAAGAGCCAGTAGCCACTACCGCCATAAAACCAACCACCGCTCCCATCAACATCATGCCTTCTTGACCGAGGTTGAGAATACCGGACTTTTCGCAAATCACCTCACCCAACGCCACGAGCAATAGGGGCGTGCCAGTCTTAATGGCGGCAAATAGTATTTGTGTTAACAATTCGATATCCATGGCTTACCCTTTAAAAGACGATTTGGTAAATGTGATGCGATGGTTAATCAAGAAATCGCAGGCCAATAGGAAAAACAGTAAAGTCCCTTGAAACATACCAACTACCGCGATCGGGATGCCCATCTCGATTTGGGCTAAATCGCCTCCCATATAGAGTACCGCTAGGAAGATCGCCGCAATAATGGCGCCCATGGGATGCAAGCGCCCCAAATAGGCGACAATAATTGCAGAATAGCCGTAACCAGGAGAAACCACCGGTGTCAGCTGGCCAATCGGCCCAGCCACTTCCGCCACTCCGGCAAGTCCAGCTAATCCCCCAGCCACAAGCATCACAAACCAGCTAATACGGCGGCTATTAAAACCTGCGTAACGGGCAGCGGGTTCATCCGCTCCGAGTACGCGAATCTGAAAACCTAAGTGAGTTTTGCTGAGAACGATCCAAGCGCCAATAGCCGCTAGAAAAGCAAATAACACGCCTAAATGAACCCGGCCAAAGTCTGCTAAAACTGGGAGCGTGGTAGCATCGGAAAACAGTGCCGACTCAGGGAAGCCAAATCCATCCGGATCACGCAATGGGCCATGTACCGCCCACACCAAAAGGTACAAGGCAATATAGTTAAACATGATGGTGGTTAGGATGAGATTAGAATTGAAGCGTAGTCGCAAGAAGGTGGGAATGGCTGCCCATACCATGCCTGACAGGATGCCGGCCACTAGGGTGGCAACCAATGCCAGCGGAGAATCAAACTCGATCAAGGCTAGAGCCATGGCGCTACCGCCAAGTGCGCCAGCGAGTAGCTGGCCTTCCGCACCAATATTCCAAAGGTTGGCGCGGTAGCACAATGATAGGCCGACAGCACATAACAACAGGGGGCCCATTTTGACCAGCATTTCGCTAATGTTATAGGCATCCGAAAGAGGCTGAATGAGTAGCACATGGAGTGCCTGCAATGGGCTTTTATCGAGAGCTAAAAACAGTATGCTGCCAAAAATAAGCGTTAAGACAATCGCCATCACCGGCGACAAAAAGGTCATCAGCGTGCTGGGTTCTTTGCGTTTTTGAATTTCCATTATGGGTTCGCTGCCTCGATGTCAATAAAGGTGCCGGCCATCCATTCGCCGATTTGTTCGATACTGGTGGATTCTGTTGCTACGATCGGAGAAAGGTGCCCGTCACAGAGCGCTCCCATGCGATCCGCCAGCAGGAATAGCTCGTCGATATCCTCTGAAATCAATAATATCGCGGCTCCTTGATCCCGTAATTCCAGCAGAGCCTGATGAATAGCTAACGCCGCCCCCACGTCTACTCCCCACGTGGGGTGGGAGCACATCAATACCTTTGGCTCCTGTTCGATTTCACGACCGACGATAAATTTCTGTAAGTTGCCGCCACTTAAGCTTCTGGCTTCAGAATGATCACCGTGGCATTTCACCCGAAAGCGTTCAATCAGGCCTTGGGTATAGCTTTTAGCTTGCTGCCAATTTACCCAGCCATGTTTCACGAAGGGCTTATGGTTAGTTAGCAACATATTTTCAGTCAGACTCATTTCCGGTACTGCCCCGCGACCGAGGCGCTCTTCTGGGACATAAGTGAGTCCTAGACGTCGCCGCTTACCCGCATTGGCACGGCCGATCTCGGTGCCGTCCAGAAACAAAACGTTGGCAAGTGGTCGGCCATCTTCACCACTGATGGCTGCCATTAGCTCGTCTTGACCATTACCGGCGACACCCGCGATCCCGAGAATCTCACCAGCTTTTAGTTCGAAGTTGATATTTTTTAAGCTAGTGCCAAATGGTTGTTTAGCGCTGAGTGAAAGCCCTTTACTAACTAGGACTGGTTTTGTGCCCTGGGCTTTGCGGTAACCGGCATCTTGCTCGGCCAAGTCGCCCACCATCATTTTGGCAATACTGTTAGGCGTTTCTTCACTCGGTACACAGGTATCGATGACCTTACCGCCACGCAGTATCGTTGCGTGATGACACACCTCAGTGACTTCGTTCAGCTTGTGACTAATAAACAGAATACTGCAGCCTTCTGCAGACAGGGTGCGCATAATGCGGAACAAGCCCTCTACTTCCTGTGGCGTCAACACCGAAGTCGGTTCGTCGAGGATAAGTAAGCTAACGGACTGAACCAAACAGCGCATTATCTCTACGCGCTGGCGTTCACCAATAGATAGGGAATGGACATAACGCTCAGGGTCAACATTCAGTTGGTAATGATCCGATAGCTCTCGGATACGCTTCGCTAAATCACCAATTTCATGAAGTTGTGCTGGGGTGAGGCATAATTCGATGTTTTGCTTAACGGTTAGGGTTTCAAACAGGGAAAAGTGTTGAAACACCATGCCAATGCCTAAATCCCGAGCATGGGCTGGGGAGCGGATTTCAACCGGACGGCCATTCCAGAAAATGGTGCCTTTGTCCGGCGCGACGATGCCGTAGATGGTTTTCACCAAGGTGCTCTTACCAGCACCATTTTCACCTAGCAATGCATGGATTTCCCCAGGTTCAAGACTTAGGGAAATATGATCATTCGCCAGACACCCTGGATACTGCTTGGTGATATTGGCCAGCGCCAAGCGTGGGGTGTTGTCAGTGGTTGTATTCGTTGCAGACACCTTGTCAACTCTATGTTACGCAACAGCTTTAGGCTGTTAGCTGCGGGTGGGTGAACTGGACATAAACAACTTTTGTGCCAAAACGGCATTGTATGTCTACCGAAATATGGCGCCGAAGGATACGAAATTTTTGCTTGTTTGTCTGCACGGTCAGGAATAATTTTGTGTTGCTCTTGTCTTGTATCCCCATCTATTGCCAGTTGACTCAGTTTGACTTGACTTAATCCGGTTAGCTAGCCATCTGCTTTCAATGTTATTATGACGCTCATAATTTTAGCTTTGGCGTTATTCGGTGCGTCATTTTCCGGATGTGCCTCTTTCTGGTGCTTTTTATGTACGAGATTCTTTTGCGTCATCCTGATTTTTGGGTGGTGCACAAGCCTGCTGGGGTGAGTTTTCATAGTGAATCTGGCCTTGGTTTTATTGAGTTGCTGCGACAGCAGTACCCAGATGGGAATTTTTGGCCGGTACATCGATTGGATAAGATGACATCTGGGCTTGTTATTGTCGCAACGTCCGCCGAAGCTGCTGCCTTATTTGGTCAGCTGTTTAGTGCAGGCCAAATTGAAAAACGTTATCTGGCCTTAAGTAAGCGCAAGGGCAAGAAAAAGCAGGGGACGATTCAAGGTGGTATGCAGCCGGGCAGGAACGGCAATTGGTTGCTTGATCAAAGCTCGCAGAATCTTGCTTGCACGCAGTTTTTTAGTTGCGCTTTTAATGGCGTGCGGTTGTTTTATTTGCGCCCAATTACCGGTAAAACCCACCAGCTTCGTGTCGCCTTAAAGAGTAACAGCAGCCCAATTTTAGGGGATGCACGTTATGGTGGCGAAGCTGCCGAGCGTGGCTATTTACATGCCTACAGTGTGTCTTTTGACTGGCAAGGTGATTCCATCAATGTGATTTCTCGTGTGCCGGACGGACGTTTTGATAGCGCCTTGTTTGACCATGTTGCCACCCATTTTAATGAGGCTGAGTTAACTTGGCCGCAAACTAAATTAAGTAAAGTTGAATGAAAAATCTAGTGATTTACTGTCGCCCAGGCTTCGAAAAAGATGCCTTGGCGGAAGCGATTGACAAGGCTGCTGAAGCAGGAATATCTGGTTTCGGGCGAGTGCAGGAACAGGCTGGTTATGTGGTATTGGAAACAACGGAAGCCGATGCTGGTGAGCGTATCATTGCTAGCCACCACTTTAATCAGTGGATTTTTGCACGCCAGTTGATAGCCGCCAACGATTTGGTGAGTTTTGCTCAAGGAGAGCGTGTACAGGGACTCTTAGAGGCGGCAAGGCAGTTGCCTCTAGCCCAAGAGTTATGGTTAGAGACAGCGGATACCAACGATGCCAAAGCTCTCGCGCCGCTACTGAAAAAAATCGACAAGCCTTTGCGCCAAGCCTGGAAAAAGTCGGGTTTGTTACGCAATAAAGCGGTAGGTTTACGTCATCATGTGTTTTTTCTCAATACGGGGCAAGCCTATTTAGGGGTCAGCTACGCCGACTGTCGTAGTGAATTTGTGCAGGGTATCCGTCGATTGAAATTTCCACAAGATGGACCAAGTCGCTCCACTTTAAAACTGGAAGAGGCGTTTTTGCAATTCACTCCAGCGGATTTGTGGCACGGTGAGTCTCCCGAGCAGATGCGAGCGGTGGATCTTGGTGCTGCCCCCGGCGGTTGGACGTATCAGTTTGTTAAACGGGGCGTATATACCTACGCGATTGATAATGGCCCGATGCAAAAGCAACTTATGAAGACAGGTTTGGTTGAGCATATTATGGCGGATGGCTTTAAATATCAGCCGGAAACTCAAGTAGATTGGTTGGTGTGCGATATGGTTGAGCGTCCGATCAAGGTGGCTGAACTGATGGCCGATTGGCTGATTAACGGTTGGTGTAGCCGGACAATTTTTAATTTGAAGTTGCCGATGAAAAAACGCTATGCCGAAGTGACCCAGTGTTTAGTCTTGATAGAAGATCGTTTGCGTCAAGCGGGCTTAGGTTATCAGCTGCAGGTAAAGCATCTATTTCACGATAGGGAAGAAGTGACAGTATTTATCGAATTAATGGATTGATAGCCATTTGTCGTTCAGATTGAAAAGGGGAGCGTTTTGCTCCCCTTTGTTTTGCTGACTGCTACGGTCTTGGCTTAGAGACTTTCACCAGTACCAAACGCCAAGTAACCCATGTTTTCTTCCATGAGTTTATCCCGATCATAAACGTCATAACGGAACTCTGGCATACCGTTTTCATTTGGAACGACGGTGAAGTACACCAAGTAAACCGGCAATGACTGTTCTAATGAAATCACCGTTGTTTCACGGGTCAAACGCGCTTTATCCAACGCACTTTTGAGTTTGCTGTTATTGGCAATAATGAAATCTGCAAAATCGCCAGGGCGCTCTAAGCGAATACAGCCCGAGCTAAAGGCGCGATCCACTTCTTGGAACAAGTGCTTTGCGGGAGTGTCATGCAAGTAGATGTCGTTCTTGTTTGGGAACATAAACTTATAGGCTCCCAATGCGTTGCCTTCATCTGGAGTTTGTTCAAAACGGTAGCTCAGCTTACTTTGATCAATAGCCTTCCAGTCAATGGTGGTTGGATCAAGTTCTTTGGCACCAATGCTCCAGCTGGCGAACACTTTGTAACCGTGACGAGCCAAATAATTCGGATCCTTTTGAACCTTCGGCAACAAGTTTTCTCTTGCGATTCGGTGAGGAACGCGCCAGGTGGGGTTGGCCACCATATAGGTCATATTGCCAAAGAAAACTTGGGTTTTGCGTTCCGGTTTGCCGATGACTACTTTCATGGTTTGAGTGTTGCCATTTAGGCGGGTTTGCACCTCGTAGCCAGTAAGGTCTACCCACACTCGGTCCGCCTCTAGTTTGGACGGCAGCCAGCGCCAGCGCTCTAAATTGTAGGCAATTTGCTTCGCCCGCTGGGTCATGGGGATGTTAAGCATCTGAATGGTTTGGGAGCCAGCTGTACCATCCGCTAACAGATGATGGCGGCGTTGAAAGCGAATCAGGGCCTGTTTAAGTTCGTTATCAAAGACATCCTCCTGTACCTTACGGGTGGAGAAGCGAATGTCACCAAGCTGCACGAGTCGGGCGCGAAGTTGTGCGACACGGGGTCCTTCGTCACCTTCAAACAAGGGTACACCGACATCGATCTGAATATCGTTTTCTTTAGCGCTCAACTCTTGGTAGTACACCAACCATTTTTGCAGTACTTGGTAGTGGGGGTGGCTCGGTGCCAAGGTAGGTAAGTAGTTAACCATATCCGTGGCGTTCTTGAGGAAGAGTAGGTCGCGCCAAGTATTACTGGGAGCGTCCAATTGCCAGTTAGGGTCGATAAGTTGTGGCTCGTAACGACCGATACTTAAGTCATGGGCATAGGAGGACAAAGCAATGGTAGCGATTACGTCGAGCTCTGCTAGGTCTTGGGATGTAGGTGTCGGATTATCGAGATATTCTTTGAGTACATCCACATGGTAATGAATTGGATTGAGGCCATGTTGGTTGGCATCTTCCAAAATATCTACCAGTTTGTAGATGGACATATTCAGTGTTTTATCTTGAATCCACAGTGGCTCAAAATCGCGGAATTCGTAGGCTTCCAAGACGCTGTTGTTGGGTAAGGCCTGACCGGCAATCGGTGTAAAAGCCTCCAGCATCAAGGCAACTTGGTCACGAACGCTTTGCTCTATTTGCTTCTCACTGGGCGGTTCTACACTAAAGGTAATCGCAGTAGGGTTTTTAGGGGCTGATGAACAGCCACTCAGTACTGCGGCAACTGCCAGAGTGAGGGCAAACGATTTCGCTGGGAACTTCATTGAATCTCCTTGTTTGATACTGACATAGCGGTGTCTTTTTCCAGATCAGAGATAATCAGCATAGCTTCTGATGCGGAATTGCCACAAATGTATTCCATCGGTTGAAAATCCGCACAAACCTTAGGCCGGCGCGGATCGGTAAATATTAGGCAGCGTTTGTGCTCATCCAGATGGAGGCAAGGTACACCGGCGGGCTTGCCATTTGGCATGCCGGGAATCGGTGAGCTGATAGAAGGGGCAATACAGCAAGCCCCGCATTCTGGACGACATTGCACAGTGTTAATCTATCCTGTAACTCAACAAATAATTGTAGTGCTCGTTAGGCAAAAAAGGTGCCCATCAGAGCACCTTTTTTGACAGGCTAATTTAGCCATTAAGTAATTTGGTTAAAATTGGAGTCACTACACCTGGGTTGGCTTTGCCTTGGGAGGCTTTCATTACTTGCCCCATAAAGAAGCCAATCATCTTCTTACGCTTGTCTTCGTCAGCGGCGCGATATTGCTCCACTTGGGCGGCATTGGCGTCGATGATGCCTTGAATCATGGTTTCAATCGCACCCGTGTCGGTAACCTGCTTCAGCCCCTTGGCGCTGATAATTTCATCGGCACTGCCTTCACCGTCCCACATCGCCTGTAATACGCTTTTCGCGGTTTTGCCATTGATGGTGTTATCTTCGATACGAACTAATAGTTCGCCCAAAGCGGTTGCCGAAACAGGACTGTCCGTAATATCTAGGTTGGACTGATTCAATAGCTTGCTCAGTTCCCCCATTACCCAGTTAGCAGATACTTTGGCGTTGTTGCAGGTGGCGGCAACGGTTTCGAAGTAGTCGGCCATGGCGCGTGAGGCAGACAAAACTCCAGCATCATACTCGCTTAGCTGATAGGCTTCTTGGAAGCGAGCCGCTTTTTGACTGGGTAGTTCAGGTAAGCTGGCTTTGATGGCGTCTACATATTCCTGATCAATCACCACCGGTAGCAAATCTGGGCATGGGAAGTAGCGGTAGTCATTAGCATCTTCCTTGGTACGCATGCTACGAGTTTCGTCTTTGTCGGGATCGTAAAGACGTGTCTCTTGTACAATTTTGCCGCCATCTTCGAGGATATCGGCTTGGCGCTCAATTTCGCACAAAATCGCTTTTTCAATAAAACGGAAGGAGTTTACGTTCTTAATCTCGGTGCGGGTGCCGAACTCTTGCTGACCTTTCGGGCGTAATGACAAGTTAACGTCACAGCGCATGGAGCCTTCCGCCATGTTGCCATCACAAATGCCTAAGTAAGTGACAATGGAGTGAATCATCTTTACATAGGCGACAGCCTCTTTAGCAGAACGAATGTCTGGCTCGGAAACGATTTCCAGCAGAGGCGTGCTGGACCGGTTTAAGTCAATGCCTGTCATGCCATGGAAGTCTTCATGTAGTGACTTGCCAGCGTCTTCTTCTAGGTGAGCGCGAGTAATGCCCACGCGCTTAACGCTGCCATCTTCCATCGGAATATCTAGATAGCCCTTACCAACAATAGGATCGTCCATTTGGCTAGTCTGGTAGCCTTTGGGTAAGTCAGGGTAAAAATAGTTTTTGCGGGCAAATACGGACTTCATGCCGATTTCTGCATTTACCGCATGACCAAACATTACCGCCATGCGTAGGGCTTCTTTGTTGAATACTGGCAGTGCTCCAGGCATGCCCAAATCCACTAAAGTGGTATTGGTATTTGGCTCCGCGCCGAAACTGGTGGCAGCGCCAGAAAATAATTTTGATTTGGTCGATAGCTGAGCGTGAATCTCAAGACCAATCACAACTTCCCAATTCATCATTATGCTCCTTCTGCCAGGTTCGGGGTTTGCTGGTGCCAATCTGTGGCCAATTGGTACTGATGGGCCACGTTTAAAAGCTTAGCTTCGGCAAAGTAATTGCCCATGATTTGCAAGCCAACTGGCATGTTATCCGCAAAGCCAACAGGGATAGACATAGCCGGAATACCCGCCAAGTTCACAGAAAGGGTGTAAATATCCTCTAAGTACATGGCAACCGGATCATCGGTTTTGGCGCCAAGACCAAAAGCAGTGGTCGGTGCAACCGGCCCCATAATGACATCCACTTGTTTCAGAGCATTGACGAAATCTTCTTTGATAAGGCGGCGAATACGCTGGGCTTTCAAGTAGTAAGCGTCGTAGTAACCCTCAGAGAGAGCATAAGTTCCCACCATGATTCGTTTCTGTACTTCTTTGCCGAAGCCTTCTGCACGGCTGCGTTTGTACATATCCATCAAGTCTTTAGGATCTTCGCAGCGGTAGCCGTAACGCACACCGTCAAAGCGAGATAGGTTTGAAGACGCTTCAGACGGAGCGATCACGTAGTAGGACGGGATGCTAAGCTGCAAGTTAGGCAGCGAAATATCCACCACAGTTGCGCCAAGCTTTTCAAACTCTTTCACCGCGTTTTGAATTGCGACGGCAACGCCTTCTTGTAGACCTTCGCCAAAGTACTCTTTAGGTAGGCCGATGCGTAAGCCGTTTAGTGGTTGGTCGAGTCCAGCAAGATAGTCCTCGGTGGCTACTTCGGAGCAGGTAGAATCATTATGATCGAAACCTGCAATGGCTTGTAGCAAGTAAGCGCAGTCTTGGGCAGAGCGAGCCATTGGACCAGCTTGGTCAAGGCTGGAAGCATAAGCAATCATTCCGAATCGTGAAACGCGACCGTAAGTTGGTTTTAAACCAGTGATGCCACAGAAGGAGGCTGGTTGACGTATAGAGCCCCCCGTGTCTGTGCCTGTCGCTGCAACACATAGATTGGCTGCTACTGCCGCAGCACTACCGCCGGAAGATCCGCCAGGGACTTTGGTTAGATCCCATGGGTTTTTCACCGCTCCAAAATGGCTGTTTTCGTTGGATGACCCCATGGCAAATTCGTCCATGTTGGTTTTGCCAAGCATAACAGCCCCCGCAGACTTGATGCGTTGGGTCACTGTGGATTCGTATGGCGGTACGAAATTATGCAGCATTTTTGAAGCACAGGTCGTCAGTACACCGTCGGTACAGAACAAGTCCTTGTGGGCAACAGGGATGCCGGTAAGCGGAGAGGTATTACCCTGCTGAATCAGCTTGTCTGCATACTCGGCTTGGGCTAATGCTATTTCTTCCGTCACTGTGATGTAACTATTAAGAGCGCCGTCATGTTGTTTAATGCGGGCTAAGTAGTCTTTTGTCAGTTCAACGCTGGACACTTCTTTGTTGGCGAGCTGTTGGCTAAGCTCAGCAATGCTTTGCGTGGTCATGTCGCTTCCTTAATCAATTACTTTAGGTACGAGGAACAAGCCAGCTTCAGTCTGTGGCGCATTCTTTAGGAAGGCTTCCCGACGGTCGCTCTCGGTTACAATATCTTCACGCAAGCGTTGGGTTGCTTCATGTGGATTTGATAGCGGCTCAATGCCATCCGTATTGACACTTTGCATTTGTTCGACAAGATCAAGCACACTAGAAATGGCATGGTGATATTGCTCGGCATCCTGATCGCTGAGCCCCAAGCGAGCGAGGTGTGCAATCTTTTGCACATCTTGTTTATCGATTGACATGTTTCACCCAATTGTTTGGTTTTCAAAAATGGGGGTGATTGTAGCTTTATTGGCACGGGGTAGGAAGCGTCAGGCGGGAATTTGTCGTAACGCCGGCAAACGGTCGAAAAAAATCGAATAAACAACGAAATAGGGGCAAGTTAATGGCATAATACTGGCTAATCAGCTTGCCCTAAGCCAAGTGGATTGTTACATTTTTCGCTTACTTTCGTATCGTTTCTTTCAGGGTGTAGAAATTCATGTTTAAGAAAATCAGGGGAATGTTCTCGAGCGACTTGTCTATCGACCTAGGGACAGCCAATACCCTCATTTACGTTCGCGACCGCGGCATCGTTTTGGACGAGCCTTCAGTGGTGGCGATTCGTCACAACGGCAACCAAAAGACGGTTGCAGCGGTGGGTGTCGATGCTAAGCGCATGCTCGGTCGTACGCCTGGTAATATCACTGCAATTCGCCCGATGAAAGACGGTGTGATCGCAGACTTCAACGTCACCGAGAAGATGTTGCAGTACTTCATTTCTAAGGTGCATGAAAACAGCCTGCTCAAGCCAAGCCCTCGTGTTTTGGTCTGTGTGCCTTGTAAATCCACACAAGTAGAACGACGCGCTATTAAAGAGTCTGCCCAAGGGGCCGGTGCTCGGGAAGTATTCATTATTGAAGAGCCGATGGCAGCAGCGATTGGTGCTGGTTTGCCAGTGGCTGAAGCCTCAGGTTCTATGGTTATCGATATCGGTGGTGGTACCACGGAAATCGCTATTATCTCGTTGAACGGTATCGTGACGTCAGAATCTATCCGTGTCGGTGGCGACCGTTTTGATGAAGCCATTACTACTTACGTGCGTCGTCAATACGGTAGCCTAATTGGTGATGCCACCGCAGAAAAAATCAAAACTGAAATCGGTATTGCTTACCATACCGGCGAAGAACTACAGATTGATGTGCGTGGTCGTAATTTGGCTGAGGGTATTCCACGTCTGTTTACTTTACGTAGTTCAGAAATTCTTGAAGCCTTACAAGAGCCGTTAGCTCAGATTGTTCAAGCAGTTAAAGGCGTGTTGGAGCAATCTCCTCCGGAATTGGCGGCGGATATCGGTGAAACTGGTTTGGTATTGACCGGCGGTGGTGCCTTGTTACGTGAGATTGATCGCTTGATCAGTGAAGAGACTGGCTTGCCCGTTATCATTGCTGATGACCCGCTAACTTGCGTTGCCCGCGGTGGTGGTATGGCTCTGGAAATGATGGATAAGCATGCCTCCGAGTTGTTTTCGGCCGATCACGACTAACTGTAAGTAGGGTAGCCCCATTAGCAAGTTCTTCTACCCTGGTAAGGTATCCAGCGCCAAGTTTGTGTTGCTGGTTGCCTTGTCCGTATTGATTATCCTATTAGATGTGCGTACCAAAGTCTTTGCACCGGTGCGCCCCTATCTCTCTTGGTTGGTAACCCCAATTCAGTTGCTAGTTACTACACCGCGAAAAATCGTTGTTTGGACAGGGGAGCACTTAGAAAGCCGTGAAGATCTTGTGGCGCAAAATCAAGCGCTGAATGCCGAGATTTTGGTGTTGCAAAGTCAACTACAACGACTTAATTCACTCAAGGCAGAGAACGTGCGCTTGCGGGAATTATTGGACGCCTCTCAACGGGTTGATGAGAAGGTCGTTATGGCCGAGGTAATTGGTTATGACCAAAATGCTTACAGCCATAAGATCTTGATTGACAAAGGTTTCTCCAACGGAGCTTATGTTGGACAAGCGGTGTTAGGAGCGACCGGCGTTCTTGGCCAAGTAGTGGAAACCGCAGCCTACAGTAGCCGCGTGTTACTGATTGCCGATGCGAGTCACTTTGTCCCAGTGCAGCTAGCGCGTACTGGTTTTCGCAGCATTTTGCGTGGTACGGGCGATCTTAAACGCCTAGAGTTAATGAGCGTCCCCCATACTACCGATATCAAAAAAGGTGACATTCTCAATACCAGTGGTTTGGATAAACGCTTTCCTCAAGGCTACCCAGTGGGTGTTGTTAAGTCTGTAACTCACGTTCCCGGTAAACCTTATGCAGATGTTGTGGTCGTACCATTGGCGCAACTGGCACGTAGTCGGCATGTGATGTTGATTGACCGACAAGCGGAGTCTAAAGAATGAAGTCCGGTTTTATCTTTTTGCTGACTTTTATTGTTGCTTTGATGTTAGAGGCAATGCCTATCCCTGAGCAGTTTGTCTGGTATCGTCCGGAGTGGGCGTTATTGGTGTTGCTCTACTGGATTATTGCGTTGCCGTTTAAGGTAGGTATTGGCGCGGCTTGGGTGCTAGGCTTGTTGGTTGACCTATTGCAGGGGAGTGTGCTCGGGCAGCATTCATTAACTTACGTGCTAATTGCTTACGTTTGTGCGGTACTCTATAAACGGTTGCGGATGTATTTACGTTGGCAGCAAGGAGTATTTGTATTTCTGCTGGTCAGTGTCAACCAGTTAGTGGGCTTTTGGATCGACCATTATTTAGGTGTTGCCGAGCCAACGTTAATGATCTTTATGCCGGCAGTAATTACTGGTCTGTTGTGGCCTTGGTGTTTTGTCATTTTGCGTAGTGTGCGCAGACTGTATTCAATTAGTTAGGAGTATTCATGATTATCCTCGCGTCGGCGTCTCCGCGCCGCAAGGACTTACTATCGTTATTGGTCAATGAGTTTGAAGTAAGGCCAGCTGATATTGATGAAACTCCCCATGCTGGTGAAACACCAGAAGATTATGTGCTGCGTATGGCAGCAGAAAAAGCAGCCGCGAT
The DNA here is from genome assembly GCF_006385675.1 of Maribrevibacterium harenarium. Lineage (GTDB taxonomy): Bacteria > Pseudomonadota > Gammaproteobacteria > Pseudomonadales > Marinomonadaceae > Marinomonas > Marinomonas harenarium. The sequence goes on along the minus strand of NZ_VFRR01000012.1, from coordinate 74,675 downwards.
TGCTGAAACTGGGCGATTTCAGCCTGCCGATATTATTATTGCCTCCGACACTAGTGTGGTAAAAGATAATGCCATCTTAGGTAAGCCAGAGAGTTTATCGGATGCTAAGCGCATGTTGCGGCTACTGTCAGATACCCAGCATCAAGTCATGACTTCCCTATGTGTGAGGAACGTGGACGGAAGCCGAATCGTGACCAAAAATGTGGTTTCTACTGTCACCATGCGTCCTATTTCAGATTTAGAAATCGAGCAATACTGGCGTTCGGGGGAGCCCCAAGATAAAGCGGGCAGTTATGCTATTCAAGGTTTGGGAAGTGTATTTGTTAGTCATATCAGCGGTTCGTTTTCTGCGGTAGTTGGTCTACCTACTTTTGAGACAGCGCGCTACCTATCTGAATTTGGCGTTGCGGCGTTAAGGGAGAAGATTTGTGAGTGAAGATGTTCTAATCAACGTAACGCCCATGGAAGTGCGTGTCGCGCTAGTGGAAAATGGCGTGCTGCAGGAAGTGTATATCGAGCGCTCTAGTCGTAAAGGTATTGTCGGCAACATCTACCAAGGGAAAGTGGTGCGTGTTTTGCCAGGTATGCAAGCGGCATTTGTCGATATTGGTCTTGAACGTGCCGCGTTCATTCATGTGTCCGAAGTGGCGGATCGCGATGCGGTCAACGCCAGCGATCAAATTGGTGACTATCTACGCGAAGGGCAATCCTTAGTGGTGCAAGTTACCAAAGACCCAATAAGCACCAAAGGTGCGCGTCTCACTACTCACTTGTCTATCCCTTCTCGCTATCTAGTCTACATGCCGGACCAATCCCATGTGGGAGTGAGTCAGCGTATCGAGGACGAAGAAGAGCGTGAGCGACTCAAAGGTGTGGTTTCCAAGGCACTAGAAGACAGGGATGAGACCAGTGGTTATATTTTGCGCACTGCGGCGGAACGTGCCGGCGAGACAGAGATTTTAGCCGACATTAATTTCTTGACCCGCCTATGGCAGTCGGTCAAAAAACGCATTACTAATGCCAAGGCGCCTTCCATTATCTACGAGGACTTACCGCTGCATTTGCGTACCATGCGCGATTTAGTTTCCTTAAATACGGAAAAAATCCGCATTGATTCTCGTGAAAACTACGCCAAATTGAGAGGTTTCGCCGAGGACTTTATTCCAGACCTTTTGGATCGCATTGAGTATTATCCCGGTGAGCGTCCAATTTTTGACCTATATAGTGTTGAGGACGAAATTCAACGGGCGTTGGATCGTAAAGTTCAGCTCAAGTCCGGTGGCTATCTACTCGTGGAGCAAACCGAATCGATGACCACCATTGATGTTAATACCGGGGCATTTGTCGGTAGTCGCAACCTAGAAGAAACCATATATAAAACCAACTTAGAAGCCGCGACCGCTATTGGTAGACAGCTACGGTTGCGTAACTTAGGTGGCATCATCATCATCGATTTTATCGATATGGAAGATGAAGAGCACAAACGCCAAGTTTTACGTATGTTAGAAAAGGTACTGGAAACAGACCATGCGAAAACTAAGATTACCGGAGTTTCTGAGCTGGGTTTGGTAGAGATGACCCGCAAGCGTACCCGGGAGAGTCTTGGGCAGGTATTATGCGAACCGTGCAAGTCTTGTCGTGGCAGTGGTATTGTCAAAACGCCCGAAACGGTTTGTTATGAAATCTTTCGTGAAATCTTACGGGCAGATCGTGCCTATAACTCTGCTACTTACACAGTACTGGCTTCGACATCAGTGGTTGATCGTTTATTGGATGAAGAAAGTGCATCGGTTGCCGAATTGGAAGCCTTTATCGGCAAAACCATTCGTTTTCAGGTAGATCCTGTTTACACTCAAGATCAATACGACGTAGTGTTGCGGTAATTATTTTCAGGCTACCTTGGAGGAAGTCTCATGGTGTGGCTGTTTAGCGTTTTAGTCAGGACGATATTTTGGGGTGTAACAACCCTAATGGCGCTGTTCGCACTGGGTGTTGTTTTTTCTGACACTTTATTTCCTCTGGTGGATGAATACCGGCCACAGATTGAAAAGAATATTTCGCAAATTACTGGAATGGATGCCAGCGTCGCCAAACTCAACGCAAGATTAGACGGTTTGACGCTTGTGCTGCAGGCAGAAAAAGTTGCACTAGCGTTGCCCCAGCAAGAGCCGGTTATTCAATTGGATCAAGGGGAGGTGGCGTTAGATTTAGTGCAATCTTTGCTTAAATTTGCGCCTCAATTCACTAGCGTTTCCTTATCTGGCCCAACGATCAAGTTGGCAGAACAAGACGGTCATATTAGCCTACAGGGAATGCCGCCAGAAACTCAGTCCCAATCAGATCCCAATATTGCCGTTAGACGTGTTCTAAATTACATTTCCGATCAGCGTGACGTGCGCATCAGTGATGTCGCTTTGAGCTTCACGAGCCAGCGTTTTGGTCGTCACCAAGTGATGATTCCCTCGATTCGTGCAGCGCAACAAACGGATGGCAGCTACCTAGCGGCAGATGTTTATCTCAACGAACAAACTGCACCGCTAGTGCTGCGCGGTCATTCCAGCAAGACGGACTCTTTGCTCCCAGGTAAGCAATTCACCTTGTTCGCTAAGTTACCAGAACAACATGTGGAATTAGCCACTTTATTTAACGGTGACGGTCCCTTGCGGCGCTGGCAATCCCTTGATGTTGGTGGCCAGGTTTGGCTGCATTTGAGTGAGAATGGCGTAACGACGGTCAAATCTCAACTAGACACATTGACATTGAAAAGTGTCAGTGGAGATCAATTCCACTTGCCAGCCTTGCTGAATGCGCGACTTGATCAAGGCAATGTGCGAGGTGCTCTATCGCAAATTCAATGGCGATTGAATAACCAAGCTCTACCCACAACAAACATGGAGTTTGCTTGGTATGGTTCCGATCAGCGCATGGAAATGGCGTTTGACCGGTTAGATGCTCAATTCGCTAATCGTCTTGCACTTAATTTTTTGGAAGAGGAGTGGCGTGTACATGGTCTGCTTAGCGGGCTTGATCCGAGTGGCGTGGCTGCTAATGGTAGTTTGACATTACGGCTCGCGGATCAGGTTAGCTACCAATATCGTAGTAATCTAATTGGTGCGGCAGTGAAGGGAAATAATGGGATTCCACTCGCTTCTGGTGTGAATGGGGTGTTTTCCTTGAGCGATCAAGGTGGCTCGATAGAGTTTGTAGCCCAAGATAGCACCCTTGGCTTCCCGACGGTTTATGATCAAGTTTGGCAGACACAGCGGTTATCAGGTCATGTGGAGTGGCGACGTCAACAGGATGCTTTTATCGTCTCTGGCAAAAAGCTGCATGTTATCCGCAATGGCGCGGATATTCGTGGCGGTTTTCGCTTAGAGGTGGTGGAAGATGGTGAGGATTGGCTGGATCTTAATTTAAATGCCGTCAATATTCCGATCGACGACCGACTCGACTACATCCCACCGCGAGCCTTATCCCAGAATCTTACTGATTGGTTGCAAAATGCGTTTCAAGGTGGTCAAGTTGATAGTACTGACGTGCTCGTTCACACCAATTTAAGCAATGGTGCTACGCAAGTTAGGATCGACCTTAGCGCCCAAACTGAAGCCGTAAGTTTTGACCCGAGCTGGCCGGCAGCCACTGATGTGACGGCTCGATTTGTCTACGACCGTAGCGGTGTGAATGTCTTAGTAAGTAAGGGTGATCTTGAAGGGTTGGCTGTGAAAGACCTCAATATCACCGTTCCTATATCCCATGGGCAGGCAAACTGGCTAACCTTGGCGGGACAAGTGGAAGATGATGTGCCGACCATATTAAATGCACTTCGTAGCACGCCCCTTGGCGATAGTGTGTTAAGCCCCTTTGCACGTTGGACGGTATTAGGTGCTGCGGTTGGTAAGTACGCCGTCGCTATCCCTTTGGTGGCTGGCGAAAACGAGCCTAAAGTGAATTTGGATATTGAGTTTGCTGATAACGCTATGTACATGGAAGATTTGCAACTTGCGCTGCAGATTGATAAGGGCAAGCTACTTTACCGATCAAATGAAGGTTTAACCGGCAGTTGGTTTGAGGTCGAGACTTTAGGTGGCACCAGTCGAGCGGAGCTTAGTTCTAGGACGGTAGATGATCGCTTTGTGGTGCAATTAGGGTTATCAGGTACCGCATCCGGCCGCGATATTGCCCTATGGCGTCAGCTTGGTGATGGCGTTGCTGGTAAGCTTGCGGGAAGGTTGGCCTACGACGGTACTGTTGCTATCAATCAATCCCAACTAGGGCAAGTGGATATTGCGTTAGCGGCGGATCTTACCGACAGCGAGATGAAGCTACCGGCACCATTGGCTAAGGCTAATGGCGAAGCCGCGCAAGCTAAAATTGACGTACGTGTGTTTGAAAATCAAGCGCTTATCTCTGCGGATATTGACGACCAGATACACAGCCGTAGTTTATTTATTGATGGGCAAGCGGCCAGTGTTGATATAGCAATAGGGCAGCCATTAGACATTGACAGTCAATCCTTTCCGGAGGGAATGGCGCTTTCTGGGCAGGCAAAATCTACTGATCTACGTGATTGGATGGAGCTTATTCAATCCTTTGCCGATAGGGAAAGCCCTAGCACTCTTGAGTTAAGCGCGCCGAGTTGGTTGCGCAGTGCCAATATCCTTGTTGATGAAGTGGTTCTCAATGATAGCAATACCCTCCACAATGCTAAATTGGCGTTTGACCGAGCCACTGGAACGGATCTTAGTCTTTCTTCTGACGAGATTAACGCCAAGTTGGGGCGCAAAGACGGTTTGCCCCTGTTGCATGTGGGGTACTTAAATTGGCGTACTTCGAGCAGCGAAGACAAAGTCGATGATAGTAATGAATCCCCTATCTCGGTAGAGAGCCTGCCATCTGCCTACATTCGCATTGACAATATGTTTATTGATGACCAGCCTTATGGCGATTGGCAGGCAACCATTACGAAACAGAATGACAGCGTGGTTATTAATCCTATTACCACTTCGCTAAAGTCGGGTAACTTCTCTGGCTCTCTATTCTGGCAAGGCGGTAGTTCTCCCAATGTTGAGCTAGTGGTTAAAGTATCGGGTAAAGATGCAAAGGAGCTAACCAGTAAGTTCTCCCCAGTGCCATTTATTTCCTCGCAGAACTATGAATTGGATGTGGTGCTCAGTTGGCAAAGTCATGTGTTTGATTTTGACCGCGACACTTTAGATGGGCGCATTGCTTTTGCAGTCGAGAACGGTAACTTCAACCAAGTTGATAAGTTGCCGCCTTTCTTGAGAGTTTTGGGGATTTTCAATATCAACGCCCTCACTAAACGTCTAGCATTTAATTTTAAAGACTTGTATGAGCCAGGCATGCCTTTCGATGATTTTACTGGTCTGTTAAATATCGAAAATGGTCAGCTATTAACCACTGAACCTGTATTGGTATCGTCGCCAACTGCTGAGGTGAGCCTATTCGGTAAGGCGGATTTGGTGAATGAGGTATTGGATGAGCGTCTTACCGCGACAGTACCGATCAGTAGTTCTTTGCCAATTGCAGGGTTGCTGTTAGCGACACCTCAGATAGCGGGTTTGTTATTTATTACTGATAAATTGATCGGTGATCAGATATCGAAGGTAACCAGTATTCAATACCAAATTGACGGCCCCTTTGATAACCCGAATGTTGAGCCGGTTAAATACAAGCCAGTTCAACGTTAATTCGATAATAGGAACTTGACCCCTATGCGTATCGCAGCCGTGCAAATGACGTCCACCGCGGATTGGCGTGCCAACTTGATAAAGGTAAAGCAGCAGGTGCGAAATGCCGTAGATAGCGGTGCACGGCTTGTTGTCTTGCCAGAAAATGCCTTGTTGTTTGACGGACCTGCGTTGCGACAATTTGCCGAGTCAAACGAGTCTCAGTTGGTGTTGCAAGAGTTGGCGCAGTTGGCAGCCGATTTAGCGATCTATTTGGTGGTAGGAGCTTATCCTATGATCAGCCGGGAAGATGGCTCCACTGTGGATCAGGGGCGAGTGCGTCAGTCCTGTCTAGTGTTTTCCCCCCAGGGCGAGCTGGTCGCCCGCTATGATAAGATTCACCTGTTCGACGTAACCGTAGCGGATCAAAAGGGAACTTATCAGGAATCAAAGATTATTGAACCTGGGCAAATCTTTGTACCAATCTTTGCCGTTGACGGTATTAAGGTGGGTCTTTCTATTTGCTATGACATCCGCTTCCCAGAGTTTTATCGAGAACTTGCCATGGCGGGTGCAGAGCTAATCCTAGTGCCTTCAGCTTTCACTTATAAAACTGGTGCAGCCCACTGGCAGGTGTTGCTACAAGCTAGAGCAATCGAAAACCAATGTTATCTGCTGGGGATAGACCAATGCGGTTGGCATTCTGAGACGCGCCAGACTTACGGCCATTCGATGCTAGTGAATCCTTGGGGCGATGTGGTAGCGGCGTTAGGGGAGGATGAGTCAGTGCTTATTGCGGATTTAGATTTATCAATGCTGCAGCAAACCCGACAGGCTATGCCGGTGCTGCAGCATCGACGCATCAAATGAGAACTTAGATATCCAACCCCAACTTGCGGTCTTGATGTTCCCTTAGTAACTTGAACAGTTTCTTGCGGGCAGCAGTGCCAGCGCCTTCCTTGTTAGCTTCTTGCTGTGCCGAGCGAATAGCTTGGCGTAAGGCTTGGATATCAATGTCGGGATTGTCATTAATATACTGGGCCATAACATCATTTCCGTTTTCACCGATAAGGGCATCGCGGGTATGCTCAAGTTGATGAAAGCGTTTATTGTGTAATGCAGAAGTAGTGTCGAATAGATCCAGCTTTTCCTGAATGGCTTCAGCATCTTCATTACGCATTACCTTGCCTATGTATTGTAGATGGCGTCGCTTCGCACCCCATTGTTTAATGCGATCAGCTTCGACCAGTGCATCCCTTAGGGTATCGGACATAGGGATTTTTTGACGTTGTGCTTTGGAAAGCTTCGTTAGTTTTTCGCCGAGATCTTGCAGCGCTTCCATCTCGCGTTTAACGCGAGTCTTACTCTTGAGTAGTTCTTCTGGGGTATCGTCGTAGTGTTCGAATTCTTCGGTCATAGTCTTACAGTAGGAAAATTGTGGCTAACCCCAGGAATGACAAAAAGCCAATCACATCGGTTACTGTGGTTAGAATAACACTACCGGCCAGTGCCGGGTCGATGCCAAGCCGCTTGAGCAATATCGGTAGTAACGTGCCGGTTAAAGCGGCAAAGATCAGATTGATCACAATTGCGCCCGCAATGATATAGGCTATTTCGAGACTGTCAAACCAAAACGCGGTTAAGGCGGCAATAACCGTAGCCCAAAGCAGGCCATTTAACAGCCCAACGACCAATTCTCTATTCAATAACCAACTGGTATTAGCTGCACCTATCTGATTTAAGGCAATACCGCGGATGACAAGGGTAAGCACTTGAGAGCCAGCGATACCACCCATGCTTGCAACAATTGGCATTAGAATGGCGAGAGCCACCACCTGGTCAAGGGTGTTTTGGAACAAGCCGATCACGTAGGAAGCAATAAAAGCAGTGATGAGGTTGATACCAAGCCACACAGCACGCCGTTTAGTTGTCTGCATAATCGGAGCGAAGGTATCTTCATCATCGTCAAGGCCGGCCATAGAAAGCATCGAGTGCTCAGCCTCATCCCGAATGACATCTACCACGTCGTCGATCGTGATACGCCCCAATAGTTTTTTGCTTTCTGCATCGATAACCGGGGCCGATACTAGGTCCATCTTCTCAAACAGGGAAGCCACCTCAGAAACCGGTTGGTTAGCCGTAATGTAGGGGCAGTCAGTGACCATAATATCTCGCACCGTATCACTTGGATCGGCTACCAAGAGCTTAGTAAGTGGAAGTGTTCCCAGGAAACGATCGGAACGGCTCACGACTAAAAGATTGTCGGTCATATCGGGGAGTTGGGTGTGGCGCCGTAGGAAACGGAACACAATGTCGACTGTGATATTGGGACGGATAGTAATGGTGTCCGTGTTCATTAAGCCGCCCGCTGTATCGTCGGAGTAGCTTAACAAGGCTTCCATGCGGGCACGATTCTGTGCTGTCATCGACGCCAAGACTTCTTTTACTAGCGTCTCGGGCAGCTGTTGCAGAATGTCTGCAAGGTCGTCGTTGTCAAAGCGCTCAGAGGCGGCGAGTAGCCGTTCGGTATCCATGGTTTTCATGAATTGGATACCGATTTCTTCCGGCAAGTACTGGAGCACTTCCCCTTCGTTTTTATCGTCGATCAATTCCCACAGGAGCTTCCTTTCTTTTGGTGGAGAGGACTCTAGTAGGCGGGCAACATCCTGTACTGGTAGTGCGCCATTAAGCAAATAGCGTACACGAGCAGTGGCCCCTGATTCGAGGGACTCTGAAACGGCCTGTAAATGATCAAGGGTCGTCTGTTCGCTCATGATAGCTTAACCAGTGACGCTATTCGGCTTCGCCAAACCGATTATTGATAAGGGCGATAACGGCTTCCATCGCCTCGACTTCGTCATCGCCGTTAACTTTCACTGTAATAATCGTACCCTTGGCGGCAGCTAGCATCATCATTGCCATAATGCTTTTGCCATCCACATTGCGCCCATCTTTATCAATGGTGATATCGCTGGAAAAACGGCTAGTTGTTTCTACTAATTTGCCGGCAGCCCTTGCATGTAAGCCCAGTTTATTAATGATTTCTACGGATTGTTCGAGCATATTCAGTATCCTACAGGCTGCTTTGAAAACGGGCCAAGAGAGCAGCATTATCACCTGCTGCACGTAACTGCGATAGTTTATCAGTAGATTGAGCTAATTCGGCGATAGCAGCCAAGGTTTGTAAATGGCTGTCACACTGCTCGGGCGGCACGATTAACGCGAAAATCAAGTCTACAGGTTTTCTATCGATAGAATCGAAGTCTATCGTATCCGCTAGTGAAATAACTACCATCGTGGCTTGATGGGCCTTGTCCAGTCGACAATGGGGAATACCAATACCGTTACCAACACCGGTACTACCAAGCTTCTCTCGGCTCAGTAGGGCATCATACACCTCATCAGCTTCACAATGCAGGCGGTCGCCTACCGCTTGGGCGATAAATTCAAGTACGCGCTTCTTACTAGAAAGCGCTTGTTTGGCAAATACTAACTCGGGTTTTACTAAATCTTTTATGGCCATCGATGTTGCCTTAAATCAGTCGTTTACGCTCGTTCGAAGGGGGGATATTCATTGCTTCGCGATACTTGGCAACAGTGCGTCGTGCTACTTGGATGCCTTGATCTGCCAAAATACTGGCTAATTTGTTGTCACTAAGGGGCTTTTTCGCTGGCTCTTCGGCAACTAATTTCTTAATCATGGCGCGAATTGCGGTGGAGGAACACTCTCCACCGGAGGCGGTATTAACATGACTAGAGAAGAAGTATTTTAGCTCAAAGATACCCCGAGGAGTGTGCATGTATTTTTGTGTCGTGACACGAGAAATAGTGGATTCATGCATGCCAACTTCTTCGGCTACATCATGCAAGACCATGGGCTTCATGGCTTCTTCACCAATCTCGAAAAACTCAATCTGTTTTGAAACGATGCAGCTAGCTACTTTAAGCAGGGTCTCATTGCGGCTCTGCAAACTTTTTATAAACCATTTTGCTTCCTGCAGCGAATTCTTGATGTAGGAAACATCTTCCGAGGATGCGGTTTCTACCATCGCAGAATAGGTTTCATTGATTTTTACAGGGGGCAAGGCGTCGTTATTTAGTTCTACCTGCCACACACCATTTCGCTTTTTCACCGTGACATCTGGAATCACGTAATCTGTATCGCCGCTATCAATAGCCGCGCCTGGTCTCGGATTCAACTGTTGTATTAGGGTGATAACCTCAGATAAAGCCTGCTCTTTTAGCTTGGTTTTGCGCGAAAGCTGGGCATAATCTCGACTACCGAGCAATGCTAAGTACTGATCAACCACCAACACGGTGCTGCGATAGAGGGGATGCTCCGTGAAGGCTTCCAACTGGATGAGTAGACTTTCGCGTAAGTCCTGAGAGCAACAACCAACTGGGTCAAAGCGTTGCAATCGATGTTGTACAGCGACCAATTCATCCATTTCTAGGTCATCTAACGTATCGGATAAAGCATCAAATAATTCATCCAGAGTAATCGATAAATAGCCGTCTGGTTGAACGCATTCCACAATAGAGTAGGCTATCTCAAGATCCCGCTCTGACATCGGTGTTAAATTAAGTTGCCAAATAAGATGGTCTTGCAGGTCTTCGGTAGCGGAATTGCGACTATCGAAATCAAATTCCCCATCGTAGCTTGGGCTGTCACTAGCACTAGCGGCATTTTGGAAAGTATCGTCCCAATTACTATCGATAGTTAATTCAGACGGGATGGAGTCGGTCCATTCGGAATCGACACGATCCTCTTCCGAAGAGGTTGTCTTCTCTTCGTTGTTTGATTTGTCTTGCTCTATCGATGACGTATCGGTAATGAGTTGTTCGTTATCATCAAGTTCCAGCAGGGGATTAGATTCTAAAAAATCATGAATTTCTTGCTGTAGATCCAACGTCGACAGTTGCAGTAAGCGAATCGCCTGCTGCAACTGGGGGGTCATTGTAAGTTGTTGGCCTAATTTAAGTTGCAACGACTGCTTCATAACGCAACTCTTGTCTCATAGTTTGAATATGGCGAGTGCCGCATACTACTCCCTTTTGCCAAGGAACTTAAGTGGTTACAGACGGAAGTCATCGCCCAGATAGATTTTTTTAACCTGTTCATTCGATATCACTTCTTCAGCACTACCGGAGGCAATAATATGTCCGTTCCCGACAATAAAGGCTTTATCGCAAATGTCCAAGGTCTCTCTGACGTTGTGGTCGGTGATCAGTACTCCAATACCGCTTCGTTGCAAATGACGGATAATCTGTTTGATATCCCCAACAGAAATGGGATCGACACCCGCGAAAGGTTCATCTAACAAGACAAATTTCGGGTTCATAGCCAAAGCGCGAGCGATTTCAACACGTCGTCTCTCACCGCCAGATAGGGCCATGCCTAAGTTGGTGCGGATGTGAGTAACGTGAAACTCTTCTAGTAACTGCTCTAGTCGTTCATGGCGTTGAGCTTTATTTAGTTCCTTTCGAGTTTCTAAAATAGCAAGAATGTTGTCTTCCACCGACATTTTACGGAAGATGGAGGCTTCTTGTGGCAAATAGCCAATGCCTTTCTGCGCCCGTGTATGCATGGCGTCTTTAGTAACATCTAAATCATCAATAAAGATACCGCCGGCATCATTGGTGATCATGCCTACAATCATGTAGAAACAAGTGGTTTTTCCGGCGCCATTAGGGCCAAGTAAACCCACAGCTTGTCCGGATTCGACGCGGATAGAAACGTCCTTTACGACTTGACGTTTCTTGTAGCTTTTAGCTAGGTGTTTTGCTTCTAAAACCGCCATAATCAAGGCGTCTCTTCATTCTTGGCAGGCTGCAAGGTCATGTTCACACGTCCTTGCCCCCTGTTCTCGGCGCGAAAGGTTTCGTCATTCAGCATGTATAGAATGTATTCGGCGTCGATTTCATCTAGGTCTCGTTTTAAATAGCTGTCACCGTTTAGCTCAAGTTTAGATGCTACCGTATCGTACTCTAAAGCATCTCCCTCGGAGATGATCATGGCGCCGGTTTCGTCGAGTTGTTGCCGAAACTTGCTGGGGGTGCCTTTGGCTTCGAGTCGCTTTAGCTCCCCAGAGGTGGGGTCACTAAATATCTTCAAGTAGTCTGCTTCGATTTCTATGGTACCTTGACGCACCAAAACTGAGCCTTCATAAATTGCGGTTCCGGCTTTTTGATCCATAAACGCCTTGTCGGCCTCTATCTGAATCGGTTGGCTGGTATCGCTAGGAAGAGCGAAACTTGAGCCACAAAAACAAAGTGTTGCTAGAGTGATGATTAAACTAGAGTTTTTCATAATACCCCGTGACGTTTCCTTCTAATTGGGCCTGCTCGCTAGCTTGGTCGTACTGTATTTTATCTGCTTTGGTGGAGCCCTCGGCTGAGATGACGGACGCATTACCTTCGCTGACTAAGATCTGTTGGTTCTCCAGATAATGAATCGCATCCGCTGTGAGGGTCATTGTACCACCGTCTTGCCGTTGTCGTACTACCGTTGCTGCTCCCTTTAATAGTATATCCTTGCTCCCATCTTTTATTTCACCATTTTCAGCACTCGCGTGCCACACCGAGCGGTCTTGGCTCCACTGTTGTATATCGGGAGTGGTTAATAGGGTGATATCACGATCAGCATAATGCAGCAATTTTTCCGATACGATGGTGCGCTGTTTAATACCATTCGCATCAAATTCATTCGCCGTTACGCCTTCCAGAAAGTAATCTGGCGTGCTTTCCAATGCCTGGTTGCTGAGCAAATCAGCTGGCGGAGTTAGGCCAAACCAAAAGATGCCAACAGTCAGTACGCCGCCACCCAGGAGAAGAGGGATTTTCTGGATTTTAAACATAAACGCTGTCCTTAGCTGGCGAGAATAAAGAGATAGATAGCATAGCTCCCCAACAAGGGAAGGGCGATAATGCGCGGAATCTGTTGCTTATTGGAGCGAACGAATAATACACACACTAGTGCTATAAAGACCGTCAGACCTAACATCCAACCGTAGTCACGGGACACAACACTTGCTTGTAGTACCCCGGGAGCGATGAAGGCAGGCATAGGTAATACAGTCGCTAGGTTAAAAATGTTTGAGCCAATGACATTGCCAATCGCGATATCGTGGTGACCTTTACGTACGCTGGTAATAGATGCTGCTAATTCCGGCAGGCTAGTGCCTATCGCGACAATGGTTAGACCAATGACTAATTCACTGACACCTAGCGCCGAGGCAATACCGGTTGCTCCCCATACCAATAATTTCGAACTGCCAATAAGTACTATTAATCCCAGTAAAGATTTCGCGAGTGTCTGCCAAAGTGGCGCGTTGTCCTGGGGAGGTAACTCTTCAGTCAATTCTGCCTCAAAGTCTTTTGCGCCTCGTAGAAGTAGCACTAAAGCAATTGCAAACGCAGTTACCAAAATAGTGCCGTCGATCCAGTCTAGGGTGCCGTCGAAGAAACAGTATCCGGTGAGCAAGGTGATACTAATTAAAATCGGAATTTCTTTACGGATTAAGCCACCGTTTACCGGGATAGCGCCAAATAGCAGTGTCGCGCCAAATACTAGTGCGATGTTAGCAATATTGGAGCCAACAACGTTGCCAATGGCGATATCGGCGGCTTGATCAATTGCAGCGACGGCGGAAACAACCATTTCTGGTGCAGAGGTGCCTAATGCTACTAAGGTGACCCCAATAATGATCGGGCTGACATTTAGCTTTTCTGCAACGATAGCTGCGTTTTCAATAAAGAGGTCTGAGCTCCAAACCAATAATACAAGGCCTAAAACTAAGGCGATGGAAAACAATAACATAGTATCTATTACCTAAAGGAATGAGTGGCATGGGCCGAGGAACGGCGCACATTTAAGATGGTTTGACTACAAAATTCAAGTTCGTATCCGTTAAGTGCGTTTTATTTGTTCGGGTAGGGTGCTAGTATCCCAAATCATTTTTATAAAGGCAGGAGTTACCCGTGCTTCAAGAAGAAGCGTTTGTAGCAATTAAGGATCTCGTCTTTAGGCGTGGAGAGAGGGCTATCTATGATGGCGTCTCTTTGACCATTCCAAGAGGGAAAGTTACCGCAATTATGGGGCCTAGTGGTACTGGCAAGACGACTCTGTTGCGTATCATTGGTGCTCAACTATATCCCGATTCAGGCTCTGTCATCGTTGATGGGGTCGATATTCATCGCGCATCCCGTGCCGAGCTTTACAAACTGCGTACCAATATGGGTATGTTATTCCAGAGTGGCGCGCTCTTTAGTGATATGAGCGTCTACGAAAATGTTGCGTTCCCTCTGGAAGAGCATACTGCATTCGATGAAGAAACTATCCGTGATATCGTGCTAATGAAGTTAGAGAGTGTTGGACTTCGCGGCGCAGCGGAGTTAATGCCTGCTGAGTTATCCGGAGGTATGGCGCGACGTGTGGCACTCGCCCGGGCTACAGCCCTTGACCCCAGTCTAGTCATGTATGATGAGCCGTTCGCCGGACAAGACCCAATTTCTAAGGGCGTTTTGGTGGCGTTGATCAAGCAATTAAATCAATCGGCCGGTATCACTTCGGTGTTGGTTTCACACGATGTTGAAGAGTCCCTCTCTATCGCTGATCATGTTTGTATTTTGGCGGGTGGTAAAGTCTTGATTGAAGGTGGGCCAGATGATATCCGCGCTTCAACTCATCCAGAGGTGGTGCAGTTTCTGAATGGTCATGTAGATGGTGCGGTGCCGTTCCATTTTCCGGCCCCAGATTACCGCTCCCAATTACTAGGAGGTAAGTCATGAGGCCATTTCGACATACCGGTGGTACCTTGTTTGACTGGATTGAGTCGGTTGGCCGAGCTAGTGTTTTCCTGTTTCAAACCTTGTTCCGCTGGCCAACACGCTGGGACGAAGCTTGCACTCTATTGATCCGCCAGATTTATACGGTTGGTGTACAGTCTCTTATCATTATCATAGTGTCTGGTACCTTTATCGGCATGGTATTAGCGCTTCAGGGCTATTCAATTTTATCTCGTTATGGTTCAGAGCAAGCGGTAGGGCAATTGCTGGCGCTTACTTTACTGCGTGAGTTGGGTCCAGTGGTGACGGCGTTACTATTCGCGGGTCGGGCAGGGTCTGCCCTTACTGCGGAAATTGGCCTGATGAAAACCACGGAGCAACTTTCAAGTTACGAGATGATGGGAGTTGATCCTCTGCGTCGGGTAATTGCTCCCCGTTTACTTGCAGGCATGATGTGTATGCCGATGCTGAGTATTATCTTTAATGCGACAGGGATCCTCGGTGGCATGCTAGTGGCGGTAAACTGGCTTGGTGTGCATGATGGTTCATTTTGGTCGCTGATGCAGCAGTCGGTTTATTTCGATCGTGATGTATTCAACGGGATCGTCAAAGCCATCTGTTTCGCCATCGCTGTTACTTGGATCGCGGTCTATCAGGGGTTTGAGTGCGTTCCGACCTCTGAAGGTATCGGACGAGCTACAACACGTACGGTTGTACAAGGTTCTCTTGCGGTACTGGCACTGGACTTTATTTTAACTGCAGCTATGTTTGGAGATTTTTAATATGAGAAATAAGCACACGGAGTTGCTAGTAGGGATATTCGTAATTCTCGGATTATCTGCCTTTGCTTACTTGGCGATTCAAGTTAGCGGACTTGCTTTCAGTAAAAAAGATCAGGGCTATACTTTGATTGCTCGGTTTGACGATATCGGTGGTTTAACTGAGCGTGCTAAAGTCACCATAGCGGGGGTGACTATCGGTGAAGTGAAGTCGATTACCTTCGATAAGGAATACTTTATGGGTAAGGTAACCATGAGCCTAGATGCGGATGTGAATAACATTCCGGTGGATAGCTCGGCAGCCATTTTGACCAGCGGTCTTTTGGGTGAAAAATACATAGGTATTTCCATTGGTGCCGAATCAGATGTGCTGAAAGATGGCGATGAAATTTTTGATACCCAATCGGCTCTAGTTTTGGAAAATCTGATTGGGCAGTTCTTGTTTAATTCCAGTGAGGAGTAGGTCATGTTACTGAGATTCTTGTTGGCTTGGGTCGGTGTAATGGGGTTTGTTTGGCATGCCAATGCTGATGACTCTGTCGCCCGCGATACGGTAGTAGCTGTCGTTGATGCATTCAAAACGGAAATTGTCGAAAAGAAGGCAGTATTGAAACAGGATGAAGTGGCTCTACGCAAAGCGGTGAGAGAGGTGATTTCCCCGGTAATTGATTTTGCGGATTTGTCCAAAAAAGTTATGGGTAAATATTACCTTCGAGCAACGGATGAGCAGCGGGAGCGTTTTGCGGTGGTCACAGAGCAAACCCTGTTAAAAACCTACGGTGCTTCTATGTTGGATTTTGATCCGAGTAAAATCAATGTTCTACCGGAAGTTCGTCCTAATCGGAATGATACCGTGTGGGTTGACACTGAGTTTTATACCGATGCGGGCGCTGCAGTGAACGTGGCGTTTCTGATGGAGCAGATTGAAGGGCGTTGGTGGTTGAGTAATGTGGTGATCAATAATATTAACTTCGGTCTTACCTTTCGTAAGCAATTTGGTCTAATGGTGCAAAAGAGTCGTAATGATCTCGATGAAGCGATCACTGCCTGGGAAGCCTCATTGGCTCAGGGGCAATAATGCTAACTTTTGCATGTGATGCTAGTTGTTGTCGGTTGACGGGAAGTTTCACTGCCGAAAGTTTTCGGGCAGTGAAGCAGGATGTGAGGGTGAAGGTATCGCCGAACAGTCCTTGTTCGTTAGACGTGTCTGGCTTGGCGGTTGTTAATAGCCCAATTTTGTCGCTGCTGCTGGAGGTGGCTAGAATTTCCGGTCACCCGGTAAGTTTGGTTGGTGTCACGGATTCTATCCAGCGTATGGTGGCCTTATATGGCTTACATCCGGTGCTGAAAATTTCTGACTAACTTATTAATCGGATGACACAAGGTTAAGAAAGTCAGGTAAAATCGGCTTTTTTAAAGATATGATAGTTTTGGAGCTGAAGTGAACGCGACAGAAGTAAAAGCATTGTTAGAGCAAAAAATAGATCAGAGCCAAGTTTTTGCTGAGGGTGAAGGTTGCAACTTCCAAGTGGTAGTCGTTTCTCCTGTATTTGAAGCTCTGAATACCGTAAAACGTCAACAGCTCGTTTACTCCCATCTGCAGGAAGCCATTGCTTCCGGTGCCATCCACGCGGTTACCATGAAAACCTATACCCCAGATCAATTCGCTAAGCTGTAACCGCCTGCACGAGACTTTGTTATGGATAAATTACTGATTACCGGTGGCAATACGCTTGAGGGTGTAGTGCGTGCATCGGGCGCTAAAAATGCCGCTCTTCCAATACTCGCTGCTGCGTTATTGACCCAAGAAAAAATCACCATCAAAAACCTACCGCACTTGCATGATATAACGACCATGCTTGAGTTATTGGGCTCTATGGGTTGTGGTGTTGTAGTTGATGACAAGATGGGGGTGGAATTAGACGTATCCACATTGGTCAATTGTGAGGCACCTTACGAATTGGTAAAAACCATGCGGGCGTCAATTCTAGTGCTTGGACCATTAGTGAGCCATTTCGGTAAGGCAATTGTATCTTTGCCTGGTGGCTGCGCCATTGGTAGCCGCCCCGTGGATCTGCATTTACGCGGTTTAGAAGCGATGGGTGCTAATATCGTCGTCGAAAACGGCAATATTATCGCCACGGTTGACGGTCGCCTTCAGGGCGCACGTATCTTTTTTGATAAAGTGACTGTTACAGGGACAGAAAACTTACTCATGGCGGCTGTGCTTGCTGAAGGCAAGACTGTTATTGAAAATGCTGCTAAAGAGCCTGAGGTTGTTGATCTTGCAGAATGCTTGATTGCAATGGGGGCGAAGATTACTGGGCATGGCACAGACACCATTACTATTGAAGGTGTGGCTAAACTTGGCGGCACGACTTATTCAGTAATGCCTGATCGTATAGAAACGGGTACCTTTCTCGTTGCTGGTGCCATTACTGGTGGTAAGGTTCGAGTAATAGATACGGACGTTGGCGCCTTAGAAGCCGTTCTTGCAAAACTCGAAGAGGCCGGTGCCACTATTACCACTGGTGACAACTGGATCGAGCTTGATATGAAAGGGCGTCGTCCCAAGTCAGTCAATATTAGTACGGCGCCATATCCTGCTTTCCCTACTGATATGCAAGCTCAGTTTATGGCTTTAAATGCAGTGGCCGATGGTGTTGGTCGAGTCGTTGAGAATATCTTCGAAAACCGTTTTATGCATGTGAATGAAATGGTGCGTATGGGTGCGGACATTGAGGTCACTGGTAATACAGCCATTATTAAAGGTGCGGCTTCTCTTAAAGGGGCGCCGGTGATGGCAACAGACTTGCGTGCATCAGCATCACTAGTTTTATCTGCTCTAGTCGCCCAAGGAGATACCAAAATCGACCGTATTTATCACATCGACCGTGGGTACGAGTGTATCGAAGAAAAACTAGGGTCACTGGGTGCAAAGATTTCGAGGGTAATTAATTAGTATGGCTGAAACATTAACCATCGCCCTGTCAAAGGGGCGAATTTTGGAAGAGACGCTGCCGCTATTGCGTGACGCAAACATTGTACCGGCGGAAGATATCAGCAAGAGTCGTAAACTCATTTTTGATACCAATCACGATCATATTAAGCTAGTGATCTTGCGTGCCACGGATGTTCCAACCTACGTCGAACATGGTGTAGCTGACCTTGGCGTTTCTGGTAAAGACGTGTTAATGGAGGCCACTACTAAAAATTTGTACGAGTTGTTGGATCTGCAGATTTCAAAATGTCGATTGATGACGGCGGGTGTGGTTGGGCAGCCCCTACCAAATCGCCGCTTAAAAGTGGCGTCCAAATTTGTGCATACGGCAAAGCGTTATTTTGCTGAGCAAGGCATTCAAGCCGACATCATCAAGCTGTACGGGGCGATGGAGCTTGCGCCGATCATGGGATTGGCTGATTTGATCGTAGATATCGTTGATACGGGTAACACCCTCAAGGCGAACGGTCTTGAGCCTCGTGACCATATTGCAGACATCAGTACTCGTCTCGTGGTTAACAAAGCTGCATACAAAACTAAATATGGTCAAATTCAGCCAATCGTCGATATGTTAAATGCCGCGGTTCAGGCAAGGGGGTAATATGAAACTGGAAATTAGACGTCTCGATGCGGCTACCGAAGGTTTTGCCGAGCAATTGGATGCGCTCTTGGCATGGGAAAGCGTATCGGATCAGCGCGTTCAATCTGCTGTAGATGAGATTGTTGAGCAAGTACGCTTGCATAAAGACGCAGCTCTAATCGAATACACCAATCGCTTCGACCGCCGCCAGGTTGTCGCTGGTGTTGAATTGGTAATTGAGCATGACCGTCTTGAGCAGGCAGCCAAATCTATTCCCACCCAATTGTTAGAAGCACTAGAACAGGCGAAAGAGCGTATTACTCGCTATCACCAGCGTCAGGCGCAAACTTCTTGGCAGTATACAGAAGAAGATGGCACCGTGCTCGGTCAGCAAATTACACCACTGGATCGTGTTGGTGTTTATGTTCCGGGTGGTAAAGCGGCGTATCCATCCTCTGTGTTGATGAATGTACTGCCAGCTAAGGTAGCAGGCGTAAAAGAGATCGTTATGGTTGTACCTACCCCTGACGGTTTTGTTAATGAGTTGGTGTTAGCGGCTGCACATGTGTCGGGCGTAGACCGTGTTGTGACTGTAGGTGGCGCCCAAGCGGTAGCTGCATTAGCGTACGGTACCGAGACAGTACCCAAAGTTGACAAGATCGTTGGGCCAGGCAATATCTTTGTTGCAACAGCCAAGAAGAAAGTGTTTGGTATTGTTGGTATCGACATGATCGCTGGGCCGTCCGAAATTTTGGTTGTTTGCGATGGTAAAACGGATCCGGATTGGATCGCTATGGATCTCTTCTCCCAAGCCGAGCACGATGAAGATGCACAGTCAATATTGATTTGTCCTGACGAGGTTTACCTTGATCAGGTGAAGGCGGCGATGGAGCGTCTTATCGAACCCCAAAGTCGTAAAGACATTATTAAAACCTCGTTAGAGGGGCGCGCCGCCTTTATTAAGGTCGCTGATATGGCTCAGGCCATGGAGGTGGCGAATTTAGTAGCAGCTGAGCACTTAGAGTTATCCGTAGATGAGCCGGAGCAATATCTGCCCCAGATTCGCCATGCCGGTGCTATATTCATGGGGCGTCACACGCCGGAAGCGTTGGGTGACTACTGTGCTGGGCCAAACCACGTGTTGCCGACCTCTGGTACTGCTAGGTTCTCATCACCACTTGGTGTTTATGATTTCCAGAAACGTAGTTCTATTATTTACTGTTCTGCGGACGGCGCATCCGAGTTGGCAAAGATTGCTTCACCCTTAGCTCGAGGAGAGTCTCTAGAGGCTCACGCAATGTCAGCCGAATACCGTATCAAATCTTAGTGTAATGGCAGAAACTCTACGCAATCCAACTTATTTGCTAGTGAGAAGCGGCATGCGTGTGGCGGCTTTAGTCGTCACACTCTTAGTCGTTGCTGGCTTTTTTCTACCCTCTGATTACGTTATCCGTCGTTCCCAATTGATCAGCTCGGATCAAATGCAATCGATAGGGCTGGCTTGGCAAGATGCGAGACTATGGCATCGATGGATGCCTTTGCCAGAAGGTAGTTCGGTGCGGGCAACTGCTTTACAAGATAGGTTTGAAGTTTTGGATGGTGCAGACGTGATTCGTCAAACTATCCAAATAGTAGACCGTACGAGTGATGGCTTTCACTTCATTGTACAGCCTGTAGCGAATTCCTCTCCAATTGATAATAAGCTGTTTCTAGATTCGAAAGGAGACACTTTGGAGCTAGTGTGGGAGATCCGCGGCGAGTTGTCAGTGGGTTTTCTCGGGCCTTATTTGGCTCTAGTAGCGGATAGTATTGCTGGTGATAATCTTGTTAAGGGGTTATCTGTATTATCTAAACTTGATTAATGGAGCAAAGCTATGCAGCGTCAAGAGTTAACGTCCTTGTTGTCAGGGCTGTATGAGCCGCAGAAGTTTCGCGACTATGCTCCTAATGGTCTTCAGGTGGAAGGCAAGCAAGATATTGTCAAAATCGTCACTGGTGTAACGGCGAGTGAAGCGCTGATTGATCGCGCTATTGCTGAAAAAGCGGACGCTATCATTGTTCATCACGGCTACTTCTGGAAGGGTGAAAGTGAAGTAATTACCGGCATGAAGTATCGCCGTATAGCCAAGCTAATTCGTAATGATATCAATTTATACGGTTATCATTTGCCCATGGATGCACATCCACAACTGGGTAACAATGTGCAGCTTGCGTTAGCGCTTGGTTTAGAGGGATTGGCTCCGTTGGAGTCTGGCAAGGAGTTGGATGAATCTATCGGTGTAGTGGGAAGTTTACCGGGCTCTGTTGCTACCATGGATTTTATCGAAAAAGTTGCCACTGTTGTGGATCGTCAGGTGCTTGCAGAGGTGGTGATTCCGACAGTTCAGCGCGTTGCTCTTTGTACTGGTGGTGCTCAAGGCTACATACACAAAGCTATCGCTATCGGCGCTGATCTTTTCATTACTGGAGAAGTATCAGAGCAAACGATCCACGTGGCAAGAGAAGAAAGTATCAGTTTTTGCGCTGCTGGGCATCATGCTACCGAGTGCTTTGGTCCTAGGGCATTAGCTGAGTATCTTAATCGTCTAGAGGGAATTGATGCTTTATTCGTCGACGTGCCGAACCCTGCGTAAGAGTAACTTCTATGTAGAAAATTGAGTAATAAAAAAGGGCTAGATAAACACTAGCCCTTTTTTGTCGGTGTACATGTTTACGATGCTTTAGGTGTGGAAGGCTCGTCTTGATCGCGGCGCAAGCCAAATCCCTCGCTTAATGTGCCAGCCTCGTTTTGTTCTTTATTGGCGTAGTCGCGAGGTACGTAAGCTAGATCTAGCTCTGTGGTTTCTTCTTCATTTGTCGCCATTTTAATAGCAGGGGTAGCTGAAATACTAATGCCGCTGAGTTGACTTGAGCCTTCTGATAGAACTTTGCGTAAATCGGCAATTTTGCGATCTAGGGCTGTTAACTGGGTGTTGACCTGCATGAAGTGGTCATCTGCCAACACTTGACGGCGCTCGATATCCTGCTGCAGTGCATCTATCGTCGCTGTAGTTGCTGAAGACTTTAATTGGGACGAACGTTGGCTCATGCTCTTGAAGGCTAATGCAGCGACAAAACCAAGAATAATCCCCGTAACAAACACAATAATATTAATAACTTCAAATTCCATGGCTAACTCCAAATTACAACTTAGGCCATTATAGCGGATTTACTCGTGTGGCAATATAGGATTAGGTGTGGTTTTCGCTAGGTTTTGCTAATATTCGTGCCTTCATGTAACCAGAGGTCGGTTAATTGCCAATGACTCCGTTAGAACGCTACCAGCAAGATCTGAAACGTGCAGATTTCAACTATGATCCCGCTCAGGAAGAAGCGGTGAAGGAATTGCAGGATTTATTTGATCGTATTGTGAAAAATCCTGGCAGACCAAAGCCTAAACGCTCGCTGTTTTCTGCGCTTAAAAAGCAAAAGCCGGAAATTACGGTGGAAACCGGTTTGTATTTTTGGGGTGGGGTTGGACGTGGCAAAACGTACTTGATGGATACGTTTTTTGACTGTTTGCCTATCGAAGATAAGTTGCGCTTACACTTCCACCGTTTTATGCAAATGGTCCATCAGGAGTTACGTAAGCTCGAAGATGTGAAAAATCCACTGGAGATTGTTGGTAAACAAATCTCCGCCAAGGCCAGAGTCTTATGCTTCGATGAGTTTTTCGTAACCGATATTACTGACGCTATGATCCTAGCGGGATTGTTGGAGCAGCTGTTCTTGAATGGCACTGTGCTTGTGGCGACATCAAATATTGAGCCAGATGGTTTGTATAAGAACGGCTTACAGCGAGCGCGTTTTTTGCCTGCAATAGAGTTGGTTAAGAAACACACTAAAGTGTTAAATGTGGATGGTGGTGTGGACTATCGGCTGCGGACTTTGAAGCAAGCCAAACTCTACCATTTCCCAATTGATGCCAGTGCAGACGCGGCACTGGAAGAGCGTTTCAAAAGCTTGGTGTCTGATCCAAAGCATGTGCAAGAGGGGGGCGCTATAGAAATTGAGGGGCGCAATATTCCTGTAGTGCGTAGTGCTGAGGATTTGGTGTGGTTTGATATCAAAGCTCTGTGCGATGGCCCCCGCAGTCAAGTGGATTACATCGAGATAGCAAAGTTATTTTCGACTATCATCATTGCTAATGTGCCCCAGTTTGACTCTTCCCGGGATGATATGGCGCGTCGTTTTATTAACTTGATTGACGAGTTTTATGACCGGCACGTTAAAGTGATTATTTCCGCCGCTGTGGCGATACCAGATATCTACGTGGGGACGCGTCTATCCTTTGAATATGATCGTACTGTAAGTCGTTTGTTGGAAATGCAATCGGAAGAGTATTTAAGTTTGGAACACCGTCCATAGCGCTGGTATTCATAAGGCTGGCTGTGTATAATGCGCGCGCCTTGATTATTTAAGGTATGAGATTGTTAGTTGTTGTCCTGTTGTTTGTAACACAACAACTAACCAATAATAATAGGTATTGACATGCTGCGGCATGAAAGATAAAGGGTTTTTGATGAAAACTTTTACTGCTAAACCTGCTGAAGTGCGCCGCGACTGGTTCGTGGTTGATGCTGAAGGTAAAACTCTAGGTCGCTTGGCTACTGAAATCGCTCGCCGTCTACGCGGTAAGCATAAAGCGGAATACACTCCACACGTTGATACTGGCGATTACATCGTTGTTATCAATGCAGAGAAAGTTCGCGTAACTGGTAACAAAGCGTCTGCAAAACAATACTACCGTCACACTGGTTACCCAGGTGGCTTGCGTTCTATGAATTTCGAGAAGTTGATCGACCATGCTCCTGAGCGTGTTCTTGAACTTGCTGTGAAAGGCATGTTGCCAAAAGGTCCTCTAGGCCGCGCAATGCACAAGAAAATGAAAGTGTATGCTGGTACTGAGCATCCACATGCAGCACAACAGCCACAAGAACTTAACATTTAAAACGGAAGGTCATTATGTCAGCTACTCAATACTACGGTACTGGTCGTCGTAAAACGTCTACCGCGCGTGTATTCCTAAAAGCAGGTTCTGGTAACCTAGTTATCAATAACCGTTCTTTGGATCAATACTTTGGTCGTAAAACGTCTCGCATGGTTGTTCGTCAGCCATTAGAATTGGTTGAAGCAACTGAGAAATTTGACGTTTTCGTTACTGTTAAAGGTGGTGGTATCTCTGGTCAAGCCGGTGCTATCCGTCACGGTATTACTCGTGCTCTAATGCAATACGACGAGACTCTACGTCGCACCCTTCGTACTGCTGGCTTTGTTACTCGCGACTCTCGTCAAGTTGAGCGTAAGAAAGTTGGTCTACGCAAAGCGCGTCGTCGTCCACAGTTCTCTAAGCGTTAATAAAACGTACGATATTAGAACAAAACGCCTGCTTAGTCAGGCGTTTTTTTATGCCATAAATCAGTGTTTTGGTGATTGTGTAAAAATGGTGCCTTGCTAGAGCAGGGGGTTTTTCTTAATATGCCTTGGGCAATTAACCCCTTGCACGATTAGTGTTTGGGCTAATTATAGTAAATTGGTGGGAGAGAACCATAATGAGTCAAAGCGGCGTAAATAAAGGACGTCGTCGGTTCTTGATCGGAGCCACTAGCGCTATTGGTGCTGTTGGTGCGGTTGGGATCGCGACCCCCTTTGTTGCTTCTTGGAATCCAAGTGCAAAAGCCAAAGCGGCTGGTGCACCGGTGAAAGCAGATGTCAGCAAATTAGAAGTTGGACAACAAATGATTGTTGAATGGCGTGGTCAGCCTGTATGGGTTGTGCGTCGTTCTGAACAAAATCTCGCTGATTTAGGTAAAATCGGTGAGCAGCTTGCTGATCCTAAGTCTCAAGTAGAGCAACAACCGACTTATGCGCAGAACGAGTTCCGTGCAATCAAGGCGGAATATGCTGTAATGCTCGGTATTTGTACGCACTTGGGCTGTTCTCCAACATACCGTCCTGAAGTGGCTCCTGAAGATCTAGGGCCAAAATGGGTTGGTGGATTCTTCTGTCCGTGTCACGGTTCCCGTTTTGATTTGGCTGGCCGCGTCTACAAGTCTGTGCCTGCACCAACGAACCTAGTTATTCCTCCACATCGTTACCTTTCTGATACAGTAATCGAGGTTGGTGTGGATCCAGAAGTTGGAGGAAACGCTTAATGGCTGCGCTCAAGAATTTAATGGGATGGATTGATGATCGCCTCCCAGTTACTCAGGCTTTTGAAAAGCACATGAGTAAATACTACGCACCAAAGAACCTAAACGTTCTCTATATCTTTGGTGTGTTGTCTCTTTTAGTGTTGGTTAACCAAATCCTCACCGGTGTATGGTTGACTATGAGTTTTAACCCGTCTGCCGAAGGTGCCTTTGCGTCTGTCGAATACATCATGCGTGATGTCGAGTACGGCTGGTTGATTCGCTATATGCACAGTACCGGAGCCTCTGCTTTCTTCGTAGTGGTTTACCTGCACATGTTCCGCGGCCTGTTATACGGTTCTTACCAAAAACCACGCGAATTGGTTTGGTTGTTTGGTATGGCCATTTACTTGGCGTTGATGGCAGAAGCTTTCATGGGTTACCTGTTACCATGGGGACAAATGTCTTACTGGGGCGCTCAAGTAATCATCTCACTATTCAGTGCGATTCCTGTAGTTGGCCCAGACTTGGCGCAATGGGTTCGTGGTGACTATTTGATTTCTGGTATCACGCTAAACCGTTTCTTCTCCTTGCACGTTATTGCATTGCCATTGGTTCTAGTGGCATTGGTCGTGTTGCACTTGTTGGCGCTTCACCATGTGGGTTCGAACAACCCTAAAGGTGTGGATATTAAGAAACACAAAGATAAAAACGGCGTGCCATTAGATGGTATTCCTTTCCACCCTTACTACACTGTCCATGACATTGTTGGTGTTGCGGTGTTCTTGTTTGTCTTCTGTGCGGTTATCTTCTTCTTCCCTGAAATGGGTGGCTACTTCCTAGAGAAGCCAAACTTTGAAGCGGCCAACCCGCTGAAAACTCCTGCACACATTGCGCCAGTCTGGTACTTCACGCCTTTCTATGCGATTTTGCGTGCTGTGACTTATCCATTATTTGGTTTAGATGCCAAGTTCTGGGGTGTGGTTGCTATGGGTGGTGCAATTGCCATTCTGTTTGTATTGCCTTGGCTTGATCGTAGCCCAGTGAAGTCTATGAAATATAAAGGCTGGATGAGCAAAATTGCTCTGATTGCTTTCTGTATTGCATTCGTCATTTTGGGTGTTTTGGGTGTGTTGCCTGCAACAGAAGCTCGTACAACAGTTGCTCAGATTGCGTCGGTTGTTTACTTTGCTTACTTCATTCTGATGCCTTTCTACACTCGTT
Source organism: Maribrevibacterium harenarium (assembly GCF_006385675.1). Lineage (GTDB taxonomy): Bacteria > Pseudomonadota > Gammaproteobacteria > Pseudomonadales > Marinomonadaceae > Marinomonas > Marinomonas harenarium. Next base: position 48,447 of record NZ_VFRR01000012.1, on the reverse strand, counting down.
GGGAAAGCACTAAGCCAGTGCCAGAGAGGGTTTAACAACATGAAAAAGATTTTCGCAACTCTAGCGCTAGCGGTTGCTCCGATGCTTACTTTTGCTGCGGGTGGTGCTGGTGTTCATTTGGAAGACATGCAGGCTGATCTGCATGACAAGGCTTCCTTGCAGCGTGGTTTGCAAATTTTTAGCAACTACTGTGCTGGCTGTCATGATGCGGGCTACGCCCGTTATGAGCGTGCTGCTACGGATCTTGGTATCCCGGCTGATATTTTTGAAGCTAATTTATTGCCAGCAGGTAAGAAAATTGGTGATCTGATGTCCAATGCTATGGCAGCGGAAGACGGTAAAGGTTGGTTTGGTGCACCACCACCAGATTTAACACTTGAAGCGCGCCTACGTGGAGAGGATTGGGTCTACACCTACTTGAAATCTTTCTACGAGGATGAGACTCGTCCATGGGGTGTAAACAATACCGTATTCCCTAACGTAGGTATGCCAAACGTACTAGAGCACCTACAGGGTGTGCGTCACAAGACTTGTGCTCCAGCACCTGCGGTAGATGCCCACGGAAAGCCTTTGTTCGATACCTTGACTGGTGATGTGTTGATGGAGCAGAAATGTGATGTCATCGCTCAAAAATCTCCAGGTCAACTATCAGAGGAAGAATTTGATCGCGTTGCGTATGACGTTACCAACTTCCTAGTTTACATGGGTGAGCCAAGTCGTCTGCAATCAGAGTCATTAGGCTTGAAGGTTCTATTGTTCATTGTTCTATTTGGTATATTTGGTTACTTATTGAGCAAGGAATACTGGCGCGATATCGACGGACACTAATTAATAGTGTAAATGTCGGCTAACTTAAAGGCGGCGTCTTTATCAGGCGCCGCCTTTTTTGATACTATAAAACACTCCTGTTTGGGGTATTCTTTGTTTTTGGATTAGGGGTTTTTCATGGGTGTTATCGCCAAGCGCTCTTCAATGACATTTTTCTCCGATGGAGAAGATCATTACAGTCATCGTGTTCGTATTGTTCTAGCGGAAAAAGCCGTTACCGTAGATGTTATTGATGTTGATCCATTTAACAAACCAGATGAATTGGCTGACATCAATCCTTATAACGAGTTGCCTGCTCTGGTGGACCGTGACCTGGTGTTGTATGAGCCAAACGTGATGATGGAGTATCTTGATGAGAGATTCCCACATCCGCCGTTGTTGCCAGTTTATCCGGTTGCCCGTGCAGAGAGTCGTTTGTTCATGTACCGTATCCAACGTGACTGGGCTGGGCATGTAGATTTGATTCTTTCTAGTAAAGATCGTGAAGCGGTAGAAAAAGCTCAGAAGGAACTGCGTGAAAGTTTGACTAGCATTTCTCCGATTTTCGATGAAAAGCCATATTTTATGAGCGATGAGTTCACTATTGTGGACTGTTGTCTTGCGCCAATTTTGTGGCGTTTGCCGATTTTAGGAATCGATATTCCTAAAGAGCAAGCGCGTGGTTTATACAAATATATGGATTTGGTTTTTTCTCGTGATTCATTTAAAGAATCACTTTCAGAAGCTGAGCAGGAAATGCGTTTGGATTGAAATGTTCTGACGTGAAGAAATTTCAAAGGGGCAAATAGCCCCTTTTTCTTTGATTTGAGGTTTTCTATGACACCAAAACGAAGCTATCTGTTAAATGCTGTGTATGAATGGATTGTCGACAACGGCATGACTCCTTATTTATTGGTTGATGCAGAGTATCCAGGAGCCATTGTACCGTTAGAGTTTGTTAATGATGGTCAGATTGTACTAAATATCGGCATGGGAGCAGTAAGACACTTACATGTTGATAAAGCGGCGGTATCCTTTAGTGCCCGCTTTGGTGGTAAGCCAATGGATGTTTATGTGCCAATGGGCGCTGCTTTAGCCCTATATGCCAAAGAAAATGGCGATGGCTTGATGTTTCCGCCGGAAGACTTTAACTCTGATGTAGATGATCCTGAGCCGACAACACCAGCCAAGCCAGAAAAAGGCTTTACCTTAAAAGTAGTCAAATAGCCTGCTTTTTAGTCTTCGTAGCCAAACAGTTGCCGCTCTAATAGGTCTATCAGGGTGTGGATAATCACTGTTTGGCACTCATGCACCCTCGCTGTGCCACTGAGATTTACTTTTATCTCAATGTCATCGCGAGAGGTTAGGGATGAGACATTCTTAGCGTCTGGTGATGTAATGGCGACAAGATTCATCTTGCGTTCATGGGCGGCTTGAATAGCCTGAATAATAGGTGACGTGTTGCCACGATTGGCAATGACAAACAAGGTGTCGCCAGGGTTGCCAAGAGCGGTAATTTGCTTCGAGAATACATCATGATAGCTGTCGTTATGAGTGATAGCGAGTAAGGTGTTGCTATCAGCCGTGAGCGTGATAGCAGGCAGCCCTGGCCGCTCTCTATCCATTCTATCCATCATTAACGTTGTGAAATACTGTGCAAGCACTGCTCCGGTTGCATTTCCTACCGCAATAACTTTTCCGCCATTCGCTACGCAGTTAAACAGTACTTTTGCAGCATGTTCCAAATGGGGGGTTATCGGCTCCAATCCATATTGCTGTGCTTCAAAACTTTGTGCGAATTGTAGGTAAATTGCTTCTTGAAAATCCATCGTATGCCATTCTTATAAGGTAATATTTTTTAGCCAGCGAATCCTTGGATTGGATAACTCGCCGTCGATCGCTACCACATCTATTTGAAAGAAAGCCCTGTTCAGGTGGTTTTGCTTTAGCCAATACTGGGCAGCCTTAATACATTTTTGTCGCTTGCTGTGTGTGATGGTTGCTGCTGCACCACCAAATTCGGCGTTTCTACGATGACGCACTTCAACAAAATGGAGGCGCTGATTGCGTTGGCAAATTAGGTCTATTTCGTAGCGCCCACAGCGGACATTGCGCTGTAGAATCTGCAATCCTTGTTGTTCCAAATAGCTCCCAGCAAGTTGCTCTGCCTGAGTGCCATCAATTTGTTTCTGTGTAGAAGTTGTCGTTGGTTGCATCCTGCAATACCCCATTCCTATAGGTGACGATATTCGGCCTACGCGAAAAAGTCTGGTTGTCGTTCAAGCTAAGAACCCCTGTTTGAGACGATAACTTAGCGTGCTGTACTTTCTTGAACAAATGTAATCGAGTTGCCAACAGGTAACTATCTGTACCAAGAGCGCTCAGCCTTGCTAGCGTATAGTTGGGTTGGCTACCTGATTTTTTCACTAGCTCCGGTATCTCAGTAAAAACAATGCGCTCTATATCCTCTACTTTACTGATGTTGTTGGGTGGAGCGTCATGTAGGCTACTGGTTGCCACCATGGTGATCTTATTCGCAAAGTAAAAATCAAGCATCGGTCTGATTTGCTTGGCGTTATCTAGCTTGCCGGCGTAGAAAACAAAGTCTAGATCGTTACGAGCTCGGCTACTCGCCTCTAAATCGGGTGTACCAAGCCATTGTTTTATTGACTTGATTCGCTCTTCACTTTCGTCAACTAGCAACAGCTTCTTTACTGCCTGTTGTCTGCCAAGAGGGGTATCTTCGTAGCTTAAATGGGCTAAGACCGGCATTCCTAACTGCTGAGCCTCATCGACAAACTGATCCCCTTGGCGCAACGCCCAGGTCGACTGTAAGGTGAGTACCGCGCCTGAACGAGCTCCCTCACGCTTTGCAAATGTTAGCAACTCGTCTATTTCATCAATGGGGTTGAGAGAAAAATGGTATAAATTCTCTTGGGCGGTGGAGTTGTCTAATTGGTTTAAGGCAATCACTGGCCGGTCTAGCTGGTAACGCATTAGCTGTGCAACGTTTTGTTTGCGCAGTGGGCCAACCATAACATCAGCGTTAAACGTAAACGCTTGAGTCATTACCTCATCAAAGGTTGTGTATCCATCTGTGTCTATCACATGTAATTTTGGTCTGTCACCGATACCTGCAAAATAGCGGCCGATGATGCCATCAAGTATTGCTTCCGATGCCGCTGACAACTCTTTGCTGAGTGGCAACATCACAATGATGGTTTTGGGTTTAAAAGATTCCAGGTCTGCCATTACCTGGAAATCTAGTGGTGCTGTTTGTGCTGCAGGGTGCAACGGATTGGTGCGTGTCCATTCTTCGTAGCTGGCGAGCTGCTGATCTATCGTTTGATCAGCTCGTCGTAGCATTTTATTTACGGCAACCCAGCCAGGTAGAAGCTCTAGTGGGTAATTCTCTAGGGCGGCTAATTCATTGTCTGTCAGGTTCTGTAAGGCCTGCCATAGTTGTTCTTGGTTCTCTTGACGAGCTTCAATGGGTAACAACAGAGAGAGTCTAACTCTATCTTTGGCGACGTTGGTCCAGCTACCTAGTGTTTCTAATACGGGAATGCGTTGTTGGTAATAGCGAATTTGATTCTGTGGCTGCCGAAATCCCGCCAAACCACGGGCATAACTTAAGCGCCCTAAAGCTCGCAAGGGTTGTTCTTGCTTAAGGTACACTTCACTTAAAAGTAAATTAGCGTCGTATTGGCGGGCGAAGGAAATATCAACCACATGTTGTTCGAGAATATCTTGCGCGACTGTGAATTCTTGATCCTGCTTGGCGATTATCGCCGCGTTGTAATAGTACGGCGCAGCTGAAGTCTTGGAAGCCTGCTGTTCTGCTAACCAGACTTGGTATTGCAGCGGATCACTCGGTACCGGATTTGTCTCGGATTGCTGAACTTGCGCCGGTTCCGGCATATTTAACTCAACTGATCCACAGCCAACTAACGCCACAACCAGTGTGCTTAATGTTAAGATACGCGACAACCACATGAATTCGAATCTTCTGCAAAACTAACGAGGGCACATGTTACCACAGACTGAAAATGAAGTAAGAGGGCGGCTGTACATAGTGGCGACGCCAATTGGCAATTTGGAGGACATGTCTGCCCGCGCACTACGGACCCTTGCGGAGGTAGATGTGATTGGTGCGGAAGATACCCGCCATACCCGTAAATTACTCACCCACTTTGGCATAGATAAGCCTCTGTTTGCGCTTCATGATCATAATGAAAAAGACAAAATCAGTGATATCGCCAAGAGTCTGGATGCCGGCAAAAATATGGCACTAGTATCTGATGCAGGCACACCGCTAATTTGCGATCCCGGTTATGCCGTTGTGAGTGAGTTGCGCCAATTAGGTTATGATGTCACACCGATTCCCGGGCCAAGCGCCGTCATTACCGCATTATGTGCGGCTGGTTTGCCAACCGATAGGTTTACCTTCATTGGTTTTCTACCGGCCAAGGCGATGGCGAAGCAGGGGGTTGTCGAGCAATGGTCACCACAAATGGGGACCATCGTTTTCTACGAATCGACACATCGCATATTGGATACCCTAGAAGTGTTGTCCGAGATACTTCCAAATGATGCTAAGGTGGTTTTGGCTCGTGAATTGACAAAAACTTTTGAAACATTTTTGTCTGGTAGTGCCTCAGAGGTACTTGGTTATTGTCAGATGGATGGTAATCAAACCCGGGGAGAATTTGTGGTTATGATCTCGTTACCACAAGCCGAAGTTACCGATGCCGAAGCGGAGCGAGTACTCCGTATTTTGATGAAATCCATGCCCACCAAACAGGCTGCTGCCACCGCTGCAGAATTGCTCGGAGACAAAAAAAACCGGTTATATAAACTAGCGCTTACGTTAGCCGAATAAGCTCCCCATTTACTTTAGTTAGTTTATTTGTATACTGGAATCCACTTGTCGGAGTGCCTTTATGGCTGAGATCGCATTTATGCGGGATCCGCAGAACCTGATCGGGGTAACCCCCGCGTAGGGAACAAGAAATCCTCTTGGTATCCATTCTGCATGGTATCGCCACTGTTCTAGTGGTGAGGCCCTTTCCGGCAAGCATTCCTCAAATTAACTGAACTGGGAAATGCTCATGTCGCAACAAGTAAAACCAACCAAAGCTGATCGTGAACAAGCGCGTTTAGCGGCTAAACAATTTATCGAAAACCTTCAAGCCAGCCCTTTTCCTTCCTCTGAGCGCATTTATCTTGCGGGTACCCAGCACAATGTGCGCGTGCCGATGCGCAAAATATCACAGACACCGACACCTATTGGTCAAGACGAAAACCATCTAACCTTCGAAACCAACGAGCCCATCTATGTTTACGATACAGCGGGGCCTTATGCCGATCCTGATGTTAAGTTGGATGTGAATCGTGGGATTCATCCGCTGAGGGAGGAATGGATCGCCGAGCGTCAAGATACTCAATTGCTAGATGGTCTTAGCTCTAAGTTCGCGCAACAACGGCACAATGATATAGCACTCGAGCCATTGCGGTTCCAGCGCCAAACTTCCATACGCAAGGCTCTGCCACAACAATGTGTGACGCAGTTACATTACGCCCGCGCCGGCATTATCACGCCAGAAATGGAGTTTGTGGCGATCCGTGAAAATCAAAATTTTCAAGCAATACAAAGTGAGCTACTACGTCGCCAGCACCCTGGGCAAAGTTTTGGTGCCAATACCCCGACAGAAATCACCCCTGAATTTGTGCGTCAGGAAGTGGCTTCGGGGCGCGCCATTATTCCAGCCAATATTAATCACCCGGAGAGCGAACCGATGATTATTGGTCGCAATTTTTTGGTGAAGGTAAATGCGAATATCGGCAACTCTGCTTTAACTTCCTCCATAGAAGAAGAGGTGGAAAAGTTGGTGTGGGCCACGCGCTGGGGCGCTGACACGGTCATGGATCTTTCCACCGGGAAAAATATTCACGAGACACGGGAATGGATTCTGCGTAATTCGCCTGTACCTATCGGCACCGTTCCTATCTACCAGGCTCTGGAAAAAGTCGACGGGGTGGCTGAGCAACTGAATTGGGAAATATTCAAAGACACCTTAATTGAGCAAGCCGAGCAAGGAGTAGACTACTTCACTATTCATTGCGGTGTGTTATTGCGTTACGTGCCCCTGACTGCCAAACGACTCACTGGGATTGTTTCCCGTGGGGGCTCTATTATGGCGAAATGGTGCTTAGCCCATCATCAGGAAAACTTCCTTTACACCCATTTTCGTGAAATTTGTGAGATATGCGCGGCCTATGATGTGTCCTTGTCCTTGGGTGACGGCCTTCGCCCGGGCTCCATACTTGATGCTAATGACGAAGCTCAATTATCTGAGTTACGTACGCTTGGCGAGTTAACCAAAATTGCTTGGGAATATGATGTCCAAGTCATGATTGAAGGCCCTGGCCATGTGCCGATGCAACTGATTGAAGAAAACATGACCAAACAGTTAGAGGCATGTCATGAGGCCCCGTTTTACACTCTTGGGCCATTAACCCAAGATATTGCTCCGGCCTATGATCATATTACCTCTGGCATCGGTGCCGCCCAGATCGGCTGGTATGGCTGTGCCATGTTGTGCTACGTGACTCCCAAAGAGCATTTAGGTTTGCCGAACAAGGAAGATGTAAAGGAAGGTCTGATCACCTACAAAATAGCGGCCCATGCGGCGGATTTAGCAAAAGGTCATCCGGGTGCCCAAGTACGTGATAATGCGCTTTCGAAAGCTCGTTTCGAATTCCGCTGGGAAGACCAATTTAATCTATCCCTTGACCCCGAACGCGCCCGTGCCTATCACGATGAAACCTTGCCTCAGGCTTCTGGAAAAGTGGCACATTTTTGCTCTATGTGTGGCCCCAAGTTTTGTTCTATGAAGATTACTCAGGAAGTAAGGGAATATGCAGCCAACTTTGAGCAGGGTGCCGATCCGCAAGCAGGTATGCAAGCCATGTCTGAGGAGTTTAAAAAGCAGGGCGCTCAGGTTTACGTCGATGTGACAAAAACGGAGCAAGCTGGATGATGGAAAACCGTTACCTCAAGTTAATTGAGCGCCTTGAGCAATCCCAAACCTCGGATGCTCAAGAGTTGTTAGCGTACCTAGGTCAGATCAAAGCTCAACCTAGGTCCTTCCTGCCTATTGATAGGGAAAAGTTGGCTGTCTATCCTGTGGTGGATAGTCTTGAATGGGTAAAATTATTACTCAATGAAGGCGTAAAAACCCTTCAGTTACGTATAAAAGATGCGCCTTCTCCGACGTTACAGGCGGATATCAAGCAAGCTATAGAGCTTGGGCAAGACTACGATGCTCAGCTTTTTATAAACGACCACTGGCAGCTAGCCTTGGAGCTGGGCGCTTATGGTGTTCACCTAGGGCAAGAGGATTTAGCGGATGCCGATTTGCACGCCATTGCTTCGGCTGGTCTACGCTTGGGCGTTAGCACCCACGATTTAGCTGAGGTGGCAATTGCCGCCTCTGTTAACCCAAGCTATATCGCACTGGGCCATATTTTTCCCACTACAACAAAGCAAATGCCTTCTGCTCCTCAGGGGGTGATGGCATTGCAGCGTCAGGTGGCTTTGCTACAGGATAGCTTTCCACTGGTGGCTATTGGAGGAATAACCCTAGAGCGAGCCCCAAGCGTTTGGCATACCGGAATTGACAGTATCGCTGTGGTAAGTGCCATCACCAAAGCAGCGCAACCGCTTCAGGCGTTACAGCAACTCAATGATTTGACTCAGCAAGTGCGCCACAACCATCAACTAATGTTGTTGGTCAATGGGGAGCGCTACCGCTCTAATACTCGTAACCTAGCTCAGTTTGTGTCTGGTGTAATACTGGAACCTGCTCGCATCGTGGTCGCCATAAATAGCGAAGTCGTGCCTAAATCTCAGTGGCATCGAACAGAGCTAAATGAAGGCGATACGTTAGATATATTTGAATCCATCGCGGGGGGCTAGCCAATGTCATTGATTATTGCTGACCATGAATTTCACTCCCGTTTATTTACGGGTACCGGTAAATACGCCAGCTCACAGGCGATGCTTGCTTCTATTTCTGCTAGTGGCAGTGAGTTAACGACATTGGCGTTACGGCGCATCGATCTCAAAACGCAAAGTGATGATCTCTTGCCCCCTTTGCAGCAGTTGGGGGTAAAGCTGCTGCCCAATACGTCCGGCGCACGAACAGCAGCAGAAGCGATTTTTGCGGCGCGATTAGCTCGGGAGATGCTGCAGACGAACTGGGTTAAATTGGAAATTCACCCAGATCCACGCTACTTGATGCCTGATCCTATAGAAACTTTGGCCGCAGCAGCTACGTTGGTCAAGGAAGGATTTGTAGTGATGCCCTATGTTCATGCTGATCCCGTGTTATGCAAGCGTCTGGAAGAGGTGGGATGTCAGTGTGTGATGCCCCTAGGGGCGCCAATCGGTTCAAATCAAGGGCTGGCGAGTAAAGCATTTTTAGAAATTATTATTGAACAGGCTCGCGTTCCGGTCATTGTGGATGCTGGAATCGGCGCGCCTTCCCATGCTGCGCAAGCCATGGAAATGGGTGCGGATGCTGTGTTAGTTAACACGGCTCTAGCCAGCGCCCGTGATCCGCGGGCTATGGCGGAAGCATTTAAGTTGGCGGTACAAGGAGGGCGCTTGGCATTTGAAGCAGGGTTAGGAGGTCGATCCCAAACCGCAGTCCCTTCAAGTCCGCTGACAGATTTTGTGCAGGGGTTGGTATGACAGACGTTATAGCCAGCTCCGTTAATAGCGAGCCAACAAAAGGTTATTTTGCACAGCAGTTAAGTGATCTCAATTGGTCAGAAATCACTGCTTTGCACCAAAACGCAACGAGCTCCGATGTGGACCGTGCTTTATCTGCGAGTAAACGTACACTTGCTGATTTCGCAGCATTGATTTCTCCGGCTGCGGTGCCCAAGCTGATGGACATGATAGCTCAAGCTAATGCCCTGACTCGTGCTCGGTATGGGAATACAATGAGTTTGTTTGCTCCCCTCTATCTGAGTAATACCTGTGCCAACGAGTGTACTTACTGTGGTTTTTCCATGAGTAATCCATTGAAGCGCCTCACCTTAAATCAAGCTCAAATAGAACAGGAAATAGCAGCCATCAAAGGCAAAGGGTTTGATCATGTTTTGTTGGTTACCGGTGAGACCAGTAAAGTTTCCATGCCTTATTTTCAAAAAGTGTTGCCCTTGTTCCGGCAGCATTTCAGTCAAGTGTCCATGGAAGTGCAGCCCCTATCCCAGCAAGACTACCAGCAGCTTCAGGCGCTTGGGCTTGATGGCGTGCTGGTGTATCAAGAGACATATCATCAGCCTACATATCAGAAGCATCATCTGCGTGGTAACAAAACGGATTTTGTCTATCGCTTGGAAACGCCAGACCGGCTGGGGCAAGCGCAGATGCATAAAATTGGTCTTGGGGTACTGCTTGGGCTGGAAGACTGGCGCACCGATACGTTAATGATGGCGAGTCATTTGCGTTTCTTGCAGAAAAAGTACTGGCGCTCTCGTTTCAGTATTGGCTTTCCACGATTGCGTCCCTGTGTAGGTGGCATTGAGCCGAAATCGGTGATCACAGATCGTGAGCTTGTGCAGTTAATCGCGGCTTGGCGTTTATTTGACGCGGATGTGGAATTGAGTCTTTCTACGCGGGAATCGCCGGAGTTTCGTCGTTTCGCAGGACAATTCGGGATTACTACCATGAGTGCCGAATCGAAGACACAGCCAGGGGGGTATGCCGAGGAAACGCCCAAAGCGCTAGAGCAGTTCAGTATCCACGATGATCGCAGTGTGGCGGAAGTGGCGAAAATGTTAACGGAGCAAGAATTGCAGGTGGTTTGGAAAGATTGGGATCCAGCGCTACGCAGCTAACGGACACCTCACCGGCTTGGGGCCGGTGAGGTGAGCCAGAAAGATCAAAATCTATTCGGTGATACCTGTGAAAAGATCAAAATATGTTGGGAAGGTCTTTGATGTGCAGCCTGGGTCATTGATCGTAACCGGGGTATTAGAGAAAGCTACTAGCGAAAAACACATGGCAATACGATGATCGTTGTAAGTGTCGATAGCGGCGTGTTGTAGATTGCCGTTTGGTTCAACACGGATGAAGTCATGCCCCTCTTCCACTACTGCCCCAAGTTTCTTCAACTCCGTCGCCATCGCATTCAAACGATCCGTTTCTTTTACTCGCCAGTTATAGATGTTACGAATAGTTGTCGGCCCCTTGGCGAAAAGCGCCGTGGTGGCGATGGTCATGGCGGCGTCAGGAATGTGGTTCATATCCATATCCACGCCATTTAGTTCACCACGGGAGGCTTCTACCCAAGTTGGCCCATAGGTGATTTTTGCACCCATAGCGGCTAGCACTTCCGCAAATTTAACGTCCCCTTGTACGCTTTCAGAACCAATGCCGTGTACCCGTACCGTGCCACCGGCGATTGCTGCTGCAGCAAGGAAATAAGATGCCGAAGAGGCATCGCCTTCGACCATAATTTCCCCGGGGCTAACGTACTGCTGTCCACCTTTAATCACAAAGGCAGCGTAGTCTTGGTTTTCTACCGCGACGCCAAACTGGGACATAACATGCAGCGTGATATCGATATAGGGCTTAGATACAAGTTCACCATCTACGCGAATCGTTAAGTCTTGTTGGGCCATTGGTGCTGCCATCAACAATGCGGTCAAGAATTGGCTGGAAATGTTGCCTTTAATGGAGACCTCGCCGCCCATCAAGCCATTGGCGTTGATCGTAATCGGTGGGTAGTTGTTATTGCCATCGTATTGCACATCAACGCCGAGCTGCTGCAATGCATCAACTAGATCGCCAATTGGGCGTTCATGCATACGTGGCTCGCCGTGAAGTTTGAATGTGCCATGACCAAGGCAAAGGGCGGCTGTCAAGGGACGCATTGCCGTTCCGGCGTTGCCCAGGAATAAATCCGCCGATGCGGCATTAAATGGAGCACCGTTACCGACGACTTCACAGACTGTTTTATCGGCGCTTAGTTGATATTCCACACCAAGGTTGGTGAGAGCGTTCAGCATGTGGCGAATATCATCACTATCCAGCAAATTAGTGATCTTAGTGGTGCCTTTTGCCAGTGCGGCCAACAGTAAAATGCGGTTGGAAAGGCTCTTTGAACCGGGGATTTGGATCTCGCCATTTGCCCGAACCAGTGGGCCAAGGGTAATCGAATTCATGGAAGTGTCCATCATAGTGTGCTAGTTAGAAGTATGGCTGATCGTTATTCTAAGTGCGTGATCATACCTAGCTGAGACGCGCAGCGTTAGGCGCCACAGATATACGTGAAAGAGCTCTATAATACCCTTTCATGAAGCGGAATGGTATTGCTGTGTTTTATCGTAAAAAGTGTTGATTTAGTTGGTGTTTTGATCGCAATGAACTGATTAAAACGTAGCAAATCGTAACAAGAGCGTACACCGTGCTGAAAGCAAGATATACTCAAGCAAATCTTCTTACGACTGGTATTGCGGGAGTGAACAATGTTGAAAAAGTCTGTTTTTCTTTCTTTGCTGATTGCAGCAGCATCACAAGTAATGGCGTTAGAGCAACCGGTAGGCCGTGTTATCTTGACGGTAACAGGCGCAATTTCAGAAACCAATCAACAGGGCGCTGCCGTGTTTGATCGGAAAATGCTGGAAGATCTCGGTATGAAAACTCTAGTGACATCCACACCTTGGACGGAAGGCGTTAATACTTTTAAAGGTCCTAAGTTGCAGTCGTTGCTGGATGCGGTTGGGGCTAACGGAACTACCTTAACCATTACCGCGTTAAACGACTATGCGGCGGAAATGCCGGCAGCAGATGCAGCAGCCCACGATGTACTGATGGCAATGGAAATGAATGGCGAAAATATGCGGGTGCGTGATAAGGGGCCAATTTTCATGTTGTATCCTTTTGATAACGAGCCCTCGTTGAATAACGAGGTTATTCACAATCGTTCAGTTTGGCAGGTAAAGTCAATTCACGTTCAGTAGTAGAGTGAATGCGCGAATTTCTTAAAACTAAGGTTAAAGCAACTCTTGCAGTACTGGTAACCACTGCCGCCATTTTTCTGGCGGTGGTGGTTTTGTTGTATGTGGAGTTGATGGATCGACAAGCCGCACTTCTATCTGCGGCAGAAGAGGATGCACTTTGGGCTTCCTACCAGCTTGATCGAGAAGCGCTAAAACTGCGTAACTCCGTTCGCTTACTAAGAAATAACCCAACAGATTATGATTTGTTGGATGAAGCCCAACTGCGTTTTGATATTTTATTTAGCCGCATCAACATTATATCAGCAGGGCAGCTGAAGGAATTGTTTGAGCGTCTCCCTGATGCCTACAAAAATAAAGATTTGCTGCGGGCGCAGTTATCAAGCATTGACGGTTTGCTGTTTTCTGATCGCCTTACGGAAAGGCAGTTGAATGAAATTCTGACGCGAGTCGAAACAGTATTGACCTTGACGGAACAAATAGTGCTTGATGCCTTAGCAAAGCGCTCCCAAGATAAAGTTGATGCTCGTAACGATATGACTAAGCTGTTCAGCTACCTTGGAGCACTAGTCGTGTTGTTGACCTTCACCATGATGGTGATTATCGGCATGCTCTTTAGTCAAGTGAGACAGAGCCTAGAGTCTTACCGCAAGACCAAGCAACTCGCTAATGAGCTACAGAAGACGGCGATAGCGGCACAAGCGGCTACAAAGGCGAAGAGCGAATTCCTTGCAACCATGAGTCATGAAATTCGTACGCCGATGAATGCCATTATCGGTATGACTCATCTGGTGTTAGATACCGAGCTTTCCGTCAAGCAAAAAGATCACCTAACTAAAATCCAATCTGCAGCCCACGGCCTGCTCGCCATCATAAATGACATTCTCGACTTTTCCAAAGTGGAAGCGGGGAAGATGGAGCTAGAGCGCGTGGAATACAACCTCGATGAAGTGCTGCAATATGTGTACGAGATTTGTTGCTCTAGTGCCCATGCTGAAGGGTTAGACATCATGGTAAGGAGAGATTTTAATCTTCCCGACAATTTAGTCGGTGATGTAACGAGATTAAAGCAAATTCTGGTCAATATTGTCGGTAATGCTATCAAATTTACCCATGAAGGTAGTGTAGACGTTGATGTAACGCGACTTGATGGGAATTTCGTTTTTACTGTACGTGATACTGGCATCGGTATTGGCGCAGATGTAGATATTTTCGAAGGGTTCACCCAGGCTGACAACAGTACTACGCGAAAGTATGGTGGTACTGGATTAGGTTTGGGTATCACCAAGCGTTTGGTGGAAATGATGGGAGGGGAGATTCACTACCGCAGCTTACTTGGGCAGGGAACGACTTTTAGTATCAAGATACCACTTGAATTAGCTGAGCAAAAAAGTTTGGTGCTTAAACGAACAGTACTCGCTGTCATGGATGATGACCGAGATGCACAAAGCATCTTCCAAGGAACGTCAGTGCAGCTGTCCCGTTATCGTCCTGATAATTTGGTTGCGAGTCCGGAGGAAGCATTGGTTCTAAGTCCTCATTGGTGTGAAGCCCAGTCAGCGCAGACCTTGTTGGATGTGGCGGCGAAGTGGCATAAACCCACCATAGTGCTTGGCACCAGTTCAATTCGTTACTTGCCCCAAAACTGGCAACAGTCGCCGCTGCTAACTCCTTTCGTGTTGCAGAAGTTAATAAAAGGCGAGTCTGAGCAGAAATCTTCTGGTGGTGCTTTAGCGGCTTACCATCAAGCTGGAAGTTTGTTAGGTAAGCGTATTTTATTGGCGGAAGATAATCCAATAAACGCTGAAATCGCCAAGGCCCTGTTGGAAAAACTGGGCGTTATGACAATACATGCGGCAAATGGTCGTCTTGCGGTTGAGATGCTGGCACACAATGAAGTTGATTTGATTTTGATGGATGTGCAGATGCCGGAGATGGATGGTTTTGAAGCCACGGAAGCTATCATTGAACGTTATGGAAATCAGCGACCGCCAATTTTGGCACTTACCGCAGGTGTACTAGAGTCTGATCGCAATCAGGCGCTCCAAGCTGGTATGGATGACTTTCTAACTAAGCCGCTCGATCCGTTGTTGCTGCTTAACAAGCTGGAGCAGTGGATTTTAGGTGATGAAAATGAGGCTCTCCCGCCACTTGAGACCCAGTCTAAGCCGATTTTGATATTGGATGTAGATGCGGGTCTGATGCGCTTTGGCGGCGACAGTGAGCGCTATCGTCAAATCTTGGAGCGCTTCGAGCTAATGCTAAAGGTGTATCTCGATGACGCTAAAAAGCTGCCGACTAGCGGTTATGAACTGCACTCTATGAAAGGCGCAGCGGCTAACATCGGGGCCGATGCCTTCGCTGTAAAACTCGCTGACTACGAGCACCAACTGGGCTCTGATGATTCGCGTATAGACGATGCGGATATCCGCCTTGCAGCTAAGCATTTATCCCTTGCGATTGTGGAGTTCAAAGAGTCTGGTCGTGTTAGTCAAGGTTTCCCGCAAGCTCCAATATCTACTAATCTCCCAAGCCTGACTAGTGTTCACGCTGACCAGTTGAAAAAGTTGCTTGAGCTATTGGATGAGGGTGGTGCTGATGCGTTGGATGTGTTTGATCAGTTGGACTTACCATCCCAAGGTAAGATTGCTAAAGAACTCGCTGCGATTCGCAACGATCTACAAGAATATGATTTCGATGATGCCCGTGAGCGTATCGAAGCTCTATTGGAACAATGTTAGGAGCGATTTTGTTAGACCTTGATTACATGAACGATTCGCTAGCTCTCCACGATGCGGATATCGCTCCTCGGACTATCCTTGTGGTAGATGATATGGCCGATAATATTGATATTCTGCGCAGCATATTATCCCATCATTATCAAGTGCGAGTAGCGAAGAGTGGCGAGCAAGCGCTGGCGCAGATAGAAAAAAAGGCTCCCGATTTAATCTTGCTAGATATCATGATGCCGGGCATGAATGGCTTTGAGGTATGTCGTTCTATCAAGCAAAATCCCCATACAAAAGCGATTCCAGTGATTTTCGTCACTGCTATGAGTTCTGTGGAGGATGAGCGTTTAGGCTTTGAAGTTGGGGGGGCCGACTTTATTACTAAACCCATTACACCGCTAACGACATTGGCCCGGGTTCGTAGTCACATTGAGCTTGCAGAGCGTCAATATCGCCATGAACTTCTAATCGCCCAACGCACACAGCAGCTTGAAGAATCTTTGCGTTCGGCGGTTTCTATGCTGAGCGTCGTCAGCAATTATAAAGATGAGGATACCGCCAGTCATATGGGACGTATGGCTGACTATAGCGCCTTGTTGGCAAGTGCTATCGGTTGGAGTAATGAGGAATGTGAACGTATACGCCTTGCTGCGCCGTTACACGATATCGGTAAGATTGGTGTGCCGGATTCGATACTAAAAGCCCCTCGGGCATTAACAGACAGCGAGCGTCTGGTCATGCAACAGCATACCCAGTTTGGCTACGATATCCTTTCACAAAGTCAGGCTCCCTTATTTAAAATGGCGGCACAGATTGCGTTGGCTCATCATGAGCGTTGGGATGGGACCGGCTATCCTAGAGGATTAAAGGCAGATGACATTCCGCTCGCTGCTAGAATCATTACCCTAGCTGATGTGTTTGACGCCCTAACCAGTAAGCGGCCATACAAAACCGCTTGGGGCTTAACAGAGACATTTCACCACCTAAAAAGCGAGGCGGGTAAGCTGTTTGATCCGAACTTGGTGGAGTTGTTTATTCAGTGTGAACCACAAATCCGTGAAGTGATGGAGAAGTGGAGCGACTAAGCGCAACACTTCTTAAATTTCTTTCCTGATCCGCAATGGCATGGGTCGTTGCGGCCGATCTTGTGTTCTTCGGGTAGTATATGAGGCGTATTGCCTTGAATCTGATGGCGGCCACCAGTGTAGTACCACTTGCCGTCGATTCGTTCAAAGTTGGATGTTTCGGTAAGCTTGCCGGTATTGCTGCCTTCTTTGAACTGAGCACAAAAGGTAACCTGTCCAGTTTTGTCTTTCTCAGAACCGTTTACGGAGTCCAAAATCTCCAGCTTAATCCACTGGGTGGCGCCATTGCTGTCTTCAATGGCTGCTGCGGTTTCTGGCGTTTCCCCAAGCTGTTGAGTGGCAATGATATAGTCAAATTGCTTTAGCGCAAACGCACTGTAGCGGGAGCGCATTAAAGTTTCTGCAGTAGGGGCAGTGCCAGGGTTATGATGGTACATACCACAGCACATCTCATAGGGCATGGATGTGCCGCAAGGGCAGTGTGATGGAATCGTATTATTCATTACTATGATCGCCAAGCCATTGATTACCTGCGTATAATACCTATTTATTTGGCGACAAACAGGGCTTATTGTGAGTAATTCCACCGAGCAGACCTATTTTTGGTTCGACTTCGAAACGACGGGTACGGATCCTATTCGGGATCGCCCGATGCAATTCGCCGGTATGCGTACCGATATGAACTTTAATCCTATTGGTGAGCCAGTAATGCTCTACTGCAAGTTAGCAGATGATGTGCTGCCCCATCCTAAGGCTTGTTTGCTCACAGGCATTTCCCCGCAGCAGGCAAACCGCGACGGATTATGTGAAGCGGAATTTATGGGAGAAGTGCAAAAGCACCTCGGCGCGCCAAATACCATCGCCTTGGGCTACAACACCCTGCGGTTTGATGACGAAATTGTGCGTCATGGCTTTTACCGTAATTTTATCGACCCCTATGCTCGCGAATGGCAAAACGGCTGCTCCCGTTGGGATGTGATTGATTTGGTGCGTATGTGTTTTGCTATGCGCCCCGATGGCATTGTTTGGCCGAAGAGAGAAGACGGAACTTATTCACTGAAGCTAGAAGATCTATCCGTCGCCAATGGACTTGCCCATGAACAAGCCCATGATGCTTTGTCGGATGTTTACGCCACCATCGGCTTGGCGAAGTTAATTCGGGATAAGCAACCGAAACTGTTCGACTATTACCTGTCGATGAAAGACAAATCTGCCCTGCAAAGTTTCATCGATCCCTTACGCATGAAGCCGTTTCTCCATATTTCTGGCATGTTTGGCCAAGAGAAAAAATTTGCTGCTTTTGTGGCTCCTGTCGCCCATCATCCTAGCAATAAGAATGCGGTGGTGGTCGTTGATTTAATGGGGGAAATAGCGCCATTGCAGGAATGGACGGTGGATGAGATCCGACAGAATTTATTTAGTACCAAAGAGCAGTTGGGGAGTCAGCTCCGCTTGCCGGTTAAATTGATTCATTTGAACAAGTGTCCTGCGGTAGCCCCTGCTACTTTTTTGAAGGATCCTACGGTGGTGCAGCGTTTGCAGTTAGATGGAGAAGTGTGTCGCCAAAATCTCGCGTTATTGCGTCAAGCAGATGGTATCGCAGCAAAATTAGTGCAAGTGCATGAACGGGAATTTAATGATATTCCCAAAGATCCTGACCAGATGCTGTATTCGGGTGGGTTCTTTTCCAATGAAGATCGTCGGCGTATGGAAGAAATTCGCGCTACACCCGGATATCTATTGGGGGAGATGGAGTTTTCCTTCGATGATCGTCGTCTAGATGAAATGTTAACCCGCTATATTGCTCGGAACTATCCCGAGGGGTTAACGTCAGAGCGACGGGAGCAGTGGGAGGAATTCCGCTCCACTCGTCTACTCGAAAGAGATGGTGGCGGTACACTGACAATGAGTGAGTATTTTGCCATGCTGAACGAAATTGCAATCGGTGGCGAATTAACAGCTGCGCAGCAGCATATGCTGCAAGATTTGGCTGACTATGCCCAAAGCATCTATCCCTACTGACGCGTTATAGGCATCACATTAAAGGCAGTGGAAAGGAGTAATTAAGTGAGCGAGCAGCACAAAGGAACTCAGTGGTTGATTGGTTTTGCCGCATTCGTAGTAATTATTGCTGGGCTAAAGGCAGCGTCTCAAGTGGTGGTGCCGTTTATGTTGTCGGTTTTTATCGCCATTATTTGTGCGCCATTAATGAGTGCGCTCCGAGCTAGGCATGTGCCAACTGGGTTGGCGGTATTGCTGGTGGTGCTGATTATCGTAGTTGGGCTTGGCAGTGTCGGCATGCTGGTGGGGTCTTCCCTGGATGACTTTTATAAGCAGATGCCGTTTTATAAGCAACGCTTTGCCGCTGAAATGAGCAATATCATTACTTGGTTGAATGGACTAGGCGTGCAGCTCTCGACAGAGCAAATTCGCAGTCACATTGATCCGTCGTCCTTGATGCAGCTATTTGCCAATACCCTGGCGAGTCTCGGTGGTGTACTGACTAATTTGGTGTTGGTAGTGATTACGGTGGTGTTCATTTTATTTGAAGCAGCCGAATTGCCCAAAAAACTCTCTATTGCTCTAGAAGACGCCAGCAAATCCATGCAAACGGCCGAGCATTTTATCGCTACCGTGAATCGCTATTTGGTTATCAAAACCCTTGTCAGTATCGGTACTGGCGTATTGATTACGGCGTGGCTGTGGGTGTTGGGTGTGGACTTCCCAATACTCTGGGGAGTGTGCGCCTTTATGTTGAATTTTGTGCCCAATATTGGTTCTATCATTGCAGCGCTGCCAGCCGTAATGTTGGCGTTTGTGCAGCTTGGCTTGTTTAGTGCCGGCCTAACCGCATTAGGATTTTTGGTGGTGAATTTGGTTATGGGCAATATGATCGAGCCCCGCTATATGGGGCGCGGTTTGGGTTTGTCCACCCTCGTCGTTTTTCTATCATTATTGCTTTGGGGGTGGGTGTTTGGCCCGGTTGGCATGTTGTTGTCGATTCCGCTCACGATCATTTTAAAAATTGCTTTAGAAGAGAACCCTCGTACTCGTTGGCTCGCGATTATGATCGACTCTTCCCCCAAGCAGCGCTAGCTAATTCCCAAGGGATGGATTATAATCACTGGTCAATTTCCAAGATTGACACCGCGAAAGCCGAGCTTGGCTTTCCCCATCCCTTACTAAGGTACTCTAATACATGTCTGACGCTGATATTCAGCCTACTTTCGATACGTTGGGCTTAGCTGCCCCTATTCTTAAAGCGGTTGCCGAACTCGGTTACGAGCAACCGTCCGCTATCCAAGCGCAATCAATTCCTCATTTGTTAGAGGGGCACGACCTACTAGGGCAAGCGCAGACGGGTACCGGTAAGACAGCAGCATTCGCGCTGCCATTGTTGTCGCGCATTAATCTAAACGATAAAACGACACAGTTGTTGGTGTTAGCACCAACACGAGAATTGGCAATCCAAGTTTCTGAAGCATTCCAAAGCTATGCACGTTACCTTCCTGATTTTCACGTGGCTCCAATTTACGGCGGCATGTCTTATGACAGCCAGTTGCGTCAATTGCGTCGTGGTGTTCAGGTCGTTGTTGGTACGCCTGGTCGTATCATGGATCATATTCGTCGCAAAACGCTTAACCTAGATGGTTTGCAGGCATTGGTACTCGATGAAGCCGACGAAATGCTACGCATGGGCTTTATCGATGATGTTGAATGGATTCTTGAACATACACCAGCGACACGCCAAATCGCTTTGTTCTCTGCCACCATGCCAAAAGAAATCAAAAAAGTGGCGCAGCAGCATTTGCAAGACCCGAAAGAAGTTAAGATAGTCACCAAAACTTCTACGGCAATGACGATCACACAAAAATACTGGCAGGTAAGTGGCTTGCATAAGCTAGACGCCCTGACTCGTATTTTAGAAATGAATGAACATGATGGCATGATCATCTTCGTTCGCACCAAAGCGGCGACCATTGAGTTAGCAGAAAAATTGACTGCTCGAGGCCATGCCTGTGAAGCACTTAACGGTGATATCAGCCAGAATCTGCGTGAGCGAACGGTTGAACGTATCAAGTCAGGTAAGATTGATATCTTAGTCGCAACCGATGTTGTGGCCCGGGGTTTGGATGTCGAGCGCGTATCCCACGTGGTGAACTACGACATTCCATACGATACGGAATCCTATGTACACCGTATCGGCCGTACCGGTCGTGCAGGTCGTTCTGGTACAGCAATTTTGTTTGTGGGTCATCGTGAACGCCGTATGCTTCAAGCAATCGAGCGCGCTACACGTCAGCCGATCGAGCGCATGCAATTACCGACGGCTTCCGATATTAACGCTCAGCGCGTTGCTCGCTTTAAAGAGCGTGTTACCGACGTATTGGATAACGAAGATTTAGATTTCTTTATGGAGTTAGTGGAAGGCTTCCAAAAAGAAAACGAGGTTGATCCGTTAAAAGTTGCCGCAGCTCTAGCTCACATGGCACAAGGTAAATCACCTTTAATACTTAAAGAGGCGGAATTTAAAGCCGAACGCCCTGAGCGCGAAGATCGAGGTGATCGCTCAGATCGTGATCGTGGTGAGCGTAGCCGTCGTCCTTCCCGTCCAGTGACCGCGGAAGCAATGCCGCTCAAAGATAATCCAGATGTAGCAATGAAACGCTTTGTCGTCAGCGTCGGTTACCGCGATGGTGTTAAACCTGGCAACATCGTTGGCGCCATTGCCAATGAAGCAGACATTGAAAGTCGCTTAATCGGTCATATTGAAATTTATGAAGCCTTCTCTACCGTTGATCTGCCAGTACAGCAAGCTGATAAAGCACTGAAAAAATTGGCTAAAACACGTATCTGTGGGCAACGTGCGGAATTGTCTGTATTGGAAGACGTAAATAGTCTGCCAGAGGACAACGGTTTTAACCGTCGTAAAGGTGCGCCAAGCAGTGGTCGTGGTCGCAAACCAAACGGTGGTGGCGAGCATCGCTCAAACAGTGGCGAACGTCGCTTCAATGGCGGTGAGCGCAAGCCGCGCCGAGAAAAACACTAAATTTTAGTGCAAAAGCCGAGTCTGACTCGGCTTTTTTATGAGTGGCGAGTAGTTAAGCAAGGAATAAAACGAGCATGAATGAAATTACCCTAATTAAACCCGACGACTGGCATTTACACTTCCGTGATGGGGATATGCTACGTGAAACCGTCCCAGCCACAGCGCGTTGTTTTGGACGTGCGATTGTAATGCCGAATTTGGTGCCACCGGTGACCACGGCGCAAATGGCGGTCGAATACCGGGAGCGAATTGAAGCTGCTGTACCAAACAATACGCAATTTACGCCCTTGATGACGATTTATTTAACGGATAAAACCACCCGTGAAGAGATCAAAGCGGCGAAAGCGGCTGGGGTTGTGGCTGCGAAAATGTATCCGGCAGGAGCAACGACCAATTCAGACGCCGGTGTTAGCGGGTTAGATTCTTTGTTTCCTGTGTTCGAAGCGTTGGCGGAAGAGGGGATGCTACTGCTTATTCACGGCGAGGTTACGGAAAAGCATGTGGATATTTTTGACCGAGAGAAGGAGTTTATTGACCGTCACTTAGTAAGAATTGTTGAGAAAGTGCCTAGTCTTAAAGTGGTGTTTGAGCATATCACCACCAAGGAAGCGGCTCAGTTTGTTATGGAGGCTCGTGAAGGAGTGGCCGCAACTATTACACCTCAACATTTGCTATTGAATCGTAATGACCTGTTGGTTGGCGGTATTCGTCCACACAACTATTGTTTGCCGGTGCTAAAGCGCAACATTCACCAAGAGGTATTACGCGCTGTGGTCGCATCGGGTTCAGAGCGATTTTTCCTTGGTACCGATTCCGCCCCGCATCCTAAACATAAGAAAGAGCATTGCTGTGGCTGTGCCGGGTGCTACAGTGCATGGTCGGCGATCGAGCTTTATGCACAAGTGTTCGAAGAGCTCAATGCTCTGGATAAGCTAGAAGGTTTTGCGAGTTTGCATGGGCCGAAGTTCTATGGCTTGCCGGTAAATACAGAGACCATTACGTTAGAAAAATCTCCATGGACAGTGCCGGACGAGATAGCCTTGCCTGCTGGTGATAGTATCGTGCCTTTCTTTGCCGGCCAAACCGTCAATTGGAAATTGAAAGGTTAATTAGCTTTGTGCCCGCGGGTGGCGCTCGTTATCCGCGGGTATTTCTAGGTTTATTTCAGACGAGACATCATGGCTGCTGAATCCCCATTTGCGTTTATACGTCCTATCGACTTGATCACATTGTCTTTTTTCCTTGCCTGTTGGTGGGGATACGCATTCTATGCACTCTACAATTCCAAGCGCAAACACTGTCTCGTAAGCGTGCTGCATCAGTTTCGCTTAGCTTGGATGTCGCGGCTACTGCGCCGAGACAATCGCATTGCTGATGCCTCGGTAATGGCTAACTTAGAGCGTAGCAGCTTGTTCTTCGCTTCTAGCAGCTTACTGATAATCGCCGGTTTATTTACGGCATTTAACTATTCGGAGAAAGCCCTTGGCATTCTCAACGATTTCCACCTTTTAGCACCGACGACCCAGCAGGAGTGGGAGCTCAAGGTGATTGTTCTTATCGTCATCTTTGTGTATGCCTTTTTTACTTTTACCTGGTCGGTGCGCCAGTATAATTTCTGTTCCGTATTAGTCGGTAGCGCACCGTTGGCAACGGAGCGGGGCATTGAGGAAAGTGAGCGGGAGCTGTACGCCCGACACATGGCGCAGATCTGTAGTCTAGCGGCGAATCAATTTAATTACGGCTTACGCGCTTATTATTTTGCCATGGCGTTTGCTGGTTGGTTTTTAGGGCCATACATTTGTATGATCTCCAGTGTCCTAGTGGTAGCCGTACTCTATCGCCGCGAGTTTCGCTCAAAAACTTTTAAAACGCTTTACCGTGGATTGGTGATTAAGTCCAATGCTGCCTAATTTTCCGAAACAGGTGCCGGTAGATAATCCTCCGGTCAATCGCACTGTTCAAGTCACCGATCAGGTCTATCGTTATTTACTTAACGTGTCAGTACGAGAGTCTGAGCTATTACAAGCGCTACGTCGTGAAACTGCCCAGTATCATATGGCGCGTATGGCCGTTTCTCCAGAAGTGGGGCAATTCTTAGGACTATTGGTTTCGCTGATAAAGCCACAGCGGCTATTGGAAGTTGGTGTATTCACTGGTTACAGTACGGTTTCCATTGCGCAAAAGATGGGAGCTAATGCGACCTTGCTTGCCATTGATAAAAAGTCCATGTGGTTAGAGATAGCTCGTAAGTATTTAGAACAGCTGCCTAATCACCAAAATATCGAAACTCGTTGCGCCAACGCCGTGGATGTTTTAGTGGAACTAGCAGACACCACTCCCAGTAGTTTTGATTTTATTTTTGTTGATGCGGACAAGCAAAACCTATTGCGCTATTACGAGCTAGCCACGCAGCTATTAAGACCTGGGGGGCTACTTGTCGTAGACAATACCCTCTGGTGGGGCAACGTGGCAGATGAAGGCTTTCAAGATCGAGATACTCGACAAGTGCGTGAACTCAATCAAAGACTACATTGCGACCCTCGCTTTGATATCAGTCTGTTGCCGATTGGAGATGGCTTAACCCTAGCACATTTTATTGGTTAACCGGCCCCATCGTTTTTATGCCCTAAGTTGTTAGGGTTGAATTTTGTCGGTCTTACCCCATATCACCAACTACAGGTTAATTTGAGATCTCGTCACCTTAAGTGACGGGTGGTTGGTAAAAATAGGGAGCATGCGAGTCCATGACAACTGAAACCCAAAAAGAAACTCTTGGCTTTCAAACTGAAGTAAAACAGCTTCTCCATTTGATGATTCACTCTTTGTACTCTAACAAAGAGATTTTCTTACGGGAGCTAATTTCTAATGCTTCCGATGCGGTTGACAAGCTGCGTTTCCAGTCCGTTTCAAATCCAGATTTGTTGGCGGACGATCCTAATCTGAGGGTGCGCATCAGCTTTGACAAGGATGCAGGCACCTTAACCATCGATGACAACGGCATTGGTATGAGTCGCGAAGAAGCGATTGCCAACCTAGGTACCATCGCAAAATCTGGCACCGCCCAATTCCTAGAGCAGCTCAGTGGCGACCAGAAGAAAGACAGTCAGTTAATCGGTCAGTTCGGTGTAGGTTTCTATTCCGCTTTTATTGTTGCTGATAAAGTCACAGTTGAAACACGACGTGCCGATGAACAACAGGCGGTTCGTTGGGAGTCCGAGGGCACCGGCGAGTTCACTATCGAAGAGATTGAAAAAGCCACTCGTGGTACTCGCATCACTCTACACTTAAAAGCGGATGATAAAGAGTTCGCTGATAACTGGCGGCTGCGTTCGCTAGTCACCAAATACTCCGATCATATTTCTATCCCAGTTGAGATGGAAAAAGTGGTTTATCCAGAGTTTGATGAAGAGGGTAACCCTAAAGAGTCGGAAGAAAAGTCAGCCCCAGAGTGGGAGGCAGTGAACTCAGCAAAAGCGCTCTGGACTCGCTCTCGTAGTGAAGTGAGCGATGAAGAGTACAAAGAGTTTTACAAGCACGTTTCCCACGATATGGCAGAGCCATTGAAATGGTCCCACAATAAAGTGGAAGGTAAGCTGGAGTACACCAGTTTGCTATATATTCCTTCAAAAGCTCCATATGACCTTTGGAATCGCGACATGCAGCGTGGTTTGAAGCTGTATGTGCAGCGTGTATTTATCATGGATGAAGCGGAGGCCTTCTTGCCCCCTTACATGCGCTTCGTGAAAGGGGTTGTGGATTCCAACGATTTATCGCTAAACGTATCCCGTGAGATTCTGCAAAACGACAGCGCTGTTGATTCCATGCGCTCCGCTTTGACGAAACGCGTGTTGGATATGCTCACCAAGATGGCCAAAAACGAACCGGAAGACTACCAGAAATTCTGGAATGAGTTCGGTGCGGTAATCAAAGAAGGCCCAGCGGACGACTTTGGTAATAAAGATAAGATTGCCAAGTTGTTGCGCTTCAGTACGACCCACACGGACAAACCAGAACAAACTGAGTCCTTGGATCAGTATATTGAGCGTATGGCTGAAGGCCAGGATAAGATCTATTACATCTACGCCGAGACTCACAATACGGCGAAAAATAGTCCTCACCTAGAAGTGCTACGTAAAAAAGGCTACGAAGTGTTGCTATTGAGTGACCGCATTGACGAGTGGATGATGTCTTCATTGCGTGAATACGAAGGCAAGTCATTCCAAGATGTGACCAAAGGCAAGCTCGACTTCGAGGCAGAAGAAACGGAAGAAGCCAAGAAAGAGAAAGAGCAGAAGCAAGAGCAACTTAAACCTTTGCTTGATCGTATGAAATCCGTGTTAGACGAAAAAGTAGCGGAAGTGAAAACTACAGATCGTCTGACGCAATCTCCTGCTTGTTTGGTAGTGGGCGAGTTTGATATGGGGCTACAAATGCGCCGCTTGTTAGAGCAAGCGGGTCAAAAAGTGCCGGAATCTAAGCCAACCTTGGAAGTGAATCCTGATCATCCTATTGTGCAGAAAATGGATCAAGAGTCCGATGAGGAGCGTTTCGCGGATATGGCTTGGTTGCTATTTGAGCAAGCAACCCTATCGGAAGGTGGTCAGTTGGAAGATCCAGCCTCTTTCGTCAGTCGCATGAACAAAATTATCGTGCAGATGTCAGCCTAGTAGGACTGTGCTAGACTCAAAACCCGAGCCGGATGCTCGGGTTTTTTATAGCTCACATAAACAAACAAGGAGAGTTACTTATGTTGCGATTCATCAGCGGGCTATGTTTAGCCTTCCTATTATCTTTTGCTAAGGTAATAGCTGGTCCTCAACTCGCTAAAGTCTACGATGGGCAAGATGTAGCTGATTATCTCGTCAGTGAAAAGTACGATGGGGTAAGAGCAATCTGGGATGGCTACCAATTGCTGTCTCGGCAAGGAAATCCTATTCATGCCCCCAGTTGGTTTACAGAGCCACTACCTAAAGGCGTCGTCTTAGATGGGGAATTGTGGGCGGGTTACGGGGTGTTCCAGCAAACCACATCGACAGTGCTAGACGATATACCTAATGACGCCCATTGGCGCAAAATCACTTACCTAGTGTTCGATGCGCCTAGTTACGGCGGCTCATTTGCAAAACGCTGGGAATATTACCATGAACTGATTCAGTCCATTGGCGTGAGCCATGTTCGTCCGATTACACAGTTTTCTGTAGAGAGTGTCGAAGAGCTCTATAATCACTTGGATCGTGTGGTGGCGAAAGGTGGAGAGGGACTGATACTGCATCAGGCTAGTGCTTCCCATGTGTCTGGCCGTAGCGATCATTTGCTGAAACTAAAGCCGTACCAAGATATGGAGGCCATGGTTATTGGATATGTGCCAGGCAATGGCAGACTTAGTGGCAAGTTAGGGGCCTTGAAAGTACAGTTGGAGTCGGGTCTGACGTTCAAAATAGGTACAGGCTTTACCGATGAGCAAAGAGCGAATCCTCCCAAGATAGGGGAGGTTATTACTTTCCGCTACCAGGGGCTAACCAAGCGAGGAGTGCCTCGCTTTGCCAGCTTTTTGCGTATCCGTAATGACGGCTACCCGTTTAAAGCATCTCGTGAGTAACCGTAGACTTTACTTACAGAATACGCGGTGTAAGGTCGCGATTACTTCATTAATGCGTTCATCAGCGATGGAATAATAAATCGTTTGTGAATCGCGACGTGTCGCGACCAAGCCATCTTTACGTAACACCGCAAGATGCTGCGACAAGGCCGATTGACTAAGGGGAACTTTCTCGTTAAGAGCACCAACGGAGAGTTCCTGATTCAGCAGATTGCAAAGTATGATCAGGCGATTTTCATTGCTCAGCGCCTTTAAGAAACAGGACGCTTCGCTGGCTGACTCTAGCATGCTATCAATAGATAAATTGGAATTTTGCATCTTACTACAGTGGCTCCGTAATGTCTTAGCTTGGTAAGCTCAGTTGTTATTATTAGGCGAGAAGGATTTTCTCTTTGCCCAGTCAGTTAATATAAGTATATATTTCTAATTTAGCAAACCCTAAATATCAAGCTCCGCCCAAATAGGAGCATGATCGGATGGTTTCTCCATAGCACGTATTTCGTAACTGATGCCAGCTTGGCTCAAAAAAGGAACTAGGTTATCGCTGCAAAGTACCCCATCAATACGCAGCCCCCGTTTAGGGGTATCCTCGAAGCCTTTTGAGCGATAATCAAACCAACTGAACTGGTCATTGTTGCTAGGGTAGATATGGCGGTAACTGTCAGTAAATCCAAGGTCGAGTAGTGCTTTAAACCACGCTCTTTCTTCCGGCAAGAAACTACACTTTCCGGTGCGCAACCAGCGTTTGGCATTTGCATCACCAATACCAATATCGCAGTCTTCTGCTGAAATATTAAAGTCCCCCATTATTACTACCTGCTCAACGTCATTGTGTTGCGTCAAGTAGGCTTGAAGGTCTTGGTAGAACTTCTCTTTAGCGGGAAACTTAGTGGGGTGATCGCGACTCTCTCCTTGGGGGAAGTAGCCGTTGATAACTTTTAGTGGCCCTTTTTCTGTGGCGAAAGTGGCCATGATGACCCTACGTTGAGCTTCACTATCATCATTCGGGAAGCCATACTCAACTTTCGCGGCATGTAACTTGGATAGAAGTGCAACACCATAATGTGACTTTTGGCCAAAGTAGTAGGCGTGATATCCGTACTGTTGTGCTACTTCCAGCGGAAATGCGTCATCATGGACCTTGGTTTCCTGCAAACCAATTACATCGGCATCCAAGGAAAGTTTAACCGCGTCCAGCTGATGGGGTCGCGCGCGCAGGCCATTAATGTTAAAAGATACGATTTTCATAAAATTCAGTAAGATTGATTAAAATTAATCGACGAATAATGACAAATTTGTCGAGAAATTACGACTAATTGCGCCTTGTTTTTCTAGAACCATTTACTATTTAGTAACTATTAGACGGTTATTAGGGGGAATTGTGACTTATCAATATGATTTATTCGTCATCGGGGCGGGTTCCGGTGGAGTTAGAGCTAGTCGGATGGCAGCCAGCAAGGGATGGAAAGTGGCTGTGGCAGAGTCCTCGGCCCTAGGGGGCACTTGCGTTAATATCGGCTGCGTACCTAAAAAGCTATTTGTTTATGCGGCAGAGTATGGTCATGTGGTGCAGCAGGCTAAGGGCTTTGGTTGGGATTTTCCTGAGCCCAGTTTCACTTGGCAACGACTACGGGATAATAAGACTCAAGAAATTCAGCGTCTAAATGGAATTTACGAAAAGTTACTGGTCACACCTGGGGTGGATATTTATCAGGGTAAGGCTTCCCTAGTTGATGCTCATACCGTAATGGTAAATGGTGAAAGAATCACCGCTGAAAGGATTTTAATCGCGGTAGGTGCGCGTCCTTTTGTACCTGACATAGAGGGTAAAGAGCATATTTGGGTGTCGGATGATATCTTCTATTTAGACGAGCTACCAAGCAGCGTGTTGGTGATTGGTGGCGGTTACATCGCGGTTGAGTTTGCTGGGATCTTTAATGGTCTAGGCGTGGAAACGACCTTGGTTCATCGCGGCGATAAGCTGTTACGTGGATTTGACGAGGATATACGTGATTTCGCTCAGCAAGAATATGTTAAGTCTGGCATTCAGTTGCGGCTTAATTGCGAAGTTAAAAAGATCGCTCAACTTGAGGATGGCGAGAAATTAGTCACCTTGTCAGATAACAGTCAAATCAAAGTCGGGGGCGTGTTGTGCGCTGCTGGCAGGGTACCTAACACGACGGATTTGGGTTTAGAAGCCGCCGGTGTGGCGCTCACTGAATCTGGTGCGATCGCGATAGACAGTAACTTTACGACAAATATTGCTAGCGTTTTCGCTTTGGGAGATGTCACCGGTAAAGTGCAATTAACCCCCGTTGCTATCAAAGAAGCGATGCACTTATTGGCCTACTGGTTTGATAGTCAACCAGTGACTTTGTCCTACGACAATATTCCATCAGCAGTATTCAGTCAGCCGAACATTGGTACAGTGGGGCTCAGCGAGCAAGAAGCTGTCACAAGAGGCTTTGCTATTGATGTCTATCAGACGGATTTTCGCCCAATGAAACACACGTTATCTGGTGCCGATGAACGTTCATTTATGAAACTCATTGTCGACCAAGGGACCGACAGGGTGCTAGGTGTGCATATGGTGGGTGATCATGCCGGCGAAATTATTCAGGGCATGGGCATTGCGGTAACCGCTGGCGCGAAAAAAGCCGATTTTGATACCACCATAGGAGTGCATCCCACTGCGGCGGAGGAGTTCGTTACCTTCTCTGCGAATGCACTGAAGAAGCGTTAGTTAGCGACTAATCGGCTTTTACTAATGGAGTCATAGTTGGCTCCATTTAGCTTGATCTTGTCTTTTATTGTGCTGTTACTGAGTGAGATTGTTAATGAGTGTGTGTAAGCGTGACAATCCACGAATTTGTCTGCCAAAAGCCAACAAATATAAACAATGTTTTCTCCTTGCAGTTGCTAAAGTTTGATTTACAGCGTAAGTCCTCTACTTCGCATTCTGGCTGAGAGCGGTAATGACACGATTCAATGGTTTACTATTGGTGGTAATAACAGTCCTGTTAGGAATAGTGGCG
Source organism: Maribrevibacterium harenarium (assembly GCF_006385675.1). GTDB lineage: Bacteria > Pseudomonadota > Gammaproteobacteria > Pseudomonadales > Marinomonadaceae > Marinomonas > Marinomonas harenarium. The sequence goes on along the minus strand of NZ_VFRR01000012.1, from coordinate 18,106 downwards.
GGATTATTTCTATTGGCGCCGTTAACACCTAGTGCAGTATCGCCGGTGGTCGGCTATTGTCTTGTGTCGTTGTTATTGCTTGCTGTGGTCGCTGTGGTTGCTTTGCGGCACAGATTGCTGAAGCATCTTGTTCATCATCCTTCACTTGAGCATCTCCATATTGATGTGGATGGCCTTGGTGTGGTCAAGCGTTTGGCAGACCGATGTGTCGCTCAAGTTGTGGCAATGGAACAGATCAAACAAGCACTTGAGTCACAGCGGTTACAAAGAAAAGAGTATCGTAGCCTAGCCGCTGCCTTGTTAAATCAAATTGGCGAGGGTGCATTTGTTCTTGATCGATGTGGTCGGGTGATTCTCGTGAATCAAGATGCCCAAGCTATGACCGGTTATAAAGAAGATGATCTCATTAATAAATCGTTAGACATCGCATTGCTCTCCAAACTGGACATGCTGTATCTGCACGGCTGGCAATCTGAACTTGCGGCCAATAAACCAGTTTGGTTGGAATGTCCCCACACTGATGTGCTAACTCACAGACATGGGGGCCACAAACAATGTGAGTGGATGCTTGAGCTACTCCCAGAGACCGCTATTGGTACCTATCTATTGCGTATAGCGCCACCGCGTGGTTCAGGGACAATGCGTCGCGAGCTTCTATTGCGCGGAAATCCTGATCGTGGCATCGAGACTCCGACTCGGTTAAATTCACGTTAAGTATCCCGTGGTTTGACTGTTACTTATCCCCAGTTTTACTAGTACAACCTTGTTAATATTGCCAAAAAATCTTTTTAAATCATGGCAGTACAAGAATCGTTTGAAACTTGATCATGTGTCCTAGTTGGCTTTCTACAATAAATTCCCATTATTTTGTGTTGTTATGTTAACATGCGGGAAATTCAACTTGATTTGTTTCAAGTGTTTGATCAGTAGGGGATTTTGCCGCAATGGCAACACAAGATTTCAAATTAAAAGGTAGCGTTGTCACCACGGTCGTGCTGGAAGTGCTAGGTGACAATGATGTGCAGATTATCCATGGCATAAGTGACAAAGTCGCTGCTGCGCCGAGCTTTTTCCTCAATGCACCACTATTAATTAGTTTCGCCGACCACGTCAATTTAACTGCAGAGCGCTTGTCCCACTTAAGTTCTTCATTAAATGAACTGAAGTTTGCCGTGATTGGGTGGCGTCAAAATGACGAACTTCAGTATGCTTGGCAACCTAATCTTTCCATCCCTCGTTTGAGTAATGCCAAGCGTGCCGCGGAAAAGCCTATTCTCACCGCTGCTGAAGTTACTCCCCAACAGAATATCGAAGCCCCCCGCACGACCATTATTGATAAGCCAATTCGTTCAGGCCAGCAAGTCTACGCCAAAGGTGATTTAGTAGTATTGGCTGCCGTTAGTCCCGGAGCAGAAATACTTGCGGAAGGTAGTATACATGTATATGGGGCATTACGAGGGCGCGCATTAGCTGGTGTAAGTGGTAACGAACAAGCACGGATTTTTTGCCGTAGCCTTGAGGCTGAGTTAGTCTCGATTGCCGGCAATTTTATGTTAAGCGATAGCATGGAAACTGGAGTGTGGTCCAGTCCAGCGCAGATATATTTAGTCAATGACAAGTTAAACGTGGCTGCACTATAGTGTAGTCAGACGCAGATTGAATTAGGAGACGCAACTTTGGCCAAAATTATAGTAGTGACCTCCGGTAAGGGTGGTGTAGGTAAAACAACGACCAGCGCTGCAATCGGCACCGGTATGGCACTGAAAGGATATAAGACAGTGATCATCGATTTCGATGTAGGTCTGCGTAATCTCGATTTGATCATGGGATGTGAGCGTCGAGTTGTATATGACTTTGTTAATGTCATTAATCAAGATGCAACATTGTCCCAAGCTTTGATTAAAGATAAGCGCACCAAGGATCTGTACATTCTGCCTGCCTCCCAAACTAGAGATAAGGATGCGCTCACTAAGGAAGGGGTCGAAGCGGTGCTAAACGAATTAGCGAAAGACTTTGATTACATTATCTGTGACTCTCCAGCTGGTATCGAAAAAGGAGCACAAATGGCGCTCTACTTCGCTGATAGTGCCATTGTAGTGACTAACCCTGAAGTCTCTTCTGTGCGTGACTCGGATCGCATTTTGGGTATTCTGCAGAGTAAAAGCCGCCGTGCAGAAAATGGCGATAGCCCGATTGAGGAGCATTTATTACTGACTCGATACAACCCCACACGGGTTGAAGAAGGGGAAATGTTGAGTGTGGCGGATGTGGAGGAAATTCTAGCCATTCCTTTGCTCGGCGTCATTCCTGAATCTGAAGCAGTGCTGAAGGCTTCTAACCAAGGTACGCCGGTAATACTTGATCAAGCGGCAGAAGCGGGGCAAGCCTATGAAGATGCGGTTGCTCGTTTACTTGGGGAAGAGCGACCATTGCGCTTCACTCAGGTGCAAAAGAAGGGCTTTTTCAAAAGATTATTGGGGGGTTAACCAATGGGCTTGTTTGATTACTTTAAGCGAAAAGGGGAGCCAACCTCGGCAACCGTTGCCAAGGATCGTTTGCAAATTATAGTTGCTCATGAGCGCAGTCAAAGACAGCGCCCTAATTATGTAGCGCAAATGCAAGAAGAAATCATCGCTGTCATTCGCAAATACGTTAATGTGGATAAAGATGCGGTAAGTATCGCAATAGATAATGCGGATGATTGTACGATCTTGGAACTTAATGTGACCTTGCCGGACAAGTAGCGTCTAAATTGTTGATGTTTGTCATTAGCATTTGAAAAAGATTCTTATTAATTGAAGAGGGCGAGTCGATTTTGTACTATTTAGCTCAGTTTATATTGAGGTGAATATGTACAAAATTGTCTCTGTTCTTGTTTTAGCTTCATCGCTTATCGCCTGTTCCTCCTCGGTTTCCGATTCTACAAAAGTAGCAGCAAAGCAGTCTGATTTGCCTGTTATGGCCTCTAACCCCAAGGCCCAGCTTGGCGCTGGCTTATTTTTCGATACTAGTTTATCTAAACATCGCAATCAGTCCTGTGCCAGTTGCCATGATATCGCCAGTGGCTTTGCTGATGGACGTGAGCAGGCAAAGAGGCTTGGTGTGTCGGTGGGTAGTGATGGTATTTCAACTGGTGGCCGTAATGCGCCAACAGCGAGCTATGCTGCCTTGACGCCGATTTTTCATCAAACGAGCGCTGGTGTCTATCGGGGTGGGCAGTTCTGGGATGGGCGTGCGTCCACGCTGGCAGACCAAGCAGCGGGTCCGTTTTTAAATCCAGTGGAGATGCAGCTTTCTAGTGTTCATGAGTTAGTTACTCGTATCCAAGAAAACACTCAATATGTAAATCAAATCAATGAATTATATGGAGAAACGGTTTGGTTGGACGAAAGTGCCGTCTATGCTGCGGTGACGGATGCCATCGCCCATTTTGAAATGACAGAATCTTTTATGCCTTTTGACTCTAAATATGATCGTATGCTGCGTGGTGAGGCCACTTTTACCCCCCAAGAAGAATTGGGTAAAACCTTATTCTTTTCTCAGCAATTTACCAACTGCAATAGTTGTCATCAGCTAAACAAATCTCCCTTTTATGCTAGAGAAACTTTTACCAACTATGAGTATCGCAATATTGGGGTACCAGCAAACGAGCGTCTAAATGTGCCAATTGACGAGGGCTTATTTGCTAACCCACTAGTAAATGATGCTAGTGAGCGAGGGAAGTTTAAAGTGCCGACTTTACGTAATGTGGCGGTAACTGGCCCCTATATGCACAACGGTGTGTTCCAAGATCTTCGTACAGTAGTCGAATTTTACGATCATTTTAATAACCCGAAACGACAAATTAATCCTGAGACAGGCGAGTCATGGGGGAGTGCGGAGATACCAGAAAATATCGATCTGGCGACACTAGAAGCCGCTCCGGCGCTGAATGATCAACGTATTGATGCGTTAGTGGCGTTTATGAAAACCCTAACCGATCAGCGCTACGAGCATCTGTTACAGCAATGACCCAGTGACTTTCATATTGTGTAAAAAGTTCCCTCTGGTATTACTGCAAGCCATTGATTAAAGTGTTCATGTTAATTAATTCATGAGGGAACCTATCTAATGAAATATACCGAATTAGGCAAGACAGGCTTACAAGTATCACGTGTTTGTCTTGGTACTATGACCTGGGGGACACAAAACACCCAAGCGGATGCAGATCAGCAAATTGAGTATGCTTTAGCTCGCGGTATCAACTTCATGGATACGGCTGAAATGTATGCTGTGCCTCCGTCTCCGGCAACTTACGGTAAAACCGAGGCGATCATAGGAGACTGGATATCTCGCAATCCATCACGTCGCGAGGAATTTGTTCTAGCGACTAAAATCGCTGGCAACGGACTGCATTACATCCGTGAGGGTGGTGACATAACTGGTGAAGCCGTCATCAAGTCAGTGGATCAATCCTTAGAGCGACTGCAAACGGACTATATCGATCTTTATCAGTTGCATTGGCCAAACCGAGTTTCGCCTCACTTTGCCAAGCATTGGCCTGGGCGTATCAACTTTTCAGATGTTGATCGTGATGCCCATGTGGCGCAGATGCTAGAGATCCTACAAGCCTTAGATGTATGTGTTAAAGCAGGTAAGATTCGTCACTTTGGTTTGTCGGATGATACGACCTGGGGTATTCATCAATATTTACAATTAGCTGAAAAATATGATCTCCCCCGTGTGGCATCGGTGCAGAACGAGTTCAGTTTGTTGCATGCGAAAGATTGGCCCTATCTGCTAGAGCATTGCGTTCATGAAGATGTTGCTTATTTGCCTTGGTCGCCACTTGCTGCCGGAGCGCTTTCTGGTAAGTACATAGACGGTGCTCGCCCTGAGGGTAGTCGCTGGTCGTTTGCTCAGCGCAATGGTTTATTCCGCGATACCGCCCAATCCAATGCAGCCATTAAAGGCTATAAAGAAGTGGCAGAAAAGCACGGTCTTTCATTAGTGCAGATGGCGTTAGCTTGGGTTGATCAAGTGGATGGGGTGACATCGACAATTATTGGTTCTACTAGCATGTCGCAGCTAGAAGAAGACATTGATGCGTTCGAGTTGGCGTTAAGTGATGAGGTGCTCAAAGATATTGGCGATGTGTTCCGTCAGTATCCGTCGCCTTACTAACGGATAATGGCTTAAATAAAAAACCCGGCAGGCGCCGGGTTTTTTGTGTCTTTAAAAATAATCTTTAGGGATTATTTCTCAGCTTTCTTAGCTTTAGCTGCTTCGATAACTGTTTCTGCTACGTTAGCAGGACATGGGTTGTAGTGAGAGAACTCCATGGAGAACTGACCACGACCAGATGTCATAGTACGTAGGTGACCGATGTAGCCGAACATTTCAGAAAGCGGTACGTCCGCTTTGATACGTACGCCAGTTACGCCAGCTTCTTGGTCTTTGATCATGCCGCGACGACGGTTCAAGTCACCGATTACGTCACCCACGTGATCTTCTGGAGTGAACACGTCAACTTTCATGATTGGCTCAAGAAGTTGTGCGCCAGCTTTTGGAATAGACTGACGGAAAGCGCCTTTCGCAGCGATTTCGAACGCGATCGCAGAGGAGTCAACGGCGTGGTAGCTACCATCAAACAGTTCAACTTCTACGTCAAGTACTGGGTAGCCAGCTAGCACACCCTCTTGCATCATAGACTTGAAGCCTTTCTCAACTGCAGGCCAGAATTCTTTCGGTACGTTACCGCCTACTACAGTAGAGGTGAACTTGAAGCCAGAGCCAACCTCACCTGGACGGATGCGGTAATCAATCTTACCGTATTGACCAGAACCACCAGATTGTTTCTTGTGGGTGTAGCTGTCTTCAACTTCGCGAGTAATGGTTTCGCGGTAAGCAACCTGTGGTTGACCAACGATTAGATCTACACCGTAAGTACGTTTTAGGATGTCTACTTTGATATCCAAGTGTAGCTCACCCATACCTTTCAGGATGGTTTCGCCAGACTCTTCATCAGTTTCAACTTGGAAAGATGGATCTTCTGCAACCATTTTACCGATCGCAATACCCATTTTCTCGTTGCCGCCTTTGTCTTTTGGCTGAACAGCAATGGAAATTACTGGCTCAGGGAAGATCATGGCTTCAAGTGTACATTCGTGCTTAGGATCACATAGGGTGTGACCAGTTTGAACGTTCTTCATACCGATAACAGCTAGGATGTCACCAGCTTGCGCTTCGGTAATCTCGGTGCGGTCGTTCGCTTGCATCTCAACCATGCGGCCGATACGTTCAGTTTTACCTGTTGCAGAGTTAAGAACGGTATCACCTTTCTTAAGACGGCCAGAGTAAATACGGATGAAGGTTAGGGCACCGAAACGGTCATCCATGATCTTGAATGCTAGGGCGCGAAGCGGTTCGTCAGCAGAAACGATTGCTTTTTTACCAGTTGGCTCACCAGTTTCAGGATCAGTTAGATCTTGTGGATCAACTTCTGTTGGGTTAGGTAGGTAATCTACTACTGCGTCAAGAACAAGTTGCATACCTTTGTTTTTGAATGCAGAACCACAGAAAGTTGGGAAGAAGGCAAGGTCGCGAGTACCTTTGCGGATACAACGCTTGATTTCTTCTACAGATGGAACTTCACCTTCTTCTAGGTAAGCCATCATTAGCTCTTCGTCTTGCTCAAGAGCCGTTTCGATCAAGGCTTCGTGGTATTCTTCTACTTTGTCAAGCATGTCCTCTGGGACATCTTTCACTTCGTAGTTTTCTGGCAGACCAGTGTCATCCCACACGTAAGCTTTTTTAGTTAGTACGTCAACCACACCAACGAAGTCATCTTCTTCACCGATTGGCAAAGTCATAACAAGTGGGTTTGCCGCTAGTACGTTCTTAACTTGATCTACGACGCGGTAGAAGTTAGCGCCCAAACGGTCTAGTTTGTTAACGAAAATGATACGAGCTACTTCAGACTCGTTAGCGTAGCGCCAGTTAGTTTCTGATTGTGGCTCAACACCACCAGAACCACAGAATACACCGATACCACCGTCAAGAACTTTAAGAGAACGGTATACTTCAACTGTGAAGTCAACGTGCCCAGGGGTGTCGATAACGTTTAGGCGGTGACCATTCCATTCACAGGTTACAGCAGCAGACTGGATGGTGATACCACGTTCAGCTTCCTGTTCCATGAAGTCGGTAGTAGATTCGCCGTCGTGTACTTCACCGATCTTGTGGATTTTACCTGTAAGTTTCAGGATACGTTCTGTTGTAGTAGTTTTACCCGCGTCTACGTGGGCAAAAATACCGATGTTTCTGTAAAGAGATAAGTCAGCCATTACATTACTCTGAATAAGTGTAGGATGAATTTGTGCACGTTAGTATACAAGACTTCGCAGTTTTGTAGTCCAATACTGGCGCGTATTCTATATTAATTATGGTCTACAAAGAAAGGGGCTATTCGGCCCCATTCCGAAGTTGTCAATCTAATCGCGTCTTAATCGATCTGAAATGGCGATTGGATTGGGGAAGTTGAGGATCACTACATAGGTGGACAGGGCGAAACTTAGAATCGCCGTTGCCTGAATAACGTGACTTACTTCGGTACCTATCATGCCAATCGAAGCGGCCAGATAGGCGATAAGTAACGAGAATTCGCTCACTTGGCCAAGGCGAAAGCCAACTTCCCAGCTAGTGCTGGGGTCTTCCTTCAGCCCTTTAAGCAAAAAGCGAAAGGTCACCGGTTTTAATGCCAACGATGTCAGTGCGAGCAACAGCGCCGGCACAATCACCAGCGGTAGCAAGTCTAAGTTGAAACTAGCACCTATGGAGAAGAAAAACAGAATCAGGAAAAAGTCCCGTAATGGCTTTAGATTGGTAGCGATATATTGGGAAATTGGGCTCGTTGCTAACGCGACACCAGCCACGAATGCGCCCATCTCTGCAGATAAACCAGCTGTTTCTGCCACTACCGCCATCGCCAAGCACCAGCCAATCGACAACAAGAAAATGTATTCATGGTAGCGATCGAATCGTGCAATTAAACGCAGCAAAATGTACTTTACAAAAACAAACGAGACGCCGATTAACAGCGGTAGGCCAATTACCGGAATGAGGTAATTTAGGTAGCTGGATTGCTCCTGACCGCCAACCGCGTATAAAACCAATAATACAGCGATTGCAATCATGTCTTGGAGCAAAAGCAAGCCAACAACCAATTCTCCCGTGTGTTTATGGTGGAGCACGGTAGTGGGTAATAATTTGATGCAGACAATCGTACTGGAAAACATCATCGCAACCCCGACGATTATCGCTTCTGTCGTGGTGTAGCCAAATGCCAAGGTAATAACATAACCGAGCAACGCAAAAACAGCGGAAGAAGCCAGAGCAACCCAAGATGCTTTTTTCAGCATATTCAGTAGATGGCTAGGTTGCATATCTAGGCCGAGCAAGAACAGTAAGAAAATGATCCCGATGTGGGACATTTCATCCATCAGTTTGGGTTCATTGATATATGAAAGCCCAGATGGCCCGATTAATGCCCCCAATGCAATATAAGCAATGATTAATGGTTGCTTGGTGAACAATGCCAAAGACGCCACTACTGCGGCGCCGGCAAAGATCAAAAAAAACGAGTGGACTATGGAAGCTTCCATAAGGCTCCTCTGGGAGCTGAATTACCAGCTTGAATTAGATACTTTTTTGCGTCGAGTCATGGGTAACAGCAACCCAAGCAATATGCCGCCGAAAATGGTCCCAGCCCCGATGACAAACCAGCGTTGTTCATGGGAAGAGGTGATGGCCAAGTTCTCCTGCTGAATCGCTGCTAATTGCTGATTTAATGACTCGATCTTGTAAGCATTCTCTTCATTATTAGCTACAATAGTTCGAGCGCGATCGGCAAGCTGCTTTACTTCCAGCAGTTGCGTCTCTAAAGATTGCTTTTGTTGAGTTAGATTTGCCACCGTTTGTGACAGTGTTTCGTTGTCATTTCTGGCTTCGAGTAAGGCTTCATTGATATTGGCTTGCGCAGATTTGGCTTCAGCAAGCTGATTTTGTAATGACACAAGTAGGTCGCGACTCACCATGTCTTCGGTGGTGAAATAATCCGCAATCCATCCCACATTGCCTTCGGGCGTACGTACTTGCACGTAACCTTGATCCCGCGCCAAGACCTCTAATGGTGTACCGCTCTTGATGCCCCGTTCAACAGCACGGGTACTGTTATTCTGTCCTTCTCGGATGGCAACAAATTGGATGTCGGACACGTAAATGGTTTCGGCCTTCGCTAATGAGGTTAAGCAGGCGCAGGCTAAGAGCCCTATGGTAAAATTCTTCAGCACGTCAATACCCTTTAACAATCAACTACTTCTAGCAGAGTACGATAATCGGCTGACTGTCTGAGTGCAACCTATATAAGATTAAATGATGGTCACATCAAAGCGATTGGTGGGTGAAATACGTTGGATTAGGCGAGAAATAAAGGCGATAAAGAAAACAAAGCGCGGCGAACCGCGCTTTGTTTGGAAATTAAGCAGCGAAGTTCGCAGCAGCAAATTCCCAGTTTGCAAGTGCCCAGAAACCTTTCAGGTAGTCAGGACGCACGTTGCGGTAGTCGATGTAGTAAGCGTGTTCCCACAAGTCAACAGTGATCAAAGGAGTTTGACCATTTGTTAGCGGTGTGCCAGCGTTACTAGTGTTGACGATTTCCAAAGCACCTTCAGCGGTTTTTACTAACCAAGTCCAGCTAGAACCGAAATTGTTTACTGCTTTGTCGTTGAACTCTTCCTGGAACGCAGCGAAAGAACCCCATTTAGCGTTGATAGCATCAGCCAATGCGCCAGTAGGCTCGCCGCCGCCATTTGGGCTTAGGCTGTTCCAGAAGAAAGTGTGGTTCCAAATTTGCGCTGCGTTGTTAAACACAGGGCCAGCTGGAGCGGCAGCAATGATTTCTTCAAGAGACTTGCCTTCGTATTCAGTGCCAGGAACAAGACCGTTCAATTTAACAACATAAGTGTTGTGGTGCTTGCCGTGGTGGAACTCAAGAGTTTCTTGAGACATGTGTGGCTCAAGTGCGTCTTTTGCGTATGGTAGAGCAGGTAACTCAAATGCCATTTCTTTTCTCCTTGCTTTGTAAAAACGAAAAGTGCTTGTTATCAAGCAGTTAATGGTGGTTAGATACTAGCACTTAACTGAGCAAAGTTATATTCACTCAGTTCGTAAGGTTATTTGTTTCATAGTTTTTGTAAATTAGTGAATACCTATGCGTAAAGATGACGATGTAGAGATTCCGAGCTTATCGCTTGATCAAGATGAGGTGTTGGCTCGTCAGACAGCAAAGCAAGGTGCCCCGAAGCGTAAACTAAATCCTCCTCCAGCACGTCCTGCCCCGACTAAACCTGCTCCGTCGGTACAAAAGCGACAAAGTTTGTTTGGTGTGTACTTTTTGATTGTCGTTTTGAGTGTTGCCGCTGGAGGGGCAGGTTTTTGGTTGTGGCAACAAAACCTGCTGTTAACTGCTGAGTTGGCCGCGGCTCGAAACGAAATTAAGGATTTAGGACATCAGTTGATTGCTGCTGACGTATCAGTAGGAGAAATTGGTGACACGGTTGAGGAAACCCTCAAATTGCATGACTCTGAGATTCGTAAATTATGGGGTGTGGCTAACGACCGCAACCGTAAAGCGATTAAAGAAATCAATGACAAGCTAGCTGCGGTAGAAGAAAAGCTCTCTGCAGTGCGCGAGTCTGTTTCGACTCAGGGCAAGCTAGTGGCAATCCAGGGAGATGCGTTCAATGAAATTGAGGCAGCTTATCAGCGGTTGCTTGAATCATCTAAGTTGCTCGAAACCCAAGCTGCTGAGCAGGCTCAACAGTTAAGTGCAATTCAAGGGCGACAGGAAATCCTCGATACGCAAGCTCAAGGCGTGCAGGTCGCGCTCGGACAAAAGGATCAGCAGTTCGCCCAATTGCAGTCAGCAGTGGCTGCTGTACGAGAACAAACCGTTGCCTTAGAAGCGGCAAATCAAACGTTGGTCAAAGACGTAGATGGGCTCAAGGTAGCAGCATCTAAACCTGCCGTCGCAGCAAACAACGGTGCAACTAGCGAACAGGTGGCTGAGTTGACTGATGCTGTCGTATCCATGGATTCTTTCCGTGCCCAGGTTTTGCAAGACATCGATGTGCTCAAGCGCCAAGTGAATCAGCTGTTCTTGGACCAATCCTTAGGGCAGTAATTTTGATCTAAATCAAGAAAGGTCGCAGGTGGCGGCCTTTTTTTATGTTCATCTTTGCCGTCTAGGCGCATTTGGATAGAATGCGCCCATCTCAACTTCCTGCTATCAAAAAATCTTATGACTGAGTTACTTTCTCCTGCTGGCACGCTAAAAAATATGCGTTATGCATACGCCTATGGCGCTGATGCGGTTTACGCGGGACAGCCCCGCTACAGTTTGCGCGTGCGCAACAATGACTTTGATATGGCAAATCTTGCGACTGGTATTGAAGAAGCCCATCAGCAAGGAAAGAAACTGTATGTGGCGACAAACATCGCGCCCCATAATTCCAAAATTAAGACTTTCTTGAAAGACATGGCACCGGTCATAGAGATGCAGCCAGATGCGCTGATTATGTCTGATCCGGGGTTAATGATGCTGATCAAAGAGCAGTGGCCGGATATGCCAATCCATCTGTCGGTGCAGGCGAACGCGGTTAACTGGGCCTCAGTTAAATTCTGGCATAACTTTGGTCTATCTCGGGTGATTTTGTCCCGTGAGTTATCACTGGAAGAAGTGGGCGAGATTCGTCAAATGGTTCCAGAGATGGAAATCGAGACCTTTGTCCATGGCTCTTTGTGTATAGCTTACTCTGGTCGCTGCTTGCTGTCTGGTTACTTCAATCGCCGTGACCCAAACCAAGGTACCTGTACCAACTCTTGCCGCTGGCAATATGATGTGAAAGCGGCAGTGCAAGATGAAAATGGCGATGTGGTACCTGCCGATGGTAGTCACTTGAAAGGCGTGCAGGACTTTGACCCGAAAGGATATGTTGCGCCAACCTTGGGCGAGGGTAAGCCATTTGATGACATAGTCTTATTGCGGGAGCAAGGTCGTGAAGGCGAATTTATGCCGGCCTTCGAGGATGAGCACGGCACCTACATCATGAATAGTCGTGATTTGCGTGCGATCCAGCATGTGGAAAAGCTTATCGAGATGGGGGTTCATTCTCTAAAAATTGAAGGGCGCACCAAGTCCCATTTCTATGCGGCTCGTACGGCGCAGCTATATCGTAAAGCGATTGATGATGCTCTTCATGGGCAGCCCTTTGATATGTCATTAATGGGTAAGCTCGAAGGTCTTGCTAACCGCGGCTACACCGAAGGCTTTTACCGCCGCCATGTGCATGACCAATACCAGAATTACCAATATGGTAACTCTATTTCTGATCGCCAACAGTTTGTTGGTGAAATGCTGGATTGGAATAACGGTTGGTTGACCATTGATGTTAAAAACCGTTTCAAAGTAGGAGATTCGATTGAATTAATCACTCCTCAGGGTAGTGTGAACTACACCATTCCTGCAATGGAAAATACCAAAGGGGAGCGAATGGATGTGGCTCCGGGCAGCGGTTATGTGGTTCGCATTCCGTTGGATTTAGAGCCACAAGATGTAGCTTATGGCTTGGTAATGCGTAATTTGCCTGCCGGGCAAACTATTTAACGGTATCTACCTAAAATCAGTGTATTGAAAGGCTCCTTGTGAGCCTTTTTTAATATCTATATTTCATTTCAATCTATTTTATGTGGTTTTTATAACTATAAGGCATGTTATAGTTGCGCCAATACATTAGCCTTACCACATTAAGACGAGATAACTATGACCGAGGCGAGACTGACACACCTAAAGCAGCTTGAAGCTGAAAGTATCCATATCATCCGCGAGGTGGCAGCAGAGTTTGATAACCCTGTCATGCTGTACTCCATTGGTAAAGACTCTGCGGTGATGCTGCATTTGGCAATGAAAGCCTTTTATCCCGGTAAGCCACCCTTTCCATTGCTGCATGTGGATACAGGATGGAAATTCAAGGAAATGATCAAATTTCGGGATGAGATGGTTGCTAAGCTAGGTCTTGAGTTGTTGGTACATCAAAATCCAGAGGGCGTTGCGCAAGGCATTGGTCCATTTACTCATGGTAGCGCTAAGCATACCGATGTGATGAAAACCCAAGGGCTAAAACAAGCGCTTGATAAGTACGGTTTTGACGCAGCCTTTGGTGGCGCGCGCCGTGATGAAGAAAAGTCCCGTGCCAAAGAGCGGGTGTACTCTTTCCGTGATAGCAAACATCGCTGGGATCCTAAGAACCAGCGCCCAGAGCTTTGGAATATCTACAATGGCAAGGTGAACAAGGGTGAGAGTATCCGCGTATTCCCGCTTTCTAACTGGACTGAGCTGGATATTTGGCAATACATCTACCTAGAAAGCATTCCAATTGTGCCTTTGTACTTTGCTGCGAAGCGCCCAGTTGTAGAGCGTGATGGTGTTCAGATCATGGTGGATGACGAGCGTATGCCCCTTAAGGAGGGTGAAGTTCCAGAAATGAAATCAGTACGTTTCCGTACCCTTGGCTGCTACCCCCTAACAGGTGCTGTAGAGTCTGAGGCGGATACCTTACCTGAAATCATTCAGGAAATGCTGTTGACGAAGAGTTCCGAGCGCCAAGGCCGTGTCATTGATCATGACTCCGCTGGCTCGATGGAAGAAAAGAAAAAGCAAGGTTATTTCTAAAAGGTTGGAGTAGAACACATGTCTCATCAGTCAGAATTGATCAGTCAGGATATCCTTGGCTACCTAAAACAGCATGAAGAGAAAGACCTACTTCGCCTGCTAACCTGTGGCAATGTGGATGATGGTAAAAGTACCCTTATCGGCCGTTTATTGCATGACTCTAAGCTGATCTATGAAGATCATTTGGACGCGGTAAAGCGTGACAGTAAAAAATCGGGCACCCAAGGCGAAGAAGTGGATTTGGCGTTGCTAGTGGATGGCTTGCAGGCGGAGCGTGAGCAAGGTATCACCATTGATGTGGCGTACCGTTATTTTTCCACTGAAAAGCGCAAATTTATCATCGCCGATACTCCAGGGCACGAGCAATACACGCGCAACATGGCGACTGGCGCATCGACTTGCGACTTGGCTGTTATTCTTATCGATGCCCGTTACGGGGTGCAAACGCAGACCCGTCGTCACAGTTACATCGCCTCGTTACTCGGCATTAAGCACGTCGTGGTAGCGGTAAATAAAATGGACTTGGTTGACTTCTCTGAGGAGCGCTTCAATCAAATTCGTGCCGATTACTTAGCTTTCCTTGAGTGGCTTGGTGATCGTAAACCGGAAGATGTTTACTTTGTGCCAATGTCAGCGCTACGTGGCGATAACGTGGTAAATGCATCGGCAGCCACGCCTTGGTATCAAGGTGGGCCTTTGATGCAAATTCTAGAGTCGGTACAAATTGACCGTGATGTGAAGAAAGACTCGTTCCGCTTCCCGGTGCAATATGTTAACCGACCAAACCTAGATTTTCGTGGTTTTTCCGGCACCGTTGCTGCTGGTCAGGTTAAGCCGGGTGATGCAGTGGTGGCGTTGCCTTCTGGTAAGCGCTCGACTGTGGCAGAGATTGTGACCTATGACGGTAGTCTTGATGTAGCAAAAGCTGGCCAAGCGGTGACCATCACATTGGCAGACGAAATTGACGTTAGTCGTGGCGACATGCTTGTACATGTTGGTGATGAGCCAAGCATTAGTACTGCAATGCGTGCATCCGTCGTATGGATGGCGGAGCAGCCATTGGTGCCAGGTAAACTATATGACTTCAAAATCGGTACTCAGACGGTTCCGGGTAAAGTCACCAAAATCAATCATCGAGTGGATGTGAACACCCTAGAGCATTCTCAAGTAGATAGATTGGAATTAAACGTTATTGCTGATTGCGATTTGCAGTTCGATGCGCCAGTCGCCTTTGATAAATACCAAGACAGTCGTCTAACCGGGGCGTTGATAGTGATTGATCGCCTTTCCAACGTGACTGTCGGCGCGGGTATGGTTGAGGATGTTGCAGCAGAGGTGGATGCGAACGGCCCAGTAACAGCGGAAGAGCGCGCTGCTCGTCTCGGTCAAAAGCCAGCCATTGTTGCTGTAGATGGTGTTGAGCCGACAGAGTTGGAGCGAGCCCTACTAAAACGCGGCGTTGTGGCGTTGGCCACTGCAGCTAGCGGCGATGTGCTATCCCAGCTGAAACAGACCGGTGTCGTAATTTTGGTTACTGCAAACGGAGAAGGGGACCTGACCGTTTCTGCAACTAAAGTAGATGAAGCGGTTGAACAGATAGTGGCACTCGTGTCCCTGTAATTGCGGCAACATTTATCTTAAATGAAAGCGCGCTAATGGTAACATTGGCGCGTTTTTTTATTGGGGCGGAATAAATGAGAGTGAGTGCAGCTAAACTCCGGGCTTGCTTAGTTGAATTAGTGGCGGATCGTCTGGCGCTAGCGCAGCGGGCCGCCGAGGAAGCTAAAGCCGCGGCTACCGATGCCGAATCAACGGCAGAAACCAAATGGGATACCTTTGGTTTGGAAAACTCCTATTTGGCCCACGGTCAAGCCGCACGTGTAGAGCAGATGAAGGAAGATTTGCAATATGTGAAGTCGCTAATTCTAGTATCTGGTGATGAGGTGCGAAGCGGTGCATTAGTGGAATTGGAGTTGGACACTGGTGTAGTGAGTTGGTTTCTACTGGCAGAGCGATTAGGTGGTTTGCAATGTCAGTTTGATGGTAAAGACATTACCTTGGTGACCACCCAGTCTCCAATTGGAAAACAGTTAATTGGTAAGCGTTTGGATGACGAGATTCGACTGATGCGAAAAGGCGTTGAACACCATGCTGCTATTATTGAGATAGCACACTTTATCGATTAAATGCGTTGGGGCTCTAGAGAGAGTTTATCCCTTAGCATATAATACCGACCCTTTATATCCGTATTCATCTGGCTGCTTGCCTCTATTTTCGGCGACAACTAGGCAGGCAGTGAACAATTGTCACTTATTCTCAGAACGAGACAGTAATAAGGTACACATTATGCGCAGCCATTATTGCGGCGAATTAACAGCGAAAAATATCTCAGAAATCGTTACTTTGTGTGGTTGGGTGCATCGTCGCCGTGACCACGGCGGGGTGATCTTCCTTGATTTGCGTGACCGTGAAGGTATCACGCAAGTGGTGTTTGATCCGGATCGTGCCGAGAGTTTTGCATTAGCTGATAGTGTGCGTAATGAGTATGTAGTAAAAGTAACTGGTCTAGTGCGCGCTCGTCCAGAAGGCACCACTAACGCGAACATGACGACAGGCGAAATTGAGCTATTGGGTCATGAGCTAGAAATCCTGAATAAATCCGCTACGCCTCCGTTCCAGTTGGATGAGCACCAATCAGTTGGCGAAGACGTACGTTTGAAAAACCGCTTCGTAGATTTGCGTCGCCCTGAAATTCAGCAGAAACTGCGCTTCCGTTCTAAAGTGACTTCCGTATTGCGTCGCTACTTGGATGAAAATGGCTTCCTAGACATTGAAACGCCGATCTTGACCCGTGCAACACCAGAAGGTGCCCGTGACTACTTGGTGCCAAGCCGTACTCATCAGGGTAGCTTCTTTGCTTTGCCGCAATCGCCACAGTTGTTTAAACAGTTGCTGATGGTGTCTGGTTTTGACCGTTATTACCAAATTGCTAAGTGTTTCCGTGACGAAGATTTGCGTGCCGACCGTCAGCCTGAATTTACTCAGATCGACTTGGAAACCTCTTTCTTAGGGCAAGAAGATATTATGTCCCTAACTGAAGGAATGATTTCTAACTTGTTCAAAGAGTTAAAAGGTGTTGATCTTGGCGAGTTTCCACGCATGCCGTTCTCTGAGGCAATGGAAAAATACGGCTCAGATAAGCCCGATCTACGTATTCCGCTTACTATCGAAACTGTTTCGGATCTGATGACAGAAGTAGACTTCAAGGTTTTCTCAGGCCCCGCAGCTGATCCTAAAGGTCGTGTAGCGGCCCTAAAAGTTCCTGGTGGCAATGCGTTAACCCGTAAGCAGATTGACGAATATACGAAATTTGTTGGTATCTATGGTGCCAAAGGTTTGGCTTACATTAAGGTGAATGACAAATCTGATCTGGAAGAAGGTTTACAGTCGCCAATCGTTAAGTTCTTGCCAACAGAAGTGCGTCAAGCATTGCTTGATCGTGTAGCGGCAGAAGACGGTGACTTGATTTTCTTTGGTGCTGATAAGGCATCGATTGTAAACGAGGCTCTTGGTGCACTACGTTGCAAGCTTGGTGCTGATCTTGATCTGTACACTTGCGAGTGGGCGCCTCTTTGGGTTGTTGATTTCCCGATGTTTGAAGAAACACCGGATGGTGGCGTAACTGCCATTCACCACCCATTCACCGCTCCTTCTTGTTCCCCAGAAGAGCTACAAGCGAAGCCACTGGAAGCGCTTTCCCAAGCTTATGACATGGTCTTGAATGGCACGGAGTTGGGTGGTGGTTCTATTCGTATTCACCAAGCTGAGATGCAGCAAACTGTATTTGGATTGCTGAATATTTCTCCAGAAGAACAGCGTGAGAAATTCGGCTTCCTGTTGGATGCGTTGAAGTTTGGTGCTCCACCACATGGCGGTCTAGCGTTCGGCTTGGATCGTCTGGTAATGTTGATGACTGGTTCCTCTTCAATCCGCGACGTTATCGCTTTCCCGAAAACACAAAGTGCGACCTGTCTATTAACCCAAGCACCTGGCGAAGTAAGCGAAAAGCAGCTTAAAGAGCTAAGTATTCGCGTACGTAAACCAGTTACTGAATAAGTATTCTGTTTGTTGAAAAGGCCGCTCATCTGCGGCCTTTTTTGTTGCATCTTAGTTGGGTGGCTGGTCAAATATGGCTGTGTTGCATTTGAGTGTTGGTGGTCTATGCTGAAAACTGTAGTCCAGATGCACCGGAGCCTTCATGAGCACTCAACGCCTTCGCAGTATTCTCCCACATCTTGAAGAACTCACATACGCAGAGCTGAAGAAGCTCAAGCATGA
>NZ_VFRR01000119.1 GCF_006385675.1 Maribrevibacterium harenarium | reverse complement strand
CATTACAGAGAAAGACCATCAAATGCACCAAAGTGCTCAACTCCTTCATTCAACAAGAATCTTTTATCATTGGTTTAAAGTGTTGTAGTGGTTGAGCAATACTTTGCAAGTGAGCTTCAGAAGCTGGGACATAAGGTCCGTATGATCGCCTTATCGCTTGCCCCCCCCTTTAGAATGTGAGAGTAGAGTGATCGCAATGAAGCCAAAGCAATTTATTTGATAGAATGCTAGCTAAGCCATTAGCGCATCGTCGAGTTCAGCAAAGCGTCTCCGATGGGAAAGCAATGTCTTCCCCTGAAACCCAGACAGGATTACAACCTAGCGGCACTTGCATCGAATTGTAACTGCAACCTAATACCTACTTTTAAAACTCTAACCATCAACTCATAACTTGAGATGTGTCATGAGTGTTTTGGTCACATAACTCCCCTACAGATTAGCCCTGATACAAATCTCCCCTATGAAAAAAAGAGCTTATTTTCATATACTTACAGATATTCGACACTGCGACAGTTTAAGTAGATTAATATCTGAGATTATACGCTTTGGTCACATTAAAATTGTGACCAAAGTTCAACGACATGCCAGTGATACCAAAATGCCCGAAAGCAAAACTTCCTCATTTCATGGGGGATTGTGCATGATATGTAACGGCTTAAGGGCGACGGAATACCAGCCTAAAAATCGAGTTTGGTCACATTTTGGTCACAGATTCGCCACAGTGATTTTTTGCATAAAATTTAAACAAGATAGCGACGTAACATCAGAAACTTCTAATTAATAAGAATAATGTGACAAAATCAGCAAGTGATCACAATGAAAGGTAAAGTTAGTTCATTTAGATTATAGGTGTGACCAAAAATAATGAATGAACTAAGAAAATAGTTTTATTTCAATTACTTAGAGGAAGTTTTTGTGACCAAAAATGTAGATTTATAACTTAGTCGAAACTTAAAGTCGTAGTAAGCCATTGATTTTGAAGAAAAAATTTATTTAATTTACCAATTCTTCCCGACTATTCGAATTGGTTGCGGGAGCCGGATTTGAACCGACGACCTTCGGGTTATGAGCCCGACGAGCTACCAGGCTGCTCCATCCCGCGTCATGTAAACTATTGATATAGCTGATAAATTTTCTTGAACTAGAAGAGAGTTATGTGAC
>NZ_VFRR01000118.1 GCF_006385675.1 Maribrevibacterium harenarium | reverse complement strand
GGAAACTACGATCAAGTCAGATAATTCTGGTCTGACTTGTTCCACATGCCAGCAACCCTAAAAACGTGTCAGTTAGCCGCACTTTCCCGAAAATACGCTGCTCTTAGCAGCCGAAATCCGTTTTTTGGACGGATTAACCCTGTGCAGATCGTATCATCTGGTCTACTCGTAACACATTCCCAAGTGCAAACAGCACGGCAAGCTTGTTGTCATTTTTAGTCAGGCCTTTATAGACAGCCTTGCGGTATCCGAACTGACATTTCAAAATCCTAAATGGGTGTTCGACTTTCGCCCTGATGCTCGCCTTTAAGTATTCTGTTCGGATCAGCTGCTTATTTATGCGAGGATGCTTCTTCCAAGCGCGTATCTTGCTAGGCATCTCAGCCACTAACCAATCGACTTTTCGATCCTTGGTCTCAGCGCGCTTTTCTACTCCACGGTAACCAGAGTCCGCTGATACAAAGGATTCATCACCATGAAGGAGCTTTGGCAGTTGGTTTAGATCATGATCGTTAGCAGGCGTCGTAGTGAAACTGTGCACCAAACCACGTTTTGCATCGACACCAATGTGGGCTTTTAACCCAAAAAACCACTGCTTCCCCTTTTGCGTTTGGTGCATCTCAGGATCACGGGCGTTAGATTTATTTTTAGTGGAACTTGCAGCCTCAATGATCGTCGCGTCCACGATCGTCCCTTCTTTAAAGTAGATACCGGAATCAGACAGCCATTTGTTTACTTCTTTAAAGAGTTTACGACCCAGTTTGTGCTTCTCAAGCAAGTGACGGAAGTTCATGATGGTGGTGTGGTCAGGGATCGCACCTTCTAATGATAAGCCCGCAAACAGCCGCATCGAGGTAATTTCGTAGAGTGCATCTTCCATCGCTGGATCACTCATGTTGTACCAGTTTTGCATAAAGTGAATGCGTAGCATGGTAGCGAGAGGGTATGGACGCCGACCATTGCCAGCTTTGGGATAGAACGGTTCTATCTGAGCTTCAAGTTGCTGCCACGGGATCAATTCATTCATCCGACCGAGAAACAACTCTTTTCGGGTTTTACGGCGTTTACTGGTAAATTCGGTATCAGCGAAAGAAAGTTGGTTCATGGTTGGCAGGAGTCGTAGTCAGATTAAGTCGGCTAGATTGTCTCACATTGCCGACTTAATCGCATGTTCC
>NZ_VFRR01000117.1 GCF_006385675.1 Maribrevibacterium harenarium | reverse complement strand
CGGAGACACTTATATTCGAACGCTTCTGATCCACGGAGCTCGTGCCGTGATCCGATTTTTAGAGCGACGTGACGACGCGAAGAGTCGATGGGTTAAGTCCCTGATAGAGCGCAGGGGTGTGAATAAAGCAGCGGTAGCATTAGCGGCAAAACATGCAAGAATCATTTGGTCAATGATATCGAAAGGCACCAACTATCAATTGGCACCAGCAGCCTAAGTTTTAAAGATAAAGGGTTAGGAGCAGAATTGCGAGAGTTGATTTGATGGCATAACTGGTTGAACCGACGTCAGTAAAACCTGAGTTCGTAGTGGGTCTTAGAGACCGGTAAGGAAATGAGGAACTGACGGGCGGATACCATCAGGGTCCGAACCAATAAATGGGGTCATAAAGAGACCGGATACAAGCGTGCAGTCAAACCTAGTAATGTCGACGATTTACTCTTGCAATAACGGGGGAGTCCATACAATACTACGGACAAGTCAGACAATTCTGGTCTGACTTGTTCCGCTCGATAGCAATTCGTCAATTGTGGCAATTAGACGCAGTTTTCTGCCATTACTCTGCTCTGAGCAGCTAAGAATCCGTTATTTGGACGGATTAACCCCGTGCAGAACGTATCATCTGATCTACTCGTAACAAATTCCCTAGCGCAAACAGCACCGCAAGCTTGTTGTCATTTTTAGACAGTCCTTTATAGACGACTTTGCGAAACCCAAACTGACAATTCAATATTCTAAACGGATGCTCGACTTTCGCCCTGATACTCGCCTTTAAGTATTCCGTTCGGATCAGCTGCTTGTTGAGGTGAGGGTGCTTTTTCCAAGCACGTATCTTGCTAGGCATCTCTGCGACTAACCAATCGACATTCTTATCTTTTGTTTCTGTGCGCTGTTCTACACCACGGTAGCCCGAGTCCGCCGAGACAAATGACTCATTACCATGAAGAAGTTCCGTCAACTGGTTTAAATCGTGATCATTAGCAGGCGTCGTGGTGAAGCTGTGTACCAACCCACGCTTTGCATCAACGCCAATGTGAGCTTTCATGCCAAAGAACCACTGCTTACCTTTTTGCGTTTGGTGCATCTCGGGTTCGCGTGCATTGGATTTATTTTTGGTGGAGCTTGCAGCCTCAATGATCGTTGCATCCACGATAGTCCCTTCTTTAAAGTAGATACCGGAGTCA
>NZ_VFRR01000116.1 GCF_006385675.1 Maribrevibacterium harenarium | reverse complement strand
TTGTAATCCCCCCGAAAAATGATTGGGGTTTTAAGTAGAGAGTTTTATGATCAACGTATCAGGAGCGATCTATGAAAAAATCACGTTTTACCGAAAGCCAGATCATGGCGATTTTAAAGCAGCATGAAGCTGGGGTGTCGATCCCAGATCTTGCCCGAGAGCACAACGTCAGCTCAGCCTCTATCTATCAGTGGCGTGCTAAGTATGGCGGTATGGACGCCTCTATGATGAAGCGTTTAAAGGAGTTAGAGGCAGAGAATTCGCGACTCAAGAAAATGTATGCCGAAGAACGGCTCAAGGCCATGATTCGACAGGAAGCGCTTGAGGGAAAGCTGTAAAGCCATCTCAACGTCGAGAGATGGCCAAGCAAGCCATCGAGAAGCACCGTATCTCGATTCGCTTGGCGTGATCTGTTTGGGAATCAGCGAGACCTGTTTCCGATACGAGAGTAAGCTCTCGGCCGAGAACAAGCAGGTTGCCGATTGGTTGCTACGTCTGACGCAAGCGAATAAACGCTGGGGATTTGGGTTGTGCTATTTGTATCTGCGCAACGTGAAGGGATTTACATGGAATCACAAGCGGGTGTATCGCATTTATCGGGAACTAGAGCTGAATCTTCGGATCAAGCCTCGTCAGCGAATCCTTCGTGATAAACCGGATGAGTTGAGCGTACCGACAGCACCTAACCAAGTCTGGTCGATCGATTTTATGAGCGATGGATTATCTGATGGTCGCAAGTTAAGAACGTTCAACGTTCTGGACGACTACAACCGAGAAGGATTGGCGATTGACGTGGATCTATCTTTGCCTAGTGCCAGAGTGATACGTTCTCTTGAGCAGATCATCGAGTGGCGAGGAAAGCCGGCGGCCATACGATGTGACAACGGTCCGGAGTTTATCTCGGGGCAGCTTGTGAATTGGGCCACTAAGAATAGAATTACGCTCTTATTCATTCAGCCGGGTAAACCAACGCAGAATGCTTATATTGAGCGTTTTAACCGAACAGCGCGGCATGAATGGCTCGATCTTCATCAATTTGAATCCATCGAGCACGCACAATACCTTGCCACGAAGTGGTTATGGACGTACAACAATGAGAGGCCAAACAGCGCCATTGGTGGCATTCCACCTAAATGGCTTATGAAGGCTGCTTAAGCTCTACTTTTAAACCCTGTTAAAAATGGGGGGATTACAC
>NZ_VFRR01000115.1 GCF_006385675.1 Maribrevibacterium harenarium | reverse complement strand
CGTCCTGGTGACCATTTCTGATATTGATGATTGCTTGGCATATGCTCTGGTTGGGTGCTGTTGCCCCTCTCCCTTTGGCTACGTGGATGCTGGGCAATCAAGTTACCTTGATGGTAGATCTGAACCAGACGATTGGAAGCCTCTAGTTCTACATGGCAACCAACAAGTTGGTGTGGCACTGAGTAGTAGTGGCGTTGATACTCGATGTGATAGTCAGGACCCACCTTGGCGCGTTTAGTTTCGGTATAGAGATAACGCTGTTTAGGAAGGGGCTTTAACGCAGGTTTATCAAGTTTATCGAACAGCGATTGACGACTGGCACCATACTGCTTCATCTCACGCTGGTTTAGTTCATTCATGAGCTTTCTGATTGCCAGGTTGAGCTCTTTGAACGTGTAAAAGGTTTGGTGTCTCAGCCGCATCATAATCCAACGTTCCACTAGCAGTACGGCGTTCTCTGCCTTGGCTTTGTCTTTGGGTTTGTATGGGCGCGCTGGCATCACTGCGGTTTGATAGTGATTTGCCAGTTTTTGATAGCTGTCATTGAGCCTCGGTTCATAACGATTAGCCTTAGCGACCGCACTACGTAGGTTATCCGGAACCAATAGATGCGGTACACCACCGAAGTGTTCAAATGCATTGGCATGAGCTTCTAGCCAATAGGGCTTCCCTTGGCTGGGGAAGGCCTCAACATAGGTGTAGTTAGATGCGCCCAAGGTGGCCACAAACACTTCTGCTTCACGCACTTCGCCTGTATCAGGATTGACGACCTGAAGTCTTGGACCACAGTAGTCAATAAACAGCTTATCACCCGCGACATGCAGCTGACGCATGCTGCGTTTTTGAGTTTTGATCCAGCGAGTGAAGTGCTCGCAAAACTGCGTGTAAGCGTAAGCTCGGTCTTGATACTGCTCATGATATTCCTGCCAAAGCAGCATTTTTGTCATGCCTTTACGTCTGAGCTCAACTGCGTATTGAGAGAAGTCTGGCATGACCTTATCTCGATTCGTTGTCTTGCTGTGATACAGCACCTGAGTGAGATCGCTATCGCTATAGTCCTCAGGCAAAGGCCAGCCAATCTGGCTTTGTTTAAATCGAGTAAGGAGTTCGGATATGGTGGAAGTGCTAAGTTTAAGGCAGGAAGCGATGCTGCGATTGGATAGATTGCAGACGTACTTAAGGCGCAATACCTCTTTGATTTTGT
>NZ_VFRR01000114.1 GCF_006385675.1 Maribrevibacterium harenarium | reverse complement strand
GCCTTACGGCGTATTTATAGCAAGATTTCGGTATTAACTATCGTATAAAAACACGTTGTATTCAATGGGTTGAGAGTTTTTCAGGGGCGACTACCTAAAGATCTTCCTCGTGAGACCATTTTCTTGGATATCGCTGATGACGATAAAGTCTGCGATTGCTGTCAAGGTGAGCTGCATCGTATCGGTGAAGATACTTCTGAGCGTCTAGACTTCGTTCCTGCTCAACTAAAAGTCATTGAAACGGTACGTCCGAAGTATGCTTGTCGGGCATGTGATCAATCCGGTACCAGCGTTACTATTAAGCAACAAAAACCAGAACTCAGCTTGATTCCCAAAGGAATCGCAACGCCAAGTCTTCTCAGCCAAATCATCACGGGCAAGTTCCAATACAGCCTCCCGCTGTATAGACAGGAATCTTTATTCAAACAATATGGTATCGAACTCAGTCGACGAACCATGTCTGATTGGATGCAGGCTTGTTCCAAGGCCTTGCAACCCTTATATGATCGACTACAAAATATTCTATTAGAACAGCCTGCTCTTCATGCAGATGAAACCACCCTCAACGTGATCCATGAGGATCGGTCTAGTTGCTATATGTGGGTATATTGCTCCGGTTCCGATTCGCCTAGATCAAGTTCAATACCGAATATCGTGTTATACGATTTTAAGCAAACACGTGCAGGCGCTTGTGCGAAAGCCTTTTTAGGCGATTATGCCGGTTATCTTCATGTTGATGGCTATGCAGCTTACAACCAAACAAAGGCAACTCTTGTTGGATGTTGGGCTCATGCTCGCCGCAAACTTAAAGAGAGCGAGCATTTACAACCAAAAGGTAAAGCAGGGACAGCAACGGTTGGGCTGGCAAAAATACAAAAACTCTACGCGATTGAGTCTCAAGCCAAGCAGTTAGACACGGCAGAAGAACGCTATGCGTTTCGCCAAGCTCATGCTCCAGCGGCCTTAGCGGACTACAAGGCATGGCTGGATAAAAACAGTCTGAAGAAACGACCACCCAAAGACAAATTGACGCTTGCGATCAATTACAGTTTAAATCAGTGGGATAACCTCGCGCGATATATAGAATCTGCTGACTTAAGCATCGATAACAATCGCGCTGAACGAGCCATCAAGCCGTTTGTGATTGGCCGTAAAAACTGGTTGTTTGCCAATACCGCAAATGGAGCACAATCCAGCGCTGTGCTGTACAGC
>NZ_VFRR01000113.1 GCF_006385675.1 Maribrevibacterium harenarium | reverse complement strand
TCTGGCTTTCGGTAAAACGTGACTTTTTCATAGATCGCTCCTGATACATTGATCATAAAACTCTCTACTTAAAACCCCAATCATTTTTCGGGGGGATTACATGTTGATCCATCTGAGGTCAAACAATTTACGAATAAGCGGCCAATCTTCTGGAAGAAATTTTGCCAAGAGCTTGGAATTTCTACTGCCAACGCCGAGTTCTGGCAACGAATTCTCCACCCAACATCTAATTATCGCCCCTCAATTGAACAAGTCTTGGAGAACATCACACAATGGAAATGAACATGTATCCTGTTCAGCAAGTCATCTATCAAAGCCCAGCAACACAGCGTGCATTTTATCGTGTTAAACATGCGCAGCTAGGTATCCAATATGGCTTGAAAGAGATCACCCTCGCAGATGGCAAAGGCATGAAGGAGATTTTGAATGAAATTATTGCTCTGAATCGCTTGCCATTTAGCTTAGCAGCAAAATGCCATCAACATTGGAGTGAAGGCAATAAGCACTTTCTGTTGCTGGACTGGATCGAAGGGAAGCCACTTAGTCAGTTAGAGTTCTCGGCAGACACGGACCGACACGAACTGGCAAAGCAACTAAAAATTGCGGAAATGATTGGCCGTAAGATAATGCAACTTCATCGTTATCGAGTCATTCACCGTGACATAAAACCAGAAAATGTTGTTGTTCATACCGACAAAAGTGGCAATCCTATCGATGTTAACTTGATTGATTTTGGCTTAGCTAATCAGCCGCGACAGTTAGAGGAGGGTACAGCTAATTATCGTGCTCCAGAGCAAGAATATTCAAGGGGGGAAAATCTGAGCTATGCCTGCGATATCTTCTCATTTAGTCAGTTGATTCATTATCTTTTAGCAGGAACCCCAGTAATGTTAGAGCCAAATTTTAGCGGCTCAGATTGGCATGCTGTGAGCTTGGCTTTGCCAAGAGAGTTGCCTCCGCGCCTTGAAATAGTTTTACGGCAAGGTCTGCAGTTTAACTATAAAAAAGTAAGCGTCCGGCCAACCACACCTTAATTCGCGTAAGATCTTAGTTTACCGTCATGGCTTTCTGGCTATGGCGGTGATTATGTTTGGCTTTTCTGACTCTCTACCGGTGGTTTTGATCTGCGGCGTAACCGATATGCGTAAGTCCATCGATGGTTTGGCTTACATCGTTGCTTATGATCTTGAGATGGAGCCCTGCAGTGAGAAACTATTTGTT
>NZ_VFRR01000112.1 GCF_006385675.1 Maribrevibacterium harenarium | reverse complement strand
TGTAGTGGCATAGTGAATTTGGCCACCTGAATAGAGGTGTTAAAATGCACCTCTCAACTAAACAGGTGACACTATGGCAAATCGTACAAGACGCACATTCAGTGCTGATTTTAAACTGGAAGCAGCAAGGCTTGTTGTTGAGCAAAATTATTCTACCGCGGATGCGGCAGATGCTATGGGAGTGGGTAAATCCACGATGGATCGTTGGGTGCGACAGCTTAAACAAGAGCAGCAAGGCGTCTCTCCTAAAGCGTCTCCAATGACACCAGAGCAAATTGAAATTCGCGAGCTAAAAAAGAAACTGGCTCGTCTTGAAGAACACAATGACATACTAAAAAAGGCTACCGCTCTCTTGATGTCGGACTCGCTGAACACTTCTCGATAATCGAGAAACTCAAGCAGAGCTTTAGCGTGAAGACCTTGTGTGATGTCTTCTGCGTTCACCGTAGCAGCTATAAATACTGGCGACAACGTTCGAAAAGGATATCGCCCAACGAACTCAAGTTGAGGGGTTTAATCAAAGAACACTTTAAAGCTAGCAATGGATCCGCTGGGGCAAGAAGCATCGCGGACATGGTGACGACGCAAGGCATGCCGCTCTCGCGTTATCGAGCCTCCAAACTCATGAAGTCACTTGGGCTGATAAGTCGTCAGTTACCCGGACACCGCTACCGTAAAGCGATGCAAGAACATATTGAGATACCCAACTATTTAGATAGACAGTTCGATGTTGAGTGCCCCAATCAGGTCTGGGTAGGAGATGTGACGTATATTTGGTCTGGGCAGCGTTGGCTATATCTTGCTGTGGTGATGGATCTGTTTGCCAGAAAGCCAGTTGGTTGGGCGATGTCAACATCACCAGACAGCAAACTAACAGGTAAAGCGCTTACGATGGCGTATGAATCACGAGGCAAACCGAAAGGGCTGATGTTTCACAGTGATCAAGGTAGTCATTACACCAGTCGGTATTATCGTCAGCTACTGTGGCGTTACCAAATAAAGCAAAGCTTATCTCGTCGAGGTAACTGCTGGGACAATAGTCCGATGGAGCGTTTCTTCAGAAGCTTAAAATCCGAATGGGTGCCGACACTGGGCTATCAAAGTGCTGTTGAAGCCCAGCAAGAGATTACACATTACATAACAGGATATTACAGCCAGCTCAGACCTCATCGGCATAATGGTGGTTTATCTCCTAATGAGAGTGAGCGGCTGTATTGGAAAAACTCTAAAACCGTGGCCAGATTTACTTGACCACTACA
>NZ_VFRR01000111.1 GCF_006385675.1 Maribrevibacterium harenarium | reverse complement strand
TCTATTCCTCTAAACCTCGCGTAGCGATACCCATGTAGTTCCTTTGCGTCCGCAAAACTCCGTTCTACCGTTTCTTTTCGCCTTGCATAAATAATCTTTCCGGCAGGTGTTAAGCGGTGTGCATTCACTCGCTCTTTGCTGTCTTCCCAGACATGCCGAGTGACGGTTTTCACGGAGGCTTTATTCGTTGTGCAGCGTTTTTTCTCTGGGCAGCTTTGGCAGATTTGACGATCTGAGTCGTAATGGCGATAGCCTTCTCGTGATGTGGTTTTGTAAATCAGCGACTGGCCTTGTGGACAGATATACACATCATTCGTGGCCTCGTATTGATACTCTCGCTTATAGAAGAAGCCCTTTTTATGAGTGGGTCGTCGATAGCCCATCACCGCATAGATATGTCGTTCCTCGAGCCCATGGCAGACCGCAGAAGTGAAGTAACCCGCGTCCAAACCCACGGATGTGACATGGAACTTAAATCGATCTTTCATTCGATCCAGTCGTTCCAAATACGGCACGGCATCATGCACGTTGCCAGCTGTGACATGGACATCCGTAATAATGTTACAGCATGCATCGACGGTTCGATGATCGAGATAGAAGAACCCTTTCGGTTTGGTATCTCGTACCATGTAGCCACTTTCAGGATCGGTTGTGCTCTGCTTTATTTCTCGCGTTTTATCTTTGGCCTTTTCTGGCGGTAAAGGCTTTTTTCCATGCAGTATTCGATCCTCCTCAACCGCTTGATCCAGTTCATCCATATACGCCTGACGAGATTGCTCAACCAACACTTTTTGAAAATGTTTTTTGTTGGCATTGGCTTTTAGATGCGTGGAATCGGTGTAGAAGGTATGACCACTAACAAGTTTTTTCTTCATGGCTTGAAGAACGATTTCATCAAAAATCTTCTGATACACATCGGACTCTTTAAAGCGTCGAGTTCGATTCGCGCTTAAGGTCGAAGCATCAGGCACTTTGTCCGTTAGGCCTAAACCTAGGAACCATCGGTAAGCCACATTCACTTGAACTTCACGAATAAGCTGACGCTCACTACGTATCCCAAAGAGATAGCCAATAAATAAAAGCTTGAACATGAGCGTGGGATCAAGGGCAGGACGACCATTGTCTGCACAATAAAAATCCTTCACTAAGTCATGCAAGAAGGTAAAGTCGATAGTTCGATCAATCTTACGAAGAAGATGGTCACTTGGGACGAGCTCATCAATGGAGACAAACTCTAGAGTCGATTGGGTTTGGGGGCGTTCTTTAAGCATAAGGCTATTATAAAAAGTCCCCG
>NZ_VFRR01000110.1 GCF_006385675.1 Maribrevibacterium harenarium | reverse complement strand
CAGTTAGGAGAGAAAGGTTAGAGTAAGCTTGCGTTAGGATTGCAGGTGTTCACGTTCAATCAGAATGACCGTTCAGCTTCACCGGAATACGCACACTGGCGTTCGCTCCACGTGACGAATCAGCAAACAGCCAGTTGCGTCTGCCCACTGCGAACGGGCGGATGGCATTTTCGGCTAAGGCATTACTGATATGGGCGAAGCCATAGTCACAGTAGGCCACTAAGGCGTCCCAATGATTGAGGCTATATTGGATCGCTCTAAAGATCAGTGAGTCCTTCGGCACCTTTGTCTGGTTGGTTTCCAGCCACGCTTTGAAGTCTTGCAGCAGTGGCAAGGCCAGCTCTTGGCGTACGGTGTACTTTTCCGACTCGCTTAAGTGTTCAATTTTTCTTTCGATAGCATAGAGCTTGCCGATCTTACCGATGGCAACATCCGCTTTCGATGGTTTGGCTTTGCTACTCTTGCCTTTTTGAGGAGTAGCACCGCGAGTGACTTCGTCAAACTTGCGCCGCGCATGGTCCCAACACCCAATACGAGCGATATCAAGCTCTCGGCAGACCTTGCCGTAGCCACTGTAGCCGTCAACTTGTAACACGCCACTAAACCCGTCCAATAGGCGTGCGGGAACGTGACCCGCTCGGGTCGGGTCATAGTCAAACAAGACGGAAGGTTTATCCGGTGGTCCACCCCGTGTAACCCACATCCACTTATCACTCTGAGCGGTTTTACCGGTTTCTTTCAACACTTGGATGCGAGTCTCATCCGCTTGGATGTAGCGACCGAGGTTTTGTTGTTCCCGCATCAGGTTAATCAAGGGTTTGAACACATTATCGAGACGGAGAATCCAATTCGCCATATTGTTACGCCCGATTTCGTGACCAAGACGCGTTAACATGCCATCTAAGCGATAAAGGGGTAAGCCATCGGCATATTTTGACGTGATGACGTAAGCTAACAAGGAGGTAGTGGCAACGCATTTACCTAGCGGATGAGTTGGCCGCTTTGCCGCGATGATTTGTTCGCCAGTTGAGGATTCGAACACCGCTTTTTCTTGCCAGATCTCGATCACGTTAAGCTGAGCGGGGATAAACTCCAGTTCTTCTTTCACCTTAGTGAAGAAGGTTTTGGTTGCTCCGGCTTTTTCGTCATCGCTTAGGCAGATCTCTCGACGGATTCGGTTTAACGAAGTCGAGAAGCCCCGTTGACGCTGACGACTCTGCTTGGTTTGCGCTAGTTCTGGGCTCAATGAGTCTTCTGGAATCTCATCAATCAGATCGTCAATCGCGTTTTCCAGTTCCGCCTCATCAAACAGGGTGATCTGAAACGGC
>NZ_VFRR01000011.1 GCF_006385675.1 Maribrevibacterium harenarium | reverse complement strand
AGAGACAGTAGCGGATACAGCAATTCCTTGAGCATTTGCGAAGCTCAGGCAGCGGGCGATTTGACCATCTAAATCCTTTTTCTGATCGGAGCTGGAGACGCGACTATAAATAACCGCTTTAGACTCTCTAACAACCTCATCAACAATGATCGTGCCAGTAGGCAGCTGCCTTGCAGGCACAGGAAGCTTGCCGCTACGAAACTGGTTCCATGCGGTACGATAGCTTATTCCTTGTTTTCTTGCCCAATCTGAAAGCTTCATTTACACCAATATATTACTATGTATATACATACAGTAACATAAAATCAGCAACAGTTGCAAACCCCGTTGCTTCGGCCAATGGTATAAATTCATTGGGGAACACTAGCCCACGTTCTGGGTGATTCCAGCGTACCAGTGCCTCGGCCCCAACGATTTGCCCCAGCTTTATGTCAAATTGAGGTTGGTAATACAGCACAATTTCTTTGTTATGGATGGCGCGCGCTAGAGCTTGCTCCTCATTATGGGTATTCAGAGCAGTTTGCTTCATCTGCTCGTCGAAGCACTTGTATTGGTTTTTACCTTTTTGTTTTGCTTGGTATAAGGCCACATCTGCATTTTGCATTAATTCAAGAGTGTGGCTGCCGTTTTCAGGGAAGGTGGCAATACCCAGAGATGTGCTTAGACGAAATTCACGTTCACCGATGTGCATTAAAGCGCTTATGGCTTGCAGAATGCCCTCGGCTTTTTGCTCAGCCTGTTGGAGGTTAGCTAGATCAAAAAACACAATGGCAAATTCGTCTCCTCCCAGGCGAACTACCGTGTCGTTACCAGAGACGAGTCGTTGCAGACGCTCTGCTACTTTAATCAGAACTTGATCGCCCACATCGTGACCGATGGTGTCATTGATGCTTTTAAAGTTATCCAAATCGAAATAGATAAAGGCGCCATGTTGTCCTAGGGTGATGGACTCGCGCAGCAAATCTGAAAGTTTGTCATTCAAGTAGCGCCGATTGGGCAATCCTGTTAAGGGGTCGCGCAGCGCCAATTGTTGCAGCTCTCTGGTTTTTTCTGCCACTTGATGTCTTAGGCGCTGGGGTTGTAACAGGATTAGATAAAATGCCACCGCCAAAATTGCCGAGATTATGATGACCACTAGAT
Source organism: Maribrevibacterium harenarium (assembly GCF_006385675.1). Taxonomy (GTDB): domain Bacteria; phylum Pseudomonadota; class Gammaproteobacteria; order Pseudomonadales; family Marinomonadaceae; genus Marinomonas; species Marinomonas harenarium. The sequence goes on along the minus strand of NZ_VFRR01000011.1, from coordinate 105,225 downwards.
AGCTGATGCTGGTTCTAGCAATAATAAACTCACTATTGTTGTGAGAAATGCACAGTTGCCATGTGCCGGTTGGTAGCACAATATCTGCTTGTACCATGCTTTGCTCGTCAACAGCATGATCGGAGTGGTAGAACGTCAGAGTGTCACCGCTGTCAGCATGTACCCTAGTTAAGGCAAAGCTGTAGCCCTCCTGTTCCAGTTCAATCAGTCGGCTCGCTTCCACTAAGTCTTTGAGAAAAATCAGTGCCGAAGCAAAGCCCCAGAATTGATTGCTATCCTCACCAATAAAAACGGGTGCGCGTACTATTACCGCTGTACCGCCCTGCACCAAAGATACCGGACCAAGCGCGATTAAGGAGCGCTCTTTAATGGCGAATTCTGCCGCCTCTCGGTAATCTGGGTTAGCCAAAATATCTAAGCCAATGGCGCTTTCATTACCTTTGAGAGGGTAAATATTGCTAATTATGCCGCCAGGGGCGAGTTGTAAGTTGGCGATGCCGCCAATGCTGTCCATGATGTTGGCCGCATAACTATCGAAATCACTGATATTGCCGTCACTTTGACTGACGGCGTGGGCCAGAATTTGTGTCGAGGTGAAGGCCGATGAGAGACGTCGTTCCAGTTCGGAAGCTTGTGTGCGGGCGATACCGCTGAGTAGTAACTTGTTTTCTTTGACAATGTTGTCGTTGGCGAGCTCGGTAAGATACCCGCCTATGCCTAAGGATAAGATAAAGACAAGGGCAGAAAACAGTAACGCCAAAGATTCCTTAAACCAACTGAGCAAGATAATTCGCTCCTTTTACAACAAACTCTTTAGGGCGTCTGGTGACATATAAAGTTAACACAACCACTTACCTTTATAGCAAAACCTAACAATAATGGACATTTTTTACTATGTTAAGACAAAATAGTGGCAATAATACGACACTACTTGGCACGATTTAATTTGACGACCGTTCGATCGAGATAAATTGTGTTATATCAATATTTTCTAGTGCTAATGGAGGAGAGCAAGTGATGAGTGATTTATGTCATTTGGCCTGTGGTAACTGCAATGCCTTAAATAAGTTTCCGCTTCAGCGGCTACAAGATGGGCCCAAATGCGGGAAGTGTAAGCAACCACTACTACTAACAACCCCATTAGCATTGACATCAGCAACCTTTGCTGCCCATGGTTTAAATGGTGACTTACCCGTACTGATTGACTTTTGGGCGCCTTGGTGTGGCCCCTGTCAAATGATGGCACCACAATTTGCCAGCGCGGCGCAGCAATTATTCGGCGAAGTGGTATTAGCGAAGGTCGACACGGAAGCGGAACCACAGCTTGGTAGTAAATACCATGTTCGGAGTATTCCGACTATGATTCTACTTTACCGAGGCAAAGAAGTTGCCCGGCAATCTGGGGCCATGATGGCGAAGGATATTGTCACTTGGGTGCGGCAGAACCTTCCAAAATGATTGGAAAAGCAAGTGTTCACCCTGAGGGTCATGTCTCTATTCTTCTGTATCATGCAGCGATCATGGCGAATTGTGTTAAGTCGACCAAAATAGGCGAGACCGTCTCATGCTAAGGATATCTCTGGTGGTTACATTGCTATTGGCTCTGCTGATTGGCGTGTATGGCCGTGCTATGTGGCAACAGACCAGAGAGCCCGTTGTTATTAGCGCTCATCCATGGCCTGGTTATGAGTCATTGTTTTTAGCGGAAGAGTTCGATTGGTTGCCGGAAGGGGTCATCTTACAGCGCAGCAATAATGCGACAGAGTCGATAGAGCGTTTGCGCCAAGGCGTAGTTGATGTGGCAGCACTGACATTAGACGAGGCGCTACGTTTAAATGAACAAGGTACGCCCCTGAAAATTATTGTGGTGATGGATGAATCCATCGGCGCGGATGTGGTCGTGGCGCAACCCCATGTTGCTGGCCTAGAAGAATTAGCAGGAATGCGCATCGCACTAGAGCAAAGTGCAGTGAGCAGCATCGTATTAGAGAATTTATTACGCAAGGCGAATCTTACCCAAGATCAAGTTCACTTGATTCTTCGAACGCCGGATCAACAAAACTACGGTTGGAGTTTTGGTAACTATGATTTGGCGATTACTTACGAGCCCTATGCCACTACTTTAATGCAGCACGGCGGCAAGCGACTATTTGATAGTCGTCAATTCCCTGGCATGATTTACGATGTTCTAGTGGTTCGCGACGATCTTTCTTGGTATCAGCAAATGGTGGTAAGCGATATAGTGGCGGCTCATTTTCGAGCGTTGGATTATATAAGGGTGAATCGAGAAGATGCCCTGCGTCGAATCGCTGCTTGGCGTGCTGTGAGCTATAGTGATACCCAAGCAATTTTTTCTGGTTTGTACTTACCTGGATTGGACAGCAATCGTGATTTGCTGTCGCCCGATGGGCCAATGGCAACAGCTATTGATTGGATTCAAAGTCACTTGTTACAGCATTCATTGCCCACCACCGAAAGAGACCGAATATTTGACGACCAGTTTTTGCCGGTCAAACCATAGCAGGATGATACTGTGCGTTTTTTAATTGTTTTTTTGTGTCTCCTCAGCATGCCGCTTGCGGCTCAAACATTACGTTTGGGCGTGCTGTCTTACCAAGATCGCCCTGATCTTGTCTATCGTTACCAACCGGTAGTACAGGAATTAAATCAGCGTCTCCAAAATATTGAGATTACGCTTACTGTGGCCGACTACGAGGCCATTCAAACAGGTATCGAGTCCCATCAATACGATTTGCTGATCGTTGATCCAACCTTGTATTTATGGATTCGTAGTCGGGATAGTCTGTCAAGCGTCATGGCAACCGTGTTTCGTTCCCGTAACGGCGAATCTACGAGTCGCTATGGTGGCGTGGTCGTAGTCCGTGCCGATCGGGCGACGCAAATTTCTTTCACTGCGTTAGATCAGTACCGCATAGTCACCCCCTCAACCCAATTTTGGGGCACCTATTGGGCCCAGTATTATGAGTTGTTTAGTCGAGGCTTGCCGGTACCCTCGGCGCAACAGGTCACTAGTCTCGGCACATCTCAGGCAACCGTTACCGCGATTCTAGAAGGAAATGCTGACGTTGGTTTTTTACGCACCGGTCAGTTGGAACGATTAATTGACAGAGGTGTAGTTAGTAGCGGTCAATTACAGGTACTAAACGAGCAGCGCCTCGCGAACTACCCTTACCACACTTCCACTCGTCTGGCGCCTGAGTGGCCAGTGATTGCCTTATCCCATGTTGATATTAATGCTGTTAGGGCGATTACTTCAGCGTTATTGAACCTGTCACCCGAAAACTCCACCATAGCCACTGCCGGCATCAGTGGTTTCGTTCCGGCTGTCGATTATCTGGTGGTGGAAAAAGCCATGCGCGAGCTGCGACTTGCCCCCTACGATTTTGAAGATCAACTCAATATCGTCGTGATCATAAAAACCTATCTTATCGGCATCCTAGCGTTGGTCTTAGTATTTTTGTTGCTCCTCATCGGCTTGTTCACCTTTAAGCGTCAAAGCAACGCACTGGCCAAAGCGGTTGCCAAAGAGCAAAAGCTACGCAAAGAGCAAGATCGCCACTTGCAACAACTCGGCTATTTGTTTGCCAGTAGTCCATCCGTCGTCTATGCACTCAATCCTACTACCTTACGAGCCCATTTTGTTTCAGCCAATTGTATGACCCTGTTTGGCATTAGTGCTGAAGAGATTTTGGCTACGTCAGATTGGTGGATAAATAGCATACATGAAGCAGATCGAGCTAAGGTGATAGCTCAAATGCAGCGGTGGCGTGAATCTGGATACCATGGTTCATTGCAGCACACCTATTGCATGCAAACACCAAACGGTTGGATTTGGGTGGAAGATATCCTTAATGGAATTCGTAATGAGGACCACGTGGTGATGGACTTAGTCGGTGCCCATACGAATGTCAGCGCCCGTAAGGAAGCAAATGGGAAACTGGAACTTGCGGCCAGTGTATTTGAAAATGCCCGGGAAGGGATTGCTATTACCGATGTGAATGGTTGTATTCTCGAAATCAACGGCGCTTTTACCCGTATTACCGGTTACAAACGTAATGAGATTATCGGTAAAAATCCGCGTATCCTAAATTCAGGTCGTCAGCCAGCCAGTTTCTACGAAAATATGTGGCAGCAGATCTTGTCACTCGGTTTTTGGGAAGGGGAGATTTGGAATCGACGCAAGGATGGGGTGATTTACGCCCAGTATCTTACTATCGCAGCGGTCTACGATGGTCAACGTAAAGTCAGCCACTACATATCTTTGTTCTCGGATATTACCCAGCAAAAAGAGAACGAGCAGCAGTTAGCCCATATTGCCTACTTTGATGCCTTGACCGGGTTGCCAAACCGTTCCAATTTGACACGACGCCTAGTGAGCGAGATGCAAACTGCTGACGGTACTAATCAGCGTTTTGCCTTAGGCTTCTTGGACCTAGATGGGTTTAAAGAAATTAACGATACCTTTGGCCATGATATGGGAGATCTGTTGCTGGTTGAAGTGGCTAAACGGATGCGTGCAACAGCCAATAAATCGGCTACCGTGGCGCGCTTTGGTGGTGATGAGTTTGTGATCTTGCTGCAACAGCAAGATGATGAAATTGAAGCTGAACGTGCCTACCAGCAGTTATTATCAGCCATTGGTGAGCCATTCAGAATTAATAATATCGACCTGCATGTTTCGGCGAGTATCGGTATCACTTTCTTCCCACAGGCCAAAGAAATTGATGCCGACCAACTCATTCGGCAAGCAGACCAAGCCATGTATCAGGCTAAAATCAAGGGGCGTAATCGCCTTTGTGTCTTCAACATTGATCAGGAAAGTAATTTGATCGAGCAGCACCGTTTGTTGGAGGAAATCCAGCTAGGTTTAGAGCGCGATCAATTTAGCTTGTTCTATCAGCCGAAAGTAAACATGAAAACCGGCGAAGTGTTTGGCTACGAGGCTTTGATTCGCTGGTTGCACCCGGTGCGTGGTTGTTTGGCTCCCGGTCAGTTTTTACCTTATGTCTATCAGCAGCCATTAGAACTGCAATTAGGGGAGTGGGTGCTGCGTACTGCATTAGAACAGCTGCATCAGTGGCGGCTACAGGGTTATCAGCAATCAATCAGTATTAATTTGGCGGGTTTCCAGTTGCAACAGCCGGACTTTACCCAGCGCTTGGCTGATGCGTTAGTGGGCTATCCTGATGATGTTGCCAAAGGTTTGGAATTGGAAATTCTCGAAACCAGTGCCATTGAGGACTTGGCCCACGTGTCTGGGGTAATTAATAGCTGTAAGGAATTGGGGATTCAAATTTCACTGGATGACTTCGGTACGGGATACTCGACATTAAGTCACCTGAAAGAGTTGTCTGTGGATATGTTGAAAATCGACCATGGCTTCGTCCGCAATATGCTTGAAAGTGAAGACGATTTGGCCATCGTAAAAGGTGTGATTGGGTTCGCGGATGCATTCCATCTCAAGGTAATTGCCGAAGGCGTCGAGACCCAAGCCCATGCAGATATGTTATTGGCCCTTGGTTGTGAACTCGGGCAAGGGTATCTAATATCAAGGCCGATACCACCCCATGATGTTCTTAATTGGTACGGGCGCTGGACGAACCAAACTAAGCCAAGTCATTAGTCACGTTTTGTCTACATAATTTTTATGATCTTGGCGAAGGCTGTTTGCTCCATGGGGCGGGGATTAATTCTTATATTTGTTGGCGCTTGCGTTTGAGACGGTTTTTCTTGGTCTGCGATATACAAGCTTAGTCTTGGTCTTTATACTCGCCCCATGACTAAATCCAAGACAGATTCTGCTAAGAAAACGCCTCGCAAAACAAGCCCCCAAGTTAAGCGCCGAGGGCCTGCCAAGAGACGCAGCTCTAAATCAAAACGTCGATCTTCATCCTTTTTTGCCCGTGTGCTAAAGCGTGCAATATGGCTAACTGTATTGCTAGCACTGTTGTCTAGTTTGCCATTGGGGATATGGGTTTGGCGATTAGATAAACAGGTGGTTGCCACCTTTGAAGGGCAGAAATGGCAGATTCCGTCAGAAGTATTCAGTGCGCCCACCATGCTCGAAAGTGGGCAACCATGGCGTCAGTCGGATTTGGTAGAGCTGCTACATCATGCTGGTTATCGCTTCGGTCGCAATAGTGAGAAAGTTGGCTGGGCCGCCCAGAGCAAGACAAGGGTAAGTGCACACTTACGTTCATTTTCAGATCATACTGGTACATCCCCCGCCAAACGAGTCATTTTCTCGTTCGAGAATGGTCAGCTAGCAATCCAAGACTTGGCAGGGCGCCCAATCAATCGGGTTTGGCTTGACCCAATTTCTATCGGCCATCTTTACGGTGGTAATTCGGAACAGCGTGAGTTACTTGCTTATGCTGATATTCCGCCTTCCTTTATTGATGTTCTTACTTTAACTGAAGATCGAGACTTTTTTTCCCATCATGGCATTTCCATTACCGGTATCGCTCGGGCGCTGTGGGTGAACCTTACTAGCGGCAGTCGCAGGCAAGGAGGGTCAACGCTGACCCAGCAACTGGTAAAGAATATGTTTTTGTCTTCAGAGCGCACCTACCAACGCAAACTGACAGAAATGTTGATGGCGCTGATTTTAGAGTATCGCTATGACAAGCAAACAATCTTGACCGCCTATGTGAATGAAGTCTACCTAACGCAGGTGGGGCGTCATGGGCTGCATGGCTTTGCCGCTGCCAGTCAGCACTTTTTTGGTCGTCCCCTAGCGGAGCTTTCTCTCGATGAAATGGCCCTATTAGTGGGGATGGTGAAAGGACCATCCCTGTATCACCCAAGTCGGAATCCCGAACGTGCCTTAGAACGGCGCAATGTGGTCCTGCAAATTCTGAATGAAAATGGGCGTTTACGTCCCCAAGACTACCAAAGATTGGTACAGCAACCGATCCGTCTAGCGGCCTTTTCTAAACAGCAACCGGTGTTTCGGGATTATCTAGATATGGTCGCAATGCAGTTGGGACGCGAGTTTGACGAAGAAACATTGGCGACCCAGAATTTGAAGATCTATACCAATTTGGATGTGCGTACCCAACTAGCTGCGACCCAAGCGCTGCTAGAAACTCAGCAACGATTGGTGCAACAACATCGGGAGCTGTCAGAGTTGCAAGGAGCAGTGGTTATCACCGATCGTCGCACCGGTGCAGTGCGGGCACTGGTTGGTTCCGCCGCTAAACTCTATACCGGCTTTAACCGCGCATTGGGCGCTGTACGTCCAATTGGTTCATTGGTAAAACCGCCAATTTATCTAGCCGCTATAGCTAGCGGGCGTTACACCTGGTGGTCAAGACTAGAAGATCAGCCGCTGCGCTTTGATTTGGGGGGGAGTTATTGGCAACCCGAAAATTATGATCGTCGTTATCATGGGGTCGTCCCCATGTACGAAGCCTTAGCTAAGTCCTATAACGTGGCGACCGTGGCGCTTGCCAACGAGTTAGGTTTTGATAGGGTAGCTCAGACCCTAAAAGAACTGGGCGTTAAACGTCCCTTTACTATGGTGCCTGCGGTAGCGTTAGGGGCAATTGAGTTATCGCCATTTGAGGTGGCCCGGTTGTATCAACCTATTGCCTCCGAGGGGCGCAGTAGCGAACTGGGTATAGTACGCTCTGTTACCGATGCGAATGGAAAAGTGCTAACCCGTTTTACGCCAAAAAGTGGCGCGCGCTTTAGTGATGCAGCCTTGAGCGTTACTCTAGCGGGGATGATGAAAGTGCCCGAACTGGGAACAGCCAAAGCAGCGGCAACCCAATTTCCTCATCTGCAATTTGCCGCCAAAACAGGGACCACCAACAACAACCGCGATAGCTGGTTTGTCGCAATTACGGATGAGTTGTCTAGTGTGATTTGGCTTGGTGATGATCAGAATAAAGCGTTACCGATCACTGGTAGTAGTGGGGCCCAGCAAGTCTGGATCGATTTTACTCGGCGGCGTCCACAGGCGTCGCTGGTGCCGCGTCTAGCTGGCGGGGCAGTATGGCAAAATGTCAGGGAAAGTGAGTTTGTCGAAGCCGGCGAGCGCTGTGACGATGGGATTCGCTTGCCCTTTGTGCGTGGCAGCGAGGCGGGTAGAGCAGATAGTTGTATTTGGAATTTCTAATGAAGTACTGATTCTGGTAATGGTTCCTTTGAAAAAGCGACAATTGGGTTTGAGTTTTGCAGGGGGCTGTGGTTATCTATTTGAATTATTTTTTCATATTTAAATGTGCCGTTCAGATTCTTGCGAGGTGTGTATGAGGCTGGCTCTTTCCCCATTAGTTTGTTTGGGACGAGCATTCTTGGTAGCGGCGGGATTTTCGTTTTTGACAGTCCATTCAGTCACTGCAGCGGAAGAATGTACTCAGTTAACCGCCACAGGGAATTCAGAGTATCCGCCATTTTTGTGGCGTCAGGCTGGCAGTAGACAATTAGATGGAGCGGTAGCCGATTTCGTAGGTGAGCTCGGTGAACGCATTGGTGTGACCGTGAATGTGGTAGATGTGGGACCATGGTCACGGGCGCAAGAGGAAGTGCGCAGTGGTCGAATCGACCTAATGGCGGGTGCTTTTTATACGACTGCCCGTTCAGATTATATGGAGTACTTCTCTCCCGCTATGCTCTATACCCGCAGTGTAGTGTGGCAAGGAAATCAACGACCATTTGAATTTCACCGTCGCTCAGATTTGAAGGGGCGTTGGGGCGTGACGGTCATTAATAATAGCTTTGGCCAGTCATTTGATGAGTATGCCCGTAAAAACCTGAATTTATTGACGGTAGCAAGTCTAGAGCAAGCCTTTAGTATGTTGTCGTCAGGACGTGCCGACTATGCTCTTTATGAGCGTTCGCCTGGACTTGCTTACCGGGATAAGTTGGGGTTTGAAGAACAAGTCATTGAAATTGATCCCCCCATAAGCTCTGAAGGGTTGTTTCTGACCTTTTCCAAAGCATCTCCGTGCAATACCCCCAAATTAAAGCAACGCATCGCTGATGCCTTGCGTGCTATGCATACGGAAGGAGTTGCTAAGCAAGCGGTGAAGGATGCCCTTGAGGAATGGAATCAGCTAAACACTAAATAGTGGTAAGAACAGTGAAAAATCGAAAAGAGAAACGGACGTTTCTCTTTTCGTTAGTCTCTGGCTTATCGGGGCATTAGGCTACGGTAAAGTTGCAACCAAGCACCGGTTTTGCTCTGCCAACTATGATCTTGACCCATGCCATTACGTTGGCGCTGTTGCCAAGCGTCTTGATCTCCCCATAGCGTTAAACAACGAGCAATCGCATAGCTTAAGTCCGCTCCATTGGCGTGTTCAAAAGTAAAGCCATTGGCGTCGCTGCCCCCTTCAAACACGGTATCCGCCAATCCTCCAGTCCGACGAACCAAAGGCAGTGTGCCGTATTTCAACGCATAGAGCTGAGTTAGACCACAGGGCTCAAACCGTGATGGAATCATAAAGACATCGGCGCCGGCCTGAATCCGGTGGGAGTAGCTTTCATCGTAACCGATACGTACCGCAACCTGATTGGGGTATTGTGCCGCTAGGTTTAAATAGTCTTGTTCTAGCCATTTGTCCCCTGAGCCCAGCACTACCAGTTTTGCTCCTTGAGCCAAAGCATGCTGCATGGCGCCAGGAATGAGGTCGAGCCCTTTTTGTTCGGTCATGCGACTGACTACGGCAAATAAGGGGGCATTAAGATCCTCAGGCAAGTCACTCTCTCGCAGTAAGGCAAGCTTATTTTGCTGCTTCTTATCTAGGGTCTCTAAGTTGTAATGCTGCTCAATATGAGCATCTTTTTCTGGCGACCATTCATCATAGTCTACCCCATTGAGAATACCATGGAGCCGATCTTGGCGTGGGCGCAAGGTGCTATCTAAACCATCGCCATATTCGCTAGTTAAGATCTCTTGTGCATAGGTGGGGCTTACTGTGGTAATAGCATCAGCAAAACACAAAGCCGCTTTTAAAGCGCTATAGCGCCCGTAAAACTCCATACCATGCAAGTTGAGCACATCCCCAGACAAACGTGTCTGGGCAAAGCTATCAAGCGGGAAACTACCGTTGTAGCGCAGGTTATGCACTGTGGTAACGATAGCAGGGTGGCGTAGTTTCCAACTCTTTAGGTAGGCCGCAGCAAAGCCAGTTTGCCAATCGTTTAAGTGCAGAATATCTGGCTGCCAGCCGTACAAATTGCCATATTGAGCTAGCGTAGCACAGACCCACGAGAACGCGGCAAAGCGGATATGGTTGTCCCAATAGTCATTACCAAATGAATCTAAGTAGGGGCCGCCTTCTCGTTCAAACAAAGATTGACATTGGACAAGAAAAATCGGGGTATTCGTTGCAGGAAGGTGTGTCTCTAGCAGAATAAGATCACCGACATCAAATGGGTTGCCAAGGTTGGTAGTACGCTGGGCTGGTGGGAGCTTTTCTACGATACCCCGGTAAGCCGGCATAATTAAGCGTACATCGGCACCTTGTTGACGAAGAGCCAGCGGCAGAGCGCCAGCAACATCGGCTAAACCACCGGTTTTTAGTAGGGGGTGTATTTCTGAAGCGGCGAATAGAATTTTCATAATACCGTTAACTTATTGATTTAGTGTATGCACAAGAGTATACCTAATTACGGACGTAAGTAGAGTTTAGCCACAAAAATATAGGTTCCGATATGGATTTGAATACCGCGCGCACGAAAACGCTTTCCCTGATTCTTGCTGGGGGACGAGGCTCTCGCCTAAAACACTTAACTGACCACCGCTCCAAGCCTGCCGTACCGATTGCTGGTAAATACAAAATTATCGACTTTCCCCTGTCTAACTGTATCAACTCTGGGTTACGCCAGATCGCGGTATTGACCCAATATCGTTCTCATACCTTGAATCAACATGTACAGCGGGGCTGGAACTTTTTACGCTCCGATTTCAACGAGTTCATTGAGCTATGGCCGGCCCAGCAACAAACCGGTGAGGACTGGTATCGTGGTACAGCGGATGCGGTATACCAAAATTTAAAAATGATCGACGAGCTTGACTCCGAGTTCATCCTAATTCTTGCTGGGGACCATGTTTATAAGCAGGATTACAGCATTATGCTGGCGGAGCACATCGAAAGCGGTGCAGATGTGAGTGTGGCCTGCATTGAAGTTCCGGTAGAAGAGGCGGATCAGTTCGGTATCATGCATGTGGATGAAGATAACAACATCATCGCCTTTGAAGAAAAACCGAGCAATCCGCCAACCATGCCAGGTAATCCGAAGGTATCCTTGGCAAGTATGGGGATCTATATTTTCAATACCCGCTTCCTGCGTGAAAATTTAGTCACCGATGCAGGAGACAATGACTCTAGCCACGACTTTGGTAAGGATTTGATTCCTTTGTTTGTCGGTAAATCCCGCATCAAAGCCCACCACTTCGCCAACAGCTGTATCAAAAATGAAAGCTATCCTGATACCCCTTATTGGCGGGATGTGGGTACTTTGACCGCTTACTGGGAGTCTAATATGGACTTGACCAAGCTGGTCCCAGAATTAGATTTGTACGACGAAAGCTGGCCAATCCGCACCACCCAGTACCAGCGCCCAGCGGCTAAGTTTAACTACAATTACGAAGAACGTATTGGTACGGCGCTAAACTCCGTGGTATCAGCGGGTTGTATCGTGTCAGGTTCTACCGTTGAACAATCGATTCTATTTAACAACGTGCGAGTCAATTCCTACTCCCACGTCAATAAGTCGGTGATATTGCCCCGTTGTGATATCGGACGTCATTGTCGTTTGACCCGAGTGGTGTTGGATTCAGATACCCGGATCCCGCCTCATACCGTCATTGGCGAAGATCCTGTAGCTGACGCGGAACGTTTCTACCGCAACAAAGATGGCATCGTTTTAGTGACACAAGAAATGATCGATAAACTGCCTCCGGTGGCTGAATAAACGTTTTAAAAACCCAGCATTAGCTGGGTTTTTTTATCCCCTCCGCCTGTGGATAACCCTCTTGGTGAATACATGATAAGTCGCGCAAAGTGAATACTGGCGCGACTTTTGACGTTTGGGTTAAATTCTCCCCAGTGCCTGTTGCAAGGGACTGTGTTAACCTATTCCACATACTTCTAGCGAAAGGCAAAATCATGTTTACCGGTATTGTTCAAGGCATTGCCCAAGTGGCTCAGTGTCAACCAATAGGGCGCAATATGCGTCTTGAAGTTCGTTTCCCCGTCGGTGTAATGGCTGATCAGCAGCTGGGTGCTAGTGTTGCTATCAATGGGGTATGTTTGACCGTTGCCAAAATCGAAGGAGATTATCTGAGCTTTGATGTGATTGATACCACCCTAGCATTAACCAATATTGGCATTTTGAACGCTGGCGATACAGTTAATTTTGAACGTGCTGCCAAAATGGGGGATGAAGTGGGCGGTCATGTCATGTCGGGCCATATTATGACGACGGTGACTGTGTCCCAGGTGGAGAAAATTGAGCAAAGCGTACACATTCGTTTTCAGGTAAATAACCACCAGGATGAGCGCCGCTATTTGTTTGACAAAGGTTATGTCGGACTAAATGGGGCAAGTCTTACCATAAGTGCTATCGGTGACGATTGGATTGAGGTGTCTCTGATCCCCGAAACCTTGCGTCTTACAACCTTTGGCACCATCAAGGTTGGCGATAAAGTGAATCTGGAAATCGACGCCCATACCCAAGCGACCGTTGATACTGTCGAGCGCGTATTGAAACAACGGGGAATCGTGCTTCCCTAATATGTCTCTAGTGGCGTGCTCGGAAATAAATGGAGTCTACTAGGGATTTTCGGTAGAATGCGCGCCACATTTTCCCCGAGAACTCGTTCATAAGCTCAGATTATTAACCGTCGTGTGGTTAACTAAGCTATTTATCAACAGAGACTCAGATTAACTTTTTTCTTTATGTAGGTTCATCGTGTCAGATAATCTCAAGCACATACGTAACTTCAGTATCATTGCCCACATAGATCACGGCAAATCGACGCTGGCTGACCGCTTTATCCAAAAGTGTGAGGGTCTGTCTGAGCGCGAGATGGCCAACCAAGTACTGGACTCGATGGATATTGAGCGTGAGCGCGGTATCACCATTAAAGCCCAGAGTGTGACGTTGGACTACAAAGCAGCAGATGGAAACACCTATCAGTTGAACTTTATCGATACACCGGGGCACGTCGACTTTTCCTATGAAGTATCCCGTTCCCTTGCTGCCTGTGAAGGGGCTTTGTTGGTTGTGGATGCCGCCCAAGGCGTTGAAGCGCAATCAGTAGCGAACTGCTATACCGCTATCGAGCAAGGCCTGGAAGTGATGCCAGTACTTAATAAGATCGACTTGCCCCAAGCTGAGCCAATCCGTGTCGCGGCGGAAATCGAGGAAATTATAGGTATTGATGCGACCGACGCAGTAACTTGTTCGGCAAAAACTGGCATTGGTGTTGAAGACGTTTTAGAGCGCCTTATTGCAACGATTCCACCGCCGCAAGGTGATACCGAGGCACCCCTACAGGCGCTAATCATCGACTCTTGGTTCGATAACTACCTTGGCGTCGTCTCTTTGGTGCGCATTAAACAAGGTACGCTTCAAAAGAAAGATAAGATTTTTATCAAGTCGACTAAAAAGACTTATCCTGTTGATAACATTGGTATTTTCACACCTAAGCGTAAAGAAACCGGCGTTCTCCGTGCCGGTGAAGTAGGCTATGTGGTGGCGGGTATTAAAGATATCCATGGTGCACCAGTGGGGGATACCATTACTTTGGCATCGACTCCAGATGTGCCTCAGCTTGCCGGTTTCCAGAAAGTGAAGCCTCAGGTATACGCTGGTTTATTCCCCGTAAGCTCTGATGACTACGAAGATTTCCGCGAGGCGTTAGATAAGTTAACCCTGAACGATGCGTCTTTGTTCTTCGAACCGGAAACCTCTGATGCGCTTGGTTTTGGTTTCCGCTGTGGCTTCTTGGGCATGCTCCACATGGAGATTATCCAAGAGCGTTTAGAACGCGAGTATGACTTAGACTTGATTACTACGGCGCCGACAGTAGTGTATGAAGTCGAGCTCAACAATGGTGAAGTGATCAATGTTGACAGTCCGTCGAAAATGCCAGATCCGGGCGGCATTCGCGAAATGCGCGAGCCGATCGTAGAAGCAAATATCCTAGTGCCACAGGATTATCTCGGTAACGTGATTTCCCTATGTGTGGAAAAACGCGGTATTCAAAAAGACATGTTGTACGTGGGTAGCCAAGTGCAGTTGCGCTACCATTTGCCGATGAATGAAGTGGTTTTAGACTTTTTTGATCGTCTGAAGTCTTGTAGTCGTGGCTTTGCGTCCCTAGATTATTCCTTCCACCACTTTGAGGTTGCTCCTTTGGTGCGTCTCGATATTCTGATTAACGGCGATCGAGTGGATGCGTTGGCGTTAATCATGCACCGAGATAACGTGCAGCATAAAGGACGTTTGTTGTGTGAAAAGATGAAGGAACTGATTCCACGCCAGATGTTTGATGTTGCTATTCAGGGCGCAGTTGGGGCTAAGATTATCTCCCGTACGACCGTGAAGGCATTACGCAAAAACGTAACTGCCAAATGTTATGGTGGTGACGTTAGCCGTAAGAAGAAACTGTTGCAGAAACAAAAAGAAGGTAAGAAACGCATGAAGCAGGTGGGTAACGTCGAAGTTCCGCAAGCCGCGTTCCTCGCTGTGTTGAAAGTGGACAGTTAATCATAATGACTTGGGAGCCGCATAACCTGCGGCTCTTTTGCTTGGAGAGCAACAATGGATTTTGATTTCGAGATTATTCTCGCCATTGCCTTTTTAGTGACGCTGATCGCTTGGGTATATGACCGAGTGATTTATGCGCCAAAACGCAAAGAAGCTCTGTCCCAATTGCCGAGCAGTGCGGTTGAGGCGATGAACAAAGAAGCAAAGGAGCGCCTTGGTGGTGCCCCTAAATGGTTGTTAGAAGTGAAATCCTACTTTGTCATCATTGCGGTGATTTTTGGGGTTCGCTCTTTTTTAGTTGAGCCGTTTCAGATTCCTTCCGGTTCAATGTTGCCGACGTTGGAGATTGGTGATTTCATTTTGGTGAATAAACTGGACTATGGCGTGCGCCTTCCGGTTCTAAATACCGAACTGATTCCAACGACCCAGCCGGAGCGTGGCGATGTTGTAGTGTTTAAGTACCCGAAACAACCTAGCGTGAACTATATTAAACGTTTGATCGGTTTGCCTGGGGATGTGATCAGCTACCACAACAAAACCCTGATGATTAACGGTAAAATTATCAGTGATGAATTTTTGGCAGATCTGATGGTGTCAAAGAACCCCAGTGGCGAGCCAGTTAAAGTATTTAAAGAAGATTTGTTGGGTGTGCAACACGAAATATACGAGAGCTACCGCCGTAGCCCACTTGATGGCGACTGGATCGTGCCAGAAGGCCATTACTTCGTGATGGGCGATAATCGGGACAATAGTGCCGACAGCCGTGCTTGGGGCTTTGTGCCAGCAGCAAACCTGAAAGGGCGCGCATTTTACGTTTGGTTGCACTGGAACGAGTTCTTCAGCCTGCCCAATTTTAAAAATAATGGCTTAATAGAATAATTTTGGAGATGTTTTGAGTTCACTGTATCAGAAGTTGTGTCAGCGGTTAGGTTACTTTTTTGCTGACCTTGGACTGTTAGAGCTGGCTTTAACGCATCGTAGTTTTGGTGGTAAAAACAATGAGCGCTTAGAGTTCCTTGGTGATTCCATTCTCAATTACGTCATTGCGGAAGACCTGTTTCATCGCTTTCCCAAGGCCAAAGAGGGAGAGTTGAGTCGCCTGCGAGCATCCCTTGTTAAGGGGGATACCCTAGCGGAGTTAGCCCGGGAGTTTGGCTTGGGTGACTATCTTAAATTAGGTGCTGGTGAGTTAAAAAGTGGCGGTTTCCGCCGTGATTCCATTCTTGCCGACGCGGTCGAAGGCATCATAGGTGCTATCTATCTTGATGCTGGTATGGATGTGTGTCGGGAGCATATCCTAGCTTGGTATCGCCAGCGTTTAGATGCCACCTCCCTTAAAATCGTGACCAAAGATGCGAAAACCCGCTTGCAGGAATACTTGCAAGCACGTCGCCATGGGCTGCCCCAATACGATGTGGTGGATATTGTCGGTGATCCCCATGATCAGACTTTCTTTGTGCATTGCCAGGTTGAGTTATTGGATGAGCCAATCAAGGGCAAAGGCAACAGTCGCCGTATCGCTGAACAAAATGCTGCTGCTAAAGCGCTGAAATTACTGGATCAAAAACATGCATAACGATGACTTGCCAGAGCATGAGTACCTAGGTGACGACTTTGACGACGCCCAGGATAATGAACTTGATGAGCCCCTAGAAATCACCCATTGTGGTTTCGTTGCCATCGTTGGTCGTCCTAACGTAGGGAAATCCACCCTGCTGAACCATATTTTAGGGCAAAAGTTATCGATTACTTCCCGTAAGCCACAAACTACCCGTGATCAGATTATCGGTGTGAAAACCGAAGGTCATGTGCAAACTATTTATGTGGATACACCAGGACTTCACAAAGGGGAAGATAAGGCGATTAACCGCTACATGAATCGTACTGCCTCCTCTGCTTTGAAAGATGTGGACTTGGTATTGTTTGTGATTGAAGCGGAGCGCTGGACGGAGCAGGACGAAGTGGTGCTGCAACGGGTGCAATACGCTGACGCTCCGGTGGTGTTGGTAGTGAACAAGGTGGACAAACTAGAAGAAAAGGATGAATTGCTACCGCGCTTGATGCAACTATCGGAGAAGATGGATTTTGCCCAGATCGTACCTATTTCCGCCTTGCGTAACAGTAATCTTGATCGATTAGAGAAACTAGTAGAGAGCTATATTCCGGAAGGCTCCCAATACTACCCAGAAGATCAGATCACCAATCGTAGCTCACGCTTTTTGGCGGCAGAAATTGTACGGGAGAAAATCACCCGTCAGTTGGGTCAGGAAGTGCCCTACGAAGTGGCGGTGCAGATCGAAGAGTTTGTTTACGAAGGCTCTACCATACATATCAGCGCCTTAATCCTAGTGGAACGAGACGGACAGAAGCGCATCATCATCGGTGACAAGGGCGCTAAGATTAAGCTTATTGGTCGTGAAGCACGTATCGATATGGAAAATCTATTCCAATACAAGGTAATGCTGAACCTTTGGGTAAAAGTACGTTCGGGCTGGTCAGATGATGAACGTGCATTGGCAAGTTTAGGTTATCAGGAAGACTAATGGCGCAATGGGTGCGGGGCTATGTGCTTCACTCTCGCCCCTTTCAAGACAATAAACTTCTACTGGATATTTTTACCCAAGAATTGGGTCTTATCCGCGGTGTGTTTCGCCGTAATAAAAAAGAGGCTCGGGTTACCCCCGGGCCATTTTTGTTTTACGAGTGTTTTGTATCTGGTCGCGGTGAGCTAAAAACGATCCAAAAAGTCGAGGCCAGTGGGGCCGCTGCTCAACTGAGTGGGACAAGCCTCTACAGCGCATTTTATATCCATGAAATCATGGAGAGATTACTGCCATTTCATTTGCCGTTACCAGAATTGTTTCAACTCTATCAGTGGCTGTTGCAGGGATTTATCACCGGTTTGCCCTTAGCGCCCATCCTACGTCGTTTTGAAGCGGGACTATTTCATGAACTAGGCAATGAAGTCCCGCTAGCGGCCACCAGTCGTGGGGAGCCGTTGCAGCCTCAGCAGATCTATCAACTCGATGGACAGCATGGACTACGTCCTTATTTTGGCGAGCAGCCTAAGGTCAAACCTTTGATCTTTGTGGAAGGGGCTGTTGCCAATGCCTACGTGGCTGGTTTGTGGTCTGATCCCTTAGTGTTACTTATGGGGAAAGAGCTGCATCGAATTTGGTTGGACCAACTACTGGGCAAACCAATTAATGCTCGCAAATTGTTACCGCAGCAGCCGTATCAGGGGGAACGTCTGTGGCAGGTGCCCTTGTTCCGTTACCCTGTCATAGGAGTAAATTGATGATTATTGGTATTGGCACGGATTTAGTCGATATTCGACGTATTGCAACGTCTATAGAGAAGACTGGAGAGCGTTTTGTTCGGCGTATTCTGAGCGACTCTGAAGTAGCGCAGTGGCAGCAAATATCAACGTCAGAACGAGCTAATGCCTTTGTAGCCAAGCGTTTTGCTGCAAAAGAAGCAGCAGTAAAGGCGATTGGGACAGGGATTGGTAATGGGGTAAGTTTCCAGCATTTTACTGTGGCGAATTTGCCAAGTGGTCAACCCGTTTTAACGGTAGCAAAAGAAATAGAGCAACTAGTTGGGCAACCTATTAAGTGGCATTTAACACTCAGCGATGAGCGCCATTATGCTCAGGCGTTTGTGATTGCTGAGGCCATTGAACCAGAGGAATAGCCTGTTCAAATTCTTGGATGGCCGCAATAAAGTCATTATAGACTTCCTCCACATCCTCAAAGCCAAACTCTTTTAGATGGGTTTCTAGGTAGTTAGCGTGCTTGGTGATGCCGATGGTGCCAGTATACTTGCTGGCGCCGTGTAGTTTGTGCACCGCCGATATCAGCTCATCTAGGTTGCCCTGCTCATAATGCAGTTGGATCATGCGCCAGTCGTGGGGTAATCCTTCTACCATCATGGTGAACAGATCTTTAGCTATCGCATGATTTTGATTGGTCATGGTGAGCGCTTTTTGGTAATCAAAGATACCTTCTAATGCTCTGGCCACGGCTTGATCGTGGCTATCTTCGCCAAAGCACCAATGTTCTATGGTTTTAAATAGCACTTCTTCAGTAATGGGCTTGGTAAGATAGTCGTTCATGCCTGTTGCGATAATACGCTTCTTCTCGTCCCCAAGGACATGGGCGGTCAGAGCGATAATTGGGGTTTCTATGTGCCCCGGTAGTTGACGGATTTGCAGGGTCGCCTCGATACCATCCATTTGGGGCATCTGAATATCCATCAAGATCAGGTCGTAGTCTTTTTCTTTAGCCCGCTCAACGGCTTGCAGACCATCGTAGGCTAAATCCAATTCAATCCCGTGGGGAGTTAACCAATGGCGTACCAAGTGAAGATTTACTTGTGTGTCATCTACTGCGAGGATCGACAATCCCTTAATTCGGCTGTTGGCCTTAAGAGTGGGAGCTGGGGAAGCGGA
Organism: Maribrevibacterium harenarium; assembly: GCF_006385675.1. GTDB lineage: Bacteria > Pseudomonadota > Gammaproteobacteria > Pseudomonadales > Marinomonadaceae > Marinomonas > Marinomonas harenarium. The sequence continues at coordinate 86,024 of NZ_VFRR01000011.1, read as the reverse complement.
CTGCGGATTAAGCAAGGTAGGGAGAGCTTGCTCTGTTAATGCCTGACTTAATTCACTGGTGGAGAATGGTTTGCTGATAAAGGCGTTGGTATAGGGGCGGAAACGGTCGATCGAAAAACTAGGAGAAGTTGTGTGGCCCATCAAGACACAAGGTATTTCTAAGACCGTTTGACAATACTGCACTAACGCGAGCAACTCGTTTTCACTGACGATTCGGCTAGAGGTGGATAAGAGTAGCGCATCAGGCTGAGCTGATGATTTGGCTTGCAACGCCTGCACAAGACTTTTTCCATCGGTGAACCAATGGGCATCAATATTCAGCAACCCTAGATGATGGGCGAGAGAGCGGTGACAGATGTGAGCTGGCTCAAATATAAAGAGCTTCTTGTTGATTGGCTGTATTGGTGTCGGCGCTCGTTGCGCCACTGGTATATCGACGGTGAAGTAGAAATTGGTGCCTCTCCCAACGCTGCTGGATACGGTGATCTCCCCGCGCATTTGTTTAACCAGTTCCTTTGAAATGACTAACCCCAGTCCTGTGCCGCCAAATTTTCTGGTGGTTCTTGCATCAACCTGGGAGAAGGGGCGGAATAATCTTCCTATTTCGTCATTGGCGATACCAACACCGGTGTCACGTACTTGGATTAATAACTCTACACGCCTGTTACGACGGGTCTTGGTGGACACATCAACCTGAATATAACCCTTGTTGGTAAATTTGATCGCGTTACCAATCAAATTCATCAGAATTTGGCGGAAACGGCCATCATCCGCCAAGATCCACTCTGGTGTATCGGCAGCATAATCACAGACGAACTCCAGGTCTTTGGAATCGTTCAGTAGACTCGATGAAAGGGCATGGAAAACCTCATTAATTAGATTATGCAGATTAAATTCTCGCTGCTCTAATAGGAGTTTGCCTGATTCGAGTTTAGCAAAGTCTAAAATATCGCCGATGGTAGTGAGTAGATTGCGGGTTGATAGCTGAATCGTATTGATGTGTGAAAGCTGCTCTGCCGTTAATGGTGAGTTACGCAGCACTTCGGTAAACCCAAGAATGGCGCTGAGAGGGGTGCGGATTTCGTGGGAAATGTTCGCTAGAAACTCGGATTTGAGTTTATTGGATTCTTCCGCTTGTTTGTTGGCAAAGTGCAGTTCGGCACTTTTTTCCTCTAGTTCTTCAGAATGGGTATTGAGATCTCGGGTCTGTTGCTCAATCTCTGCATCAATTTGTGCTTGATAGTTTGCTAGGCGACTATCAATGTAATCGAGGGCCTCTTTCGTTTGGGCAAATTCCAACGGGAATACTAAATTCTGGCTGTAGCCAAAGTTTTCTTGGTAGATGTTATCTACGGCGTCCTTTAGTTGTAACCAAGGCGTTGATAAGTGCTGGGCAAGACGACGGCTCAGAATGAGTGCGACTAAATTAAACACCAAGCAAATGCCAAGACTGAATAGGGTAAAGCGTAAATTCACTAATTCTGTGGGGGTATAAGTGGCTGCAATCTGGAGCCAGCCAACAATATTGTTGTCGGTAGTGCTGGCTTGTAAGCCAAGTAGACTCTCACCTTGAGAAATAGTGTAGTAAACAGGTGCCGTAACAATAAATAGTTGCTGTTCTGGACGCTGTTCTGTCTGCAAAGCGGGAATGAATTGCCCTGGTTCAATGTCGTTACCGGCGCTTTCGACTCGGCGGCTCAAGCCATCAAAAAAGGTGGCTCCGACTATGCTGGGGTGCTGCAACAGGCTGTCGATATTTTTGCCCAGCAACGACTTGTCATTGAATAACAAGGCATATTCACTGGCGTTGGCAACCTGCTCACTGATTTGCTCCACACTCTCAAACAGCTGTTGGTAGTTGCTACGGTGATGGGAAGCAATGATGAGTAATACAGAACAAACAGAAATGACCAAAATAGGAAGATAGATGGCTAAAGTTAACTTGCGGGAGTAGGGCAAGGAGGTTAACCAGCGCATCAGCCTTCCTTATTTGGCTTGAAGTTTGTAAATATTAGGTTTTAGTAACAAACAAAGTTGCCCTTGTCTTTACGACGGGCACATTCCCGTTCATAGTTTTCGCAAGCGAGCACTTTTGTACGAGATGGGTTAGCGATGGTCTTACACTCGCGCCATTTGCTACGCAGCTCTGCATCAGGGATATCTGCTGATGGGCCGCCGAACATGTCGCAGCCTGATAAAACGATCGCTGCGGTTAACAGGCCGAGCAAGGTAATCTTGCGCATCTTACGATCTCCAATAGGAAGAGAACTAAGTTTATAACGAGTTCGTATTGTATAAATCTATACAAAAGCATTCTAATGCTTTTGTATTGCATTATGTAAAGTGTTCATTTTAAACAAAACAATGTCAACGAAGTTTTTATGATCGAGTACCCTACCATTGAATCTTTAGTGGGAAATACGCCCCTGATTCGCCTACAGCGTATAAATCCAAACCCTAGCAATACCATCCTATTGAAAATGGAAGGGCAAAATCCTGCGGGTTCGGTGAAGGATCGCCCGGCATTAAATATGATCAAGCAGGCTGAAGCACGGGGCGATATTAAACCTGGCGACAGCCTCATCGAAGCCACCTCCGGTAACACTGGCATTGCTCTGGCCATGGCTGCTGCCATTATGGGCTACACCATGCATTTGATTATGCCAGACAATATGAGCGATGAGCGCAAGGCGGCCATGTCAGCCTACGGTGCAAAGCTGCATCTTGTGTCCAAAGAAGAAGGAATGGAGCGAGCCCGCGATCTCGCTTTGGAAATGCAACAGCAAGGGATCGGTATTGTGTTGAACCAATTCGCCAATCCAGATAACCCGAGCGCCCACACCCTGAGCACTGGCCCAGAAATATGGCAGCAAACCCAAGGAACTGTCACCCATTTTGTCAGTTCAATGGGAACGACTGGCACTATTATGGGGGTCTCCAAATACCTTAAACAGCAAAACCCTGATGTACAAATCGTCGGTTTACAACCGCAAGAAGGTAGCAGTATCCCCGGTATCCGTCGTTGGCCAGAAGCCTATTTGCCGACCATTTTTGAGCGTGAGCGGGTGGATTTGATCATGGATATTGCTCAAACAGACGCTGAGCAAGTGATGCGTGATTTGGCGACTCAAGAAGGCATTTTCTGTGGTGTCTCTTCCGGGGGCTCGGTCAGTGCCGCCTTGCAGCTATCACGCCAAGTAAACAACGCCACCATTGTCGCTATTATCTGTGACCGTGGTGACCGCTATCTCTCAACTGGGGTATTTAACGCCTAACGGGAAGCGTTTGGGGGGTTCTATGTAGAAATTGGCAACTAGGGTATGATGTGCCCTCGTTGTAGCTACCAAGAGAACGGTAAATTGAATAGGTCTCCCAAACGCAAACCTTCTGCCCCGATTCAGAAAACCTTATCCCAGGTGCCTGTCACCGACCTCACCGCCGAAGGCAAAGGGCTCGCTCGTATTGATGGCAAAGTAATCTTTATTGAAGGTGCTCTACCGGGGGAAGTGGTTGATGTGCGCCTAAGTAAGTCTACCCGCCAGTTCGATGAAGGGAGCGTCTCGCGCTTAATACAAACTTCTGAGCAACGCCAAACTCCGTTTTGCTCCCATTACGATGAGTGTGGCGGTTGCCAGCTACAACACCTGCCCATTACATTACAACACCAAGCTAAAGAGCAGGGCTTACGCCACAAGCTGCGTAAAACGCTTACCAATGGTGAAGCTATTGCGTGGCTGACTGGTCCTGAACAAGGTTACCGCCGTCGCGCTCGATTGTCGGTGTTTGTGACCCAAGGCCAGACTTGTATCGGCTTTCGAGCACAATCCTCCAATCGTATCGTTGATATAGAACAGTGCCCCGTATTGACGCTGTCGCTGCAGGGCTGTTTGCCGCTTTTACGTGCCCAAATCATAGAACAGCAAATCGCCGGGAAAATTGGTCATATTGAGCTACTCGAAGACGATCTGGGTGTCAGTGTGATTGTACGGTTGTCACGGCCATTAGCCTCTGAGCAGCGTGATTCCCTTGAACAATGGGCACGCCAGCAAGACATACTTTTATACTGGCAAGAGCCGGAGCAGGATCGAATTAGTCAACATCAAGAGCATAGCTATCCTGTTGCTGGGCAGAAAATTGGTTTTCACCCTCAGGATTTTATCCAAGTTAATGGGGTCATAAATGACGACATGGTTGACCAAGCGATGACGTGGTTAGCCCCTAGTGCAAACGACGTGGTGTTGGATTTGTTTTGTGGGGCAGGTAATTTTTCTTTGCCACTGGCGCAACGAAGTCTTAAGGTTTATGCCGTAGAAGGTTTAGAGTCACTCATCGCGGCAGGCCGACAAAATGCGGTTCGTGCCGGATTGGACAATCTCGAATTTATCGCTGCGGATTTAACTCAACCAGTGGGTAAGTGGTTACAGCAGGCTGGAGTGACCAAAGTCTTGTTAGATCCCCCTCGGGCCGGGGCGTGGGAATTCTTGCCGAGCTTAGTCAAGCTTAAGGCCAAGCAGATTTTGTACGTTTCTTGCAATGCAGCCACATTAGCAAGGGATGCGGAGTATCTAGTCGATCATGGTTATCAGGTTGTGCGGGTGAGTTTAATGGATATGTTCCCCCATACCAGTCATGTGGAAACTATGATGTTGTTACAACGAAAATAGAAGGAAAAGCGAATGGTAACGGTAAGAAAGGATCACCCGATTTTAGCGGATGGTTCCGTAGACATCGATGCCTGGATGGGGCAACTTTCCGACAAAATTGATGAAGGCACCCGAATCCCACTGCGTATGGCCTGTGAGTTGGCTCGTCAAGCAGAAGCGGCCAGTGGTCGAACATCCTACTGGGGGCCTCAAGCAAGTACCTTCCGTGCTGGCTTGGAGATGGTAGAAATTCTGGCAGGATTCCGTGCCGACCAAGACTCCTTGGTTGCCGCAGCGCTCTATCGTGCGGTGCGCGAGGATCAATTGGCGCTGAGTAAAGTCGCCGATATGTTTGGCCGCAAGGTGGCCTCCTTGGTGGAAGGTGTCATCCGCATGGGAGAGGTATCGAAAAATCTTTCCGCTGATACCACCGCTGAGGTACTAGGCAGCCACGAAAACCAGCTCGAAGCTCTGCGCAAAATGCTCGTTTCCATCATTGATGACGTGCGAGTGGTACTGATCAAACTAGCGGAACGTGCCTGTGCGATCAAAGAAGCCAAGCACCAAGATGATGCGCGTAAAGAATCTGTTGCCCTAGAAGTGCAAAGCGTTTATGCCCCCTTGGCCCATCGTCTAGGGATAGGTCATATCAAGTGGGAACTCGAAGATCTATCGTTCCGCTACCTTTACCCAGCAGAATATAAGCGTATTGCTAAGTTATTGGATGAAAAACGGCTTGATCGCCAGCAATTTATTGATGATGTGATCGAGCTGTTAAAGCAGCGCATGGCAGAAATCAATATCCATGCGGATGTGACTGGGCGGGCTAAGCACATTTACAGTATCTGGCGCAAAATGCGTCGCAAAAATATTCCTTTTGATGAAGTGTATGATGTCCGTGCCGTACGTATTTTGGTGGATGAGCCAATGCAGTGTTACGCGGTGCTGGGTATTGTTCATAATCTGTGGCACCCAGTGCCGAATGAATTTGATGATTACATCAGTAATCCGAAATCCAATGGCTATCAATCGTTACACACGGCGGTCGTCGGCCCTCAAGGTCGGGCATTAGAGATTCAGATTCGTACCCACAAGATGCATGAGGATGCAGAGCTTGGGGTCTGTGCCCACTGGAAATACAAGGGGACAGATCTCAGCTCCAATAGCTCCAGCTATGAGGAAAAGTTACAGTGGCTGCGAACCATCTTGGATTTCAATGAAGTCCAAGGGGATCTGGAGTCCCTATCGGCCCAAGTGCGTAATGATATCGAGCAAGACCGCATCTATGTGTTTACCCCCGAGGGGCATGTCGTTGATCTGCCGGTCAATGCAACGGCGGTGGATTTCGCTTACCGAGTACATACGGAAATTGGTCATCGTTGTCGTGGGGCCAAGGTTAACGGTCGCATTATCTCGTTGGTTACGCCTCTGAAAACCGGTGATAAGGTCGAAATTCTCACCGCTAAAGAAGGTGCGCCGAGTCGTGACTGGCTGCATCCAACCCTCGGTTACGTCAACACCAGCCGAGCGCGGGCGAAAATTCAAAGTTGGTTCCGTAAAGAAGATCGGGACAACAACCTAGAAGCGGGGCGCGCGCTACTCAGTAAACAGCTCAAACGTCTAGGTATCGAGGAATCCAGCCTTGATCTAGAGGCGATTGCCGCGCGCTTCAACTTTGTAAATATAGACGATGTCTACGTTTCCTTAGGGGCGGGGGATATCCAGCTTTCGCGCGTGTTGCGAGTGATTGATGATATCCATGGTCTAGATGGGGAACCGTCCCCAAGACCCATTCGCGTTAAGAAAAGTCGTCATAAGGCGGCTGACAATGACGTTCACATCTTGGGTGTCGGTCAGTTGCTTACCCAAATGGCAAAATGTTGCTCCCCGATTCCAGGGGACGAAATCGTGGGGTATATCACCCAAGGTCGCGGCGTGTCGGTACATCGTCAAGACTGTATTAATATGGTTCAGCACTCGGTGGATGAACCGGAACGTGTGGTAGAGGTGAGTTGGGGTGAAGAATTGGATAACCTTTATCCCGTCAACATACAAGTTCGCGCCTATGATCGCACCGGCTTGCTCAATGACATTACCGCCCTGATTGCCAACGAGAAAGTCAATTTACTGGCGATGAACACCTTGTCCACCAAGGAAAATAATAGCGCTATGATTCGCTTTACCATTGAGGTGGGCGAGTTGAGTGTGCTGTCGCGCCTGCTGCACCGGATCAATCAGTTGCCTAACGTTCTAGATGTATTTCGCGAGAAAGATTAATGAGTTTTACCACCACGGATCTGCAACAATTGATGGCCATGCTGCGGGATCGTCAGCATGGTTGTCCTTGGGATCAAAAACAGACTCACGCCACCATTGCCCCTTATACCATTGAAGAAGCCTACGAAGTGATGGATGCGGTCTTGCAACAGGACCCACAGCATCTATGTGAAGAGTTGGGAGACTTATTGTTTCAAGTGGTATTTCAAGCTCAGATAGGGGCAGAGAACGGTGACTTTACCTTTGATGATGTGGTGCGCGTATTAATGGAAAAAATGCTGCGTCGTCATCCTCATGTATTCCCAGATGGAACATTATCCAGCTTCGGGCAGGCGGCTGAGATCACAGAAGAGCAAATTTCGGAAAATTGGCAGCGCATCAAAGCTGCTGAAAAGGCCAGCAAGCCACAGCATTTGCTAGATGCAGTGCCAACTGGCATGGGGCCACTGGAGCAGGCGGTAAAAATCCAGAAGACTGCTGCTAAGGTGGGTTTTGATTGGAGTGAAGTGGCTCCGGTGTTTGCCAAGATTCGTGAAGAACTCAACGAGCTTGAGCAGGCGTATCAGCATCTAAGTCAAGATGAAGTGGAAGCTGAGCTTGGTGATGTGTTGTTTGCTGTCGCGAACTTAGCACGGCATAGTCGGGTTTCCCCCGATGTCGCTTTGGGTCGAACAAACCGGAAATTTCGTCATCGCTTTGCCTACATAGAACAGGTACTATCTGGCCGAGGCGTAGCGTTAACCGACTGTTCTCTCGAGCAATTAGATGAACTGTGGGACGAAGCAAAACGCCAAGGCCTATAATGCAACCGACAAAAATACCACCAAAAGGAGACGTATAGTGACCGACCGTCAAGCCTCGCTGCGCGAAAATGTACGCTTGCTAGGGGACTGCCTGGGCGAAACCATGAGCAACCACTTAGGTGAAGACTTCCTTGATACCGTCGAGAATATTCGTCTACTTTCCAAAGATGGGCGTCAGTCTGGTAATTCTCAAGCACTGATCGAGGCTCTAGAAGCATTGGCAGACAAAGACATAGTGCCAGTGGCTCGGGCTTTTAATCAGTTTTTGAACCTATCAAATATTGCGGAGCAGTACCATCGAGTACACCGTCGCCGCACCAATGAAAGTTTGGGTATCTATAAAAACCCGGTAGGCAATCTGCTGACTCGGTTACATGAAAAAGGCTTTTCTGCCGAGCAAATGGAAGAGGCTCTGGCGCAACAATCGGTAGAGTTAGTGCTCACTGCCCATCCGACGGAAGTGGTGCGCCGTTCCTTGATTCGCAAGTACGACAATATTTCGAGCGAGCTAGAAGCACTGGACAAAGACAATATCCTGCCCCTCGAAGAAGCAAAGCACGTTCGCCGTCTGAAAGAAATCATTACCCAGGCTTGGCATACGGATGAAATTCGTGACCAGCGTCCTACGCCGGTTGATGAAGCCAAATGGGGGTTTGCGGTGATTGAGCAGAGCTTGTGGCAAGCGGTACCGCGTTTCTTCCGTCAATTGGACGAACAATTCGCCAAGTATACGGATAAGGACCGCCTATCCCTCAACCTGGCGCCGATCCGTTTTGCTACTTGGATGGGTGGGGATCGAGATGGCAACCCTAATGTTACCCATGACGTGACGCGACAAGTGACCCTGCTCGCCCGTTGGATGGCTGCCGATCTGTATATAAAAGATCTTTCTATATTGCGCTCGGAATTTTCCATGACCCAGTGCAACGGGGCTTTACGTGAACGGGTGGGAGACAGTTCTCAGCCCTATCGTGAAGTGATCAGACAGCTAGAACGCCGTCTGATTGCCACCAAAGAATGGGCTCAAGCTAGCCTAGAAGGGAAAGCTGCTTCCCTCGAAGGTGTTATGTTTGATGCCCAAGAGCTGCACGACGATTTGGTATTGTGTTACCAATCGTTGATTGATTGCGGTATGAAGGTAATTGCCAATGGTGCTGTGTTAGATGTGATTCGTTGTGTTTCAACATTTGGTCTGACGCTGGTGCGCCTTGATGTACGCCAAGATGCTTCGCGTCATATCGAGGTGCTGTCTGCGATTACTCGATTCTACGGATTAGGTGATTACGCCGAGTGGGACGAAGCTTCTCGTCAGGCCTTTCTACTGGCTGAACTAAACTCCAAACGCCCCTTGCTGCCGCGAGAATGGACGCCAACGGCGGAAGTCAAAGAGGTGTTAGATACCTTTGCTATGATCGCACAAGGGCATCGTAGCTCATTTGGTTCTTATGTTATTTCCATGGCAAGTGCACCTTCCGATGTGCTGGCGGTTGCCCTGTTACTGCAAGAGTCTGGGGTCAGCTTCAAGCTGCCGATCGTGCCATTGTTTGAAACCTTAGCGGATCTGGATAATGCGGAGCCAATCATCGAGCAATTGTTCACGACGCCTTGGTATAAAGCCTATATTGATGGTCGCCAAGAAGTGATGATCGGCTACTCCGATTCCGCTAAAGATGCCGGGCAAATTGCCGCGACATGGGGGCAATACCGAGCTCAAGAAGCACTCACCGCCCTGTGCAAACGTCATGGCGTTCATTTGACCCTATTCCATGGCCGTGGCGGTACGGTTGGTCGTGGTGGCGGCCCAGCCCATGTGGCGATTCTGTCCCAACCGCCAGGATCAGTTAACGGTGCCATTCGAGTGACCGAACAGGGTGAAATGATTCGCTTCAAGTTTGGTATTCCAGACATTGCTGTACGTTCTTTGGAGTTGTATTGCTCAGCCGTTATGGAAGCGACACTAATTCCGGCAGCTGCACCCAAAGCAGAATGGCGGGCGTTAATGGATGAAATGGCGGAAGAGGGCATGAATCAATACCGCTCTATTGTCCGTGGACATCAGGAATTCGTGCCTTACTTTAGAGCCATTACTCCAGAGCAAGAACTGGCAAAATTGCCATTAGGTTCGCGTCCTGCCCGTCGTCGTTCTGACGGTGGCGTGGAAAGCCTAAGGGCGATTCCATGGATCTTCGCTTGGATGCAAATTCGCTTGATGCTGCCAGCATGGCTAGGTGCTGAGAGTGCGTTGCAACAGAGCATTGAGTCCGGTAATTTGGAAAAACTGCGAGAAATGCACAAGCAGTGGCCGTTCTTCGGTGCTTACTTGGATATGTTAGACATGGTATTGGCGAAGACTGAGCCAGAAATTGCGGAATACTATGAAAAACGCCTAGTTCCCGAGGAATTGCGCGGTCTGGGGCGTTTATTACGCAAAAAGCTCGAATTAGTGTGTAGTTTGGTGAAAGAGGTCAAGCAACAGGAACGCCTCATCGAAGATAATAAAACTATTCGTCAGTCCATTGATGTGCGTAATCCCTACATCGATCCATTGCATTATTTACAGGCAGAGTTGCTCTACCGTAGTCGCAAAGATCAGGATAATAGCGCAGTCAATAAAGCGCTGATGATTACCATGGCTGGTATTGCCAGTGGTATGCAAAATACGGGCTAAGTAGTAAAAATCTCAAAAATACGTAATATACCCCGACTTTAGTCGACAACTTAGACTCTTAATTTGCATCGTTCGCCGCCGCTTGGTTATTCTTGGCGGCGACCGTTTTTTTAGATATGAATTTTTTAGCAAGTAAGTCACTCGAACCATACTTATAAATATATCGAGTAGACCCCGGCAGTGTTCTTGCTTGTTACGCCGATTTTTTACGCAGACTTTTGGAGAGAATTTATGCGAATCATTCTGTTAGGTGCCCCAGGCGCAGGTAAAGGAACCCAAGCTCAATTCATTACGGAAGAGTTTGGTATTCCTCAAATCTCAACTGGCGACATGCTACGTGCGGCCGTAAAAGCAGGAACTGAACTAGGTCTTAAAGCCAAAGCGGTGATGGATGCCGGTCAACTGGTTTCCGATGACATCATCATTGGTCTAGTGAAAGAGCGCTTGCAAGCGGAAGACTGTGCCAATGGCGCTTTGTTTGACGGTTTTCCTCGTACCATTCCGCAAGCTGATGCCCTTAAAGAAGCTGGCGTGAAGATTGACTACGTGGTTGAGATTGATGTGTCAGACGAAGAAATCGTACAGCGCATGAGTGGCCGTCGTGTGCACGAAGGTTCTGGTCGTACTTACCATGTGGTATACAACCCACCTAAGGAAGAAGGTAAAGACGACGTTACTGGCGAGCCTTTAATTCAACGTGCCGATGATACCGAAGAGACCGTACGTAAGCGCTTGACTGTTTACCATGATCAAACTGCTCCATTGATCGGTTATTACCAACAATGGCAAGAGCAAGAGCCTGAAAATGCTCCACAATTTGTGAAAATCAATGGTGTCGGTGACTTGGCAACCATTAAACAAGGTTTGATTGCAGCGCTAAAGGCTTAAGCATTAATGACAGCGATTTTAGCCATAGATACCTCAACGCCAGCTTGTTCGGTGGCGTTGATTGTCGATGGTGCTGTGTTGGAAGACTTCCGCATGGCACCTAGACAGCATAATGATCTGATTTTACCCATGGTAGATCAGATCCTTGCCCAAGCAGAACTATCTCTAGCTCAACTGGATGCGTTGGCGTTCGGGCGTGGTCCTGGCAGTTTTACGGGACTACGAATTAGTGCCGGTATTGTACAAGGGTTGGCCTATGGCGCTGATCTTCCTGTCGTGCCAGTGAGTACTTTAGCGGCGATGGCTCTAGAAGGCTATCAGCTCCATGGCGGTGACTATTGGCTAGCAGCATTAGATGCTCGCATGGGGGAGATTTATGCCGGGGGCTATCATATTCAGGTAGATGATGAGCAACAGTGGCACTTGCAAGAGTGCTGGGCCGAGCGAGTTATCAAACCTGAAGTTTTGCCCGTTTTCGACTTACCCTATCAAGGGGTGGGCTCAGGCTGGTGTTATGCAGACGACATTCAAGCTCGACTACCACAACCTGCCAATCTTATTTTGACTGATATTGCACCGCGGGCTGCTTGCATAGCGGAATTGGCTGCTAGGGACTTTGCTCAAGGTAAAAGCGTAGCCGCTTCCCAAGCCATCCCAGTCTATTTACGTGACGAAATTACTTGGGAAAAACAACCTCCCCGCATAGGAAAGCGCTAATTCATGCTGTGGTACCACATTGTCTTTTTGGCCTTGATCCAAGGTCTCACTGAGTTTTTACCGATCTCCAGTTCCGCCCATTTGATTTTGCCTTCCCAGTTACTGGGCTGGCCTGATCAAGGGCTTGCCTTTGACGTGGCGGTGCATGTTGGTACTCTCGTTGCTGTTATTGGCTATTTTTGGCGGGATATTTGGGCGATTGCCATAGGGTGGTTGGCCGCCCTTGTTGGTAAACCGGCGACGCCAGAAAGTAGATTAGGTTGGTGGATTATTCTGGCCACGATCCCTGCTGGGGTTGCAGGTGTGGTGTTTGGGGACTTCATTGAGACCCATTTACGCTCAATCCTAGTGATTGCTATGACCACCATAGGTTTTGGTGTTTTGCTATGGGTGTCTGATCGCTTTTTTGCAGATCGCCTTGATATCGATAAGCTGGGTTTACCAAGCGTAGTTGTTATCGGTCTTGCTCAAGCGCTGGCGCTCATTCCAGGTACCTCCCGTTCTGGTATTACCATGACGGCGGCACGTATGTTGGGGTTTTCCCGTCAAGCCGCAGCACGATTCTCTTTTCTCTTGTCCGTGCCATTGATCGTCGCGGCTGGTGGCTTAAAAACGGTGGAGTTGCTCAGTAGTTCTATGCCGGTAGACTGGCAGGCGATCGTTTGGGGTGTTGCGTTATCGGCGATTAGTGCTTACCTTTGTATCTACTTCTTCTTGAAATGGTTGAACAATATTGGGTTTTTACCATTTATGCTGTACCGCTTAGCCCTCGGTGGTATTTTGTTGCTGATTATTTATCTAGGTTAAGTCTAGGAGTGGGATAAGGTGAGAATTGGTAGTAACTTTCCAGTCGTCAGTCCTAATCAGAATAATCAGACTGGTCGCATACTGACGGATCAGGGTAGGAGCAGTGCAACCCCCTCCCGTGAGGTAGCGAGCACCAGTGATGTCGCATCATTTGAAACATTGTTTGCGCAGCAGCCACGTTTTCAGAAAATCGATTCCCTGAGTTGGTTGGCGCAAAATGCTCTAAGTGCTTATCAAGCGACACAGAGCTTATCTGCCGATAATCCTCGTAATCAGTTAATTGGAGTAGATGTCTTTGCCTAGCAATTCCCTTGCTGTTGCCGCATCTTCTCCTTCATTAAATCTAGCGGCCAAGGAACTGGCGACTGATTTGCAGTTGCCTTTCTATGCCTTCAAGCCCCCTCTTAAGTTCGCGACCGATTACGAATATCTTTTAATGCTCGGCATTGACGGTCTGGCTATTGCTAAGACAGGAAAAGGAGCACCGAATCCGGTGATGGTAGATTTTACCACCGGTGCTGCTGATCATCGGCGCCGTTTTGGTGGTGGCAAGGGGCAAGATATCGCTAAGGCGGTGGGTCTCAATAAACGGACTGGTCTCCATGTGATTGACGGGACCGCAGGTCTTGGCAGGGATAGTTTTGTCTTTGCGACGCTCGGCTGCAAAGTGCAAATGTTTGAACGGGTGCCTTTCGTGTCCGCTCTGCTGCGCGATGGACTAGAGCGTGCAGCGGTACATATAGAGGTCATGGATATCATCGAGAATATGGACCTAACTAGTGGTTCCATAATGGATCTGGAAGCGTCCGAGTGCTGCGATGTGGTCTACCTTGACCCTATGTTTCCGCACAATGACAAAGCCACCGCTGCCGCTAAAAAAGAAATGGCTTTTTTCCGAGACTTGGTGGGCGCAGATTTAGACAGCGATAAGCTGTTGCCACAGGCGATGTCGCTAGCCCGTTTTCGCGTGGTGGTTAAACGACCTAAAGGAGCGCCCGATTTAAATAACGCAGAGCCCACTTATCGCCTAGAAGGTAAGTCAGGACGCTTTGATATTTACGTCAAGCGCTCTTTAGATAACTCTGATTAGCTAGTTAGTAGTGCGGCGGGCGTTCGTTAATATCGCGAATGCCTTGTTGCTGTTGCTTTGCTGTTTCAATTTGTTTTGCTAGCAAACGAATTTGATCTTTTAGTAGCAGGATATCTTTTTGTTGGGTTACCAGTGCCTGATTGAGTGCATCAATAGTGTCTTCTTGGAACTGGCTTTTCATTTCCAGTTCATCGATTCTTGATTGCAGTTCTAAGGTATTCATAACGGGGCTCGGTGTGGTAGTCTAAAGGTAAGCTAAGTGCTTAATTTTCTGAATTATATTACGTATTTGCCGATGCGTAGAGGCTTTCTTTTTGGCGTAGTTTTTGCTGGTTCATCGTTTGTAACCCACCAGCAAAGTAAAAAGTAAGCCACTTTATCAGTAGGGTTGCGGTTGCGTACCCTTGGGTACTTAGTTATGGGTGTGACCCCACCACAAAACACAGTTGTCGATATGGTGGTGCGGGATGTGTATTTCAACATTAATAGAGATAAAACTATGAGTTCACAACAGGAAACAACAAAAACAGGAATGGCATTTTTTTCAATGCGCGCACTATTAGTCAGTATCATCTTGGCTTTGGTAACACCGTTATTGATTGCTCCAGCGGTTGGGGAATCTGATATCGGTACTCACTATGTAATTTACTTTGCTTTCGTATTTGTCGCTGTATATATCGGTGCCCTTTTGAGCCAAGAAACACGTCAATACGTATCTGATGACGAAGACTCCGAAGAGAGCGACGAGGCGGATGATCGCGAAGAAGGCACCGTTAAATGGTTCAACTCTTCCAAGGGATTTGGTTTTTTAACCATGGATAATGGTGATGATGTGTTTGTACATTATCGTGCTATTCGCGGGCGTGGTCGCCGTTTTCTAATTGAAGGACAAAAGGTTCGCTTTTATGTTACTGAGGGCGAAAAAGGCAAGCAGGCGGAAAGCGTCTCTATTGTCAAAAAATAATCAGTAACGCACATTATAATCGATCGAGAGAATCATATGGCAACGGTAACGTTAAAAGGTAATCCTATTGAGACTGTCGGTGAATTGCCGGCAGTTGGTAGCAAGGCACCAGAGTTCGAATTGGTTAAAACGGACCTTTCCGTCGCAACCTTAGCCGATTACGCTGGTAAGAAACTAGTACTTAACATCTTCCCTTCTATTGATACGCCCACTTGCGCCACTTCTGTACGCAAGTTCAATGAACAGGCTGCTAAACTAGACAATACGGTTGTTATCTGTGTTTCTGCGGATTTACCATTCGCAGCAGCCCGTTTCTGCGGCGCCGAAGGTATTGAAAATGTACTAACAGGCTCAAGCTTCCGTTCTTCATTTGGTGAAGATTATGGCGTCACTTTCACTACCGGCCCATTAGTTGGCATCCTCAGTCGTGCTGTTGTAGTGATCGGTGAAGATGGTCAGGTGCTGCATACTGAACAAGTAGCGGAAACCGCTGACGAGCCAAACTACGAAGCCGTGTTAAACGTGTTAGCGTAACTGATAAAGCACATCTGTTAAGCACATAAAATAGGCCCTTCATGGGCCTATTTTTTTAATCTTTCTGCATAGGAATCGTATTAGTAGTACGTTCTACTTGATTGCCTTTGGTTAGATAAACCAGCTTAGGTTTAAAGGTAGTGGCTTCCGCCTCACTCATTTGTCCGTAGGCTGCAATGATCACCCGATCGCCAACTTGCACTTTACGCGCAGCCGCACCGTTCATAGAGATAGTGCCTGATCCTGCTTCCGCTAAGATGACGTAGGTGGCAAAGCGTTCGCCATTATCCACGTTGTATATTTCGATTTTTTCAAATTCTCGCAACCCAGCGAGCTTTACTAATTCTTCATCAATGGCGCAAGAACCGTCGTACCAAAGTTCCGCCTGAGTCACTGTCGCCATGTGTAATTTGCCTTTCAGCAAAGTAATTTGCATGTTTTCTCTCACGTTATTACCAAGGGATATTCAGCGCCAAATATAAGGGCCAGCGCCGTTTTTATTGATCCGCCACCAAAGGTCTGGATCTAATTCCTCATCTTCTTCCCAGCTAGCCATATTGCAGCGCACTTCACAACCTAATGAAGCGAAGGCTGCTTCAGCGCATTCTATGTCATTCGCCCAAGGAGTATGTTCCGAGTCAAACCAAACGGAGGTAAAACGTTTGCCCGCCGCTTGCTCCAAGATCGTGATGGGAATGTGCTGTCCCTGATAGTGGGCTATAAACTTTATCCCCGTTTCAGTGCTTGGGACGGCGTCTAATGGTCCAAATAAATCAGTTAGCCATGCCTCAATATTCGGGGTAGGGCAGGACAGTAAATAGATTTCAATATCTGGCTGCATACTGCTTAATCCTTGTTTTTAAGCATGTGATAAATACGAAGAACGCTCATAGATAGATAACCAATAAGAGACCAAAGCACACCAGCAGCGGCGATCAGTAAACCGAATCCGGCAATGATCTCTTGATAAACAGAGGGCATGATTACTTTATCTGCAACGAAGATCACCAGCACACCGAAGGCAAATAACAAACCGCCCTGAATTAATTTCATCAGAGCAAGTTTAGGATTTTTACCAAGTTTTAATGCCAGCTGGTCCAGAATCTGTAGGAATTTTGCCATCGCATGGGTCGCTATTTTACAAATAGATTTTCCAATACCCGACGGTAGATAGTGGATAAGTCATTTAGGCTTTGTGCATCTACACATTCGTTGATCTGATGGATAGTTGCATTCACCGGTCCTAACTCAACCACCTGAGTCCCCATTTTAGCGATAAAGCGGCCATCAGATGTACCGCCAGAGGTCGATAGTTCTGGCGTGATGTTAACAGTGGTTTCAATAGCTTGCGTAACCGCATCCACCAACTCCCCCGGAGGCGTCAAGAAGGGCAGACCATTGTAGGTCCAATCGATATCATATTTGAGATTATGACTATCTAGAATGCCAATTACTCTTGCTTTTAATAGCTCAAAACTTAGTTCGGATGAAAAGCGGAAATTAAACTGAGCTTGTAATGTGCCAGGTACTACATTGGTTGCGCCAGTGCCAGAATGAATGTTGGATACTTGGAAACTGGTCGGCGGGAAGAATTCGTTGCCGTCATCCCACACGGTTTGCGATAACTCCGCTATAGCGGGAGCGGCGAGGTGAATTGGGTTGATGGCTAAATGGGGGTAGGCCACATGTCCCTGCTTGCCAAAAATAGTTAAATCACCGCTAAAAGAGCCGCGACGGCCATTCTTGATAATGTCACCCAAGGTCTTGGTACTAGAAGGCTCCCCAACAATACACCAATCGACAATCTCATGGCGTGCGATGAGGGCATCTACTACCCGTGTGGTGCCGTCTACAAAGGGTCCTTCTTCATCGCTGGTTATCAGAAATGATATTTGACCATCGTGATTTGGGTTGGCAGTGACGAACTCTTCTACCGCAGTAATCATGGCGGCAAGGCTGCCTTTCATATCGGCGGCGCCGCGACCATAAAGAACGCCATCGATAATTTTTGGTTGAAATGGGGATACCTTCCAACGCTCGATCGGACCAGTTGGTACAACATCAGTATGACCCGCAAACATAAGGTTAGGGCCACTGCTACCTCGTTTCGCATAAAAATTCACCACTTCACCAAACGGCATTCTTTCGATCTTGAAGCCAAGTTTTTGCAGGCGTGAGATCATGACTTCCTGGCAGCCGGCGTCTTCTGGGGTAACGGAAGGACGAGATATTAAGTCGAGGGCCAGTTCGAGGGTGGGGGTGAGGTCAGACATTCTTTACCTTTGTTGTTGGTTTGGATATTTTAGCTACTTAAACTTAACTCAGCCGAGATACTTATGCGATTCAAATCCTTGCTTGTTGCTTTGCTAGCATTCCCCTTAGGCGCGTGTAGCGTGGTCGATACCGCGGTAGACACAGCAAACGCTCTATTTGGAGGTGGTAACAAAGAAGCTTACTACACGCCCGTGATCGAAAGTGACCGTCAGCGTAGTGCTACTCAGTCAGTGCGATCTGTGCAAATTTCTGATCAACCGGCAGCTCAGCCATCACGCTATGAGACCGTGATCCAGGAATAGGATCATTTGTTAATCTGAAATAATGCTTGGTAGATTTCCGCTTTGAAGCCAAGTGTGATCTGATTTTCGTGTACAAGCAAGGGGCGTTTGATCATTGCTGGATGCTGCTGAAACAGTTCGACGGCCCGGTTAGGCATATCCTCTTGTTCAGCGCTATCAAGTTTACGCCAAGTGGTGCCACGTTTATTGACTAAGTTTTCCCAGCCTTCTTGGTCAAGCCATTGCTGTAACAGCTCTCGCTCGAGTCCATCCTTGCGGTAATCATGAAACCGATAGGCAATCTGGTTCTCATCGAGCCAGCGCAACGCCTTCTTCATAGTGTCACAATTTTTTATACCGTAAATAATGGTCATAGAAATCTACCTAAAAGATCTGTAACAAGGCTACCCGACTTAAAGCCGGGTAGCGATAGTGCTTAGTTATGTGCGTGTAGTGCTTCATTCAGAGCGATAGCAGACTTATTGGTCTTGCATTCGATCGCGCCAGTTTGAGAATTTCGGCGGAATAGCAAATCTGACTGACCAGCAAGATCACGTGCTTTCACGGTAGAAACCACGGTGTTAGTGTCGTCTAACACGGCGACTTTAGACCCAGCCGTGATATATAGACCAGACTCTACTGTGCAACGATCGCCTAGTGGGATGCCAATGCCTGCGTTAGCGCCGATCAAACACTCTTTACCCACTTTGATAACGATATTGCCACCACCGGAAAGTGTTCCCATAGTAGAACAACCACCACCTAGGTCAGAGCCATTATCAACCACTACACCGGCAGAAATTCGGCCTTCAACCATGCTTACGCCCAGCGTGCCTGCGTTGAAGTTGACAAAACCTTCGTGCATTACGGTGGTGCCCTCACCTAGATGAGCACCAAGACGGATGCGCGCCGTGTCACCAATACGAACACCGCTTGGCACTACAAAGTTGGCCATTTTCGGGAATTTATCAACGCTGAATACTTCGATAGTACGCCCTTCCATGCGAGCAGAAAGCTGGCGATCCGCCAATTCACGAACATCGATTGGACCTTCGCTAGTCCAGGCAGTATTGATAAGTAAGCCGAACATGCCGTCTAGTTTCGTGCCATGTGGTTGAACTAAACGATGCGAGATCAGTTGTAGCTTCAAGTAAACTTCGGCTGGATTTTGTGGCGCTGCATCATTGGTAAGCACACACAATACCACTGGTTGAGTAGATGCCTTTAGGCGTGACGCTAATTCCGCCTGTTCGATGTTGCCGGCTTTTAGCAGAGCTAAATGTAGGCGGTTCAAGTCGCCTTCTTCCAGTACTAGAGTATCATTACCACCTTCAAAATTGGTGCTTTCTAGTATGGCGTCAACGACGCTCTTTTCAGGTGCAAGTACAGGAGTAGGGTAGAATACTTCTAACCAGTTACCTTCTTTGTTTTGAGTGCCTACACCTAGGCCAAACGCGAAAATCGAATCGCTCATTGGGTTTTGTCTCCGCTAAATTAAGATTGGTGTCGAATAATAAAGTTACGAATACGCTGAGCAGCCTCAACACATTCCTGTTCTTCGGCGACCAGTGCCATACGCACATGATTTTTGCCGGGGTTATGTCCGTCAACGCTGCGCCCTAGGTAGCTGCCCGGTAATACTAATACGCCTTCTTCTTCATATAGTTTGATACAGAAGGCTTCATCATCCATATCCAGTTCTGGCCAAAGGTAGAAGCCTGCCTCTGGTTTGCTTACCTTCATTACGGGTTCTAGCAAGGCCAACACTTGATCAAATTTACGTTGGTAAATAGCACGGTTTTCGGCAACGTGAGCTTCATCGTTCCAAGCGACTATGGACGCGTCTTGGTGATGCGGTGGCATTGCGCAACCATGGTAGGTGCGGTATAGCAAGAAGCCTTCTAAGAGTTGTGCATCGCCCGCTACAAATCCAGAGCGTAAGCCTGGCAAGTTAGAGCGCTTCGACAGGGATTGGAAAATCAGACACTGTTTGAAAGTGGGATTTCCAAGTTGGATGCAAGCGTCCAATAGACCTAAGGGTGGTGCGTCAAAATAAATTTCTGAGTAGCACTCATCCGCGGCAATGGTAAAGTCAAACTCTTGTGCCTTTTCCAGTAAATAACGGTAGTCATCAAGACTGGTTATGCTACCAGTGGGGTTGTTGGGGGAGCAAACGAATAAGAGTTCGCAACGGGCCCATTCCGCATCCGTGACGGCTCGATAATCGATTTGGTATCCATTTGCGGCACTGCAAGGCAGAAGCTTTAGCTCGGCATTGGCAAGAATAGTGGCCCCTTCGTAAATTTGGTAAAACGGATTCGGGCTAATGACCAGTGGGTTCGCCTTTTTTCCAACTACTGCTTGGGTAATAGCGAACAGTGCCTCGCGAGTGCCCGTTACCGGGATCACCTGAGTTTCTGGGTTTAACTCAGGTAAAGCAAAGCGGCGCTTGGCCCAATTGGCAATGGCTTCACGCAAGGCTAACGAGCCTTTAGTTGCTGGGTAGCTTGAGACGCCAGTTAAAGAATCCCGCAATGCGTTTAGCACAAGTGTTGGTGCCGCATGCTGTGGCTCGCCAATGGTCAACTTGATCAGTGACTTATCGGCAGCAGGCTTGGTGCCCGCTAATAAGTCAGCGAGTTTTTGAAATGGATAGGGGTGTAATGCAGCAATAGATGGGTTCATAGTTAATCCGTCGCCTGTGAGAAGCGGTCAATACTGTCTTTTAAAGATTGGCAAATAAAATCCATACGCACTGGGTCACTAATCAGCTCGCCATTTTCTTCGGTAATATAAAAGGTGTCTTCTACCCGTTCACCTAAGGTAGCAATTTTGGCTTTGTGCAGCATGATACCCGACTGCATAAAGAACTGCCCGATTAAGGCTAGTAACCCTGGACGGTCTGGTGCCGTGACTTCTAGGGCTGACCATACCTCTTCCGGTTGCGAAACAAATTGCACTGTCGATGGCGCATTGAAAATCTTTAGAATGCGCGGAGTAAAGCGACGAACCATGCTTTCATACAATGATGGCGAGTCCAACTGTTCCATTAGGGTTTCACGAATTAGCTGAATACGCTTATTGTCCAGATAAAGATTGGTGTTGTTATCATTACTGTCCATCACCACAAAGGTGTCTAGGCTGTAGTTGTCCGTCGTGGTGTTGATTTTGGCATCGAGGATAGTGAGGCCCAGCTGCTCCAGTAGCGCTGCTGTTACAGCGAACAAATGGCTGGCCAGTGGTGTATAGATAAAGATCTTACTGGCACCAGAAAAATTACGGCCACCTAGCGTTGTGATGGCTACTAAGGGTTTGGTACTTGGGCGATGTTTGAGAATGGCCTCGGTGTTCCAAGCGATTTCATCACCACTGGAGCGGATAAAGTATTCTTCCTCGATACGCTCCCAGATTTCTTCTGCCTCAGCCATATCTACATTGCGTTCAATCAGAAGTTCCAAGGCCCGTTGTTTGTGTTCGTCACTTTGCATATCCGCATCGATAGGGGAGTCCAACCCACGCCGCAATGCTCGTTTAGTCTCGAGATAGAGTTGACGCATTAGCGATGCGCGCCAGCTGTTCCACATGGTTGGGTTGGTGGCGTTAATATCAGCGACGGTTAACAAGAATAAGTAGTCTAGGCGCTCTTGATTGCCAACAAAGCTAGCAAATTCCCAAATAACTTCCGGGTCAGAAATATCCTTGCGCTGGGCGGTAACGGACATATGTAGATGGTTTCTTACTAGCCATACAATTAAGTCCGTATCGTGCTTAGAAAGTCCATGTCGTTCGCAGAATAGTTGAGCATCGACACAACCAAGCTCAGAATGATCGCCGCCACGTCCTTTTGCAATATCATGGTACAGACCAGCAATATAAAGTAATTCCACATTGGCTAAATGGCGGATGGTCTGAGAAGAAATGGGGAAATTATTGCGTGCCTCGGGTTGCCAAAGCCGGCGTAGGTTTTCCACTAACTGCAGCGTGTGGGCATCAACGGTGTATATGTGGAATAGGTCATGCTGCATCTGGCCGATAATGGCGCCAAACTCCGGTAAATAGCGACCTAGCAGACCAATGTGCTTCATTGATCTCAGCACTCGCGTCATACGATAGGGGCTGGCAATGATGTCGAGAAACAGGCTGGTGTTGACCGGATCGTTGCGATAGTTATCGTCGATTAAGTCGAGGTTGTCTCGCAGCATGCGCATGGTATTAGCGCGAATGCCGCGAATATCACTGCGTTCCCCTAGTAGCTTGTAGACTTCTAGCATGGCTGACGGGGTAGTCTGAAACAAGTCAGCGGCGCAGGCTTCGATTTGTCCATTACAGATACGAAAACGTTCATTCACATGCTCGATCACAGGGTTGTCATCAATGAACAGGAAAGACTCTTCAAAGTGCTGTAAAAGCAAATCGTTCAGTTGCTGTATAGCGGCAACGCTTTGGTAATAGCCTTGCATGAAGCGCTCAACATTACGCTTTAGATCGTCATCATCAAAGACAAACATGCGTGCCAAAGTGCGTTGATGATCGAATAGCAGTCGGTCTTCTTTGCGTCCTACTGTCATATGCAATGCCCAGCGAATGCGCCATAGGTGGCTAACAGCTCCCTTGAGCTGTAAATACTCATCCTCTGACAAAAACTGTTTGTCGATTAGGGCGCTGAGGCGATGGGTGTGTAAATGGCGTTTAGCCACCCAGTCGATCACCTGCATATCGCGCAGTCCACCCGGGCATTCCTTCAAGTTAGGCTCAAGGTTGTAAGCGGTATTCTGGTATTTATCGTGGCGCTGGCGCTGTTCGTCGATTTTGGCCCGGTAAAAACTATGGCCATCCCACATCTGACTCACATCTATATGCAGGTTAAGATTTGCCAGTAATTCGGCTGGGCCATAAAGGGTACGAGATTCAATAAGGTTGGTAATGACGGTCACATCATTAGCTGCCATCTCGGTACACTGGCGGATAGAGCGTACACTATGGCCTACGTCCAGCTTCAAATCCCACAAGAAAGTGATAAAGGCTTCGAGTTTCTCTTCCGGTACGGGCTGCTCATCATGGGTCAGTATCAGCAGATCTATATCCGATTTTGGGTGTAACTCGGCACGTCCATAGCCTCCCACTGCCACGAGGGCGACACTGGTTTCATCTCCCAGTCCACGGGCGATCCAAGCAGCTTGCATGACATCGTCATATAATCTGGCAAGTCCCTTTACCAACTTTTCAATAGGATAGAGAGCATGGAATAAATCGTGGTAGGCGGCTTCCTTTTCCCGCAGCAATGCCCGGTATTGGCTAGCGCTGGTGCTACTTTGTGCCAAAAACTGTTTCTCTTCAGGCGTCAGAAGAGGTGGAGAATCAGGGTGAGCAGGAAAGTCCATAGAGGCCTCAAACCATGTTTTATTCGAAAAGGATGCTAATCGTTATCGCTAAATTGTCTCTTCGGGGCGCAGAGTAAGGATTTCAACTCCGTCCGCAGTGACTAGTAATGAGTGCTCGTACTGGGCAGAAAGACGGCCATCTTTGGTTTTGGCGATCCAGTTATCTGGGCCAGTATGTTTGACCTGCTTCTTGCCGGCATTGATCATAGGTTCGATAGTAAAGGTCATACCTTCTTCCAGCACGACACCCGTGCCAGCACGACCATAGTGAGCGACCTGTGGTTCGCCATGGAAAGTAGTTCCCAAACCATGACCGCAATATTCCTCTACGACACTGTAATGGTTTTTGTGTGCATGGGCTGATATGGCGGCACCAATGTCACCGAGCCGAACGCCGGGCTTAACCATTTTGATGGCGAGATATAGGCACTCTTGGGTGACTTGGCAAAGTCGCTTAGCATGGGGGGCAACATCGCCAACAAAAAACATTTTACTGGTATCGCCGTAATAGCCATCTTTGATCACGGTGATGTCAATGTTCACCACATCCCCTTTTTTGAGGGCTTTATCATTCGGAATGCCATGGCAAATGACATCGTTTACCGAAGTACAGCAGGACTTTGGAAAACCATGGTAATTGAGCGGCGCAGGGATGGCGCCTTGACTCGTCACAATATGATTGTGAGCAATGATGTCCAGTTGCTCAGTTGTTACACCGGGAACGACATATTCAGCCAGCATGGTTAGCACCTCGGCAGCCAAGCGGCCAGCCTCGCGCATACCGTTAATGTCATTAATATCAGTAAAACGGGTGGCTGCGGGGCGTGGTGTCCAAGCGGGGACTTCCGCGCGACCGTTTTGCGTAAGAAGCGCGACGCGCTCTAGGATTTCGTTGCTCATAATAACTCTATCTATAAAGGCGAATAAGATAATAATGGCCCGTATTCTACATGAGTTGAGAACCTTTATCGCCCCCGCGGAGGGAAAAATATCCATCCAAGCTGCTGGTACAGTATCTTGGTGCTTTTGCTTAATTTGATTTTGTGGTATAAAACGCCTCGCTTTTATGGCCGTTATGAAACGGTTAGCTAGAAGCGAAAAAACTAAACTTAATCTAACGACCTTACTACCGCGAATGCTTCCTCTCAAGGGTGTCCAGGGTTGCCTTAAACCCAGACGGGCTGAGAGTCGGGCTGTTAGTAAGAGTAACTAACCCAAAATAAAGGAAAATCTAATGCCTACAGTTTCTATGCGCGACCTACTACAGGTTGGTTCACACTTCGGTCACCAAACTCGTTACTGGAACCCAAAGATGAAGCCATTCATCTTCGGTGCGCGCAATAAAATCCATATCATCAACCTAGAACACACTGTTCCAGCTATGAACGAAGCCCTAGCGCTTGTTAAAAAAATGGCTGAGAACAAAAACAAAGTGATGTTCGTTGGTACTAAGCGTGCGGCATCTAAATCAGTAGCTGAGCAAGCTTCTCGCGCTGGTATGCCATACGTTAACCACCGTTGGTTGGGTGGTATGTTGACTAACTACAAAACGATCCGTGCTTCTATCAAGCGTCTACGTGACCTTGAAACGCAAATGAATGACGGTACGTTCGAAAAGTTGACCAAGAAAGAAGCGCTAATGCGTACTCGTGAACTTGAGAAGCTAGAGCGTTCTCTAGGTGGTATCAAGGATATGGGTGGTCTGCCAGACGTTCTTTTCGTAATCGACGTTGATCACGAGCGCATTGCAATCAAAGAAGCGAACAAACTAGGTATCCCAGTTATCGGTATCGTAGATACAAACAGCAACCCAGATGGTGTTGACTACGTTATCCCTGCAAACGACGACGCTATCCGCGCCGTACAATTGTACGTATCTGCGTTTGCTGATGCAGCGCTAGAAGGTCGTGCAGCTGCAGCGGGTACTGCTGATGAGTTTGTAGAAGTTAGCGAAGCAACTGAAGCGTAATCTTTTTGCGCTAACATTGATTTTGTTTGCTGAAAGGGGGGCAACTCGCCCCCTTTTTTATAAATTTGTAATCGTTCAAGAGGAATTAACATGGCTGCAGTAACTCCTAAAATGGTGAAAGAGCTACGCGAGCGCACTGGTCTTGGCATGATGGAGTGTAAAAAAGCACTTGCTGCTGCTGACGGTGACATCGAGCTAGCGATCGAAGAACTACGTAAATCAAGCGGTATGAAAGCAGCTAAGAAAGCTGGTCGTACTGCGGCAGAAGGTACAATGGTATTGCGCCTAGCTGACGACAACTCTTACGGTGTCCTAGTTGAAGTTAACTCTGAAACTGACTTTGCTGCCCGCGATGAAAACTTCGTTTCTTTTGCTAACAAAGTTGCTGACATCGTGTTCGAAAGCAAAGAAACCGACATGGCAGTATTGCTTGAAGGTGAAGTAGGTCAACTACGTGAAGCCCTAGTGCAAAAAATCGGTGAGAACATCACTCCACGTCGCGCTGTGCTTGTAGAAGGTGGTCTAGTAGGTGGTTACCTACACGGTAACGGCCAAATCGCTGTACTAACACAACTTGAAGGTGGTAACGCCGAGTTGGCGAAAGACGTATCTATGCACGTAGCTGCTGTTTCTCCACGTGTGGTACGTGGCGAAGATATGCCTGAAGAAGTGTTAGCGAAAGAAGAAGAAATCATCCGTGCGCAGCCTGATATGGCTGGCAAGCCAGCTGAGATCGTTGACAAAATGATCGTTGGTCGTATGAAGAAATTCTTGGCTGAAAACAGCCTAGTAGAGCAGCCTTTCGTTAAGAACCCAGAAGTTAAAGTGGGTCAACTTGTGAAAGATGCTGGCGCTTCTGTTACTTCTTTTGTTCGCCTTGAAGTAGGTGAAGGCATTGAAGTTGAAGCAACTGATTTCGCAGCTGAAGTTGCGGCACAGTTGAAAGGTTAATTGCTGGATAGGCAATAATCAAAGGGGCAGCTTGACTGCCCCTTTTTATGAATACTACTTTTGCAAGCAGTGTATTATGCTCTGCAATGTCTAAAATGCCCTGGTTGGAGGTCACGATGCCAAAAGAAAAAAGTTCAAATTACAAACGTATTTTGCTTAAGTTGAGTGGAGAGGCCCTGCAGGGGGATGAAACTTTTGGTATTGATCCGAAAGTGCTCAACCGCATGGCATTAGAGATCGGGCAATTACGTGGTATTGGGGTTGAAGTCGGCATAGTGATTGGCGGTGGCAACCTATTTCGCGGACAAGCTTTGAGTCAAGCGGGCATGGATCGTGTGACTGGCGATCACATGGGGATGCTGGCTACAGTTATGAATGCCTTGGCAATGCGCGATGCTCTAGAGCGTGCCAATATTTCTACTCGTGTTATGTCGGCAATTAATATGACAGGGATTGTAGAGCCCTATGATCGTCGCCGTGCGATGCGTCACCTAAAAGATGGTGATGTGGTGATCTTCTCTGCTGGTACTGGCAACCCATTCTTTACCACAGATTCTGCGGCCTGTCTGCGCGGCATTGAAATTGATGCTGATGTGGTCTTGAAGGCAACCAAAGTAGATGGTGTTTATTCTGCTGACCCAATGAAAGACCCTGCTGCAGTGAAATATGATACCCTTAGCTACAACGAAGTTTTAGAAAAACAGTTGGGTGTCATGGACTTAACTGCCATTTGTCTAACTCGTGACCACCATATGCCGGTACGTGTCTTTAACATGAATAAACCAGGCGCATTAATCAATATCATGGTTGGTGAAAACGAAGGCACACTGATTAAGTGAGGAAACGATGATTAACGATATTATCAAAGACGCTGAAGAGCGCATGAGTAAAGCAGTTGCTTCTGTAGAAGTGGCGTTCAATAAAATTCGTACTGGCCGAGCTCATCCTAGTTTGCTTGACCCGATCAAGGTGAATTACTACGGCAGTGAAAGCCCCCTTAACCAAGTTGCAAACATCACTGTTGAAGATGCTCGTACGTTGGGCGTGTCTCCTTGGGAAGCAAAAATGGTTCCTGAGATTGAAAAAGCCATTATGAAGTCCGATCTGGGTCTTAACCCGGTTACGACAGGTAACCTAATTCGCATTCCGTTACCAGCTTTGACAGAAGAAACGCGTCGTAACTACGCTAAACAAGCGAAGAACGAAGCAGAAAATGGTCGTATTGCGATTCGTAATATCCGTCGTGATGCCAACAGTACCCTGAAGGAACTGTTGAAAGAGAAAGAGATTTCAGAAGACGACGATCGTCGTGGTCAAGATCAAGTGCAGAAAGTGACCGACAAGTACATTGCTCAGGTTGACGAGCGCTTAGCCGCGAAAGAAAAAGACCTAATGGCAATCTAAGCTAAGGCGAGCCCAGCTCGCCTTTGTGTACCCTCGCTTTGGATACTTGTACATGTCGCAGTCGGACCAAGGGCGCGGTCAGTCACCGCTTCCACCTGCCCATGTTGCCATTATTATGGACGGCAACAATCGCTGGGCGAAAAATAAGCTCCTTCCCAGTATCGCTGGCCACACAGCAGGTGCTGGAGCGGTACGTCGTACCGTAGAAGCTGCCGCCCGGGCTGGTGTCAAAGTGCTCACTTTGTTTGCTTTTTCAAGTGAAAACTGGAAACGGCCAAAAGCCGAAGTGGATGGCTTGATGCGTTTATTTATGCGCTCCCTTAAGAAAGAAGTGAAGCGCTTAAATGAATATGGCATCCGTCTGCGCGTAATTGGTGATACCCAAGGGTTTAGTGATAGTCTGCAGCAAGAAATTCGTCACGCCGAGCAAGCCACTGTTACTAATAGCGGCATGGTATTAGCTATTGCGGCGAATTATGGCGGCCGTTGGGACATCGCAGAAGCGGCAAAAAGTCTTGCGAAGCAAGTCGCGGCAGGTAGTTTATCCGCTGATGAAATAGATGAAACGCGATTACACCAGCATACCTGTCTAGCTGATTTACCGCCTCCTGATTTAATGATAAGGACTTCAGGGGAGCAGCGTATCAGCAACTTTTTATTATGGCAGGCGGCTTACTCTGAGTTTGTGTTTCTGCCAGTGTTGTGGCCTGACTTCGACGAAAATCATTTTACTGCGGCATTGTCGGAATACTATTCAAGACAGCGTCGCTATGGCGGACGATAAAGATGTTATTGCCTAGAGTTCTCAGTGCCATCGTGATGGCAGCCTTGTTTATTGTTGCTGTGTTCGTGCTAGGTGAAACAGCATTTTCTGTGTCCATCGGTGCCGTCATGTTGTTAGCTGGTTGGGAATGGGCTCGTTTAGCCGGTTTTTCCGCCCAAACAACTCGAATCGCCTACGCTGGTATGATTGGCACTCTTTGTTATGGTGTCAGTATTTTTTCGCTGCAGCAGAGCGTTTTATACCTTGCCCCATTGGCTTGGTTGCTCGCTTTAGTTTGGGTAATACGCTTTCCTTCCCAGATTGGCTGGCAGCATCGCTCGGTGAGGGCTTTGTTTGGGGCGGTTATCCTAATTACCAGTTGGTCTGCCTTGGTAGTGTTGCGTCAGAGTCCGAATTTCGTGGTCTGGGTGCTGCTGCTGATGGGGCTGATTTGGGGGGCTGACTCCGGTGCCTATTTTGCCGGTCGTGCGTTTGGCAAGCGCAAGCTCGCGGTGCGTGTTTCTCCTGGTAAATCCTGGGAAGGCGTTATTGGTGGCATTCTGCTTACCCAAGTGGGTGTGGTCATCTTTTCTTATCTGCAAGGTGCTTCGGTTACGGGGTGGTCAATATTGGCGGTGGCGGCACTTATTACCGTATTTGTCTCAGTTTTGGGCGATCTGTCGGAAAGCTTGTTCAAGCGCTATGAATCTCTCAAGGATTCCAGTCACCTGATTCCCGGTCATGGTGGGGTAATGGACCGAGTGGATAGTTTGACTGCTGCAGCGCCTATCTTTGTTCTCTTGTTGTTGCTGGTAGGTTGGCTGTGAGTCAAGGTATCTGTCTACTTGGGGCCACTGGCTCTATCGGTACGAGTACGCTGGATATTATTGCTCAACATCCCGATCGTTTTCATTTGGTCAGCGCTGTAGCTCATTCTAATGTAGATAAGATGGCGGCGATCTGTGAGCGTTTTGCTCCCAGGTCTGTGGTGATGACGGATGCCGATGCGGCAGAGCAATTGGCGCAGCGTATCGCTCATTTACCTGTAACCGTGGCATCTAGCGCCGATGACCTTGATGCCATTGTGTCCGCTCCGGAAGTTGATCAGGTAATGGCGGCGATAATGGGCTTTGCTGGCTTGCGTCCGACCTTGGCTGCGATTCGTGCAGGTAAGCGTATTTTACTGGCCAACAAAGAGAGTTTGGTGACTGCTGGCAAGCTATTTATGGCAGAAGTGGCTAAGCATGAGGTTCTGTTGTTGCCAATCGACAGCGAGCATAACGCTATTTACCAGTCCTTGCCGCAATCGCAGCAGGGTGCCATGTTAAAAGATGTCGATAAGTTGCTGCTTACCGCTTCCGGTGGACCATTTCGAACTTGGAGCATGGCGCAGATGCAGGATGTGACGCCAGAGCAGGCTTGCGCGCATCCTAATTGGTCGATGGGACAGAAAATATCGGTAGACTCCGCCAGTTTAATGAACAAAGGCTTGGAGTTGATTGAAGCCTGCTGGTTATTTGGTGTTACACCAGAGCAGGTGGACGTTGTTGTGCATCCCCAAAGCATCATTCACTCGATGGTGTCTTACAACGATGGATCAGTGATAGCGCAAATGGGTAATCCAGATATGCGTGTGCCAATCGCTTATGGTATGACGTGGCCCGAGCGCGTTACTACTCAAGTTGCTCCACTTAATTTATTTCAAATTGCCCGCTTGGACTTTGAAGCCCCGGATTTAACGCGTTTTCCGAATTTGCGTTTAGCTAGCGAAGCTTGGTATGCCGGTGGTACCGCCATGGCGACGCTGAATGCGGCCAATGAAGTGGCTGTGGCAGCGTTTTTACAGCGTCAGATAGGCTTTTTAGATATCGCTAAGGTGAATGAAAAAGTTCTTGAACTCAGTCCTGTGGGGCAGGTCAATGATTTGTCTGTCGTGTTTGCTGCAGATGAACAGGCACGCACGTGTGCCGCTGAAGTCATTGCATCTCGGAGTTATACATGATTCAAAATGTGCTATCTATCGTCGTCGCGTTAGGTTTGCTAATCACCTTCCATGAATTTGGACACTATTATGTTGCGCGCCGCTGTGGCGTGAAAGTGCTGCGTTTTTCAGTAGGTTTTGGCAAGCCGATTTATCGTTGGGTTAACAAAGCTGGTACGGAATTTACTCTCGCTATGATTCCCTTGGGCGGCTATGTGCGCATGTTGGATGAGCGGGAAGGAGATGTACCTGATTCCCTGCGTCAGCAGACCTTTAATTGTAAGAGTGTAGGACAGCGTTTTGCCATTGTTGCGGCAGGTCCAATTGCCAACTTTATTTTGGCAGCAATCATTTATGCTTTGGTTGCCCTGCTCGGATTACAAACGTTAGTGCCCAAAGTTGGGGATATTATCGGCAATTCGCCTGCCGCCCAAACCAATCTGCAAGCTGGTGATGAAATCACTCGTATTGGGGAACACGAGGTTCAATCCTGGGAAGAAATCAACTTGGCATTGGCCGACTTGATTGGTCAGTCAGGACGTCACACGTTACGTTACATCCCAGCGGGCAGTAGTTACGAGGAAGAAAGTAGCTTTAACTTGGAGCGGTGGCTAGCGGGAGCTGAGCCTAACGACCTGATTAACGAATTTGGTATTCTGCCTTGGCAACCTGTGATTCCCCCGGTTATCTCAGAGGTGGTAGAGGGGGGAGCAGCAGCGGCAGCAGGCTTCCGCATCGGAGATAGGGTCACCGCAGTAAACGGTACCGCCATTGATGAGTGGCAAGAATTTGTGGTGTGGGTTCAAAAAAGCCCTGGCGTCACCTTAAAGGTTGATTTGTTAAGAGATGGTAGACAGCAGGAATTAACACTGGTCCCTGCCTCGCGGGAGCAAAATGGTGTGGCTACTGGGTTTGCTGGATTGGCCGTTGCAGCCCCTGAACTGACTGCAGCCGATGTGCGTGACCGCACCTTTGGGGTATTTGCCGCACTGGAATATGGCGTTACTCAAACTTGGAAAATGGTGTCTTTGACCATTTCTTCCATCGGTAAGATGCTGCAAGGTTTGATCGCAATTGATAATCTATCGGGCCCCATTACCATCGCCAAAGTGGCATCCGCTTCCGCAGATTCTGGTTTGCAGAGCTTCTTGAAGTTTATGGCTTATTTGAGCGTCAGTCTTGGGGTTTTGAACCTGTTGCCTATTCCAATGTTGGATGGTGGCCACTTAGTATTTTTTACCATTGAAGCGATACGCCGTCGCCCTGTTTCAGAAAGAATTCAGGCGTTGGCTTATCGTGTTGGTGCATCTTTGCTGTTCGCCATGATGGCGGTCGCCATATTTAACGACATAGCTCGTTTGTAGAGAGGTATCTGTGAAAGTCATTGTCGCCGCAGTATTAGCGATGTCCAGTGTAGTAGCGTTGGCCAAAGAAGTGTCAGATGTACGCGTCAACGGTCTTATGCAAATGACACCGGTGCGAGCTTTCGAAATTATTGGTTTTGAGCGTGGCCAAGGTTACGACTCCAATCGGGTCTACGATGCCGTTAAGCAGCTGTTCGCAAGTGGTTACTTCAGCGATATTGACGTTTACGAAGATAATAACGAATTGATTTTCGATGTGGTGGAACGTCCCATCATTGGTGAGCTAAATATCGAAGGTAACGATCTGATTGCCACCGATGATCTTGAGCGTGGTCTGGATGTTGCCGGCCTTCAATCTGGAGAAGTCTTTAAGCCTGACACCTTGAATCAAATTGAGCAGGAATTACAGCGCCAGTACTATGCGCTGGGGCGTTATAGCGCCAAGGTCGATATTGATGTGGAGGAAATGCCCCGTAATCGCGTGGCGATCAAGATTAATATTGAAGAAGGGGTAACTGCCAAGATTGTTCATATCAACATTGTTGGTAATAAAGCTTTTGACGACGAGACCTTGAAGAAGCAGTTTCAGTCAGCGGAAACCGGTTTTTTTAATCCCTTTAGCTCGGCCGACGAATACGCAAAACCAAAGATTCAGGGTGATCTGGAAGCATTAAAAAGTTATTACTTGGATAACGGCTATCTGGATTATCAGTTAGTCTCTTCCCAAGTGAGTGTCTCCCCTGATAAGCGTAAAGTATACGTTGTGGTAAACCTAGATGAAGGTGAGCCCTACTACGTCAACGATATTAGTTTAGGCGGCTCATTGCCAATCAGCGAAGACCGAGTTTGGCAACATATTGATCAAGCGAAAGGTGATGTCTTCTCGCGTCAGCAAATTACCCGCATTATGGACGCTATTTCCACCGAATTGGGTGATGAAGGTTATCTATTTACCAAAGTAAATATTTTGCCTAATAAACGCGACGATCATACGGTAGATCTGACCTACCACATTACACCGGGCCCACAGGTATACGTACGTCGTATCAATTTTAGTGGCAATACCGAGACTCGCGATGAAGTGTTACGTCGAGAGATGACTCAATTTGAGGGTGCCCTAGCAACCCATTCCAAAATTCAAGCTTCAAAGCGAGCTATTGAACGTCTAGGCTTCTTTGGTAATGTGGATTTGCGTACTCGTCCAGTGCCAGGAACCACCGATCAAGTGGATTTGGATGTGACGGTAGAGGAGCAACCTTCAGGTAGCATTCAGGCCAGTATTGGCTACTCCCAAGCGGACGGTACGGTAATCGGCTTTGGTATTTCTAAGCGAAATTTCCTCGGTACGGGTAATAAGCTAGCGCTGAATATCAGTCGTACTAACCAGACCCAAGATTATACGCTTTCCTATTACAACCCTTACTTTACTGTAGATGGGATAAGTCGTGGTTACGATCTTTTCTACAAGGTCAGTGATCATAACCAAGATGATGTGGAAGATTATGATCTCGATGAGCTTGGTGCAGGGGTAAACTTCGGTTATCCGCTGGATGAGACACAACGTCTTAGCTTTGGTGTTACGGTAAAAGAAACGATCATTAAACTGGGCTCGTCCCCCTCCAATGAAACTTCTGACTATGTGACCAAGTACGGCGAGCAGTTCGATGATGTGATTGCGAATGTTAGCTGGAGCGATAGTGATCTTATTGGTGGTGTTTTGCCTACCGAGGGCTATTCTCATAAGGTAACTGTCGATGTAGCGACCCCATTAGGTGATCAGAGCTACTTTAAGCTAGGAGTAAATAGCCAGGCTTACTGGAATCTCAATGACAGTAATTTGTGGCTGTTCCGTCTAAAAGGGCGCTTGGGATACGGGCGTGGTTTTGGTGATACGGATATTCTGCCATTCTTCGAGAACTATTACGCAGGTGGCGCTTATTCGATTCGTGGTTTTAGTTCCTCATCGTTAGGGCCCAGGAACTCTTACAGTGACACGACTACGTCTACTTCCGCGATTGGTGGTAACATTTTGCTGACCAGTACCGCGGAACTGATTTTCCCAATGCCGATGGTGGAAGATCATAAGTCGGTACGTACTGCGCTTTTCTTAGATGCCGGTAACGTGTTCACTGAGTATTGCCATAATAGCAACACTACTTGTGTGGAAGGCATCGACATGAACGAAATTCGTTACAGTATGGGCTTAAACTGGACTTGGATTACGCCAATCGCACCTTTGTCATTTAACTTGGCTAAGGTACTTAACCCGAAAGATGGGGACTCAACAGATTTCTTCCAGTTTCAGTTGGGTACTACCTTCTAGCAATCTCGTTAGTTGGCAGAATGACAGGAGTGGTTATGACATTCAGAAAATTCCGTCAGCAGTGTTTAGCGGCACTGCTAATGTTGGTGACACTGCCTGTTTGGGCGGCAAATATTGCGGGGGTGGACTTCCAGTTTGCTCTGCTTAATAGTGAATCTGGGCGTGCTGCAGCACAGGAACCCCAAGCTCAGGTGCGCCTGATGGAACAGCGCCTTGCAGAAGAAAAGCAATCTTTGCAAAATGATATCAACGAGTTCCAACGCAATGAGCTAACGTTATCGGTGGATGAAGCCAATCAACAAAAGCAGCAGCTTGCCCAGCGTGAGCAGCAATTGCGCAACATGGCTGCATCGATGCAACGTCAAGCCCAGAAAATGGAACAAGATTTACTCAAGCAATTGCAACCAGCCGGCGAGGCGGCCTTAAAAGCCCTGATTGCTGAGCGCCAATTAGATCTGGTGTTGAGTCGTCAAGCGGCCGTATTTGCCAATGAGACCGTTGATATTACCCAAGCCCTAATGCAGAAATTGAACGAGACGAATTGATGCCACAGATGAGCTTGGGGCAGATAGCCACCTTGGTCGCTGGTGAAGTGAGCGGCGACAGGGATTACCTAATTTCCGCATTAGCGACTCTAGATAGTGCCGAACCCGGACAGTTAACTTTTTTAGCGAATCCCAAGTATGCTTCAAAGTTAGCCCATACTCGTGCGGGGGCGGTGTTAGTAAGAGCCCCCGAACTGGCGCAACAAATTGAGAATGCCATTATTGTTGCTAATCCCTATCTGGCATTTGCTATTTTGACTCAGCATTTTATCCCTGATGCAGTGGCTCCCGATACTAATATTCATCCCAGCGCACAAATTCATCCAACCGCAAAACTGGGGGATGATGTGAAGATAGGTGCGAATGTCGTGCTTGAGCCCCATGTGCAATTAGGCAACCGCGTACGCATAGATGCCGGTTGTGTGGTGGGTGAACGTTCAATGATAGGGGATGATTGCCACCTTTACGCTAATGTTAGCATTTATCATGATGTGGCAATTGGCGAGCGCGGTATTTTTCATAGTGGTTGCGTTATCGGTGCCGATGGTTTTGGTTTTGCACCAAGTAAAGAAGGGTGGGTGAAAATTCACCAGCTTGGTGGGGTGAGCATTGGCGATGATGTAGAAGTCGGTGCCAATACCACCATTGACCGTGGGGCGCTGGACGATACTCGCATTGGCAATGGGGTCAAAATAGATAATCAGGTTCAAATTGCTCATAACGTCGTAATTGGAGATAATAGCGCGATTGCAGGCTGTGCTGCCATTGCTGGTAGTACGCAAATCGGGCGTCACTGTACTATCGCTGGTGGCGTTGGCATTATCGGTCATCTGACCATTGCCGATCATGTTCACATTACGGCAATGACGTTGGTTAGCAAATCCATACTTGAGGCAGGCTCCTATTCTTCTGGTACGGCACTCGAACCGACAGATAAGTGGCGTCGCACCGCAGCGCGCTTACGTCGTATCGACGATATGGCAACGCAAGTGACGCAAATTGATAAACAACTTAAAACGCTTTATAAAAAGGGCTAATACTCAATGATGGATGTGAATGAAATTCGCCGTTACCTACCGCACCGCTACCCGTTTTTGTTGGTAGATCGCGTAGTCGAGTTGAACTTAGGTGAGTCCATTGTGGCTTACAAAAATGTGACGGTGAATGAACCATTCTTTAACGGTCATTTTCCAGATCATCCAGTGATGCCTGGCGTATTAATTATTGAGGCCATGGCTCAGGCTGCAGGTGTGCTAGGCTTTAAAACCATGGATAAAACACCACAGGATGGTTCCATTTATTATTTTGTTGGTGCAGACAATGCTCGTTTCAAACGTCCTGTGGTACCTGGCGATCGTTTGCAACTGGAAGCCAAAATTGTGACTGAGAAGCGTGGCATCTGGAAATTTGAATGTCGTGCTACCGTTGATGGCGACTTAGCATGTTCTGCAACCATCATGTGTGCCGATAGGAAACTATAAGCGTGTCGATACATCCAACCGCATTGGTTGATCCCAGTGCAGAGTTAGATAGCAGTGTAGAAATTGGGCCATTCTGCGTGATTGGTCCCAATGTGCGCATTGGCGCCGGGACAGTGGTGAAATCCCACGTTGTTATCAATGGTCATACCGTGATAGGTGAGCAAAACGAGATTTATCAGTTTGCTTCCGTTGGTGAGGCGAATCAAGATAAGAAATATCGTGGCGAACCTACGCAACTTATCATCGGTGATCGCAACGTGATTCGCGAAAACGCCACAATCCACCGGGGCACGGTTCAGGATCAGGGTGTCACTCGTATTGGTAATGGCAATCTGTTTATGGCCAGTACCCATGTGGGCCATGACTGCGTTGTTGGTGATAACAACATATTAGCCAATTATGCGGCACTCGCTGGTCATGTCCATGTGGGCGATTCGGTGATTTTAGGTGGGTATACGGGTATTCATCAGTTTTGTCAGGTCGCCTCATTCAGCATGTGTGGCATGGGTTCCATGGTGACAAAGGATGTACCTCGTTACGTTATGGTTTCTGGTAACCCCGCCAAAGCCCATGGAATGAACTTTGAAGGTATGCGCCGCCGTGGTACTCCTGCTGAGGTAATCAAAGCACTGCGCAATGCCTATAAGATTATTTACGTGAAAGGCTTGCCCTTAGAGGACGCTTTGCTCGAGTTAGAGCGCTGTGCCATATTTGAACTGGAAGAAGTAGCGGCCTTTGTCGCGTCGATACGTTCTTCTATCCGTGGCATAGTACGTTAAGCGGTAGCGAAGTAGAAAAGCCCCGATTTATCGGGGTTTTTTGTCGGGAGAGGAATATCTATGCGTTTTGTAATGGTTGCCGGTGAGGCTTCGGGTGACATTCTTGGTGCTAGCCTGATACGCGCGCTTAAAACTCGTTATCCAGATGCAGCGTTCGAAGGTATTGGCGGCCCGCTGATGATCGCGGAAGGTCTAATCTGTCAAGTGCCGATGGAGCGTCTCTCGGTAATGGGGTTGGTGGAAGTCTTAGGACGTCTGCGCGAGTTGCTCGGTATTCGTAAACGCTTGTATAAATATTGCGTAACTCAACCACCAACAGCCTTCATTGGCATTGATTCCCCCGATTTTAATCTGCCGTTAGCACGTCGTTTGCGTCAACATGGTCTTCCTACCATTCATTATGTTAGTCCTTCAGTTTGGGCATGGCGACAAAAACGTATTTTCAAAATCAAGCAATCCGTTGATTTGATGCTGACCTTGTTCCCATTTGAGTTGCCTATCTATCAGCAGCATCAAGTGCCCGCCGTCTGTGTGGGTCATCCGTTGGCAGATGAAGTACCCCTAGTATCCGATAAGTCTGAGGCCAGAACCCAATTAGGTCTCCCTGAAACGGAGCAAATTATTGGTGTCTTGCCGGGCTCTCGCGGTGGGGAAGTGGGGCGGCTTATGCCCGTATTTGTGCCAACCATGGAGCTACTACAGCAGCGCCTTCCTAAGGTGCAGTTTGTGATTCCAGCCGCTAGCTCAGAGCGGAGGATACAGATTGAACAAGCATTACAAGGGACCCATCTGCCGGTAACCATCATTGACGGTCATTCCCGCACAGTTATGGCGGCTGCAGATGCGTTGATTTTGGCATCTGGCACAGCTGCTTTCGAGGCCATGTTGGTGAAACGTCCAATGGTCGTCGCTTATCGTTTTAGTAAACTAACCTATGCGATTATGTCGCGGATGCTTAAAGTGCCTTACGTTTCTTTGCCGAACCTCTTGGCTAATCGCTTGTTGGTGCCAGAGCTATTGCAAGACGCGGCAGAGCCTCAAAAGTTAGCGGATGCTTTACTGGAGAATTGGCAGCAATTTGATCAAAGTCCCGTCCTAGGGGACGCTTTCCTAGCTATTCACCAAAGCTTGCGTTTAGACGCGGCCAACAGTGCTGCTGATGCGATACAGAACCTTTTAGAGTCAAAACCCTTATGAGTAAAACGCCAGGCTTGGCTCCATTTATTAGTGAAAAATATGTCGGTGTACTGCTGGCCGGAGTGGATGAAGCGGGCCGCGGCCCCTTGGCAGGTGATGTGGTAGCAGCGGCAGTCATTTTAAACCCTGATAAGCCCATTGTCGGACTGAATGACTCCAAAAAATTGACGGAAAAAAAACGCGAAGCGCTTTATGAGGAAATTATTGAAAAAGCGTTAGCCTATTCCATTGCCCGGGCCGATGTGGGTGAAATCGACCGTCTTAATATTTTGCATGCCAGTATGCTCGCCATGACCCGAGCAATTAATACTCTGTCACCAAGCTGTGAGCATGCCTTGATTGACGGTAATCGCTTACCGAAAAATATTGCTTGTTCCGCTGAGGCGGTAGTGAAAGGAGATGCCCGTCACCCAGCGATTGCTGCGGCATCCATCTTGGCAAAAGTTACCCGTGACCGAGAAATAACCGCGCTGGATAGAGAATATCCCCAATATGGTTTCGCCAAACACAAAGGTTATCCGACCGCTATGCATTTACAGGCGATTGAAGAACATGGCGTGTGTCCCTTACATCGACGTAGTTTTGGCCCAGTGCGTAAAATACTAGAAGGTAGTTGAGATGTCTGAGTTTGTTCATTTACGCGTCCATACCGAATTTTCCTTGGTCGATGGTTTGGTCAAAGTTAAAGGTTTATTGGGGGCGACTGCCAAAGCGGACATGCCTGCGGTAGCCATATCCGACGAGAATAACTTGTGTGGCTTTGTGCGTTTCTACAAAGGCGCCATGGACAACGGCATCAAGCCGATTTGTGGTGCAGACATTTGGTTGGAAGCGGATGAGTTAATCGACAAACGCTCCCGTATGACCTTGTTGGCCATGTCCAATCAAGGTTATAAGAATGTGATCGAAGTTATTTCCAAGGGGTATCGATTAGGTCAGGTAGATGGTCGGCCGATCATTAAACGGGCATGGGTAGAAGAATTTAGTGAGGATGTGATTGCGTTGTCCGGCGGTTTTGTCGGGGAGGCAGGACATTTATTAGCGAAATACAAAACGGCAGAGGCCAAACAGCGCTTGCAACATTGGATGCAAGTCTTCCCAGATCGCTTTTATATTGAAGTGAGTCGCACTTTTCGGTCCGGAGAGGAAGACTATCTGCACGCCGTCGTGCCTCTAGCAGCTGAGTTAGATTGCCCCATTGTGGCGACCAATGATGTACGCTTTATGAAGCGCGAGGACTTTGAAGCCCATGAGGCTAGGGTCTGTATTTTTGATGGGGTAACCCTAGATGATCCACGCCGGGAACGTCGTTACTCAGAAGAGCAGTACTTCAAATCCTCAGAGGAAATGGCTGAGCTGTTTAGTGATCTGCCCGAGGCGATCGAAAATACCGTAGAAATTGCCAAGCGCTGTAACGTGGATGTCTTATTAGGCAAATACTTCCTCCCGGATTACCCTGTGCCAGAAGGCATGACCATGGAAGATTTCTTCCGTGAGTTGTCCCATAAGGGACTTGCTGAGCGCTTTGAGACCCTATCGAAAAAATACGGTCAGCGTATTTTGGATAAGCGCCAAGAATATATTGATCGACTCGACTTTGAGCTGGATATTATTAACCAGATGGGGTTCCCCGGTTATTTCTTAATCGTGATGGACTTCATCCAGTGGGCGAAGGATAACAATATTCCCGTCGGCCCTGGACGGGGTTCCGGTGCGGGCTCTTTGGTGGCTTATGCCCTGAAAATCACCGACCTTGATCCATTGGAATA
Source organism: Maribrevibacterium harenarium (assembly GCF_006385675.1). Lineage (GTDB taxonomy): Bacteria > Pseudomonadota > Gammaproteobacteria > Pseudomonadales > Marinomonadaceae > Marinomonas > Marinomonas harenarium. The sequence goes on along the minus strand of NZ_VFRR01000011.1, from coordinate 46,171 downwards.
CGACTTACTATTCGAACGTTTCCTCAACCCAGAGCGGGTTTCCATGCCAGACTTCGATATCGACTTCTGTATGGACAACCGCGATAAAGTAATCGACTACGTAGCGCGCACCTATGGCCGTGATGCCGTTTCCCAGATCATTACCTTCGGTCAGATGGCGGCCAAAGCGGTAGTACGAGACGTGGCTCGGGTTCAAGGTAAGCCCTATTCACTAGGGGACAAACTGTCGAAACTGATCCCATTCGAAATCGGGATGACTTTGAAAAAAGCGTTGGAGCAAGAGCCGGCGTTAGTAGAGTTTATTGAAGGGGATGAAGACGCTGCCGAAGTGATGGAAATGGCTTTCACCTTAGAGGGCACAGTGCGTAACTTCGGTAAACACGCCGGTGGTGTGGTCATCGCACCGACTAAATTGACGGATTTTGCTCCACTTTATTGTGAGGAAGATGGTACCGGTCTAGTCACTCAATACGACAAGAATGACGTGGAAGAAGCAGGGTTGGTGAAATTCGACTTTTTGGGTTTAAAGACGCTAACCGTGGTGGACTGGGCGCTGGAAACCATCAATAAGCTCCATGCCAAAGAAGGGAAAGAGCCCCTTGATATTGCCCTAATTGACCTAGAAGACAAAGCCACTTACGACTTACTGCAACGAGCTGAAACTACTGCCGTATTCCAGCTGGAATCCCGCGGTATGAAAGAGCTGATCAAAAAGCTATTGCCCTCCCGTTTCGAAGATATCATCGCTTTGGTGGCCTTGTACCGCCCCGGCCCCTTGGGCTCAGGCATGGTGGATGACTTTATTAACCGTAAGCATGGTCGTGCAGAGCTGGCTTTCCCCCATCCTGATTATCAACATGAAGACCTCATCCCGGTATTGGAGCCGACCTACGGTATTATCCTTTACCAAGAACAGGTAATGCAGATTGCCCAGGTGCTGGCAAAATTCACCTTGGGTGGCGCGGACTTGTTGCGTCGGGCAATGGGTAAGAAAAAGCCCGAAGTTATGGCAGAGCAGCGCCTGATCTTTATGGAAGGGGCGGCGAAAAACAATATCGACAAAGATCTTGCTGGTAACATCTTTGACTTGATGGAAAAGTTTGCTGGCTATGGTTTTAACAAATCCCACTCGGCTGCTTATGCTTTAGTTTCTTACCAAACCGCATGGTTAAAACATCATTATCCGGCACCTTTTATGGCGGCGGTGTTATCGGCGGATATGCAGAACACCGACAAAATCGTGATCTTCATTGAAGAATGCCGAGCCATGAAGTTGGCGTTGGAATTGCCCAATGTGAATGAGTCGGTGTTTAAGTTCACGGTCAACGATAAAGGTGCCATCGTATACGGACTTGGTGCAATTAAGGGGGTCGGTGAAGGCCCCATAGAGGCCATTGTTCAAGCTCGTAGTGAAAACGGCCCGTTTAAGCATATTTTTGACTTCTGTGAGCGAGTGGGTCGTAAGGTGAATAAGCGTGTACTGGAGGCCTTAGTGCGCTCCGGAGCACTAGATACCATTGGACCAAACCGAGCAACCTTATTCAACAGTATCGATGAGGCGCTGCGTCGTGCTGATCAGAATGCCAAAAACGAAGATGCTGGTATGATGGATTTGTTTGGTATTGCGGTCGATGAGCCAACCGAAAATGCTTACGATGAGATTGGTGTTCAAGAGGAATGGCCGGGACGTAAGCGTTTAGATGGAGAAAAAGATACTCTTGGTCTGTATGTGACAGGCCACCCAATTGATGATTATGAGCGAGAAATACGCCGCTTCGCCCGTCATAAAATTGTGGACATTCAGCCTAAACGAGACACTCAGGTTATCGCTGGCTTGATTGTTGAAATGCGCGTGACCAAAAGTAAAAAAGGCGGCAATATAGCTTTTGTTACCTTAGATGATCGCTCTGCGCGGATTGAAGTCACCGTATTTCCTGATACCTTCGAGTCGGTTAAAGACTACCTCACTCCTGATCAAATCGTGGTGGTTGAAGGGGAAGTTAGTATTGATGAGTTTCGTGGTGGCCAGAAAGTGGTGGCGCGAAATGTGCTTGATATTGCCAAAGCACGGATTCGCTATGTGGAAGCCTTGCGTATTGACTTGTGTGGTCAAACAATGGCACCGGCTCAGGTGCAACAGTTGGCTAGTATTATTGCCCCTTATCGGGGGGATGGTTGTGATGTGGTGATTAGCGTGGATTCACCTCAAGCAAAAGGTGATATGCGTCTGGGTAGTCAGTGGAAAGTGATGCCAGATGATGAATTAATCCACCAACTTCGCGTAAGTTACGGTAAACAAAATGTGCAGCTGGTGTATACTTAGCGGCACGCAAAATTTTAAAAGGGACGCGGCCTACTCCGTGGTGCTGTGGGGTGTTTGTAAAGCAAACTTCCTGTAAAATGATGGCAACCAAAATAGCAGTGTGTAGAAAATGAATTTAGATTACCTTCCGTTTGAGCAGCCGATTGCTGAGCTTGAACAAAAAATCGAAGAACTACGCCTTGTCGGCAACGATAATGAACTGAATATCAGTGAAGAGATTGCCCGACTAGAAGAAAAGAAACTCACCCTGACACAGAAGCTTTTCAGTGATTTGGGTGCTTGGGAAGTGTCTCAGGTTTCCCGTCACCCCAAGCGTCCTTACACTCTCGATTACATCAAGCATGCTTTCACTGATTTTGAGGAAATGCATGGTGACCGCCACTACGCTGATGATCGTGCTATCGTAGGTGGTGTTGCCCGCTTAGATGGTCGTTCAGTGATGGTAATTGGTCACCAAAAAGGCCGTGAAGTGAAAGAAAAAGTACTTCGCAATTTTGGTATGCCACGCCCAGAAGGTTACCGCAAAGCGCTACGTTTGATGGAAACCGCTGAGCGTTTCAAAATGCCAGTAATTACTCTAATCGACACCCCTGGGGCCTACCCTGGTGTTGGTGCCGAAGAGCGCGGTCAAAGTGAAGCCATCGCGTTTAACTTGGCGAAAATGTCCCAGCTCAAGACTCCGATCATCTCTACTGTTATCGGTGAAGGTGGTTCTGGTGGTGCCTTGGCGATTGGTGTGTGTGACGAGCTAATGATGCTGCAATACGGCACTTACTCCGTTATCTCCCCAGAGGGCTGTGCTTCTATCCTATGGAAGAGTGCTGAGCGTGCCTCTGATGCAGCGAAAGCCATGGGTATCACTGCGGATCGTCTACAAGAGCTAGGTTTTGTGGATACAATTATTGAGGAGCCTCTCGGTGGCGCCCATGTTAACCACGCTTTGATGGCCCAACGTTTAAAAGAAAACGTGCTAGCCGCATTAGAAAAGCTCGAAGGCTTGACCACTGAAGAGCTGCTAGAGCGTCGTTACAAGCGTTTGATGTCTTACGGTTTGTAAGCTATCAAATAGCTAGGAAAAGCCTCCATTACATGGGGGCTTTTTTGTCTCTGTGGATGATGAGTTGATAGGTGAATAATCAGGTGAGTAGCGTAATGTTAGCTTTGGACTGGCAAGCTCTTAGCCAAACTGAGGGAAGGGTGGTTATCGCTTACAGCGGAGGCTTGGATTCCCATGTGTTGTTGCACTTGGCTGCTACTCATCTCACCGGTGTCGCGCGGGAACACTTGCGTGCTTTGCATGTGAATCACCAACTCAGCCCCAACGCCGACTCTTGGCAACAGCATTGTGAGCAAGTCTGTGCCGACTTAGGGGTGGCATTCCGCTCCGAGCGGGTAACCGTTTCAGATCAGGGTTCATTGGAGCTGGCAGCGCGCCAAGCCCGTTATCAAGCCTTTGATCTGCATCTCAATGCTGGCGATGTACTGTTACAGGCCCATCATGCTAACGATCAATTAGAAACCTTATTGATGCGGTTGGAGCGGGGTACGGGCTTGCGTGGCTTGGGTGGCATACCTGCAACTCGTCAACAGGGAAAGTGGCGTATTGTTCGGCCCCTGTTGATTTTTAGTCGATCTCAGCTGCTAGAATACGCCCAGTGCCACAATCTAGATTGGGTTGAAGACGAGTCCAATCAGGAGACTGTTTATCGACGCAATCTGCTCCGCCATGAGGTCGTGGAGAAATGGCAGCAATTTAATCCCCAAATTGCCGGAAAAGTGGCGCAACAGGCGGAGCAATGGCAGCAAGATTTATCAATACATCAGAGATTGGTGCGGCGTGAATTGGAGAAATTCTTAGCTCCTGATGGTAGCTTGAGCTGGTCATCTTTACCTGAGTCGGAGCCTGCATTTTGGATGCAGCAGTATTTGCAAGGTCAGGATATCAATGTCACCCAAGGGCAGTTGCAAGCATTGGTCACTATGCTCGCTAGCGAAGCGGATGGAATGCCAGAATGCCAAATTGGGCAGTCTGTTATTCGTCGTTTCAAAGGCAGAATATTTGTGATGTCCACTTTAGCAGAGCAACCTAGCCTAGTTACGTTGACGCCACATCAATGGCAGGAACAAGTTGCTTTTAGTATTTGCTGTGATCAGTCAGTTCAGTTAGGAAAACGCCCAGAGGGCATCAAACTCTTGCTCGCTAATGGTAAACACAGACCATTGAAAAAGTGGTTGCAGGAGCGCCAGATTCCCCATTGGTGGCGCGAACAACTACCGTACTTGTTTGTAAATAATGAGCTGGTCGCCATTGGCACCTTGTGGCAGCACCCTAACTGGCAGGGAAAGGTGCAGTGGCGTGACCATGGAGTTTTGCCATGGCCGTACGAATGCCAGATTATTGACTGATCAGAAAATTCTCGATTTTTTCGCCAGTTAGTAGGCTAATCTGGCGAAAAATATAAAAGATGGCCCCCATCATCACGATGGTGCAAGGGAGTGCGATAACCGGGAAGCTTAACGCAGTCATTTTGGCAATTTCCTCATTAAAGGCTTCGGTGCCGGCAGGGCTCACAACGATCCATTTGGCTAATACGTAGTTAAGGAACGAAGACAATAAAAATGACGCGGCGACCACATGGGAGCCCACTTTCACCTTTTCCTCGAAACGTGCCAAGGCATTATGTCTGGTTAAGGCATCGTGCAACTTTGGCAGGTTTACAAATTCTTCATTAAGCAGCAGTTTACGCACTAGCGGGAAGCGGGTCTGATTGCTGACCACGATGACAATGAAAATAATCCCCGGTACAGCGGCTTCTTTGATCGCCACATAGGCAGGATCGAGTTGTAGTAATCCAATCCCACCGGTCATGAGCACGCTTAAAACACCGAGCACTGAGATAAAGTTAACCTTTCCTTCTTCTTTAAAACTCCATAGGCCATAGAGAAAGGGGAAGGCGAGCGCGACAATAAGAGCATTGACTGGCCCTAGATCATCCGCACCACTAAATTTACTGAGGATAAAAACTGGGATAAAAATGTTGAAAGCAAGATTGGCGAGAAAGCCACCTTTCTTTTTCTTAGCTGTTTGCATGGGGTAAATCAGTCGCTATCTAAACCTTTGGTGTCGAAATAAAACCACATAATGCCATGGGAGACTAATATTTTTTCGCGCAGCAACTAAGGAAAATATATCGCTGATCCAGTTTGCAGTCCCGATCGTATGCCTCAAAAAAAGGGGCTAGGAGACCTAACATGTTAATAAACGAAGTTAAGCAGTTACCTCACGTGGATAAAGTGCGTATCCATTCACTGGAGTCTAACCTATATCAGGTCTCTATTTTGGTGGGGGAAGACGAGCACTACGTATTTAGCACGCCCGGCAAATTTTTACGTAGCCACAATAAGTTAGATTTACTTGCCCAGTTCGAAGGTATGTCTGTCGGCAGTATGGTGTTATGCCACCAAAGCGCCTATGACGAAATGGTGGGGCAGCCATTGCGAGACCAAGATAATCTACTGGAAGTCCCCATCAGTATGCAGGGACGTTAATCGTAACGCCCTATCCCTTCGAGTCACTTTATTGCATCTTTGATTCCAAGCAAGGCGATTCCCTGCTATCATTTGCTCCCGTCCTAAAGTAAACATTCTTACTGCATTTCGTATCCATTTTTGACAATTTAAGGCGGGCTTAACACTCATGGCGACACGATATATTTTCGTCACAGGCGGCGTGGTTTCATCACTTGGTAAAGGATTGGCATCTGCTTCATTGGCAGCGATCCTAGAATCCCGTGGTCTAAAAGTCACCATGCTGAAACTGGACCCCTACATCAACGTAGACCCAGGCACAATGAGCCCATTCCAGCACGGTGAAGTATACGTGACTGAAGACGGCGCTGAGACAGATCTGGACTTAGGTCACTACGAGCGCTTCATCTCCACCAAAATGACCAAGCTGAACAACTTCACCTCCGGTCGCGTGTACCAGCATGTATTGCAAAAAGAGCGCCGCGGTGACTACCTTGGTGGCACTGTCCAAGTTATTCCGCACATTACCGATGAAATCAAACGTCGTGTACTCGCTGGTGCGGAAGGTGCTGACGTTGCCTTGGTTGAGATTGGTGGAACCGTAGGCGACATCGAGTCACAACCTTTCCTTGAAGCTGTGCGCCAGCTAAAAGTGGAATTAGGCTCCCATCGTGCGTTGTTCATGCATCTAACTCTCGTGCCTTATATTCGTACTGCTGGCGAAACGAAAACCAAGCCGACGCAACACTCGGTAAAAGAGTTACGTTCTATCGGTATTCAGCCAGACATCCTAGTATGTCGCTCTGAAGTTTCAATTGAAGTGCCAGAGCGTAAGAAGATTGCGTTGTTCACCAACGTGGATGAGCGCGCTGTTATCTCCTTGCCAGATGCGGATACTATTTACAAAATTCCCCAAATGCTGGCGGATCAAGGCCTAGATAGCTTGATCGTACAGCGCTTTAATCTGGACTGTAACATCGCTGATTTGGAAATCTGGAACAAGGTTGCCCAAGCAAAACTGAATCCAGAAAAGCAGGTTAACATCGCCATGGTAGGTAAATACATGGAATTGTTAGATGCCTACAAGTCTTTGATCGAAGCCATGGATCATGCTGGTATTCATGCCCGCACCAAGGTCAAATTGCACTACATTGACTCTGAAAAAGTAGAAGAGCAGGGTACTAGTATTCTGGAAGGTATGGACGCTATTCTAGTTCCTGGTGGCTTTGGTGAGCGTGGGGTAGAGGGCAAGATTCGCACTGCTCAATATGCCCGTGAGAACAAAATCCCGTACTTGGGTATCTGTCTGGGTATGCAAGTAGCGGTAATCGAATTTGCCCGCAATGTGGCAAATCTAACTGGTGCCCACAGCACCGAGTTTAATTTAAAAACAGAGAATCCCGTAGTCGGCCTGATCACTGAATGGGTCAACTCAGAAGGTTCCAAAGAAATCCGGTCAGAGGAATCCGATCTTGGTGGCACTATGCGTCTTGGCGCGCAAAACTGTAACTTGGTAGAAGGCACTAAAGCTTTTGCAGCATACGGCCAGCCAGTCATCAGCGAACGTCACCGTCACCGTTATGAAGTAAACAACTACTATGTTCCTGCATTGCAGGAAGCGGGCTTAACCATCTCTGGTTGGTCGGCGGATAACTCCCTAGTAGAGATGGTCGAAATTGACGATCACCCATGGTTTGTGGCGTGTCAATTCCACCCAGAGTTTACCTCGACACCAAGATACGGGCACGGCCTGTTCAGTGCGTTTGTTCACGCCGCACTGAAATATGCAGGAAAAGAAAAATAATTTCAGCGAACATCTGTTTGCCAATTTTTCATTTACATAAAGGGGTTTGTTATGAGTCAAATCGTTGATATCAAGGCCAGAGAAGTTCTGGATTCACGTGGTAACCCAACCGTGGAAGCTGACGTAATCCTAGCGGACGGCTCTTTTGGTACAGCGTGTGCACCTTCTGGTGCCTCTACCGGTTCTCGTGAAGCTTTGGAACTACGTGATGGTGATAAAAGCCGTTACCTTGGCAAAGGCGTACTAAAAGCTGTTGCTGCGGTAAATGGTCCTATCCGTGAAGCACTACTGGGTAAAGACGCTACGGCACAAGCCGAAATCGATCGCATCATGATCGCTCTTGATGGCACAGAAAACAAATCTCAATTCGGTGCAAACGCTATCCTAGCGGTGTCTTTGGCGACGGCTAAAGCGGCGGCAGTGTCTAAGAAAGTACCTTTGTACGCACACATTGCTGACATCAACGGTACACCAGGGGTTTACTCAATGCCTGTACCAATGATGAATATCATCAATGGTGGTGAGCACGCGGATAACAACGTTGATATCCAAGAGTTCATGATTCAGCCAGTGGGTGCGCCTAACTTCCGCGAAGCGCTACGCTACGGCGCGGAAATCTTCCACGCTCTGAAGAAAGTACTGAGTGCCCGTGGTTTGAATACTGCAGTAGGTGATGAAGGGGGCTTTGCTCCTGATCTTGCTTCTAATGCGGAAGCATTAGCAGTAATCAAGGAAGCGGTTGCCGCGGCAGGCTACGAGCTAGGTAAAGACATTACCTTGGCGATGGACTGTGCTTCTTCTGAGTTTTACGAAGATGGCAAGTACAACATGAAAGGCGAAGGCAAAGTTTTCACGTCAGAAGAATTCTCTGACTACCTTGCTGAGCTTTGCAATGAATACCCAATCGTTTCTATCGAAGACGGCCAAGATGAATCTGACTGGGCGGGCTTTGCCTACCAGACTAAGATTCTAGGGGATAAAATCCAGCTTGTTGGTGACGACCTATTCGTAACTAACACCAAGATTCTGAAGCGTGGTATCGACGAAGGTATTGCTAACTCTATCCTGATCAAATTCAACCAAATTGGTTCTTTGACCGAGACCCTAGAAGCTATCAAGATGGCGAAAGATGCTGGTTACACAGCGGTTATTTCTCACCGTTCTGGTGAAACCGAAGATGCGACCATTGCTGACTTAGCAGTAGGTACGGCAGCGGGCCAAATCAAAACGGGTTCCCTATGTCGTTCTGACCGTGTATCTAAGTACAACCAATTGCTACGTATCGAAGAGCAACTAGGCGAGAAAGCGCCTTACAAAGGTCGTTCTGAAATCAAAGGTCAGGCATAATTTTTGATCTGAAAGCAAAAGGGAGAACCTAGTTCTCCCTTTTTTATTTTTTTATCAGCTGAAAAGCGGAATAATGTTGGACTGTTTTTGTTGAGTGACTTTAGGCGATCATGATCCTGCGTATATTACTGGCGCTGATGTTTTCTTTGTTGGTCTACCTAACCTATCAGTTAGTGTGGGGTGAGCAGGGTATGCAGCGACAAGAAGAATTAGCCAAACAAATACAGTATCAAGAAAGTATTAATGGGCAGCTAAGACAACGTAATGAAGCCCTGCGTGCCCAAGTGCGCGATTTACGCCAAGGGGAAGACGCGGTAGAAGAGCACATTCGAACAGAGCTGCAATACATCAAGGAAGGCGAAGTTTTTTATCGGATGGTCGAAAAGTAATGACACAATTTTGGGTAATTATCCCCGCTGCTGGGGTAGGCAAACGCATGGGTGGCAATATACCCAAGCAATATCTATTGCTCAATGAGCGCAGCGTGCTTGATATCACTATCGGTAAGTTTATCGATCATCCGCAAATAGCCGGTGTAGTCGTGGGTGTCAGCCCAGAAGATGAATATTGGCCCCACTCAGAGTGGTCAACCCATCCACAAGTGGTTCGTTATGACGGTGGTGAGGAGCGTTCTGATACGGTCATGAATGGATTGCAGGTATTGATGGCGCTTGGTGTCCCTGATGAAGATTTTGTGCTTGTTCATGATGCTGCTCGTCCTTTGGTTTCAACAGCGGCGTTAACACGGCTGATGAATCACCAAGGGGAGCAAGGTGCTTTATTGGCGATTCCTTGTAAGGACACGCTGAAGTTGGCGGACCAGCAACGTGCCAGTGGGACGGTTGATCGCAGCGTGATTTGGCAGGCACAAACGCCGCAAAAATTTCCTTTGTTGGCTCTCTATGAAGCGCTTTTCGCCGCAGCAGAACAAGACATTGGGATTACCGATGAAAGCTCAGCGATGGAATTACAAGGCTGGCAACCAGATTTAGTCGAGGGTGAAGCGAGTAATCTCAAGATCACTGTGCCCGACGATTTAGTTATCGCTAAAGCACTACTCGATATTCATCGAAAAGATAAATAAACAGGAGCTGAATATGGTGCCATTTCGTATTGGGCACGGCTTTGATGTGCATAAATTTGGTGACGGTGACCATATCGTCATTGGTGGAGTCAAGATCCCGTATGAACATGGTCTAATCGCTCACTCGGATGGGGATGTGGCGCTACATGCTCTGACTGATGCCCTATTAGGCGCGGCTGCACTTGGGGATATCGGCAAGCACTTTCCCGATACGGATGCTCAGTTTAAAGGCGCAGATTCACGGGAGTTATTAAAGGCAGCGTTGGCTGAAGTACAGCAGTTAGGTTGGTTGGTTGCGAATGTAGATGTCACCATTATTGCCCAAGCGCCCAAAATGCGTCCCTATATTGACACTATGCGCGCCAATATTGCCGCAGACTTGCAAGTAGAGATGGGGGTTGTGAATGTGAAAGCGACGACCACCGAGAAGCTGGGTTTTACCGGCCGCAAAGAAGGGATCGCTGTAGAAGCGGTGGCGTTATTGTACCGAGCGTCTTGATTATGTTGAACCACCTAGATTGGCCCTACGCTTGGACAAAGCCTCAGTTACGAGCGGATTTAAAAACCTACTTTGCGGACTTTGTAGTAGAAGAAATACTAGGCACTGAGCCCAGCGGACACGGTGAGTTTGTCTATCTTTGGATCGAAAAGCAGGGGGTGAATAGTGAGTATCTGGCGCGACGTATCGCTCAGTTTGCCAATGTCTCCTTGAAACAAGTCAGCTATGCCGGCACAAAAGATCGCCATGCGTTGACCAGCCAATGGTTTTGTATCCACCTGCAACACGATATCGACTTTCAACCTCTTGAGACAGTATTTAGCGAACCCGAAAAAATCCGGGTGTTACGCCAAGAACGGCACCATAAAAAGCTCAAAACGGGTGGTCACCTCGGGAATCGTTTTCTCATCCGCTTACGCCAACTAGAAGGCAATCAAGATGAGTTGGAGCAGCGTTTAGCCCTGATTCAGCAAGCTGGGGTGCCGAATTACTATGGAAACCAGCGATTTGGCATCCAAGGCAATAACTTAGTCCAGGGACGAGCCATGGTTGAGGCGGGCCGAAAAAATAGTCGCAAGTTAGAGAAAACCGAATCCTTCTGGCTTTCTGCAATGCGTTCATGGTGCTTCAATATTGCTTTGGCAGATCAAGTTCAAGCCGGAATCTGGGACAAGTTGTTTGCTGGGGATATCGTGCAACCGCAACATGCACCACAGCAGCAACGGATAAAGCAACTGGACGCGATGCTATTACGCCGTTGGCAATTAGGGGAAATTCACCCTGTGTTGCCTCTTATTAGCGATGGTTGGCAACTCGGTGCCAGCGAGTTACGTCGTAAGGCAATGGAACACAGCTATCGTGATGAGCAGCGTTTGCTACAAGGCCTGATCACCTTTGACTTTGCCCGAGATGGGCGCGCAACGCGTCTTATGGCGAATGATATGGCGTGGGAATTGCTACCTGACGACCAATTGTTGCTGGGTTTTAGCCTTCCCAAGGGAGCCTTTGCGACAACTTTGTTGCGAGAGCTGTGTGACTTAAATGATAAATCGATAGAGCAACACCATGAGGATTCTAATCTCCAATGATGATGGTCTGGATGCGACCGGTATTCAGACCTTAGCTACCTTGCTAGGGCGGCACTATGAAGTATTTGTTGTTGCCCCTGATCGCAATCGTAGTGGCGCCAGCAATTCGTTAACCCTAACTCGGCCATTAACACCGGTACGGGTAACACCCAATCAGCTCAAAGTGGACGGTACGCCGACGGATTGCGTGAATTTGGCGTTGTCCGGCGTTTTTGATCGTCAATTTGATATGGTGATTTCTGGCATCAACCATGGTCCTAATTTGGGTGATGATGTGATCTACTCTGGCACCGTCGCCGCCGCTATGGAAGCGCGCCATTTAGGCCGTCCAGCCATCGCAATTTCATTGGTAGGGAACCAGTATTTTGATACTGCTGCTAAGGTTGCGCTAACTTTATTGCAGCAAAGTGAACGCTTAAGTTTACCAGCAAAAAGCATTCTCAACGTAAATGTTCCTGATGTGCCCTATGAGCAAATCAAGGGAATGAAAGCCACTCGCTTGGGACATCGTAATCAAGCACAGCCAGCGATTTCGGCACAACACCCAAGAGGGGTGGAAAGCTATTGGATTGGGGCGCTATCAGAGCCCGATGATGCTGGGCCAGAAACAGATTTTTACGCAATTCATGAGGGTTGGGTTTCAGTTACGCCACTCCATGCCGATATGACACATCAGAGCGTAAAATCCCAATTATCCGACTGGCTGGAGAGTGTTAGCTGTTAATGTCCAATGCCATCAGTGACTTCCTAAAAGGTACCGAGGCGCGGGTACAATCCATGATCGACACCCTCGTGGCCGAGGGGATTGATCATCCCGAGTTATTGAGTGTCATGGCGAGCATTCCGCGCCATGAATTTGTGGAGCCAGCTTTTTCCCATCTGGCTTATTCCCCGACCCCATTGCCGATCGGGCGCAATCAAACCATCAGTCAGCCATTAACAGTGGCACGAATGACTTTGTGGCTGTTGAAATACTCCCGTCTTGGGCGGGTGCTAGAGGTGGGTACTGGTTCAGGTTACCAAACATGCTTGTTATCTTATTTCTTTAATAAGGTGCACACCATTGAGCGGCAAAAAGCTCTCTTTGATATGGCAACGGTGAGATTACAAAAAATGGGATTGCAAAACGTCGAGTTTCACCATGGTGATGGGAACCTCGGATGGCCGTTTGCTATCCAAATGGATGCCGTTATTGTCACCGCTATGGCGAATAAAGTGCCATTAGCATTGACCAATTGTTTAAAAGAAGGCGGTATTTTGATTATGCCCATCGAGGAAGAGCAGTATTCTTCTATCGGTTGTTGGCAGAAACAAGGGGAGCGCTGGAAGCGTCTAGAGCAGACACCAGCCCAGTTTGTACCTTTACTAGAAGGAAAAGTAGATGCCTGAATGGCTCAGAGTATATCTAAGTGGCGTATTGATGGGTGCGGCTGATATTGTGCCAGGAGTTTCTGGTGGTACGATTGCGTTCATCGTCGGGATCTATGATCGTCTTATCGGAGCCTTAAGCCAGGTAAATGGTGAAGCGCTAAAACTATTGCGCCAACGCAATCTGAAAGGTGTATGGCGTCACTTTGACGGTACTTTCCTACTAGTGTTAGTGCTGGGTATAGGGTCTAGTATTTTTACCTTGGCCGGCGTCATGAGCGAGTTATTAGCAAACTCGCCGATCTTATTGTGGAGTTTCTTTTTCGGTCTGATCCTAGCATCGGCATACATCCTGCTGAAAATGATTCCACAAAAGCACAGTGCTACTTGGTTATTGATGTTGTTGGGGGGAGTTGTTGGTGCGGTATTGTCATTACTGGTTCCGACTCAGGTAACGGTCAATACCCCAATGGTGTTTTTCTCCGGCGTAATTGCGATTTGCGCTATGATTTTACCGGGTATCTCAGGTAGCTTTATCCTATTGATGTTAGGCATGTATGGTTATGTGATTACGGCCATAAAGACGCTGGATCTATTTACCATCGCCGTATTTGCCGCGGGTGCTGTGGTTGGGCTGTTATCATTTGCGAAAGTGCTAAATTATTTGCTGCATCAGCACCGGAGTCACACACTGGCATTGTTGACCGGCATTATGCTGGGAGCGTTAGTGAAGGTATGGCCATGGAAAATGACTTTGGAGACCATCCAAGTCGGTGATAAGACTATCCCGGCGGTAGAAGCTCGCATGTTGCCTTGGCAGTTACCGGAGTTCCAAATGATCGGTGACCTGTTGATACCATTAGTATTAATGCTGCTGGGTGCGGGCTTGGTAATCTTGCTGGAAAAAGTTTCGTCACGAAAATAACGAAACTATATAAAAAATCTCTAAAATATTTACATTGGTCACAAGGACAGGTTGTTTTGACGTTAAAGCTCATACTCAATAAATGGGGTTATGAACTGACAAAAACGGTCAGGTTGCTGTTTTTGTGCGTCTTTGTGACAGGTTGTGCCTATGATAGCTTTCACTATCCCGATGCGGAATATCGACGTACTGCACCCCGAGTGAGTGATGTTCCTACAGATGGCGTTTACCGAGTTCAGCCAGGGGACACGCTGTTTTCGATCGCTTTCAATTACGGTTTAGACTACCGAAAAGTTGCAGAATATAACGGTATTGATAGCCCCTATGTTATTTATCCGCAACAAAAAATTCAGTTAAAAGAAAAAGCAGCTGCCCCCCCAATAAAGACTACTACCGCCACTTCCACAGCTTCAAAAAGCCCTGCTACTAGTGTTACAAAGGCTCCCGTGGCGAGTCCAGTAAGTAGTGCTGAAAAACCGAGCAAACCAGTGGTTAGGACGGTCAAAGTTAACGGGAACTCCAGCTCAAAACCGACGTCCAATAATACAGCAACGGCAAATATGGCCGTCACTTGGGCTTGGCCGGTGACCGGAAAGGTCACTAGGGGCTTTTCAAGCCAAGGGGTAAGTAGTAAAGGTATAGATATTAAGGGGACAGAAGATTCCCGAGTGAAAGCGGCAGCAGATGGCGTTGTGGTGTATGCGGGCAATAACCTGATTGGCTACGGTAATTTGGTGATTGTGAAACACAACGACGTTTATCTAAGCGCCTATGCTTACAACGACAGTATCTTGGTAAAAGAGAAGCAGTCGGTGAAGCAGGGTGACGCGCTGGCGATCATAGGTGGTAAAGGCAATGAGCGGCCGATCCTGCATTTTGAAGTACGTCGGGATGGTCAACCCATAGACCCATTAAAAGTTCTGCCAACATTATAACAACAACGATTTGGCCAGGAGGACGCTATGAAAACCAATAATATGGAAAACGAAAACGCGATTGACGATATTCTTCCAGAGTTGGAAGAATTTGAGCTCGATGATGCAGAAAGCACCGATGAAGAAGACTTTGAATCAGCGGTGAACGCGCGTTATGGCCAAGATGGTGATGCCGGTAAGTCACTGGATGTGACCCAAATGTACCTAAGTGAAATCGGGTTCTCACCGCTACTAACGGCTGAGGAAGAAGTCTATTTCGCCCGTTTGGCTCTCAAAGGAGATGAAGCCGCTCGCAAACGCATGATTGAAAGTAATTTGCGCTTAGTGGTGAAGATCTCCCGACGTTATTTGAACCGAGGCCTATCCCTACTCGATTTAATCGAGGAAGGTAATTTAGGATTGATCCGAGCCGTGGAGAAATTTGATCCGGAGCGGGGCTTCCGTTTTTCAACTTACGCGACTTGGTGGATACGTCAAACGATCGAACGTGCCATTATGAATCAGACGCGGACAATTCGTTTACCGATTCATGTGGTGAAAGAGCTTAACGTGTATCTTCGTGCAGCCCGGGAGCTTACGCAAAAATTGGATCATGAGCCAAGCCCAGAAGAAATTGCGCGAATGCTGGATCGTCCTGTAGAGGACGTGCAAAAAATGCTCAGTCTCAACGAACGTATCAGCTCAATTGATTCGCCGGTGAGCGGTCTAGATAACGATAAGAGCCTAGTGGAAGTGTTGGCAGACACCCAGCAGCATGGCCCTGAGCAAGACCGTCAAGATGGGGACGTGCACGATAATATTGAAGCCCTGCTAGACCAACTGAATGAAAAACAGCGAGAAGTTATCGCCCGACGTTTTGGACTACGAGGCTACGAGGCGAGCACCCTTGAAGATGTGGGTGCTGAAATTGGTTTAACCCGGGAGCGAGTGCGACAAATTCAAGTGGAAGCATTACGCAAACTGCGATTACTATTGCAAAACCGTGGTTTGTCTTTAGATGACGTGATTGATTTTGAGCAGTGATACGCCACTCTAAGTATAAAAAAGTCGCCTGCTGGCGACTTTTTTGTTTGTCCTAGTTACTTACGGGAATCACGGGTACACAAAGTTGATTGGAAATTAGCTAGCGAATAGGGGGAAAGTATCCTCGTCGTCCTTGGTTTTAGGGGAGGTAAGCTCCGTTTGTTCTAGTTTCTCTTGAATACGCTTGCGATATTTCTCTGCTACGTCTTTCACTTCATAGGCAAGAAATTCTTCTTCCTCGATTTCAATGACATCGGGTAGCGATGTAACAACACGATTTTGAATCTCCGGCACCGTAATAATCGCCTCACTGAGCAACAGGCGATTAACCACTTGGGATTGATTGAGGGCACTCGCTTCGATCAGTAGAGCACGCATTTCACTTGGGTCGAAGTAATGATGTGCCATCATGTTGGCAATATGCTCGTTGCCCTTATGCAAACTCACATGCACATTTAAGTTTGGCACATCGGCGTACAACTCTGTTTCTGCAAGGGATTCGTGTAGCTTCAGAAACAGTTGTGCAGTACAGACCGCATTCATAAACAGATTGTCTTGGCAGTCTTTCGCTTGGAAGAATACCAACACACCATCGTTTTCGTACTGATGTACTTGGCCTTGATATTCTTCCGCGCACAAAAATAAAGCTCGATATACTGGAGTCAACAAATTCGCCACCTGCAGTGGTGTCATTTGTTCGTTCCAGTCTTGCAGGTTTTTCATCCTAAAATAGAGTACGCAGTTTTCCCGTTGCGACTCTTCAATAATACGGTCGAAATCAAACTCGATTTGGGTCTCAGTTTTTTGAGCGGCAATGCTATCTTCGTGACTTGAGTGATCCTCGTGGGAAGGAGTTTGCTCAGGCTCTGGAATCTGCTCAATTGACTGTAGGGTTTCGACTTGAGTACGTAACTCGTTGGCTTCCACATAAATAAGGTTAGGCAGCGGCGCAGTTCGGGTGCCTCTGTTTAACGCGAGTAGAGCATCACTAAGTTGCTGGATGGGCGTGTAGAGCCAGCGAATCAACAGCAACATGGCCAGAGAAAATAGAACGGTAAGGAATAGACCTACGCCGAACAGGGCATTTCCAAGACGTGATAGGGTTGATAGGGCTGGCGTTTTATCCAAAGTAATGAGTACGTGACCGACCACCTCATCCCGAAATCTCACCGATGAGCTATAAACGCGATGTTCATCGGTAGGGCGCATTTCATCATTCACCAGTGGGATATTGGCACTGCTGGCTTGGGCTAACAACTCGTCTTTCTTGTTGTATACCCGAGCGCTAAGAATATTTTCATTTATCACCAAACGGTTTAGCAGCACGTTTAGGCTCAGCAGGTCATTAGTGAGAATGGACTGAGTCGCGTTAAAAGCAGCTTGAGTGGCTAAGCTGTTGCCAAGCACTTCCGTTTGTTGGTTGAGATAATCGCTGAGGGAGGTGGTAATCGTAAACCAAATCGTGGCCATAGTAAGCGCCATCACAGTGACAAATGCGGTCAGTGTGATGCTGGCAGCGGACAGTTTTTGGCGTAGGAAAACCATTATTGATGCCGGTTTCATGAGCAGGCCATTCACATCCTTGGTACAAATTGAGCGTGAACAATTATTTAGTATACACAGGGTGTCGGTCAGATGGAGGAATTCTTTAGCAAGTTCACCTCTCTTAGCGAAATGAAACGGATTTGCTATAGTACGCCCACCACTATTCAGGAGACAGCTATGTCTGCATCGATTACTTTGATTGGGGCGATTGAAGATCACCATCGTCAGCAACTTGCCAATTGGCTTGGTGAGCAAGCACTTACTTTCAAAACAACTCAACTAACGGAAACAAGTGATTCTATTGCCGTGGAACGCTGGCAATTGTCATCTGTGCTGCCCGAGGCCCAGCTTGCCACTATGCGTCAGCAATTATTGCATTGGAGTGATGAGACCCAGGTTGACCACGTACTGCAACAGCAGACACCCAATATCCGAGCAGGTGGTGTGGCTGTATTTGATATGGATTCCACCTTGATTAAAGCTGAGGTCATGGATGAGTTGGCTGTCGAGATGGGCATTGGTGAGCAAATTTCCGCAGTCACAGCAAGCGCCATGCGCGGGGAAATTGACTTTACGGAAAGCTTTGTGCGCCGCTTGTCATTCTTAAATGGATTGAGTAGTGAAGTAATGGATGGTGTTTATCAGCGCATTGAGCATATGGATGGCATCTCGACCCTCATGAGGGTACTGCACCATTTTGGCTGGCATACGGCGATCTTATCCGGTGGTTTTACCTATTTTGCTGACCGAGTAAAAGCCGATCACAACATGGCGGAAGTCCACGCCAATGTACTAGAAATCATCGATGGCAAGTTAACAGGGAAGCACCTCGGCCCAATCGTCGATGCGGCCCGGAAAAAAGAATTGCTCGGAGACCTAGTTGAACGTACCAACACAGACTGGTCACAGACCATCGCCTGTGGTGATGGAGCCAACGATTTGTTGATGCTTAACCAAGCGGCTTTAGGGGTGGCGCTTCATGCCAAACCTATTGTACGTCAGCAGGCTCCGTGCCCGCTGAACAATCTAGGATTAGATGGCATCTTGTATTTGCTGGGTCTGACGAGCCAAGAAATTCGCGAGATGGTTTAACCAGCCTTATTAGAACCAGAATCAACCCACGCCGATGGAGTCGGTGTGGGTTACTCGCCGAGTCGAGCTGTCCATTCTTTGGTTAACACTTCCACTAAACCGTAGCGACGTAGGGCTAATGCTTCGGAAAGGGTCTCAAAATTCTGTTCTAAATAGTCATAGAGAATTTTATCGCGAAGCTCAACTAAAGCACGAATTTGCTCCCCCTGTTCGAACGTCACTTCTTTGTGTTCAAGCAAGCTTGCCAACACTTCGCTACGATTTTCAATGTTTACTTGGTAGTGATTTTTTAGCACGTACTTGGCTAAGTCCAGCATCGAGGCTACCAGTAACTGGAAAGCATGCTCCACCGCCATAATTTCGTCACTGGTTAAACTGTCTGTTTTGTCCTTTTTACGATGACTATCCAGCCGCTTGATCATGGCATGTTGATGGTCGTAAAGCGCCTGTTCCCACTGTTTGTCCCGCATTGTTTACCTCTAGGCATTTGCCATCACTGTGTATAGCTTCAGACTAGCCTAGAATCCAGAAAATGGGAAAAAGTCGAATTCAGAATCTTGATCTATGTGATGATTTGCTGGCACGTGCAAGTAGCCATCGGTGGCACAAGCGGCAAACAGGGCACCAGAGCTTTGTTGCGGGTGAGGTGTGGCAATACCATTCTGAATGGCGCAGCGGATAAACTCATCGCGAGAGATTGTTTTAGAGCGAGTAAACCCCGCTTTTACCTTAAAGGTTAGCGGTAGCGTTGCGTTACCACCTGCGGCTTTAGTCAGCACATAGCGAGCAAATAAGTGAAACGTCACCAGGGTCGAGCTGGGGTTCCCTGGTAGGCCAATAAATTTAGCGTTAGGCAATTGTCCGAATAGGAGGGGTTTGCCGGGTTTAATATTTACCTTCCAGAAGGATAGGTTGCCGATGGTTTCAATGGCATTTTTTACATGGTCTTCTTCACCGACGGAAACCCCACCAGAGGATAAAATCACATGGCAGTCCTGATCCATCTCTTTCAAAGTTGCGATGGTGGCGTCGGCTTTGTCCTCGCTGTGGCGTACCATCACGACTTGATGTCCCAATTCCTCGATCAAGGCGCACAACATAGGGCCGTTACTGTTGTAAATTTGTCCCGCCCCAAGTGGTTGATTGCCCATAATGAGCTCATCACCGGTAGTCAGCACGCCAACTTTCAACGGTTCATAAACTGCAACCTCGGTAATGCCAAGGCTGGCTAACATACCGATATGTCGTGGGGAGATTTGCTCCCCACGGCGTAACACAATCTGTCCCGCTTCAATATCCTGACCGGCTGGGCGGATATTGTCGCCGGGAATCGGTGCTTTGGTAAACTGTACTAAACCGTCATCGACAATTTCGGTATTTTCCTGCATAACCACGCAGTTTGCCCCCGGTGGAATTTCGGCACCGGTGAAGATTCGGGCACAGGTTCCATGTGTTAATTCACTAGGAGCGTGTCCTGCCGGAATGCGCTGGCTTACCGGTAGCGGTGCGCCTTCTTGCCAATCTTCCTGCCGCAGGGCATAGCCATCCATCGCACTGTTCGCTGCTGGTGGTACTTGGATTGGCGCATGAATGTCACTCGCAGCAAAGCGTTGACGGCATTGTGCCAAGGGTAATACCTGGGATGTCGCCAAAACTTCGGTTTGTTGCGCCAGTTTGGTCAGTGCGTCATGGAAAGCTAACAGCATGGTGGCTCCTGAAAATTAACCTTGTAGTGGGCCAAGTAGCATAGAAACAAAGTTACATGGACGGTGACGGGAGTCCAGCTGCTCCTGAATAATGCCATTCCAAGCTGTTTTGCAAGCGCCAGTAGAACCGGGTAGGCAGAACACTAAGGTCTTATTAGCAAGGCCTGCTAGAGCACGAGATTGAATGGTTGAGGTACCGATTTCGTTATAAGAAATCTGGCGGAATAACTCGCCAAAACCATCGATGTGCTTATCCAGCAATGGGCTAATAGCTTCAGGGGTGCTGTCACGAGAGTAAAAGCCAGTACCGCCGGTAATCAAGACGACGTGGGCTTCACTGTCTGCGATCCAGTTGGAAACCACAGCACGCATGGCATAAACATCGTCTTTTACAATTTTACGGTCATATAATTGGTGACCTGCATCTTGCAGCAAGGTAACTAGAGCTTCCCCCGATGTATCTTCGGCAAGGCCGCGAGTATCCGATACCGTTAATACACAAATATTTAATGGACGAAATGGAGATGGAGTTTTCATAACAAGCCTTATTAATGGGTTAACCGCCAGTGGCGCTCATAAAGCGGATGATATCTGGCTCTTGATCAAGATTGAAATGGTGTTTTTCGGGTTTTAAATCCAAGGCGCCGATAATGGCCTTGCGTAAGGCATCATGATCTGGATTGGTGCGGATAATGGTTTTCAAATCCATCGAGTGCTCATTGCCCAAACAGAGTAATAAACGCCCCTCACAGGTTAGTCTGACGCGATTGCAGTCGCCGCAAAAATTGTGACTATGGGGGGAAATAAAGCCAATACGGCTCGTGCTATTAGTCAGTTGATAATAGTCACTTGGACCGGCGGTTTTGCTAGCGACGGGAACAAGCTGAAACTGCTCTGACAGTTTTGCGCGAATTTCATCACTGGAAACATAACACTTAGCACGATCATGATCTTGAATCACGCCTAGTGGCATTTCTTCGATGTAGCTGATATCCATGCCGCGATCGATAGCGAACTGAGCTAAATCGCCAACTTCATCAAAGTTGCGGTCCCGCAATACCACGGCATTCAGCTTTAAGCGTTGGAAAGGGAGAGCGGCTACCGCATCAATTCCCGCCAATACTTGATCAAGCTGATCGCGCCGGGTGAGCTGCAAAAATCGCTCACGCTTTAGGGTATCCAAGCTGATGTTAATGCGGGCGACGCCGGCATCCAATAATGGCCTAGCGTAGCGGGTGAGCTGGGAGCCATTGGTTGTGATAGTCAGTTCATCTAAGCCGGGTAGCTTTGCGATCTGTTCCAACAAGCGGATGATGCCCTTACGTACCAGAGGCTCACCACCGGTGACACGAATACGTTTTACGCCGAGCTCGACGAAGGTACGGGCTAACAGGTAGGTTTCTTCTAGGCTCAATACCTTGTCACGGGAAAGAAATTCAATATCCTCCCCCATGCAATAGGTACAACGAAAATCACAGCGATCCGTCACTGATATACGCAGGTAGTCAATGTTACGACCAAAGCGGTCTATCAGTTGGTTGGCCACAGTGTGTTCTCCTCGTAGGCAGCGCTCCGACAATCAGACTCATACCAAACATAGCATGTTGTGGATAAGGCGGGCTATACGGATTGCACGCAGCGCTTGCTTAATTGTTATTAAAGCTACTCTACGGCTACGAATACTTTACTGCTTTCCACTTTTGACTGCCAAACTTGCACAGAAACGTCTTCTTCTAGACATTTCCCGGTAGAAAGTGAGAAGTGTTGTTTATAAAGAGGGCTTGCGACGACAAAGTCGCCATCAAGATCACCCACGATACCACGAGAGAGCACGTTCGCTTTACCGATTGGATCCCAGTTAGAAATAGCGAAAACCCGATTGTTCGCTACCTTAAACAAAGCTATCTGTTGGCCATTAATGAGAGCCGCCGCACCAACGTCTAAATCGAGATCGGAAATGTCACATACATAAGTAAAGTTCATAGTACGCTCCTAGCTTACAGTCGCAATCAGTTGAGATTTTTCGATTTCCGTCGCCGGACGGATTTGGCCACGTTCTTCAACGAACTGTACGTGGTCATCGGCGGCATCTGTGTTGATAAACTGACGGAATTTCTTCAGTGCTTGTGGATTATTCAGGGTAGTTTTCCACTCACATTGGAAGGTGTTGACGATGTGTTGCATTTGCAGTTCCAACTCTTCGGCGAGGCCTAGACTGTTGTTAATCACCACATCACGTAAATATTCCAAACCACCTTCTAGGTTATCCATCCACACGGAGGTACGTTGCAAACGATCTGCTGTCTGCACGTAGAACATCAAGACCCGGTCGATGTACTTGATCAGCATTTCATCGGAAAGGTCGGTGGCGAATAGGTTCGCGTGACGGGGTTTCATACCACCGTTACCACACACGTACAGGTTCCAGCCTTTTTCGGTAGCAATCACGCCGATGTCCTTGCTTTGTGCTTCGGCACATTCGCGGGTACAACCGGAGACAGCGAACTTGATCTTGTGTGGGCCTCGCAAGCCCTTGTAGCGTTCTTCGATACGAATCGCCATGCCAACCGAATCATTGACGCCGTAACGGCACCAAGTGCTACCAACGCAAGATTTCACAGTACGCACCGACTTACCGTAGGCCTGACCCGTTTCAAAACCGGCATCAATCAGCTCGCCCCAGATTTTAGGCAGATCAGAAAGTGTGGCGCCAAATAGGTCGATACGCTGACCGCCAGTGATCTTGGTGTAAAGCTTGTAGCGTTTCGCCACTTCACCGATGGCAATCAGTCCCTCCGGCGTAATTTCTCCGCCCGGAATACGTGGTACGACGGAGTAAGTGCCGTCTTTTTGCATATTTGCTAGGTAGCGGTCGTTGGTATCTTGAAGGCCTACATGGGAGGCATCCAATACATAGTCATTCCAGACGCTGGCTAAAATGGAGCCCACCGTTGGTTTGCAAATATCGCAGCCATGGCCTTTGCCATGCGAATGAAGTAGATCTTGGAAGGACTTAATTTCTTCCACTTTGATCAAATGGAATAGTTCTTGGCGGGTGTAGGCAAAGTGTTCACAAATGTCTGTGCTGACTTCCACACCTAGCGCCAACAATTCGTTATCGACCACCTTTTTCAGTAGTGCCGCACAGCCACCACAGCCCGTTGCCGCCTTTGTCATGCCTTTAACGTCCCCAACGCTACATGCGCCATTGGCAACGGCTTGTGCGATATCGCCTTTGGTCACGTTGTGACAGCTACAAATCGACGCGGTGGCAGGAAGGGCGTCGACACCCAGTGCTGGTGCATCTCCGGTGTTAGGTAGAATCAGTGACTCTGGGTTCTTCGGTAGATCAATGCCGTTCAAATAGTATTGCAGTAGGGTATCGTAGTAGCTGTTGTCACCCACCAGCACGGCACCAAGCAGCTTGCTGCCATCTTCGGATACAACAATTTTACGGTACTCGCCTTTGCGTTCGTTGTGATAAACAAACGATGTCGCGCCTGGTGTCGCTTGGTGCGCATCGCCAATGGAACCCACGTCACAGCCCAATAGTTTGAGTTTGGTACTCATGTCAGCACCTTCAAACTTTTTACCGGTCTTGCTAATCAAGTGATCTGCGGCCACTTTCGCCATGGTGTAACCCGGCGCAACAAGACCAAAAATACGCTCATTCCAAAGGGCACATTCGCCGATGGCGTAGATGTTTTCTTGTGACGTTTGGCAGAAGTTATTAACGACAATACCGCCGCGAGCACCGACTGCTAAACCAGCGCTGCGCGCCAACGCGTCTTGAGGACGAATACCCGCTGAGTAAAGGATCAAATCGGTTTCAAGATGTTCACCATTGGTGAAGTTCATACGATGGAAGCAGGTTTCGCCGGCGATGATATTTTGCGTCGCCGTATCCACATGGACAGAAACTCCCAAACCTTCAATCATGTTCTTCAGAGTACGGCCACCAACTGGGTCAAGCTGAACCGGCATTAGGCGTGGCGCGAACTCTACAACGTGGGTTTCGAGGCCGAGACTTTTTAGGGCGTTAGCGGCTTCAAGACCAAGTAGCCCACCACCTACAACGGTGCCCACTTTGCTGTTTGCTGCGCAGGCCTTAAGGGCATCTAGGTCATCAAAGGTACGGTAAACAAAGGTATTTTCCGTTGAATGGGACTCAATTGGCGGGACGAATGGGTATGAGCCCGTTGCTAAGACCAATGCACTGTAATGAACCACATTGCCGTTTTCTAAAGTAACGGTACGAGTAGGGGCATCGATGCCGGCGACCTTGTTGCCAGCGTAAAACTGAACGTCGTTTTGCTCGTAGAATCCGGTGGTGGTAAGTGACAAATCTTCTGTGGTTGCACCAGTGAAGTATTCGCTCAAATGCACCCGGTCATAGGCGATGTATTTTTCTTCGCCAAAAACCAAAATCTCATAATGATCTTGCGCGTTGGCTTCGATCAGTTGTTCAACATAGTGGTGTCCGACCATGCCGTTACCTACGACGACGATTCGTGGTTTTGCACCGATGGGTAAAGTTGTAGTAGACATAATTCAATCCTAATGGTGAATTCAGCTTAACTGGCTTGGCAGTAGGTTTCGCCAAAAAGCAGGCGATCGCTGAACGGAGTTATATCGGTATTGTTTTGAATTAGCTGGAAGTACCAGCCGCCATCGGCAACATTGCCAAACAGAATTGCGCCGACTAATTTGCCATCTTTGACCACTAGGCGGCGGTAGTGGCGAGCACTTGGGTCTTTGAACACGAACGATTGCCCGCCTTCGAATTCATCCAAATTACCCACCGAAAATAGGTTGATCCCTGACACCTTTAATTTCACTGGTGTCGGTTTAACTTGAAATGGCCCGCGGTAGTTTTTATGGCTTCCTACCAAGCGTGCGACCAACACATCCACTTGATCCCAAATGGGGGCCACTAAGCCAAAGGTTTGTTTGCGGTATTCGGTACATTCCCCAAGGGCAAACACATTTTGGCAAGACGTTTCTAACCACTCGTTGACCACAATGGCTTTGTTGACCTCAAGGCCTGCGTCTTTTGCCACGCTGACTTCCGGTACAATGCCTGCTGTCATCACGACACAGTCAGTATCTAATTCCCGTCCTGAGTTCAGACTAATGCGCTTGATACGGTTTGTGCCTTCATCAATCAGTTCTTTAAGACCATCGAGCAGAATGAAATGCACCCCTTGTGCTTCCAGTTCGGCTTGCAGTAACGCAGCCGCTTGGGTATCCAGCTGACGGTTTAATAGGTGTGAAGAACGGTGCACCACGGTAACGCGATGCCCCCGTTTCACTAAACCAACCGCGGCCTCAAGTCCTAGCAGCCCCCCGCCGACAACTACGATTGAGCTGTTGTCTGGTAGATTAGCCATCTTGGCAACATCGTTTAAATCCCGAAAGCCGATTAGGTTTTCGTGCAGTTGTTCACTGCTCTCTGGCATACGTGAGCGCGAGCCGGTGGCGAATACCAGTTTATCGAAGCTCAAAATCTGCCGGTTTGATAGCGTCAGTTGGCTGCTGTCTAGCTTTACTTTGGTCACTTGGGTGCCAGCAAGAATATTGACGTTTGACTGCTGCATTGCAGATAAGTCAACCAGCGCCATATCTGACTCGGAAATTTCGTCAGCCAGTAGTGGAGACAGCATGATGCGGTTATAGCCAACGTTGGCTTCTTCACTGATCAAGGTAATGTCATACAGATGCTGTTCTTGTTCGCTCAGGGTCTTGGCTAGTTTTACCCCTGCCATGCCGCCGCCGATAATGACCAAATGTTCGCGCATAGGAATGTCCTGTTAAGCCTGTTTCGCGCTAGGGCGAACAATCGGTGTCTTTTTCGCTTCGCGGTGCTTATCCAGTGGTTCGACTTTCTTTTGTTTTTCGTACAAGAAAGTCAAGACTTGGGCACGGTAATCCACGTAGCGGGGATCATTGGCTAACGCTAAGCGATCGCGAGGACGTTCAAGATCCACATGCAGAATCTCACCCACGGTCGCCGCCGGGCCATTGGTCATCATGACAATTCGATCGGAAAGCAGCACGGCTTCATCTACGTCATGGGTGATCATGATGACGGTGTTGTTTAGATCCGCTTGAATTTCCATCAAGGAATCTTGCAAGTGCGCACGGGTTAGGGCGTCCAATGCACCGAATGGTTCATCCATCAGAAGAACGCTGGGTTCCATTGCCAACGCCCGGGCGATACCGACACGCTGTTTCATACCGCCAGAAATTTCTGAAGGACGTTTGTCTTTGGCGTGACCCATGTGCACTAGGTCTAAGTTATGGCAGATCCAATCGTGCATTTCTTTCCTGTTCATCTTGCCTTTAAATACTTGCTTCACGGCTAGCTCAACATTTTCATAAGACGTTAACCAAGGCAGCAAAGAGTGGTTCTGGAATACCACAGCACGCTCGGGCCCAGGGCCTTTTACTTCTTTGCCACCAAGCATGACACCGCCTTCGGTGGCGTCGTAGAGACCGGCAACAATGTTTAGAACGGTTGATTTCCCGCAACCGGAGTGCCCAATAAGAGATACAAATTCCCCTTTAGCAATCTTCAGATCTACTTGGTCTAGGGCTTTGAATGATCCTCTTGGCGTCGGGAATTCGATTGATACATGGCTAATATCTAAGTAAGTCGACATGGTAATTTCCTCTTATCGCAACACTTGGGATTTGTCCCAAGACACGTATCGTTGAATCATGAGCATGGTGCGATCGAGTAAGAACCCAATCAGACCAATGACGATTACCGCGGCCATGATGCGGCCAAGGGATTGTGAACTGCCGTTCTGGAATTCGTCCCAAACGAACTTGCCGAGACCAGGGTTCTGCGCCAGCATTTCGGCAGCGATCAACACCATCCAAGCAATACCAAGTGATAGACGCAGACCGGTAAACATCAGTGGGATAGAAGATGGAATGGCAATTTTGATAACGTGGGTTAACCAGTTCAAACGTAGTACTTTCGACACGTTTAATAGGTCTTTGTCGATTGCTGCGACACCTACCGCGGTATTAATTAAAGTTGGCCATAGGCAGCAAAGGGTCACGGTAAACATGGAAGTCAAAAATGACTTGGAGAACATTGGATCGTCGGACACGTAAACGGCACTGACCACCATGGTAACAAGGGGTAGCCACGCTAACGGCGATACCGGTTTAAAGGTTTGAATAAGAGGGTTAAACGCGTTGTAAACCGCGGTGTTCAAGCCAATGACGATACCACCGGGGATGGCGATTAAGCTTGCTAGCAAGAAACCGGCGAGCACTGTGTAAAGGCTGGTGCCGATTTGGTCAAAGAAAGTGGGCTTGCCTGTGTATGGACGAACCGTTGGCTCATAGGTTGGATCTTTTTCAATACGAGCAGCATTACGCTTTTCTTGGCGCTCATAAAACTCTGCTTCTTTTTCCCGTTCACGCTGGTGATCGGCAACCAAGTTTTGCATTTGTTCGTAAACGGCAGCAGGGCCAGGGAAAGTACCTAATGACGTTTGAATTTTGCTGGCGCCCACGTGCCAAAAGGCAAGAAATACCAGAATCCCCACCAAGGGTAGAAGCATGTTTTTAATGGATAACTGGCTAACCCAGTTGGTAACGGGTTTAAAAGTTAAGCTTGAGATAGTCATAACTTGGCCTCAAAAATTAAGCAATTAAGGGTGCACATCCCTGTGCAGTGGAAGGGTCCGAGAGTCGTTTCCGACCAGTTCAAATTACAGAGTATCGCCTTCTTTTAGACCGATTTTGAAGCTCTCAAGGTAGCTGTTTGGATAACGGCCGTCGTAGGTTATGCCATCGATAAAGCCAGTCTGAGCAGGCTTGAAGCCGGTTTCCGTTTTGAAGTCAGGGAAGTCTTTCGCATCCATCACGCCTTCGTCGATGAGGTCTTGTGCCGCAATTGCGTAGATGTCTGGGCGGTAAACTTTCTTAGCGATGTCCATGTACCATGAGTCGGCTTTCGGCTCAGCAATTTGTCCCCAACGACGCATTTGCGTCAGGTACCAAATTGCATCGCTGTAGTACGGGTAGGTAGCGTTGTGACGGAAGAACACGTTGAAATCTGGTACTTCACGCACGTCGCCTTTTTCGTATTCGAAGGTGCCGGTCATACTGTTGGCTATAACGTCGTAGTCCGCGCCCACGTATTGGCTACGAGACAAAATTTCTACTGCTTCTGGACGGTTCGCGTTGTTGTTGTCGTCTAGCCATTTCGCCGCACGGATCATGGCTTTCACGACGCGTAGGTGAGTGTTCGGGTATTGTTCAGCCCACTCGTTGCTTACGCCGAATACTTTCTCTGGGTTGTTTTTCCAGATTTCGTAGTCGGTGATAACTGGAACACCAATGCCTTTGAATACGGCTTGTTGGTTCCATGGCTCGCCCACGCAGTAACCGTGGATGGTGCCGGCTTCAAGTGTCGCTGGCATTTGTGGTGGTGGGGTCACAGATAGTAGAGCGTCGGCGTTAATTTGGCCGCTGATGTCGCCTTTCGCTGGTGCGTAGAAACCGGGGTGGATACCGCCCGCCGCTAGCCAGTAACGAAGCTCGTAGTTGTGTGTGGAAACAGGGAATACCATCCCCATGTTGAATGGCTTACCTTCGGCCTTGAATTTTTCAACAACAGGTTTTAGTGCGTCAGCTTTGATTGGATGAACCGGTTTACCGTCTGCACCTTTAGGAATGTATTCTTTCATTTGTTCCCAAACGTCGTTGGAAACCGTGATGCCGTTACCGTTTAAGTCCATGCTGAATGCGGTAATGATGTGAGCTTGTGTACCGAAACCGATGGTGGCGCCTAGAGGTTGACCTGCCAGCATGTGGGCACCATCCAATTGACCATCTATGACACGGTCTAGTAGCACTTTCCAGTTCGCTTGTGCCTCAAGAGTCACATAAAGACCTTCGTCTTCGAAGTAGCCTTTTTCATAAGCCACAGCCAAAGGCGCCATATCGGTTAGCTTAATAAAGCCGAACTTTAGGTCTTCCTTTTCTGGCCAACCTATCTCTGCCTGTGCTTGACAAGCAACGGCTACCAAACAGGCAGCAGCCAATTTGCCAAGGCTAAATGATGGTGTTGCGGTCTTGATTCCTAGTTTCTTCATTGCTGTTCCCCGTTAAATTGTGATGTTGTAATTGGTAGATAAGGCAAAAAAAAACGCTCGATGTCGCTTCACTGATTAAGTGGAGCCACATCGAGCGTCGTTGCTCGTAAACCTGATACGTCATCGCATCAAGCCGTTGGATCACCTCAAAAAAGGTGTCCCGGTGCTATCTGACACCTGTCCGCATCATGGGATTAGGTGAAATGTTGCTATGGATAGTCCTAAGCATAGAGCGTGCCTATTTTTTTATCTGTTTGAAAAATAAGAATTTTTTATGTCTTTGGCTTTTCCATAATGCCATCTTCAACCTGATAATTATGATGCGGGATTAAAAATGTTGGTTTTTGGTGCGTTGCTAAAGCCATCGTGCATCGTAACGTTGCATTTTGATTTTTGCGTTAGCGGAGGGGCGTCAGTTTTCATCGAGGTATTTTACTGTGGTGCCGTATAGTGCCGAGGTTATCTTCTCAAAAAGCGTCGTTGGCGTGGATATTGCTTACAGTACGATAACAATTTAACCCCATCGAACTGTTAAAGATGGGAGTGGCAAAGAGGCCCAATGTTTTCGGTGTAACCGAAGGACATTGGGCCTCTTTGCGTTTTAGAAGAGGAAGCATTCCTGTGAGAAATACAACTTACAAAACGACCTGCCCTTATTGTGGTGTTGGATGTGGAGTAGAAGTGACTCAAAATGATGATCACACGAGCTTTAGCTCTGTAAAGGGAGATAAAGACCACCCCGCCAATTTTGGACGTTTGTGTGTAAAAGGTAGCAGTCTGGCCGCGACTCTGGGTAGAGAGGGGCGTTTGCTCGAACCGACTATTTATGGTGCTAAAGCCACTTGGGATGAGGCATTGACGTTAATCGCCGACAAAATTCGCACCACGATTGAAAATGAGGGCCCCGGCGGTTTGGGTTTCTATTTGTCAGGACAGATGCTGACGGAAGACTATTACGTCGCCAACAAACTCGCCAAAGGTTTTCTAGGCACTGCGAATGTGGATACCAATTCCCGACTGTGTATGGCGTCTGCGGTGGTCGCGCAAAAACGTGCCTTTGGCAGTGATACCGTACCCTGTAGTTATGACGATATTGATCACGCCGAGTGCATCATTATGGTGGGGTGGAATGCGGCGTGGACCCATCCGATTGTGTATCAGCGTATTGCAGCGGCAAAACAGCGTCGCCCTGAATTGAAAGTCATCGTGATTGACCCGCGTAAAACAGCAACTTGTGACCTAGCGGATTTGCATCTAGCGATAAAACCTGGCTCTGATGCCCATGTGTTTAACTATCTACTTTGGCAAACTGAGCGTGCCGACAAGCTTGATCGGGACTACATTAACGCCCATGTGAACGGCGTTGAGTCTGCCCTTGAAGCGGCACGAATCAGCAGTAGTCAATGCCAAACCCTTTTGGCGACAGGATTGTCTCAAGCTCAGCTTGACCAGCTTGTGGCGACTTGGTTGTCATGCGAGAAAACGTTGACTTTCTATTCTCAAGGGGTGAACCAATCTTCTAGCGGGGTCGACAAAGGCAACGCCATCATAAATTGTCACCTAGTGACTGGCCGCATCGGCAAAGAAGGTGCGGGACCATTCTCCATCACGGGGCAGCCAAACGCCATGGGCGGACGTGAGGTTGGCGGCTTAGCTAACCAACTTGCAGCCCATATGGATTTTGCAACGCCCGGTGCGATTGAGACAGTGCAGCGTTTTTGGCAAGCGCCAGCGATGGCGACCGAAAATGGCTTAAAAGCCGTGGATATGTTCCAAGCGGTCGAGGCGGGACAAATCAAAGTGCTGTGGATTATGGCGACGAATCCTCTCGTGAGTTTGCCGGACAGTCATCAAGTGCGTCGAGCATTAAAAAAATGTGAGCTTGTCATTGTCAGCGATTGCTACGCCGGCACTGATACCGCGACCCTAGCAGATGTGCTGTTACCTGCCACCACATGGTCAGAGAAAGATGGTACGGTCACCAATTCCGAGCGTTGTATCTCTCGTCAGCGTGGTATTCTGCCGCCGCCGGGCGAAGTGCGCCATGATTGGTGGGCAATTTGTGAAGTGGCAAAACGCCTAGGTTTTCAAAAGGCCTTTAGCTATGAACATCCCCACGAGATTTTTGTTGAGCACGCCGCCTTATCGGCATTTGAAAACAATGGTCAGCGAGACTTTAACATCGGCATGATGAGTCAACTTACGCGCCAAGAGTACGATCAGCTAAGCCCGATCCAGTGGCCGGTAACACAAGATCAGCCCTATGGCACCAAGCGGATGTTTGTGGATGGGAAATTTTTCACCCCCGATCAAAAAGCACGCTGTTTGCCGATTCTACCGAAAATACCATTTATCTCTACCAGTAGCGATTTCCCCTTTGTGCTCAATACAGGCCGTGTGCGTGACCAATGGCACACCATGACCCGCACTGGGCGTGCCCCCATTTTGAACCAGCATACGGATCGTCCCTATGTGGCGATTTCTCCGGCGGATGCGAATGCTCTAAAAATTCAAGAAGGGCAGTTACTCCGACTCAAATCCCCAGTTGGACAAGCCTGTTTGCCAGCGAAAATTACCGCAGACCAAACGCCGGGAAATCTTTTCGTCCCAATACATTGGAACGATCAAAATACCAACCACAGCGTGGTGTCTCGCCTAATTCCACAAGTGGTGGATGCGCTATCTGGGCAGCCTGAATCTAAACATGCCAGTGTAGCCATCGAACCACAAAAAGTGGCCTACTACGGTACAGTGTTATCCGGCGACTCACTGCGTACTGATCTATTTGACCATTGGTGTCGTGTTGGTTCTGAAGGCGGTGAACGCTACGAAGTCGCACTATTTGATACGGTTTCCTTGTCGTCTCTTTGCCTGCAATTGGTCGGTGTGAACGGTAGGGGAACAGGCGAGTGGTTAGAGTACACTAACCCAATTAATGGGGATCAGCGTTTTGCCTACTATGAGGCGGGTGAACTCAGACTGGTAGCCTATTTCTCGACAACGCCTGATTTAAATTCCAAAAACTGGGTGATGGAACGTATAGGTCAATCCATCCAAGAGCCATTAGCTCGTATGGGTGTGCTAGCTGGTTCACCGGTAGATGTTGTCGACAAAGGGGACGTTATTTGCTCCTGTTTCCAAACTGGCAGTGTTTCGATTCAAGACGCGATTGAAGCAGGATGTGATTCAGTTGAAGCGCTTGGTGAAGCCTTGTCCTGCGGCACCAACTGTGGCTCTTGTATCCCAGAATTAAAACGATTTTTAACATCAGTGGAGGCGGTCTAATGCGTGGACGTCATTTTACTCAATTTGTACAGCAGCTTGGCCGCGGTAAGCGTGGTGCTAAAACCTTGTCGGAGCAACAAGCCTACGAGGCGATGAACTGCATTCTTACTGGCGACGTGCAACCTGAGCAGGTGGGGGCTTTTTGGATGTTAATTCGTATGCGTGAAGAAACCGTCGAGGAAACCGTCGGCTTTACCCGCGCTGCGCGTGAACACCTTGGGGTGACGTTTGCTGATGACAGCAATCATGAAGAGCCTGCTAAAGGCCAGCGCCCTGATATCGATTGGCCAGCTTACGCCGGGAAACGCTCAGAATTGCCTTGGTTTGTACTGTCAGCGATGACATTAGCACAAGCCGGCTTCAAGGTGGTGATGCATGGTTACCGCTTTAACAATGAAGAGCGAATTTTTGTTGAAGACGTAGTGGGGTTGCTGGGCATCCCTGTGGCACAATCTCGTACACAGGCGTATAAAACACTATCCACTGAGAATATTGTCTATTTGCCTCTGGCGGCGTATTCGCCTGAATTGGCCGAGCAAATGGCGTTAAAAGATACCCTGGGGCTACGCTCGCCGGTGAATACGGTCGTGCGTATATGTAATCCACTCGGTGCAACCCATTCGGTACATGGCGTTTTTCACTCTGGTTATGACACTTTGCACCTTGAGGCAGCGAAGCTTCTTGGCGATCACTCCATGGCGGTGTTTCGTGGTGGTAATGGCGAAGCAGAAGTAAACCCAGAGCGCGATGTTTGTGTGAGCTTTTTACAAAACGGTGTGGCGTGTATGCGTCAATTTACCAAATCCAGTAGTGGTCATATTCATCAAAAAGATAATTTAGATCTCTCTCGACTCAGAGATCACTGGTTGGGAATGAGTAATGATACCTTTGGTGAACAGGCGGTAATTGAGACCTTGGCGGTTGTATTGTGTCTTATCCATGTGGGGCTCACCCATGAAGAAGCTCGACATGAGGCGTTACAGATGTGG
This sequence comes from Maribrevibacterium harenarium, assembly GCF_006385675.1. Classification (GTDB taxonomy): domain Bacteria; phylum Pseudomonadota; class Gammaproteobacteria; order Pseudomonadales; family Marinomonadaceae; genus Marinomonas; species Marinomonas harenarium. Next base: position 12,511 of record NZ_VFRR01000011.1, on the reverse strand, counting down.
TTACATCGTGCTCCCCATTTGATGGCTGCGAGCGTTGCCTAATTAAGAGGGGTCTATGGTTCGCGAAATGATAGGGGTTCAATGAAACATGGCTATAGAAGTGACTGGCGTAGCGCTTTCTGGTGGTGAGGGACGGCGCGTTGGCGGAGCCGATAAAGGGTTGATGACGCTACATGGGCGAGAATTTGTAGACTATGTGCTCAGTGAAATGACCACTCTATGCTCCACGACACTGCTGAGCATTAATCGCAATGAGTTAGCCTACCGCTCGATTGCTGAACGCTACGAGAATGTGTCGTTACTGTTTGATAGGCCAGAATATGCCCATCAGGGACCCCTATCGGGCTTATTGGTAGCGCTGGAAAATGCAACGACATCCCACGTATTAGTGTGTCCCTGTGACACACCATTTATCTCACGGGATTTGTTTGCTGCACTGTTAAAAATGGCTCAAGCCTCCCCAGCTGGTGCGTTTTACATTCAGGCACACAATAAGACCCATCCCTTGCATGCCATCTTGCCGGTTGAGGCCGCTTTAACTCAGCTTAAGTCCTTCCTACAGCAGGGAGATCGGCGCGTAATGAAGTTTTTAGCATCGATTCAAGCACTCCCCTTGTTTTGGCTGAATGATGATGAGTTGATAAATTTAAATTATGGTTAGTTTGGGTTTTATGGAGCGTCCTCGTAGTCACGGGATCGATCAGGCGACATAATAAGGGAAATGTTCAATCAGAGTTTGACCACTAACATGTTTGATCTAGCAACCACTACCGAGCACTTTTTGATCGCAGCAAAAAAGGCTGAAATCCGTAGTTTGGATTACTTACTCTCAAGCTGCCAATTGGTGCAGTCCACAACGGAACTGATTCACGAACTACAAAAGGAGCGCGGTCTTTCAAATAGCTTCTTGGTTTCGTCAGGGGAGCGTTTTGCGTCCGAGTTGCAGGCTGAACGAACCCAGACAGATGCCGTATTAGCGGGTTTTCTTCAGCATATCAGAGCGCTTGATATTGAACGAAGCGATTCTTTTTCTAGCAATGTGTATAGCCGTATTGCCAGCTCCTTACATCTTCTAGAAGCCCTGCCTGCAATCCGCGATAAGGTCGACCGCTTTGAGGTCCAGGTCGATGCAAACACTGACTATTACAGTCGTTTGATGGAGTCATACTTAGCGATCATTTTTGAAACGGCAGACTTGTCCACTGATCCAGATATCACTCGGTTGCTCGTTGCGCTCTTTAACCTGGTACAGGGAAAAGAATACGCAGGATTAGAGCGAGCTTGGGGGTTAATTGGTTTTACCGCGGGGCACTTTTCTACCTTGGAGCAAGAACGTATTCAGACCTTCCAAGAGCATCAGGCGCGCTGCTTTGGTATTTTTGCCGACGTGTCTAGCGTAAAGCTTGCCAAGGCTTGGCGCGAGGTGGAATGCAGCAATGCCACCCAAGAACTTGTGCGGCTCCGAGTGCTCATTGAGCGTGCCTTACTAAAGGAAGCCTTACCTAGCTCTATGAGCGAGGTTTGGTTTGCCACCACTACTGCTCGCATTGATGCGACGCGTCAAGTGGAAATCTTAGTAATGGAGGAACTCTTGTCCGTATGTTGTGAAAAGCAGCGTCTCGCTCAGCAAGAATTACAACGCCACATGGGCTGTCTACAATCCCTGAGTTTACATAGTGAAACTCTATCACCAAGACCTAGTGCTACGTTTTCATTCTCTATCGAAAGTGAGCAAGATATCAGTAATTTCGCCAAAGCAACCACCCTGTATGAGTTGGTCAATAATCAAGCGAAACGCATCAAAGCAGTCAGTGACGAACTTGCCAAAGCCAAACGCACATTAGAGGAACGCAAAGTGATTGAGCGTGCCAAAGGCGTCATTATGGTAAGCCAGAAGGTGTCCGAAGAAGTAGCCTACCAACAACTGCGTAAAGCAGCGATGAATAAAAGCAAGCGGCTCATTGACATCGCTGAGAATGTCATCAGTGTTTATGATATGGTTAGTGCCCCTTCAAAGTAATGTCATTTATCTACATAGGATGGAACAATGAACCAAGTGTTGGCTAATCTCGTTCATTTATTGACGCTGGAGCGTCAGTCTGAATTGGAATTTATTGGACACAGTCAAGATTTAGGTTTCCCCCAAGTTTTTGGCGGGCAAGTTGTAGGCCAAGCCTTGAGTGCGGTACAGCAGACGGTAACCGATCGCACGCCTCACTCGTTACATTGTTACTTTGTTCGTCCGGGCGATGCCAAGCACCCTATTCGTTACAGCGTAGAAAACGTACGCGATGGTGGCAGCTTCAGTGTGCGTCGGGTAATCGCTTCCCAATTTGATCAAACTTTGTTGGTGATGACGGCGTCTTTTCAGAGCTTTGAAGAGGGCCTAGAACATCAAGACGCCATGCCAAACGTGCCAGGTCCGGAGTCATTTGAGGCGGAGCTTGCATTGTATCGCGCTCACGCAGAGGAAATTCCAGAACGAGTTCGGGATTTGCTCACAGCCGAGCGTCCCATTGAATATCGCATTGTCGAGAACCAAAACCCGTTTCGACCGCGCCCGAGCATTCCAAAGCGTCATATGTGGATTCGCGCCGTCGATACTTTGCCAGATAATGAAGCAATCCATCGTTCGATGCTAGCTTATACGACCGATTATGGCTTTCTAGAAACCGCGTTGCACCCCCACGGTGTGTCAATTGGGCACCCGAGTGTACGAGTGGCCAGTCTGGATCACGCTATTTGGTTTCACCGACCGTTTCGTTTAGATGAATGGTTGCTCTATGTTGCGGATAGCCCTTCAGCGTCCGGTGGCCGTGGTTTTGTTCGAGGTCAGATTTTTAATCGGCAAGGTCAATTAGTTGCTTCTACTTCCCAGGAGGGTCTGGTTCGAGTTCAGGGAAGAGAAACTAAATAAGGTCATTTGTAAGTAAGTGTAAGTTTGTAAGGCATTCGGTTGCAAAATATGCTATTTTCCTTGCCAATTGTTACAGAAGTGTAACTTTAGGTGTTGTAGTTTCTTATTTGTTCTTTAGTCTAGCTAGCCAAGGTATCTTCTCATAGCCTGCCAAAGTGAGAATGTGGGTTGTAGCCAAACAAAAGATACTGTGCATGGGAAAAGCATCGTGAAAAAGCGCGTCAGTATTGTCTACTTGTTATTACTCAAGGTACTCGCTTGCTACGCTGCTGCAGCGGCTGTCGGGGTGCTGGTATATTGGCTGTGCGCCCATTTTTTCCATACCGATGCAAAATCCACGATGGAGCATCTTTCCCTAATTGGTGTGGCTGTTGCCTCGCAATTTATCGTTTTTGCACTTTTGTTAAAACGGTTACTGCATCAGGAATTGAGTCGGGTTCTAAGAGGAGTGCATCGGGAGTTGCGTTTTCTAGACTTGAAACGTCCCGAACCAATCTATCCAAATAAAAAGTGGCTACACTTCCTCGAATACGAATCCCTCTTGGCTGCTATTAATCGCATTATTGCTTCGTTGGCAGAGTCACGCCGCGAGTTGCAGATAAATAATGAGGCGTTGGAACAGCGAGTTGCAGATAAAACCGCCGAGCTACGGGAGCAAAATTTAGAGTTAATCAAGCTTAACCAGAAACTGTCCCGTTTAGCGAATACCGATGCTTTAACCCAAGTGTATAATCGGACGCGCTTTGATCAGCTATTTCAAGAGCATGTGGAAGTCTCCCGACGTCGAGGAACCGCCCTAGGATTCTTATTGATTGATCTGGATGATTTCAAAAAAGTGAATGATCGCTATGGTCACCAAACTGGTGACAAAGTGCTCAAGCATGCAGCGGCCTGCATTACTAAAGTCATTGGCGAGAACGGTATGGTCGCCCGCTGGGGTGGGGAAGAATTTGCCGTGCTATTGCCATACTTTGAGTTAGATAAAGCCATGGAGATAGCGGAACATCTGCGCCAAACCCTAGCAAATACACCATTTGATATACAGCATATCCATATCACCACCAGTATCGGCGTGGCGCAACTCAGGGATGATGAAACGGGTGATGAATTGTTGAGTCGTGCCGATGAGGCGCTCTACAGCGCCAAAGGTAAGGGGCGTAACCAAGTCATTATGGCGGCAACTGACTAAATCTTATGATGTGACCCCATGCTGTGCTAATGCCCAGATCACATGTTCTTTGACTAACTCTGATTGGCTTGCTGCAAAGGTTTGTTGTAACACCGCGATAACGGCTTGACTGGTAGGGGCATTCCCCAAGGCCACAGCAAGATTACGTTGCCAGTTGATAAACCCCGTACGCCGAATTGGTGACCCTGCCGTCCTTTCCAGAAATGTTGTTTCATCCCACTGCATAAGCTCTACCAGATCCGCAGCATCAAGGTTATGGCGTGGCTGAAAGTCGTCTTCCTTGGAATAGTTGGCGAACTTAGTCCAGGGGCAGACTAGCTGACAGTCGTCGCAGCCAAATATGCGATTGCCCATTTTGCTGCGTAATTCCACCGGAATACTGCCGTTGTACTCTATGGTTAGATAGGAAATACATTTGCGCGCATCCAGTACCCATGGGCCGACGAAGGCATCTGTTGGGCATTTATCTATGCATGCTTGGCAACTGCCGCAATGGCGCTGCTTGGTTGGCGGGTCCACGGGGAGCGGCAGGTTGGTAAATAGCTCTCCAAGTAGAAACCAACTGCCAGCTTTTGGTGTCAAGAGTAGCGTGTTTTTGCCCACCCAGCCCATACCCGCTTGTTCGGCAATGTGTCGTTCTAGTACTGGAGCGCTATCGACAAAGGCCCGGTAGCCATGATCAGCGACTTCATTAGTGATGCGTTTGCCCAATTCCGTTAATCGTTTACGAATGACTTTGTGATAATCGCGCCCAAGGGCATAGCGGGCAATGTAGGCTTTGTCTTTACTTTGTAGACGCTTCACCGTTGCCACATTTTCCGGCAAGTAAGGCATGGAGACGACGATCAGGCGCTGGGTACCTTCATGCAGTGCTGCCGGGTCAAAGCGCAGTGGCATATGGTTGGCGAGATAGTCCATTTCCCCCTGATAGCCCTGTGCTAGCCAGTTTTCGTACTCTTCTCGGTGTTGTGATAGCTCAGGGGCAACAATGCGACAATCACTAAAACCAAGCTCTTGCGCCCAAGATTTGATGCGTGTAGTTAGTTCGGCGAGCGCCTGTGGGGAGGATAGTTCAGAAGAGAGCACGTTTTAACCAACATTATGGCCCGCACGGTTTAGCTGCGGGCCAATCTGTTTTAATGAGTTGGCAAATTAGTAAAGCATTGAATCGCCTTTAACCACATCCATTAACAGTTTGATAAAAAGCTTATCTGCTTCGGAATGGTCTTCGGTGATTTTCAAAGTAGTTTGCGACGAAACTTCTTCGGCGATACGTTGGTAGGCGTTGGGTTCGTTAATGTGTTCTTTCGCAATACGTACTAACTCGGCCGATAGCTCTGGCTCCATTAGCATTTTGCGGAAGCAGCGCAAAAACTCATCAATAATACGTTGTTTGTTTAATTCTTTATCGGAAGCCATATGTAAACTCCTATTCCGTGATAGACGCTATATCACCATGATTAATGCATGCCCGCAAGTACTGCTTGACTATATGCGCTATTTCGTTGACACCAACGCCCTAGCTTGCGAAAATGCCAACCAAATCAGCAACACCCTGCTGATATTGCTCTTCCCGGTGGCCAACAGCCCCTTTCAATTTAGACCATATTTGGTCGCCGTACACATGGTGTCGAAACATGAAATGTATGTTCGGCGCTACTCCTCGCGAAAAACGCGGACAGTGTCACAACTGCAAATGCTTGCGTTTGAGTGCTCATTGACTTAAGTATCTCATAAGTTTCGCAAACTTCGACTTAGTAACTTTAATCTGCTGAACCAATACGGTTACAATAGGTGATCGATAATGATGCAGATAGATGAACACGATAGAGGGTAACAAGGTGGATTTATTATCCGGTGGTGAAATGATCGCCCGCTTCCTCAAAGATGAGGGAGTTGAATACATTTACGGCTATCCCGGTGGTGCGGCGTTGCACATTTATGATGCACTGCACCGTCAGAATGATGTCAAACACGTACTTGTGCGCCATGAACAAGCGGCGACACACATGGCCGACGGCTACGCCCGTGCGACTGGGAAACCAGGCGTCGTCCTTGTGACCTCTGGTCCTGGTGCGACTAACACGGTGACAGGTATTGCGACTGCCTTTATGGATTCCATCCCTATGGTGGTAATCTGCGGTCAGGTAATGAGTTACCTAATCGGTGAAGATGCCTTCCAAGAGACCGATATGATCGGTGTGTCTCGTCCAATCGTGAAGCACAGCTTTACCGTGAAGCACCCAGCTGATATTCCGATGATCCTGAAAAAGGCATTCCATATTGCTAGCACAGGCCGTCCAGGTCCCGTGGTTGTGGATATTCCAAAAGACATGACCATGCCGAATGAAAAGTACGAGTACAAATACCCTGAGTCGGTATCTTTGCGCTCTTACAACCCACCGGCAAAAGGCCACAGCGGTCAAATCAAAAAAGCGGTAGATCTACTAATCGCCGCTAAGCGTCCAATGATCTACGCCGGTGGTGGTGTCATCATGGGCGGTGGCGCTGATTTGTTGACCAAATTGGCCCAGCAGCTTGGCTACCCGGTAACTAATACATTAATGGGCCTTGGTGGTTACCCAGCTACGGATGACCAGTTTGTAGGCATGTTGGGTATGCACGGTTCCTATGAAGCCAACATGGCGATGCACCATAGTGACTTGATTCTGGCCGTGGGCGCCCGTTTTGATGACCGTGTGACCAACGACCCGGACAAATTCTGTCCTGGTGCGAAAATCATTCATATTGATATCGACCCAGCTTCTATCTCTAAAACCATTCGTGCAGATGTGCCTATTGTTGGCCCAGTGCGCCAGGTATTAGAGGAAATGCTAACCGTGATCGACGAAGCACCGGCCCGCTCTAACAAAGAAGCGATTGGTAACTGGTGGAAGCAGATCAACGAGTGGCGCAAGGTACACGGTGGCCGTTACGACACAACGAGTGACAAGATCAAACCGCAAGCAGCAGTTGAAGCTTGCTGGCGCGCCACTAATGGCGATGCATTCGTGGCGTCTGACGTGGGTCAGCACCAAATGTTTACTGCTCAGTACTACAAATTTGCTAAGCCGTACCGTTGGATCAACTCCGGTGGCTTGGGCACCATGGGCTTTGGTTTGCCAGCGGCTATGGGCGTGAAAATGAACATGCCGGAAGAAACCGTGGTCTGTGTTACCGGTGAAGGCTCGATTCAAATGAACATCCAAGAGCTATCCACCTGCCTACAGTACGGTTTGCCAGTCAAAATTCTATGTTTGAACAATGGCTATTTGGGCATGGTACGTCAGTGGCAAGATATGAACTATGAGGGTCGTCACTCGAACTCTTATATGGATTCCCTGCCTGATTTCAAAATGCTGATGCAGGCCTACCGTCATGAGTACGTGGAAATTCGTACTAAAGACGAGCTCGACAGCAAAATGGCGGAAGCCTTTGCCATGAAAGACAAGTTGGTATTCATCAACTGTTTTGTAGACCCGGAAGAGCACGTTTACCCAATGCAGGTTCCTCGTGGTGCCATGCGTGATATGTTCTTGAGCAAAACGGAGCGAACTTAATTATGCGTCACATTATCTCAGTTTTGATGGAAAACGAACCGGGAGCCTTGTCGCGCGTAGTAGGTTTGTTTTCCCAGCGTAACTTCAACATCGAAACCTTGAACGTTGCACCGACCGATGATCCAACTTTGTCACGCCTTACGCTGACAACCTTTGGCTCTGATCAGGTAGTTGAGCAAATCACTAAACAACTGAACAAGTTGATTGATGTGGTGAAATTGGTCGACCTGACGGAAGGTCAACATATCGAGCGTGAAATGATGCTAGTGAAAGTGCGTGCCTCTGGCGCTCAGCGCGCCGAAGTGAAACGTACGGTGGATATCTTCCGTGGCAATATTATCGACATGACACCTTCTATCTATACTGTTCAGGTAGTGGGTGAATCTGATAAGTTGGATGGCTTTTTGCTGGCGTTGGGTGGCACCCACGTGCTAGAAGTTGTGCGTACCGGCGTATCTGGTATTGCCCGTGGTGAGAAAACCCTGTCTCTGTAAAGCGGTTGTGTAAAAAGTCACTGTAATTGGTGGCTGAAATTGCGACTAACCGTCATACAAATAAAAAACCGCGCCCTTTGCTTGGCGCGGTTTTTTATTTTCTTCCTAGTGTAATTTGCCAAATAAGACGCCATAGGTTGGCTTTGTAAACTTCCTGACGACGTTGTTCTTCACTGATCCCCACATCCTCAAGGATACGGCTATCTGCTTGTTTAAGTTGCTGGCGAGTACGCCACAGTTGCCATTGCTCTGCGATAAAATTAATCAATGCTGGAACGATCATCTTCCTCTCCTTTAGCGTTTCCTTGGTTGGGTTTAAACGAATATTAAGAAGTAGGGCTACTATTTTGTATGTCCAGCTATATTGGTATTTTCCCATACAGAGGCTGTTAAAATGGCCTGTATGGAGAAAAAATCCCCAATCTGTATGCTAATGAATAACAAAATATGGTTTATAACTAGATTTATGGAGTTGGGGAGGTAAATATGAGTCTATACGCGGAGCTAGCTCAACGGCTGCGAGAGCACATTGAGCTGGGGTTTTATAAGGCGGGCGATCGGCTACCGTCGGTTCGACAACTGGCCAAAGAGCATGGTGTAAGTATCTCCACCATACAAGAAGCCTACCGCTTGTTGGAAATGGACTGTCTCATCGAAGCGCGCCCGAAATCGGGCTATTTTGTGCCAGAGGCGAAGCAACAATCTGGGGTGCCGAATATTTCCCGTCCACCGCAACGCCCATTGGATGTTTCCCAGTGGGAAGAAGTGTTGAATTTGCTGTCCAATCGTACCGAAAATGCGGTGTGTCAGCTCCAGCATGCTATGCCAGAAATGAGAGAAGCGACCCTAAAGCCATTGATTAAGAGCTTGCAGGAACTGACCAAGCAACGTCCTTACGATGGCATGACCTATGGGGATATTCGTGGGGATTATAGCCTGCGCGAACAGTTGGTACGCTTAGCGGCAGCTTCTGGCTGTTCGCTGCATCCTGACGATATTATTGTGACTTCCGGCTGTCAGGAAGCTTTGTCGGTTTGTTTACGTGCGGTGGCGAAGAGTGGCGACATCATCGCTGTAGAGTCCCCCAGTTTTTACGGCTCCATGCAAGCGATTAAAGCAGCGGAACTCAAAGCGATGGAAATTCCTACCCATCCAACCGAAGGGATGAGTTTGGAGGCTCTGCGTATGGCGTTAGACCAATGGCCAATTAAAGCGATTTTGGTGACACCGACGGTGAATAATCCCATGGGCTACATTATGCCAGAGCCACGCAAACGGGCATTGTACGAGCTTGCCCGGGAGTATGATGTGGCGATCATCGAAGACGATATTTATGGTGACTTAGCCTATGAATTCCCTAGGCCGAAAAGTGTCAAGTCGTTCGATGAGGATGGTCGTGTATTGCTCTGTTCATCCGTATCAAAAACCCTCGCCCCAGGATTTCGAGTAGGTTGGATTGCACCAGGGCGCTATCGGGATACGGTCACCCATATCAAATATGTTAGCAGTTCCATGTGTCCGATTCTGCCGCAAATTGCGGTGGCAAATTTCATCCGCCATGGCGGTTATGACAAGCACTTACGGCGGATGCGCGCCTTGTATCAAAATGGGCGTGATCGTTTGCTCGCCGATATTCGTCAATATTTCCCTGTTGATACTTTAATCAGTTATCCCCAAGGCGGATTTGTGCTCTGGGTGGAACTGGGTCACCAATATGACGCCGTGAAGCTGGCGCAAGTGGCTGCGAGTCATGGAATCTACGTGGCCTCAGGGCAGATGTTCTCGGCCACGGGCAAATATCGTCACTGTATGCGCTTGAATTTTAACGACCGCACCGCAGAAATACGGCGCAATAGCATTCGGCTACTTGGACAATTATTACAATCCGACGCGGCGCTAGCCCTAGCCAGTTAGTCAGTAATTTGATCCCAAAAGGCTTTGATGATGGGGTTGGCAAGACTCTTCTTTAGGGTAAACAGCCCCACGTCAAATGCTTCCAGCTCTGGACTGACTTTGAGTATTTGTACGCTGTCCACTAACGGACTGTTATCCAGTACTAAAGTAGGTACCACGCCAATGCCAAACCCTAATGCCACCATGCTTACAATCGCTTCATTGCCGGAGACTTGGGCGTAAATGTTGGGTTTTACCTGTTGTTGTTTGAACCACTGATCTACCCGTACCCGAGCGATGCCATCTTCCGACACTATCATGGGCACGGTGGCCCAATCGACTTTACCCACTTCATTGGCATTGAGGGCTCGCAGTGCCTGAGGATCCTTTGGCGCAATAAACACCAAGGGGGAAATGGCGATCCGTTTGAAAGCGAGATTAGTCGGAACATGGTTGGGGCGCGCTGCGATACTGATGTCTTCCAGACGATTTAACACCCGCTCCATGGCGGGCACCGGGTCACCGGTATGAACCTTGAGTTCTATCTTGGGGTAACGACCGCGAAACTCACTCAAAATGGTGTACAAGAAACTATAGCTTGCTGTCACCGAGCAATAGAGGCTGATCTCCCCGGCGAGTTCTTGAAACTGGTTGGCTAAGGATTGCTGAAAGTGCTCCCATGCCCCTAGGCTTTCTTTGGCGTAAATAATGAATTTTTCCCCTTCGGGCGTCAGATGCACCGAACGGTTATCACGCAAAAACAAAGGATACCCCACCACATCTTCCATTTGTTTGATATGACGGCTCAAGGTTGACGGGCTCATATGGTAGGCTTCGCTAGTGCGACTGAAACTCAGTGATTCACTTAAGTGTAAAAAGATTCTGAGACTCTTAGTGTCCATGGTAATACCTATCGCCCATTATGGTTGTGGGTAAGTATGGGTGTTGCAAAAAGTGGCATATAGTTTTGCAAATATATCATTTTACGCAATGAAATGTTTGCTTTATCTTAGCCCTCAAGCCGTATTATCGGCAGATAACAAAATCCCTTTTATGGAGCAATAACATGCAAGTTTACTACGATAAAGATTGTGATCTTTCTATCATCCAAGGCAAAAAAGTTTCTATCATCGGTTACGGTTCACAAGGTCACGCTCATGCTTGTAACCTTAAAGACTCTGGTGTTGACGTAACTGTAGGCCTACGTGCTGGTTCTTCTTCTCGCGCTAAAGCAGAAGCTCACGGTCTTAAAGTAGCTGACGTTGCTGATGCGGTTGCTCAAGCTGACGTAGTGATGATCCTGACTCCAGACGAGTTCCAAGGCAAACTATACAAAGAAGAAATCGAGCCAAACATTCAACAAGGTAAAACTCTTGCCTTCGCTCACGGTTTCTCTATCCACTACAACCAAGTTGAGCCACGCGCTGACCTAGACGTAATCATGATTGCGCCAAAAGCACCTGGTCACACGGTACGTTCTGAATTCGTTAAAGGTGGCGGTATTCCTGACCTAATCGCGGTTTACCGTGACGTTTCTGGTTCTGCTAAAGAAGTTGCACTTTCTTACGCAATGGGTGTTGGTGGCGGCCGTTCTGGTATCATCGAAACTACTTTCCGTGAAGAAACTGAAACTGACCTATTCGGTGAGCAAGCAGTTCTTTGTGGTGGTGCGGTTGAGCTGGTTAAAATGGGCTTCGAAACTCTTACTGAAGCAGGTTACGCTCCAGAAATGGCGTACTTCGAGTGTCTACACGAGCTTAAACTAATCGTAGACCTAATGTACGAAGGCGGCATCGCGAACATGAACTACTCTATCTCTAACAATGCTGAGTACGGTGAATACGTAACTGGCCCAGAGGTAATCAATGAGCAGTCTCGTGCAGCAATGCGTAACGCGCTAAAACGTATCCAAGATGGTGAATACGCTAAGATGTTCATCACTGAAGGTGCGACTAACTACCCATCAATGACTGCACGTCGTCGTAACAACGCGGCTCACCCAATCGAACAAACTGGTGAGAAACTACGTGCGATGATGCCTTGGATTGCTGCGAACCGTATCGTAGACAAAACTAAGAACTAATCATTATGGCTTAGCTCTGTATAGGGCGAAGTGATAAACAAAAAGGCCGCTGGATATTCCAGCGGCCTTTCTTTTTTGACTCGTGCTAAACTTTTCAACGTGCACAAGATTGGTAGGAATTGATCTGCCTTAATCTGCTTTGCGATAGAAACAGACTTTTCCATCAAGTCCGTGTTTGGCTTGGTACAGGGCCTGATCCGCATGGCGTACTAGATCTTCTTGATTAGTGCCATGGAGTGGGAATTGGGCAATGCCAATTGAGATACCAACAGGTGCTTGATACCGTTCCTAGTTGTATGGAAAAATATTCCATATCGCCGGGCGAACAGTGTTCCCGGCTGTGAGTGCTCCAAGCTTACGCTCGGGCACTTACCC
>NZ_VFRR01000109.1 GCF_006385675.1 Maribrevibacterium harenarium | reverse complement strand
TTATATGGACCCGCCCGACTGTTGCAAGCTATTTCGATAACACAGAATAAAGTTGCACGCTTATATTCGGCCTACTTTTTTGAGCATATCTGCTCGGCCATAAAGAGATGTGCTCCCATTTTCCTAACTTCCTACTCGGCTTCTAAGAGCCACCTCGCTGCTTAGGATAAATGAGTCGATTTTATCTGTTTTGTCTTAATAGTCTGCGCAACGCTTTGGGTGTGCCTGTTTAACTTATTTGGGTTTTCGAATGTTGTACCGTTTTAGCTTTTAACGCTGATAACTCGTCTCTTTCATCATTAAGCACCAAACGATACGAGCCATTTTGTTCGCTAGAGCTACGACTATCTTATTGACGTGTTTGCCGCTGTCTTTCATGCGTTTTGCCCAATCGCTTAAACGACCACTGGATTCTTCTTTTAACAGAACCCGATAAGCCGATCGCGCACCATGTACCAGTTGCTTTCTAACGTGCTTATTCCCTCGTTTACTAATGCCTAGCAGTCGGTTTTTACCACCACTAGAAGCCTGTCTTGGGACTAAGCCTAGCGAGGCCGCAAAATGTCTGGCGCTGGCAAAACGCTTTGCATCTCCAGCATAACTCAGAAGCAACGAAGCATTGATTGGCCCAATCCCCGGGATTTCTAATAGTTTTTTACAGTCTTCATTCTCTTTCACATAGGTTTGAAGCATGACGTCATAGCGGTGTATGTGCGCTTCCGTTTCCAACCATTGCTCTCTCAGATCAGATAGCAACTGTCTACCTTGGTAAGTAATTGGCTGCTCCGCATCTTCTAGAATTCTAGGTAGCAGCACTCGAATACTGGCATGACCTGTTGGGATAATGACGCCCATGTCAGCCAGTATGCCTCTAAGTTCATTACCAATGGCTGTTTTCTCACGTACTAAGCGTTCTCGCACTCGATGAATCGCTTGCAGGTCAAGCTGCTCTTCACTTTTAACCATGACTGAGGGGACACCTTGGTGTGATGCTGCCATTGCAATCGCTGCGGCATCCCGCATGTCATTCTTGTGAACCTGAACAAAAGGCTTCACATACTGAGGAGAGATTACTTTGACTTTATGCCCCATCATTTCGAACATTCGAGCCCAAGCATGAGAGCCACTGCAGGCTTCCATGGCAATCAAACATGCAGGAAGGTTAGCAACGAACTCTTTTAGCTCTGATCTGTTTAAGCGTTTCTTTAAAACAGCTTTACCGCTTTTATTAACCCCATGTAATTGGAAAACATGTTTCGCCAAATCAATACCTAGGATGCTAATATTTTTCATAGGACTCGCTCCTTTTAACTTAGATGCCGGTTTGCTTGGTTTGC
>NZ_VFRR01000108.1 GCF_006385675.1 Maribrevibacterium harenarium | reverse complement strand
CCCTTGATGGGGCGTTAGGCCATAGCGCTCAGCAAACTTATGTTTGCCAATCTGACTGGTATAAGCAGGATTGACTTCTTTTACTTCTATGCCGCGATCAAGACACCGAGCCTTGATCACTTCGATGATCTTTGAGTACGCAAACGCACTGATCATGCGGTTGTAGCGGCGATCTTCATTGGCTTTTAGGTCTTGCTTCTTACGCTTAAAATCCAGCGCTTCAAGCACGATCGGCTTACGAGTTCGATGCGCAATCTCGACAAGCTGCTTCACTGCATCACCAATCACAGCCATACGTTGATGTGTGGTTTTGCCGTGGGTCTGCACATTGATTCGATGCTTGTTGACTGGATTGCCGTTGCGATCCATCTCAACCACCGCGAGATGATGAACGTTAATGTCTACGCCAATCGCGCCTTGCGCCTCAATGCTCTTTTTCTTTGCCGCTTCGATTTCGGTGGAGAGAAAAACTCGCCAACCCTTTTCGTCACGAACGAAACGGTACGTGATGGCGCTACCACGATGCAATGCTTGCTCAATCTCCGTTTCTCCAAAAGGCAGCGCAATAGGCATAACAACTTGCTTGGGGAGCCCCGTTTGCACGATGACCGAATTTGGTAGACGCAAATGGAGAAGCCACTGGTCATTAATACGTTTTAGCTGACAGCCCTGGCAACCCGCAGACTCATCTTTGGAGCCCAACACCGAAAATTGACGATCACGGTAAGTCTGCCAATCCCGCTTCCAGTCTGAATGGTTTTCATAGCCATTTTGTTCTAGGTGGTACTGAGCATGGAAAAGCTTTCGCGAGCCAAAGCACAGAGAGACTTTGCTCGCTTTTTCAGCGACCAACAGCTTCTCAAGACGATGTTTCTGAGTAGCAAGGCGACGCTTCTTGTGATGCAACTTAAAGGCCGTCTTGTTCTTGGTGGCTGCCCCGGTTTTGCGATCCGCATTTAAGCGACGTTCCAACGCTTTGACCGCTTTTTCGGAGGATTTGATGCGTGCTTTAGCGGCTTGGATGTGGTCTTTGCGAAGCTCTTTGATGGACTCGACTTTGCCACGAAGGCCATAGAGGATGGCGTTATATTGTCTAGCAGTGATACCAAAACGAAGTTGGAAGCCGCTTTTGTGAGTTTGTGTGGGTCGAATACCTTGAGCAAAGGTTTGGGCAAAAAGCGTGCGTTCTGCTTTTGAGAAAATGGCCGCATAACTCGACAGCGCTAAATCAGATTCAGCACTCAGATTTTTGAGTCGAGTTTGATAAGTGCGGTGCGTCATTCCTTTGTTGCCTCAATGGCTTTCTGAGCACGATTTTTGGCCGAGCGTCGTCCATAAA
>NZ_VFRR01000107.1 GCF_006385675.1 Maribrevibacterium harenarium | reverse complement strand
TTCAGGGATTTAATCGGCCTAAATGCGCCACCTTCCACGCTGAACAATGAATTTGTAACACAGACATTAAATAAACTGGTTTCTGCCGAAGTGCGAACAGTTGGGAGCGTAAGCGAATCTTGGAAGGCAGAGATTATATCTGTTCGTACTGAGCTAGATAACCGAGCAAGAACCCTTCAAATCGTAGTAAGGGTCGATGATCCATATTCGAGCCAATCAGCCGCTCAGAACTTCCCGCTGTTACCAAATCAACCAATTGAGTTGGTATTTAGAACGATTCAGCCCTCAAGTGTAATTACGATTCCAATATCTGCGATCCATCAAGATCAGGTTCTATTGCTAAATGAAGATAATGAAATTGAGTTTCGAGAAGTCCAGCTTGGTCTGATGCAAGAGAACCAAGTGAAAATTACGAGCGGGCTAAATGCGGGTGACAAATTGATACTCGATTCACTGATAACAGCAATACCAGGGCAAAAGCTTACTGGGATTGAGGTAGCGAAATGATTAGATGGTTTACATCTCATCCGACCGCAGCAAATTTACTTCTGTTAGTGTTTATAGCGGTTGGGTCGTTTTCAGCACCGACCCTTCTACGAGAGACTTTTCCAGATTTTCGCCCTGTCGAAGCGGAAGTATCTGTTATTTATCGTGGTGCAACACCTTCAGATGTTGAAAGGAAAATATGTGAGCCACTATGGGACGCTGTTCAATCAGTTGAATCGCTGAGTGAATTTGTCTGTACTGCACAAAACAATCTTGCTCACGCCGTAGCAACAATGCAACCAAGCGGGGATGCCGTTAGATTTGTCAGCAATCTAAGAACTGAAATCTCAGCAATTGATTCTTTTCCATCATTAGCTGAATCTCCCGTTATTCGTGAACTTCATCGCACAGATTTAGTGGCCTCTGTCGCTGTATATGGTGAGCTTCCACTGGAACAACTTGATCACTATTCAAAGAATCTACAAGACAAGTTAGCTTCACTCGATACTGTAGCGAAAGTAATTCGTTCTGGTGTTGGGGAGAGAACCTGGTCAATAGAGGCTGATCCTCGTGTTTTGAAAGAGTACGGTTTAACAACGTCCTCTATAGCTAATGCACTCAAGCAACAAAGCATTAATGTTCCAGCTGGTACGCTTGAAGGAGAAAGCGGTGAATACAACATTAGATTTGACACTGAAGCGTTTTCTAAGAATGCACTATTAAACCTACCCATTATCACTTTATCCAATGGTGCTGTGGTCTATCTGAGTGATATCGCTAGGGTAGTTGTAGTGGCATAGTGAATTTGGCCACCTGAATAGAGGTGTTAAAATGCACCTCTCAACTAAACAGGTGACACTATGGCAAATCGTACAAGACG
>NZ_VFRR01000105.1 GCF_006385675.1 Maribrevibacterium harenarium | reverse complement strand
AATATCTACCCCACTATCTCAGCTGGTTCCGGTATATGAAGCAGAATGAAAAGTCAGATCAAGGTCTGCTGTTTGCTGCTATGACCAACACCTAACTACAACACAGCCATAAACAAACAGTATTAATTCTATTTTTTCGAGGTTCGTCATGAGTGTCTCGCTGATAGGCCGTAGCGGCGCACTTGCCTTCATCAAAGCCAAGCGCCTTCGTATTCCATTGTTCATGGAACGTGTTTCTGCTGGTTTTCCCTCACCAGCGCAGGATTATGTTGAGCAAACGCTCGACCTCAACGAGCTGTGCATCAAGCGACCGGCTGCAACGTTCTTTGTGCGTGTTGAAGGTGATTCAATGATTGATGCTGGGATTCACCCAGATGATATTTTGGTGGTTGATCGTTCTGTTCAAGCAGAACACGGTGACATTGTCATCGCTGGCATCCATGGAGAACTCACGGTAAAGGAGCTTCAACTAAGGCCGTGCGTCAAGCTGATCCCAAGAAACCAGGCGTATGAGCCCATTCATATTCCTGAAGGGGCAGAGTTAGAGATATTTGGTGTGGTCACCAATGTGGTGCGAAACATGCGCCGTAAGTCGTGACTGTCCCATGCCTGTATTTGCCTTGGTGGACTGCAACAACTTTTACGCCAGTTGTGAGAAGCTGTTTCGTCCTGATTTAAAAGATACGCCGGTTGTGGTGCTGTCCAACAATGACGGCTGCGTGGTTGCACGCTCGCGTGAAGCTAAGTTACTCGGTATTAAAATGGGCGTACCCGTCTTTCAGATCAAAGCCGAAATGCAGCGCCATGGCATTTTGGCATTCTCCTCTAACTATGCGCTTACAGTTGGGAAATACTTTAGACATCACATGTTGTAATGTTTCAGGTTGTATAAATTAGACGTCGAGATGAGGGGTGGTTACAATTTTTACTATTGGTTAAGAAATATCTTGAAAAAGTAGATGTATGAACGCGTAACCCCCTGGGGGAAGGCTTAGCAGTGTGAATAACGGATGATTTAGGTGTTAATGTGATTGAACAAAATAGGTCGTTTCCAGATGACTTCGGCTTTGACTATTGTCTTATGTGGATTAGTACGGAGAAATATCCCTCATTTATAAGTAGGCCACACCCTGACAGTGGCGAGATCATCCATGACGTTAGGGACAACTCAAAACCATTTGCTCATAAACTTCCAATTTTAATAGACCCCGATGGTATCAATGTGGTGCCAGTGAATCTATATCTTCACTCTTTGTTGGCAGATCCAGATATATCCTCCGATAAGACGATTCAATCCCATGCAGTTGCGTTATTGAGCTTCTATCGGTGGTTGAGCACGGAAATCCCCGAACATACACACCCAAGGACTGGCCTTCTGGTTGATGAAAAACCTCCGTTAACAATATATGACTGCACCGAGAAGGTAGAGGAAAGTCCAATCGTGAGATATCGAGACTATTTATTGGAAAACCTTTATACCAAGGATGAAACTGGAAAAGTCGGTGGTTCTCCAAGTACAGCCTCTTCAGTGGTCCACCGAATGCGATTTCCGTCTGCATCTGTTGAAGTTGGGCGACGACGGCTTCTGAGCCTTTACCGGCCTCACATTCAAGGC
>NZ_VFRR01000104.1 GCF_006385675.1 Maribrevibacterium harenarium | reverse complement strand
TGGCCGTATCAATATTGGCGAAAAACTTCTTGATGAGTGCTTGAATAGTCTGGCTGTGTAGCGAGTATTTACCCTTGAAGTGCTTCTCAAAGTTACCCGCAGAAGGCCAGCCCCAATGACGTTTTCGTATGAATTTATGAAGCTTAACCATGTCATTCCAGAGTCGAGCCGACTCCCTTCGCAAATCGGTTTGCAAAGAATTAGGATAACCAATACTGATTTTAATAACAGTTGTTAAGCCCATTGATCTATAATGGCACTGTGCAAACATACAGTCAATAGAGTCATGCCATACAAGACCAGCTCGCACTCAAAATACAATTTACAAGCGCATATAATCTTTGTGAAATACAGAGAAAGAAAATTGACCAATGAAGTATTAATAACCGCAGAAGCCATCATTAGAAGAGAATGCTTAAAATTAAAGTCTGATTTAGTTGCATTTAATGGAGAGTCTGATCACGTGCATCTAGTTGTTTCGTACACTCCTACCATATCCATTTCTAGGCTTGTTCAAATATTAAAAAGTATGACTGGCAGAGAGCTAAAGCTTCATCATCCTTATCTTAATCAAGTAGCATGGAGAAGAAATGCATTATGGAGCAGTGGTTATTTTGCTTGCTCAGTAGGAGGTGCGCCACTGGAGTTTTAAAGCAATACGTGGCTCAACAAGATAGGCCGCATTAAGCCTTCTTCGAAGGCTTGACTATCCATCCCTCGCAGCAAGCTGCGGGGCTTTACGTCAATTTTGGTAAACTAGATGTTCATGGGGAACAGGTTCCGAGAAAATGCCATGACAATGGGACACCATAAGCATTGATCTAGCTTAACGCAAAGCTAAACCGCTTGTTTTTCCCTGAAAGCATACCTATTAATAAGTACCTGCTAACATTAGTATACGGGCCACACTAAGCGACCAGCATGCCAAGGAGCCAAACGCCATGCGTCAACCACCGGACTTTGCTGAATTCAGTTGCCAGCAATGCGCTCAAGCCTGCGACTTAGGCTTTGACTTCTCCATGGCATTTCAACCTATTATTGACTGGCCCAATAACCGAGTGTTCGCTTACGAAGCCTTGGCACGGGGTCCCGAAGGACAAGCTGCCGGCTGGGTATTCGAGCAGGTCAATGAAGATAACCGCTATCGGTTTGACCAAAGCTGTCGCGTGAAAGCCATACAACTCGCGGCTGAACTGGGCATAGATGCATACCTTAGTATCAACTTCATGCCAAACGCCGTGTATCGCCCTGAATTATGCATCCGCACCACGCTTTCCGCCGCAGAAACCTATGGTTTTGAAAAACATAAAATTATTTTTGAATTTACCGAAAATGAGCGGATTCAAAATGATGATCACCTGCGCAATATCGTCGAACATTATCGCAAACAAGGGGTTTGCAACTGTTGCTGATTTTACGCTACTGTATTTATATACATAGTAATATGTTGGTGTAAATGAAGCTTTCAGATTGGGCAAAAAAACAAGGAATTAGCTACCGCACCGCGTGGAATCAGTTTCGTAGCGGCAAGCTTCCTGTACCTGCAAGGCAGCTGCCTACTGGCACCATCATCGTTGATGAGATTATTAACGAGACCAAAGCTGTTATTTATGCTCGCGTCTCAAGCTCCGATCAGAAAAAGGATTTAGATGGTCAAATCGCCCGCTGCCTGAGCTTCGCAAATGCTCAAGGAATTGCTGTATCCGCTACTGTCTCT
>NZ_VFRR01000103.1 GCF_006385675.1 Maribrevibacterium harenarium | reverse complement strand
GCCTTACGGCGTATTTATAGCAAGATTTCGGTATTAACTATCGTATAAAAACACGTTGTATTCAATGGGTTGAGAGTTTTTCAGGGGCGACTAATCCCCTTATTGTTCATATAGTCATCATAGGACATGTTTAATTGTGCAATAGAGGCAAAGTGCCCACCCTGGGAAAACTCGCCGATATCTGCGCCAGACTCAAGGCGATCAGCAAGCTTTTCTACTAATTCTTGACGCTCTGGATTGTTCAGCACAATACGCCCATCGTGAAGCCTGATTCGTCTGCATAATAGGCAGCCATTTCGTTATAAGACTGGTCAGCTAGTTCGCTATTACCAGTCGCAGTTTTTACGTAGGTATCCGACAAACCACACCTTCATAACACTTGAAACCTGATCTACCATCACAGCGTCTTAGCTATGGTGGTGATTATGTTTGGTCTCTCTGACTCTATACCGGTGGTTTTGCTCTGTGGTGTGACTGATATGCGTAAGTCCATCGATGGTTTGGCGTATATTGTTGCGCATGATCTTGAAATGGAACTTTTGTCAACGTTGTGCAACGGTTATATATCGAAATATTTGATTAGTTTCATTGTGAATGCTGATGTAAATTATCCAGGTTGGACAATTAATTCCGAATTAGTTAGCCGCTCCATAGGGATAGCGGCAGAAACCTTACTGGTGTGTAGGAAATTTCTGACAATAAGACATATTTAAGAAATGTATACATTACTGGGGCGATTAAATAACCACACATCCAGTATAAGAATGTACAAAAATACATCAAAAAATTGATTGAACAATTTTGTGTTCTCTTTGTATGGGGTGTGTAAATTTCGGGGAAAGAGTTGGTGGATTGGGTGTGGAGCTATCATAATGGCAGTATGGGAATGAATGAAGTTTAGAGGTGAGTTATGTCAATCGATACAAAAGATAAATGGACTTGTAGCGATCAAGTGCCACATTGCTCCAATGAGCGCCCTCTGGAAAGTTCGGATAAGATGTTACTTTCGTCACTTATTGTACTTTTTTTTAACGCCGTATTATACGCATTAGTGATCAGTGACTCACTGATGCTTGAGTTGGTGATACCTTTGTTTTTCCATTCTCTGTACATGGTTTTTAAGAGCAATTATCAGTATTCAAAGTTTAATATAAACTTTATGTTCGGTGGATGGTTAGGCTATTTTGTTTTTTGTGGGATTATATATTTCGCAAATAAATTATACCCTGTTGTGGAAATAAGTAATTTTAATATTATTTATTTCTTGGCTTTTTCGATAGTCGTTTCTATTAGCAATTCTTTTTTAAGAAAGCTAACATCATCTATAATGTCATTCAATGATAAAAAGATTTCTTCTTATGCGACAATTGCGATTTTGTTTTCCTTAGCGTTGTTTTCTTTTAAATTGTTTGGGCTAGATGCTAAGTTTTTGGTCTTTGGTTTTTGTTATTTTTTGTTGTCTATGTTGTCTGGCTACTATTTTGGATTTTTTGAAATTTCAGATAAAAATGACAAAATAGCTATTGATGTGGCGGGATCAGGAAAAACAAAATCCGACTTTACTGATATGAAAGATGCTAATAGTAGCTGCCTCAATGATAAACGAAATGATTTTTTCATGGACGATGATTTTTTTGCAGATGAAATCTTTCCAGATTTAATTGAAGATCCTATTTATAGTGATTTTACATGCAATATCCATCATGTTAATGATTAGAAACATATGGCTGTTATGATTTTCATTTCATAACAGCTTATCTATATTAATGCTTTTTTTTGCTTAATCTGTTTTCAGTTGTCGTATTGTTTCTTTATCCTCTTTATCCTCTTTATCCTCTTTATCCTCTTTATCCTCTTTATCTAGTCGCCCCTGAAAAACTCTCAACCCATTGAATACAACGTGTTTTTATACGATAGTTAATACCGAAATCTTGCTATAAATACGCCGTAAGGC
>NZ_VFRR01000102.1 GCF_006385675.1 Maribrevibacterium harenarium | reverse complement strand
CACTTCGGCAGAAACCAGTTTATTTAATGTCTGTGTTACAAATTCATTGTTCAGCGTGGAAGGTGGCGCATTTAGGCCGATTAAATCCCTGAACTTTTCGATGTTTACTTGTGCAGTAACATCGGCTGATTTAACACCTATCCCTTCAATTAAAGGCTGTCCGACGTTAACAGCCTGATAGTCTTCAACAAGCAGCTTAGAGATCCTCAGCGGGTATGGAGCGATAATATCTGTTCTAGCTAAATCCCTATGAGCACGTTCTAGAGAGATACTTAACGCCTGCTTTTGAGCCAACAGTTTCTGCTTCCTAGGTTCTACAAGTAACAAACCATTATTAATGTCGGTAACGATCTTTTCCGAAGTAAGAGTGGCTCTTTGGATATCATCTAATTGCTTACGTGTTGCGGAGCCGCTGGCATATAGCTTTTGGATTCGATCAAGATCTGCTTTTGCATAGGTAAGCTGCCTCTGCTCTAAATCTAATATCCGCTGAGTATTTTCTGCCTCAGCAGTCAGAAGTGAAAGCTCATACTCAATACCAGACAACTCAGCACTAATTTGAGAAATAGCAAGCTCATAGTCCAAAGGATCTATCTTGAGAATTACATCCCCAGCGTTAACCCAAAGCCCTTCAACGATTGAGTCGTTAGATCGGTAAATTTCTCCCTTTACCTGTGCAACAGCTGACCATTTGTCGCTTGCCTCAATTGTTCCCGAGATCGACATCTCTGAAAAAACTTCCTTGGGCTGAACAACTAAGTATTTGACCGCTTTTAATTCAGATGATGATGCGCTCTTTTCTGGCGGCTTGACGCCATTGAGTAGTAATGCGGTTCCAGCAATACCCACAACAATAGGAATTCCAAACTTTAAGTAACGAGTCCACTGCATATTTTTACTTCCTTGCAAAAAACATTCGATTCAATAAACCATCCTTAACGATGAAATGATGGTAAAGGGCTGCTAAAACATGTCCAAGAACTGTGATTAAGAGTAAAACTTTGAAAAGATTATGTGCATTGGCCGCAGCGTCTATACGAAAGAACCATGCCGTTCCACCGCTGAGTACCATCATCATTAAAAGTGCATAGAGAAGCTTATACGCGATGTTTGATAATCTGTTGCTTAGTAAATCTTTCGCTTCATGGGCGTTTATGTACTTTAAACGCAATCGTATGAGTACAATTAACGCTATAAAGATACCGCCAGCTACGTGTGATAGCACCAGCGGATCAAAGGAAATAGGCCTACCTGATTGGATGAGTTCCCAAGCGTTTGCAATAGAGTCGTGAAGCACGTATTGAGCGATAACAAGGGCTACCGTAATCCAATGGAGTACGATCTGAGTTTTGCTATACCAGCGAAGTTGATCGGACATAGTTTGGGTCCTTTAGCTGTTCATTAGATAGCCCTAATACTATGTTAGTATTTAATTACTTACAAGAGAAAACATTTTGCTGAAAAGAATGTCCGGATCAGAGCGCAAAGATGAACTTATCAATGCACTACTAGAGTTGGCTTATGAAATCGGTCCAGACCGACTTACTACCAGTGATATCGCAGCGCGAATAGGGGTCACCCAGGGAACGGTTTTCCGCCATTTCAAAAATAAGGATGAGTTGTGGGTAGCAGCAATACGAAAAGTTACTGATGGTCTGAAGAGTGCATGGGCTGAAAATCTACTCCTGTCCCAGGAGATGGATGCGAAACAGCGAGTTGCTCGATTAGTTCATTGCCAGCTTGAACTTATTCAAAATACACCTGCGTTGCCGTTGATCCTCTTTTCACGTGAGTTAAACACGGAGAATGAAGAGCTGCGAACGATTATCAGAGAAACACTGTTTGTGTTTGATAGCTATCTCACATCGCTGATTGACGAGGCACTCATTGGTCGCGACCAGTCCGAGATTACAGCGCCTGACATAGCCAAATATTTAACATCTTTAATACAGGGGCAGGCGGTACGATGGGGATT
>NZ_VFRR01000101.1 GCF_006385675.1 Maribrevibacterium harenarium | reverse complement strand
AGCGGCTTGTAAGGCACCGGTAAAGGTGCTCACC
This sequence comes from Maribrevibacterium harenarium, assembly GCF_006385675.1. Classification (GTDB taxonomy): domain Bacteria; phylum Pseudomonadota; class Gammaproteobacteria; order Pseudomonadales; family Marinomonadaceae; genus Marinomonas; species Marinomonas harenarium. The sequence continues at coordinate 2,026 of NZ_VFRR01000101.1, read as the reverse complement.
GCGGTATCGATGGTGAAGTCGCCCGTTACTGGATCCGTACTGTTGCCCGCGGCATCGGTAGCAACGGCGCTGTAGCTGTACTCTCCTTGAGCTAGGGTTGGTAAAGTTAATGTCCACGTCGTACCGTTTACGGTCGCGCCGTAAGTGCTGCCCGCAATCGTCACTTTGACCGTGGAACCAGCTTCGACGGTGCCCGTTAAAGTAGGGGAAGTATCACTGGTAATGCCGTCACTGTTGGTGCCGTTTGTATTACGGGCATCGGCACTGTCGCTCTGAGCATCAAGTCCAGCCGTAAAGTTCTCAGGCGCAGTGGTATCTACCTCGAAGGCAGCACCGTTAATAGTGGTGGTATTACCCGCCACATCGGTGGCTTTCACCGTATAGGCTTGTTCGCCTTCTGCTAACTTCTCTGCTTCTGGTACGGTAATCGACCAGTTGCCATCGCCGTCAGCACGAACGGTGTAAGTATTATTGGTACTCGCGAAGGTGACTTCGATATCCGCCAGTGGATCACTGGTGCCTTTAATCGTTGGCGTGGTGTCCTTAGTTAAGTTATCGCTGTTGGACACACCGCTGTCACTCTCCGCCGCTAAACGGCTATCCACCGACGGATCTGTGGTGTCGAGGGTAATGGTGCGGTTTAGGGTGCTGATATTACCCGCTTGATCTTGCGCTTCGATGGTGTAGCTCAAGGGACCGTTGGCAGGCAGTTCTTGACCTGTTTGCAAGGTGTAAGACCATGTTGTACCGGTAACCGTCGCTTGGTATTCAGCGTTATTGATCTTCAGGGTGACTTTAGCACCTTCTTCCACTGTCCCAGTAAAGGTAGGGGTTTGGTTGTTGGTGATGGTGTCATCGTCTGCTCGACCCGTATCGCTGGCTGCGGTTTGCGCTAAGCCACCGGTAAACGGTGTTGGGATCGAGGTATCCACCTTGATGGTGCCCGTCACAGGCGTTGCATTGTTGCCCGCGTAATCCACGGCATTAATGGTGTAAGGATAATCCGTACCCGCACTGTTGGGTAGAGCATCCGTCACTTGGATCGACCAAGTGGTTTGGCCGTCGGCAACCGTGGTGCTGTAGTCCTTACCATTAATGGTCAAGGTCACGACCGAACCGGCTTCTGCCGCGCCGCTAAAGATCGGCGTGGTCACATTGGTCACATTATCATCGTTGGCAAAGCCCACATCACTGGCCGCATCCAAACGACCCGTTAGCTCTGACACTAAATCCAGCTCAAAGCTATCGCTGATCTGCTTAGTATTGCCAGCAATATCCGTCGCCAATAGGGTGTAGTTGTAATCCCCTGCCGTGGTCAATGCCGCATCTGGCGTAATCGACCAGTTGCCTTGATCATCCACCGTGACCGTCTTAGAAGCTCCATCTAGGGTCAAAGTGACTTTAGAACCGACTTCACCCGTGCCAGTAAAGGTTGGCGTGGTGTCGTTGGTTAGCTTGTCCGTGTTGCTGGTACCAGTATCACTGGCCGTATCCAAACCACCAGTAAAGTTCTGGGGCTCGGTCAGGTCAATCTTCGCAGTGCCGCTATCGGTAGCTGTATTGCCCGCCTTATCCGTGGCGGTAATGGTGTAAGCATGATTGCCTTCTGGCAAGGCATCCGTCACCTGCACCGACCAGTTGCCATCGCTACCGACGGTGGTGGTGTAGGTTTTACTATTAATGCTTAAAACGATCTCAGCACCCGCCTCACCGGTGCCATTAAAGAACGGCGTGGTAACGTTGGTGATCTCGTCAGTGTTCAAGAAGCCTTTATCACTGTCCGCACTCATGGCACCGGAGACCGTCGTTACCGTATCCACGGTGAAGCTGGTGCTGATCGTTGAGGTGGTATTACCCGCTTTATCCGTTAGAGTAGCGTTAACCGTCCAGTTCCCATCCGCCAGTTGATCCAGCTGGATTGACCAGTCGCCATTGTCATCCACAGTCGTGGTTTTGGTTTGGCTATCCACAGTGACGGTGACTTCGGCACCCACTTCACCCTTACCTTTAACGGTAGGGGTGTTGA
>NZ_VFRR01000100.1 GCF_006385675.1 Maribrevibacterium harenarium | reverse complement strand
GGGTAAGTGCCCGAGCGTAAGCTTGGAGCACTCACAGCCGGGAACACTGTTCGCCCGGCGATATGGAATATTTTTCCATACAACTAGGAACGGTAATAGACTTTTACAACGGTACCGTGCCATGGACGAATCCCGCCGCTCGTCATGGTTTCTTCTCCCAGTATCAGACTCCGGAGGCGATTTATCGCTCCCAGTCGGAATCTTTATTGCAAGATTTGCAGCAAGCCATGCGCTATGACTTACCCATAGGAACAGAGGTCTACTGCTGGTTAATGCATAACGACCAAGGGTTACTGCATCGTTGCACCGGGAAAATCGTATCATTGGGCTCTAGTATGCGTGGCATTGCGATTAATGCTGAACCTATGAATGAAGAGGATATTCCCGGCGTTGAAAAGGGACTATTAGATGATCTAATACAATTTGACTCTCTTTGTGCTGCCGTGTTTTGGCGTGATGGTAAGGAACAGTTCCTGTCGGATAAGGCACAGCAGATATTTGGAGCAGTTACTCATCTACACGACTTATTTGCGGTCGCCAGTGCCAGTAAGAGCTTTATTGAACGTCTGGGTAAGGCCGGCGCTTTACACCAAGAAATACGCTTGGCTACTACCAAAGGCATCCGGTGGTGTCAGATCGAAGCGCGCCTGAATACCACGGCGGGCTTAATATATTTTATGGCGCAAGATATTCAAGCCGAGCGGGACTTTGACGTCAGTCTATATCGACTCAAGAACTATGATGAATTGACGGAGTTGCCAAATCGTAATTTGCTGTATCAACTGCTCGAAAAGGCGCAAATAACAGCAAAAAAAACGTCAGCGACAGTTCGGTATTTTGTACCTAGATATGGACAATTTCAAAGTTGTTAACGATACCTTTGGTCATCGAGTAGGGGATCAGCTCCTACGTCAGGTTGCTGAGCGTATTAAGAATATGATTCCTTCCCGCAGTTGCCTATATCGCTTGGGTGGCGACGAGTTTGTTGTCGTACAAGAAGGTATTGCCAGTATTGAAGAGATGGAAGATATAGCAAAAGGGATTCATTTGGTTGGGGGAATCCCTTATCCAATGGACAATATGGAAATGCTGATTTCCACGAGTATTGGCATTGCGTGCTATCCACAACATGGTTCCAACATCGATGAATTATTGAAAAATGCCGATGCGGCTATGTATCGCGCCAAAGGTACGGGTCACAACACTTATCGGGTGTACCACGAAAGTATGACTGAGGGGTACAACGCCTATCTGACTCTAGGGGGCGGTTTGCGCCGTGCCATTGAAGAAGAGCAGTTTGAACTTTACTTCCAACCCAAAGTCCGGCTTAGTGATGAAATAACCGTGGGCGCCGAGGCATTGATACGCTGGCAACATCCTGAACTGGGTATGATTCCTCCCAGTCAATTCATCCCTATTGCCGAGGAAAGTGGCTTAATTTTACCACTGGGTGAGTGGGTGATTCGCCAAGCCTGTCGTCAACTGGCCCAGTGGCGTGATCTTGGTTATCCACCAATTAGCTTGTCGGTAAACCTATCTGGGCGACAATTTATGCAGCCTGATCTCGTCGAGCGAGTCCGTGCGGTGTTGGACGAAACCGGTGTCGATCCACAATATTTAGAGCTAGAGCTCACCGAAAGCATGTTGATGGCGGATGCTCAAGAGACTATCGTGAAGCTACATGCGTTTCGAGCGATTGGTTTAAGCCTGTCTATCGACGATTTTGGTACTGGTTATTCGTCGCTGGCTTATCTAAAAAAATTCCCGATTCAAGCCTTAAAAATTGATCGTTCGTTTGTGACTGATCTTGGCTCAGGCACCGACGATGATGCTATTGTGAAAGCTACTATTGCCATGGCGAGCAGCCTAAATCTTAAGGTGTTTGCAACTGTTGCTGATTTTATATTACTGTATGTATATGGCTGTGTTGCATTTGAGTGTTGGTGGTCTATGCTGAAAACTGTAGTCTAGATGCACCGGAGCCTTCATGAGCACTCAACGCCTTAGCAGTATTCTCCCACATCTTGAAGAACTCACATACGCAGAGCTGAAGAAGCTCAAGCATGA
>NZ_VFRR01000010.1 GCF_006385675.1 Maribrevibacterium harenarium | reverse complement strand
CACTTGGGACGAGCTCATCAATGGAGACAAACTCTAGAGTCGATTGGGTTTGGGGGCGTTCTTTAAGCATAAGGCTATTATAAAAAGTCCCCGTACGAAGGCGAGGACTTTATCAGCAGTCTGACCAGCCCGAAGGCTGGCCAAGCTCCCTATCAAATCGTGAAATTTAATCGTTACAGGTGAGGTTTCTCAGTAGCGCTTTGGCTACATGTTGGCAAATAAACGCAGTTGCATGGTGTAGGCTTCTGGATCTGAAGTCGTACTAAACACATCGCCTTGGTAGGCGGCTGGGTTACGGTAGGCGGCTTGGGCATCGATGGAGAAATGACCAAAGTTATAGCCGATGCCAATGGGGGCTTGGATTCCGCTGGCGCCATATTGATTGCCACTGGTCATGGATTCCCAAGTCTCGCTGAAATAGCCAACTCCCACGTAAGCAAAGAAGCCTTCGTCCACCAAAGATGAACCCAACAAGAAGTTCACTTCCAGGCCAGAGTTATCGAACACGGAAGGGCCAGACTCACTGCCCTTGGTATAGCGGCCGCCGCCAAAATTGTAATAGTTGGTCTCTAAGGCAAAATTTTTCGCGGGGATAAGGCGGGCAGAGAATACGGGGGAATTAAAATTCACCGCGTAATCATCATGGGTTTCACTAACAAAACGCCCATGATAGCCACCGCCGATTTGGGCATGTAAATTCGTACCGACGCTCTCTGTCACCGTCGCTGGTGTTGGCGCTATCTCTACCGCTTCCTCGGCATAAGCTTGGGCAACGGCGACTGTAAAAAATAGCGGCATAATAAATGGATTAAATTTGTTCATAACGCCTCCGGGCGAATAGTCTGGTTGAACCGATTCGATAAAATGGTTATGGATCTAGTCGGATTAGTGGCTACGACTACCGCCACCGCCCTTATTACCACCAGAAGCGCCGCCATTTGAGGAGCCTCCAGAAGAGCGGCTGCCGCTGCTTCGCTCAGATCCCGAGGAGGCTGAGTTACTGTGTCCAGATGAGGACTTTGCGGAACCGCCGGACGAAGTCGAGCTGCTCTTTTTTTCAGTGTTGCTGCTTCTGTTCCCTGTCGTAGTCTGTTCTTGGTCTCGATCACGCTCTCGCTCTTGAGTGCGCTCATCTCGTTGCTGGTGGGCAACGTCTTGCTGTTGCTCACCGAACCAACGGGCCATGCGCCCCAGCAAGCCCGTACTCGCTGCCTGCCCTACGGCGCTAGCATGGTCGCTGGCAGGGCCTGTCGCTGCATCGCCACCAACCGAACTTTCTTCGGAACTAGTAGAAGCCGTTTCTTCAGCTGTGACGGATGTGCTGCTATCCGAGCCAACCGTTTCAGACTCAGTACTACTGCTTGCTGCCTCTTCGGCGGCTGCATCGGTGTTGGTTTGCACCATGGTATTTTCTTCTGTTGTGGTGGTTGTGCTGTCCTCGTCAGTTGCTGAGGAAGTAGAGGCTGCCGTCACCGATTCTTCTGTTGTGGTCGAGCCTTCTTCCTCGACCACCGTTTCCCCATGTACATCCGGCTGATAAGTCAACGCTAGGAGCCCTATCATCAGACTCATGGTGAATTTGATTTTCGCTTGTTTACGTCGTTGCGCCCGTGTCATCTGGCCTACCTCGCTGGAGTTGGGAGACATGCTTGGAAAAACTATTTGTGTGATTTTTTCCCACTTGATGTTTTTAGCTTATCGTGTGATTATTTCCCGCGTCAAGAAACTTTACGGATTTTTGACACAGCAAATATTGGCGACAGAGACCAGATCAGCGTTGGCAGAGCTGCAACGGTGGATATATTGACGCTGGCTCCCTAGAATATCGGTGAATCACAAGGTAAAAATATGTATGCCGACCATTGACCCACAACCCACTGACGACACCAGTCAGGACACGAAACAGCTTATCGCCAAGGCTATGAAAAAAGTGCTTGGCTCGTTGGTGCGTTTGTTGCTGCGTCAAGGTATTGACTATGGTGCGGTACAGGAATGGCTAAAACAGGCCTTTGTCGAGGAAACCCGCAAAGAGCTAGAGCGACGCGGTGAGAAAGTCACCCTAAGTCGTATCAGTGTCATTAGTGGTGTGCATCGTAAAGATGTGAAACGCCTGTCGGAAATTCAGGAGCAGGAAACTCCCCGCAACGAAAGAAGTTCAATCACCTCACGCTTGGTAAGTTTATGGCTGGGTGATAGCCAGTATTTGAATGAGCAGGGACAGCCTAAGTGCCTTAGTCGCAGCGGTGAAGACTCATTTGATGCTTTGGTGGAAAGTGTGAGCAAAGATGTCCGCCCCCGCACCATTCTTGATGATTGGCTGCAACGGGGTCTGATCTCTGGTAATGATCAACAGGGCTATGAGCTCAATGCTCAAGCCCTATACCCCTCGGAAGATCAGGCGACCAAAGTCGCGTTCTTTGCCCGTAATACCGCCGATCACATTGCCGCCTGTGAGCATAATTTACGGGGTGAATCCTCCCCCTTCCCGGAACGTTCCGTGTTTTACAACCACCTTTCTAAAGACTCCGTGGATGAGCTACAACAGCTCGCGAGCGAACAAGGCCAAGCGCTGCTAATTCGGCTCAATAAACGCGCTCAAGAGCTCGCCCGCCAAGATGATGCGCAAGGAGGCGGTGACCATCGATTTATTTTAGGCACCTATTTTTACCGGGAACAGGAGCGCAAGGATGATGCTTAACTGGCTTAAACTGATTATTGCCGCTACGGCCTTCGTCACTCTTGTTTGGGCAGGGGAAGACAGGGGCATCGGTGGCACCGGCAAATGGTTAGGCGCAGATGAGGAGCGCGGTCTCGGTGGCACAGGGGTGATTGGCACCTTGACCCAATTCGGTAGCATCTGGGTCAATGGCTTAGAAATCGAAGTCAATAGGCAAACTCACATTACCATGAATGGCATCCCAACCGAGGAAAGAGCCCTACGGCTTGGCCAGCAAGTAAAAGTACTAGCCCTACCAAACCCAGAAGGCAGCCGTTACCAATGGCGCGCCCAGCAAGTTTTAGTTGACCATGCGGTCATCGGCACCGTATCGCAACTCAATGACAATACACTCTGGGTGCAGGGGGTGAAGGTCGTTAGTGACCCAAACCGTCCCGGCGAGTGGCCGACGCTAGCCCTTGGTGACGGTGTAAAAGTGAGCGGATACTTCCATCACAACACCCTGTTTGCCACCGATATACAAACAGCATCGGTGGATCAATGGCAAATTTCGGCGCCAGTATCCCGCAACGCTTTGGGACAATGGCAAGTTGCTGGTTTACCACTACCTGAGGATGTACTGGAAGCTCAAGAAGGTGAAACGCTTACCCTGAGAGGAGAGTCAGATCAGGTACGTTTTATCCGCCATGACGACGGGGTTCCCTTTGCACAAGATGCGACGAAATATGTCATTGAGCGTCGCACCCCAGAGCGCAGCGAAACCATCCATATTGATAAACACAGACCGGAAAAAAATGGCCTTTCGGTTAAAGGTGGTAAGGGTACACCGACCTCCATGTTCGAGCTAATGGGTAGTGTGCCCAGCCATTCCAGTATAGATAAAGGGGATGCTAACGGACAAAACCAACTGCCCCGGGCCCGCTTTGAGCGTCGGCTAGACAGCCCAACATCTAGCAGAGCAAGCAGCTCGAACAAGAACCGCGACCAAACCATCAGTACTGGTAATCCAAGTGGTTCTGGTCAATCATCTCCTTCCAACGAGCGTTCAGCGTCTTCCAGAGAAAGCAGTCGCTCTTCCAATTCCGGCCCCAGTTCGACCAGTCGCGAGCACGGCGGCCCCTCAGCATCCAATAACGGACGGGGGGAACCCCCTAATCGTCGACACTAACGAGGATTTTCCATGACAACACCGGTGTTTTTCTCCTCTGACTTTCTACGCCAACATACTCAAGCCATCTTGAACTTTTACGAGCCAGTTGCCAAAGATCCTAGTGGTGGCTTTTTCCAGAACTTTCTCGATGATGGTACTGTTTTCGATGCTGATAACCGGCACTTAGTCTCTTCTTGCCGTTTTGTTTTTAACTACGCGGAGGCCTACCGCCGAGGTTACGGTGACCATTATGCCGAGTGGGCAAAACACGGTTTGTCTTATTTAGAAAGCCATCACTTTGTCCCAGAGACTGGCCATTACGCCTGGATGACCGGGGCAACGGACGACAAAACCGCCATGGCCTATGGTCAAGCCTTTGTGGTACTGGCGTATGCTCATGCCCATCTCGCCGGTCTTATCGACGCCCGCGACAAACTGCTACAACTCTTTGATTTGCTGGAGCAGCATTTCTACCAAGCTGAGTTCCAGGCTTACGCCGATGAAGCCTCAGGCGATCTGGCAACGCTCGATCCTTATCGTGGGCAAAATGCCAACATGCACATGACCGAAGCCTTCATTGCGGCTTACCGTGCCACCGGCGAGACGGTGTTTCTGGAACGGGCACAGCAGCTAGCTAAGCGCTTCGCTGGGGAATTATGTGACCTAGCTGGGGGCATGATTTGGGAACACTACAACCAACACTGGCAGCCCGACTGGCAACACAATATCGATAAGCCCGACGACCTATTTAAACCTTGGGGGTTTCAACCCGGCCACCAAGTGGAGTGGACCAAACTGCTGCTGCAATTGGATCAGCTGTCACCGGATACTTGGTATCAGGAACGGGCGCAAAGCTTGTTTGATCAAGCAGTGGTAAAAGGCTGGGATCACGACTTCGGCGGTTTGGTATATGGCTTTGCCCCGACCACCGGGGAATTTGCCGATTCCCAAAAATACTTCTGGGTTCAGGCGGAAGCCATCGCCGCCGCTCATCGCTTATACCAGCTTACAAAGGATAGCGCCTACCTCGATTGGTATAACCGCTTGTGGCAATACAGCTGGGATCACCTAATCGACCACCAACACGGTGCTTGATATCGCATCGTGTCCCGGGAAGGACAAAAGATCACTAATGAAAAATCCCCCATGGGTAAGGTGGATTACCATACCCTAGGTGCTTGTTGGGACGTGATGGATACCATGAAAATCACTGACCGCTAAACCAGAGTTCAGACGGTTACGTATAGCCAAGGTCAGGGTAATTTCTTTATCTCGACACAGGGCACAACCCGGACTAATAGGCTTATGGTTTGCTCTCTCGCGCAAACGGCTCTACCCGATATGAGTAGAGCCGTTTTTTATGGCTGCTAGAAGCGATCAACTCGCATGGCATGGAGGGAGATAGAAGCCGGTTGTTTTTGAATTTTCGCCAGCATCAGCTCCGCTGTGATCGCGGCGTGAGTTAACCCCAAATGCTGGTGACCAAAAGCAAATGCCAAACGGGGGAAGCTTGGATGTTGATCAATGACCGGCAAGGAGTCCGGCAAGGTCGGGCGATGCCCCATCCATTCTTCTACCTGGATGCCATCTTTGGTGACATCCGGTAGCAAGGCGGCGGTATGCTCCCGAAGTACCGCAAAGCGTTTCTGGATCGGCGGGAGCCGTACTCCACCAATCTCGCTCATGCCCACCGAGCGCAAACCTGATGCCAGCGGCGACATTACAAAACGACGCTCGGCAGCACCGATAACATGGTTCAGTAGTTGTTCTTGACCCGTATAGGTCACATGGTAGCCGCGCTCCGCCTCTAGGGGCACAGTGAGACCGACCTGTTCCAATAGCTGTTTACTCCAAGCACCGCCACAGATAATCACCTGTCCAAAGGCCTGTTGATCTCGGGCGAGATGCACTTCGATATTATGGGTGCCAGCCTGTAGGGACATCACATGTTCTTGAATGAATACCCCACCCCGCTCTTGAAACGCCTGATACAACAACTGACAAACCGTAAAAGGGTCGCTGACGCGGGTCGCTTTGGGATAGTACAAGGCATGGCTAATACGTTTGGCCAAAGTAGGTTCTAGCTCGGCTAAACGCGCCCCTTCCACATATTCACAAGGAATATTGAAACGCTGCATCTGGGCCAAATGCTCGCGGGCGTCGGTTTTTTTGCTCGGGTCTTCCCATACCAATAGATAACCATCGGAGATCAGGTGTTCTTCCCCACCCACATCTTGCATCAGTCTGTGCCATGCGGGAACCGCTTCCGCATTCAGTGACAGCAATGCCTTGCGGCTATACTCGGCGCGCTCATCACTGGAAGCCGCCACAAACTTGAGTAGCCAGGGTGCTGCCTTGGTAAAGTGCTTCCACGGCAGACAAACCGGCCCCTTCGGATCAAGCCAAAGTTTCGGTGCCATTTTCAGCACTTTTTTCGTTCCCAGTGGGTCCATCAATTCGGTGGCTAAGTAGCCAGCATTACCAAATGAAGCCGCTTTTCCCGGTGGATTGGAATCCAACAGAGTGACATGATAGCCCTCTTTTTGTGCCGCGAGCGCCGTACACAGACCCACCACACCGGCGCCGATAACCGCCAGATTGGGCTTGGTTGCATGGATCGAAGCAGCAAAAGGTGACGCTAAGGTTTGGTCTGACATACGCTAGTCTCTACAAAACAGGCAATCTGCCTAGGTTACAGTTCTGGATAATGGTTATTCAGCGGTGGCTGTTTCATAGGCAAGGATAGCGGCCGCCAAATCCTCCCGTGAATCACCGACCGATTTAAACAAGGTAATGGCTTGCTCTGGGTCAGCTAGCTGGTTGCGACCACTATGTTGCGCGCCACAAAGCTCGGTTAATTCTGCTTGAATCTGCTCCGGGCTAAAAGCGCCAGACTGAATCGGCAGGATCAAGTCGCCAGTCTCCACCAATGCCCCCGCACGGGTATCCACAAACACCGCCGCACGCTGCATCGCACTATCATCCACCTCACGCATGGTCGGAGTAAAGCTACCGACTAAATCCACATGGGTGCCGGGAGCAAGCCATTCACCGCGAATCACGGGCTCCGTTGCCATGGTGGCACAACTGATCAGATCCACCTGCCCCGCTACGGTAGCTAAATCGGTGTCCTCAACCACACGGGCATCCATCCCCTGTTCCAATAAATCGGCCACTAAGCTGGCGCAGTTCTGGGCGCTACGATCCCACACGTAAATGGTTTCAATGGGGCGCACACTGCAATGGGCTGGGATCAAGTTACGCCCCATACGACCGGCCCCGACCATCAGCATAGTACGGCTATCCGGACGGGATAAATAGCTGGATGCCAAAGCAGAAGCCGCCGCAGTACGTAGCCCGGTCAAGACATTGCCATCCATTTGTGCCAAGGTCTCGCCGCTGGCGCCACTGCTTAGGGTGTACAAACTCGTTAGCCCTGGTTTGCCCTTGGCGTTATTGCCAGGAAATACACTGACTTGTTTCACTCCAAGGTATTTACCCTCAATCCAAGCGGGCATTAATAGCAAAGTGGCCTGTGGCTCATTAGGAACATCGATAAAATGATGATGACGTACTGGGGCGATCACATCGGCAATAAAAATATCCCGCAATGCCTCCACTAATTGGGGCCATGGTAGAAAGGTTTGTAATTGTTCGGCACTGATATACATAAAGACTCCTCGCACTGGTTGCCTCCATAGTAGCAACCCTTTCACTATTGGAGTTGATCAAAACTCTGATTCTGTTCGCCAAAACTCTGGACTTGTTTTAGCATGAGGGAATAACACCCGTTCCACTGGATCATACCGTTACCGCGTCAGGATCATTTATGCCCAGTTGTATTCGTCACACCGTCATAGCGACCGCTCAAGGCACCCATTGCCATGAGTACGGCCAGCTATTATTTGGTTGGCAAGGGCAAATGGACTGTGAACTACCAACAACGGGGGTGCGTTTGATTCGGGGCAATTTCGCCATTTCTCCACAAGGAATGCCCCACGGCTTTTCAGGCAAAAATGAAGACTGTGCTCTAATCGTGGTGGACTTGCATCATCAAGACCCGCTCTTGCAACTGATCGAGGAACAGACCCAAACCAACTTGGCAGAGCTGTTGTTAAATACACCGCCTCAAGGCAAGCTGGCAGCAGATATGTTGCCCCTGTTGGAGTTCGCGGCAAAGCGACTCACCAACGCGACCCCAACCCAGCAACAGCGTCTCAGCCAGCAGCTACTCCCCATGCTGTTAGGGGAACTGGTGACGATGAAGGAATGGGCACCAAATTTACGCGCCACGTTGCAACAACGACTCGATGTAAGCGCCCTTGAGCATATCGCCCGACAGCACCCCGGAGACACCATCAGCAATGGGACGCTAGCGGCTTATTTCAATCTAAGCGAAAGCCACTTTTACGCCCTATGTCAGCAACAACTCGGCTGTAGCCCACAAAAGTATTTACTACGTTGCCGCCTGCAAATGGCGAGGGAAGCATTGCTCAATACGTCTATTCCAGTGGCGGTACTGGCGAGCGAATTTGGTTTTGCCAGCACTTCGGCCTTCTCTCGCGCTTATAAAAAGCATATGGGGGTGTCTCCCGCGCAAACCCGGCAAGGTGGTTAGCACAAACGGTCACAGTTGTACTGTTGGTTCTGTTTTCACACAAAGAGTCTGATTCCCCTGAACCCTAACGATATTATCCCGACTCGCAGTTACTTCTTGGGAAGAGGTAAATAACCCAAAGCGGACTTTAAAGACCTTACTCGTTTTAGCAGGAATCGTTGGCACCAATCCTAAATCCCACTGGTGACGGCGGTTATAGGCATAGGAAGTCCCCGGTTCAATACCAACCACATAGCCCTGTTCTCGGGTGTCTACATTCTTCCACAAGGTGAGCACTGGCAAGGTATCGACCGCATAAGCCACCTCGATGCCTTGGGTCTGATCCGCATTTTCTAGCAAGGCATAAGCAGTACCCTCCTCGTCTGCTAACGCTTCGATATTAAAGACCATCTCATCAAAATCTTGGGTTGGCGCTGGCATGGTCATCCAAGTCTCGAGACCCGTCCCTGCATACTCATTAAATGGAGCTATTTGTTTGCCTGTGATATGCAGCCGAGCGCCAGGCTGCAGAATCGGGGTACCGAAGTTATTGTGATAGATCGCCTGGTAGGTATTGTCATAGCTGGCAAGATTGTAAAGGGTGTCTTCTACCTCTAGGTATGGGGAATCAGGCGCTGCGCTCAAGCAGGTATGCAGGGCAAAATTAGTAAATTTAAAGCGCTTTTCATCCACTCGACCACGTAAACGCACTTGATAAGGCGGGGTCAAGTCTACTTCGAGTATCACCTCATCCGCTGGAGTGTTTTGGATACGTCCATGCAAGGTGAGAAACTCGCCTCGATCTTCCCCTGGGTGCCCGGCCCATTGATAGCCGCAGCGCACCAGCATTTCATTAAATCCATCAAGCCAACCGAGGCCACCAGCTGACTCTTGATTGATAAAACTAGGATGTACCACCTCCGTCACTGGGGAGTCCCAACCAAAACGCACCTGGTCCCGTTGCACGTCCAGAATCGCCATCCCACGGGTTGGTACGACGCGAATCTCCTTATCGCCGACCATTAGGGTCAATAGGCGCGAACCCTGTTGTTTACCACCAACCAAGCATTGTTGCCGAACAGCTATCGGTACGCCTTCTGGTAGACCTAGCTGTGCCCCATTTAATTGAAAATTACCCAAATCAATGCCGTGTTGGGACGAAAGGATCGTCAAGGTAAATGTGGCGTTTGCCGTCATGGAGCTCACCTATATGGGGACAAGGAAATAAAAACGAGTCTGTGATCATAATGCCGGGCCCCCTCCGTGTCTGTAACATATCTTTGCGACCTCCCTTGACTCCTGCGTCGAGCAACGTATTTTGGATACATATTTTCAATAGGTAGAGCAGGTACTCGAAATGGCACGTTCGATTTTGGCAGGCGCCACCCAAGGCAAACTTATCGTCACCAACGAAGGTTTGAGCTTTTGGGGCGGAGTAAACCCTCACACTGGTGACGTATACGATACTCATCACCCATTACACGGCCAAAGCCTAGCTAATAAAATCCTGATGCTGCCCACTAGCCGTGGCTCCTGCTCTGGCAGTGGGGTTTTGCTGGAATTGGCGCTCAATGGTATCGCCCCGGCAGCGTTGATTTTCCGAGAAGCAGAGAGTGTGTTAACTCTAGGAGCCCTCGTGGCCGCTAATTTGTTTGATAAAACCATTCCAGTGCTACAGGTGAATCAGCAGGAGTGGGAACAACTTAGTGCCTGGGATGGGGAACACGTCCAAGTCAGCTTTGAGCAACTGCACTTACCTGATGGTGCTGCGTTGCCCCTTTCAACGACGCCTAGCACAACATTGCAGTTGAGCGAGCAAGATCAAGCCATGCTAACAGGCGAGCATGGACCTGCGGCACAAATCGCCATGCGCATCCTGTGCGCGATGGCGCAAAACGCTCAAGCAGATCAGCTCATTGATGTGAGCCAAGGTCATATTGATGGTTGCATCTACGCCAGTCCAGCGAACCTAGTATTTGCCAATATGTTCAAAGAGTTAGGCGCCAAAGTGCGGATCCCCACCACCATGAACGCCATTTCTGTGGAAATGGCCCACTGGCGGGAACAGCAAATGGATAGTGCTTTTGGCACCGGGGCTGCGGCACTAGCGCAAGCTTATGTGGATATGGGGGCGATGCCTTCGTTCACTTGCTCCCCATACCTACTAGAAGATAGGCCAAAAACAGGCAGCAATATCGGCTGGTCAGAATCCAATGCGGTGATCTTTGCCAACAGCGTACTGGGGGCCAAAACCGATAAACACCCAGATTTTCTCGACCTGTGTATTGCCCTAACCGGACGGGCGCCCTATACGGGCATGTACCTACCCCAGTCACGTACAGCCACCAAGATCATAGCTGTAGCTCACTTTGATCAAGTCGATGATAGTTTCTGGCCGTTATTGGGGTATATAGTGGGGCAGTTGTCCCCTGATCGGATTCCGCTGATTACCGGTGTCGATCACCTTGCCCCCAGTGAAGATGACCTCAAAGGCCTATGTGCGGCCTTTGGCACCACCTCGGGGGCACCTATGTTGCATGTGGCAGGCATCACTCCAGAGTGCCATTTGGTCGCCACCGATGCGGTCACGGTGCCATTAACTTGGGAAGATTTACTCCAGGCCTGGCAGCACTTTAACCCTAGCGCTACCGCTATCGACCTCGTGGCGTTAGGTAGCCCCCACTTCTCCCTAGAGGAGTGTCGCACCCTAGCCCATTTGATTACTCAAGAGGGGGCAAGTACTAACCAGAATCTCGCCCAAGGCATCATTACCCTTGGACAAGCGGTGAAACAACAGGCTACGGCGGAGGGGCTGGTGGCCATTATTGAAGCCGCCGGCTTTCGTTTCCATACGGATCTTTGCTGGTGCTCCATCAGCGAACCCGTGTTTCCTACCTCGGCAGCAACCGTACTCACTAACTCCGGCAAATATGCCCATTACGGGCCAGGGCTCAGCGGCCGCAAAGTACATTTTGCAGGGTTAGCCAGCTGCCTTGCTAGTCTGCGCTGCGGTGAATTTTCCGCTACCCCGCCTAACTGGTTGGCGGTATAACGGATTGGCTCAATGGTTGGTTTGTTCTGCTTTTGGGGTACTGGAAAGTAAATCGATAAGATTGCTTTCCAACCAATCCACCAACTCGAATACCTTCCCACCAAACTGTATCCCGAAGTCGGTGAGTTGGTATTCCACATGGGGTGGAACGACAGGATAAACGATACGGTCCACAAAGCCGTCCGCTTCCAGCTGCTGCAGGGTTTGGGCTAGCATCTTTTCGCTGACGCCATCGATTTGTTTACGAATTGCACTAAAGCGTTGGGGCTCCCCATTGCGCAATACAAAAAACACCAGTAATCCCCAGCGGCTGGTGACGTGTTTTAGTACCTCTCGGGAAGGGCATTTGGTCGATAACACATTACCCCGATCAAAGCTGCCCATTAGGTTGTCATTTGTTTGCACACTATTTTTCATACTTACCTTTTTGTACGTACTTACTTTTTGTAAGTGTTGAGTTTACCTTATGCCCATCGAATGCAAAACATATTTTTACTCGTAAGGAGAACAGCATGATTTTAGTAACAGGTGCAACCGGTCAATTAGGTCAACTTATTATCGCTAGCCTATTAGAGCGCGGCGTGGCAGCAGATCAGATCGTTGCCGGCGTTCGCAGCCCAGAAAAAGCAGCGGATTTGGCGGCACAAGGCATTGTGGTGCGTCACTTTGATTACACTCAACCTAGCGTGCTTGAAACCGCATTAGCCGGCATCGAGCGTTTAGTACTGGTATCCTCCAGTGAAGTGGGTCAGCGCGCAGTACAACACCAAAACGTAATTAACGCGGCGAAACAAGCTGGCGTAGCGCTAATTGCTTACACCAGTATCTTACATGCGGACAGCTCGCCACTTGGTTTAGCCGAAGAGCACAAAGCGACAGAACAAGCTTTGGCGGAATCAGGCGTTGCCCATGTGATCTTGCGTAATGGCTGGTATTCAGAAAACTACACCATGGGTGTTGGTATGGCTCTGGAGCATGGTGCTGTTTTAGGCTCCGCCAAAGATGGCAAATACGCCACCGCTAGCCGTAAAGACTATGCCGAAGCGGCTGCCGTTGTAGTCGCAACTGACGGTCATGCAGGCAAAGTTTACGAATTGGCTGGGGACACGGCGTTCACCTTGGCAGAATACGCTCAATACATTGCGCAAGCTGCTGGTAAACCCGTGGTCTACCAAGACCTGCCAGCAGAGGAATACACCAAGATTCTAGTGCAAGTTGGCTTGCCAGAAGGCTTTGCCGCGCTGTTGGCAGACTCCGATGTAGGTGCCAGCCAAGGTGGTCTATTTGACGATAGTCGCACCTTGTCAACACTGATTGGTCGCCCAACCACGCCAATTCAAGACAGTATCAAAGCGGCACTAGCCCAGTAACACGACAGTCGGTCAGGCCTCTCCCCTACTGACCAACATTTTGGTAACAAGACAACAGGGTCTGCCAACACAGACCCTGTTTTTCTTGGTTGTAGCCGTGGCATACTGGCTTTATCCCTAAGCCAACCCATGGATGCCCTATGTCAACGCCTCATCATGACCCTATTTTCACCGAGCGATTTGCCGAACAAAGCCCGCAGCAGGGAGCCTTGTCTGGCGTAACAGTGGCCGTCAAAGACAATTTGGATGTGGCAGGCTATCACACTCGGGCCGGTTCATTGCTCTTAGGTCATACACCCGCCAAGCAAGATGCCGAGGCGGTAGCAAGGCTAAGAGCCGCTGGAGCGGAGCTAATAGGGCATACCAATATGACCGAGCTAGCCTATTCTGGACTAGGGTTGAACCCCCACTTTGGCACACCGGCAAACCCCCTCTTCCCCGACCGCATTCCCGGGGGCTCCACCAGTGGTGGCGCGGTAGCAGTAGCAACTGGACTGGCTGATGCAGCATTGGGCACCGACACCGGGGGGTCACTACGTATCCCCGCCGCATTTTGTGGTTTAGTTGGCTTTAAGCCGACTCAAGAAAGTGTCCCCAGCCAGGGCTGTGTTCCCCTTTCAACTAGCTTAGACAGCATCGGTCCCATGGCGAAAGACGTAGCCACCTGCGAACAGCTATGGCGGGTACTAAGTGGGTCGAATCAAACCGCTGGGCAGCTAAACGACTTAGAATTTGTGGTGCCGAGCAATTTCGGCTTAGACCAATTGGACGAGGCAGTAGCCACTGGTTTTTGGCAAGCCATCGAGACCCTGAAACAACAGGGGGTAGAAATCCAAGAGCGACCACTGGCCATACTGGAGCACTATAAGAAATTACCTGTCTGGCAGTTTGCCGCCGTCGAAAGCGCCAGACACTTCGCGCCGTTGTTCGACTTAAATTCGGAACAACTTGATCCACGAGTACGCCGACGCATCGCTCGGGCAGCTAGCGTGAGTCCAGAGGAATTTGCCCAAACCCAGCAGGATCGTTTGGCATGGATCCATTCCTATACAGAGACCCAAGCCAATACCATCCTACTATTGCCTACCGTCGCCTGCCTGCCACCACGCTTCGAGCAGGTTTCCCGTGACGAAGATTTCGACCGCCTCAACCTACTGTGCCTACGCAATACCAGCCTCGCCAATGTATTGGATGGTTGTAGTTTGTCGCTACCGCTTATCAGTCACCCTGGCGTTGGCTTACTGCTTACCGCCGTAGGCAAAAAGGATGCGGAGTTACTGGCGTTGGGCGCAGCCTGGGAAACTTTACTAACGAACTAAGCCCCTCTGGTGTGAAGTCAGTACTTGGCGATATTTACCCCATTTGCCCTGAAAAATAAGGTTATTATGTTCATTTTTACAGTACGGAGACTCGGGCATGTATCAACCCAGCGATATTATTTTGCAATCGGAACCACCGTATCTTGAGCAAATGCAGCTCGATCACGCTGACTTTCAACTGAAGAGTAAAGCCAGTTATTTGAAAAAGCTGAAGAAGTGGCAGAATGCCATACTTGAGGTACAGCAGGCCTACTTCCATCAAAATCGCCGTGCCATCTTAGTTTTCCAAGGCTGGGACGCAGCTGGTAAAGGGGGCGCTATTCGCCGTTTGAGTGAAAAGCTTGATCCTCGTGGCTACAAGGTTCACCCTATCAGTGCCCCCACCGCAGAAGAGCAAGGCCGCCACTATTTGTACCGTTTCCAACAGCGCTTGCCGATTCCGGGTACTATTTCGATTTTTGACCGTTCTTGGTACGAGCGGGTATTGGTAGAGCGTATCGAGGGCTTTGCTTCGGAACAACAATGGCAGCGCGCATACCAAGAGATCAACGAATGGGAACGGATGCTGACCGACGATGGGGTGCGTATCGTCAAAGTCTTTATGCACATCAGCAAAGAAGAACAACTCAAACGCTTCACCGAGCGTCTTCACAACCCCGCGAAGCACTGGAAACTCACCCATGAAGATATTCGCAATCGGGACAAATGGGATGACTACGTGGTTGCTACCAACGACATGTTCCGCCACACCTCAACCGTGAGTAATCCGTGGCATATCATCCCCGGCAACCGCAAATGGTTTGCCCGCATAGAAGTACTCAAAACGGTTTACCATGCTTTGGCTGAAGGGGTTGATCTGGCGCCGCCAACGTTGGATGAGTCCATTGTCAGAGCAGCAGAAAAGGAGCTGGGGATTAGCGTGCCCGACCAGTTTATGTAAACCAAAGTAAGGATTTGCGCCGTTTAGCTGCAAAGTGCTGCTTTTCGTCAGTGAAATATAGCTTTTGCGACATCAATCAGGCACATTAACTCCAAACTCGACATAAATTGAGCACAAGGAGCATGTTATGAAACCTGCATTGATGATTCGTCAAAAGATCAGTGTCGGCTTTGTTGCCATATTGGTACTAGCCGTATTGGCTATCGTTGCAGTGATCGAAGGGAAAGTAAAACCTGATCTGATTGCAGAACGTCAGACCCAAATCGCGGTCAATCAGACAGGTTTGAATGACCTATTGAGCGCGAAGTTTGAAGAAATTCAACTACTGACTAGCACGCTTGCCCTAGCGACGGAAAACCTACCGAAAGACGAAGCGCTATTCAAAAAACTCTTCCCCAGCATTGTGGACAATCATGGTGATACGGCCATTGCCGGTGGTGGCATCTGGCCTGAGCCCAATGCATTTACCCAAGGGGTTGAGCGTCGTAGTTTTTTCTGGGCTCGTGGCGACAACGGCATCGACTACCTAGATGACTACAACGACCCGAATGGGGGCGGTTACCATGGAGAGGGCTGGTATCAAGTCGGAAAGAAAACGCCCGTTGATCAATGTGCTTGGTCAGAAGCCTACATAGATCCGTTTTCTAAAACGCCCATGGTGACCTGTACCGTACCAATCAAACCAAATAACAAATTCACCGGTGTCGCTACCGTAGACATGATGCTCGACGGTATTACCAAAGTTTTTAGCCGTTATGGGGCGGATAACAACGGTTACGTATTTGCAATCGACAATATGGGACAGATGCTCAGTTTCCCCACTGGCAGCGTCAAAATTGTGAAATCAGACGATTCCATGCTAACGGCTGATGAGCTGGTACAACAGGCACCATGGTTGAAAGAAGCCATCGCAGCCAGCAAGAAATTACAGTCTTCCACTCTGATTGAGATTAGCAATGACGGCATTTTGGGCGAATCTGCCTATGTGGATTTATTTAAACAACCGGAGACCGGCTGGGTAATCGGTCTCGTGGTGCCCAAAGGCGTTATGACGGCGGCAGCGAATGATATGGGGCTGTTTTTGTTAATCGCTATCGGTGCCCTGCTCATTGTGGTGGGTCTCATTGCCCTTTCTTTCTTACGTAGCTTGCTTAATAAAGTCCAGCACACCACAGATCAAATTAATGAATTGGTTGCAGGCGGCAGTACCAAAGACTTAGAAGTCGGAACTCTGAATGAAATTGGTCAGCTACGCCAAGCCGTCAACGCCTATGGCGGCAAGCTGAAGAGCCTATTGGAGCAAATCCATAACGAATCCGAACGTTTGGTTAGAGATGCGGGACGTTTGAATGCCTTTAGCGGTAGTTTCCTCAGCAAAGCCAACAGCCTGAACGATGAAAACCATACCCTTGCTGCTGCTACGGAAGAGTTTGGCGCCACATCCCACGATGTAGCCATGTACGCGGAAGAGACTAAAAGCACAGTAGAACGCATCCACCAAGATGTCTTGCGCAGCGGCAAAGAAATGGACGAGGTGATTCGTACCATGCGTAGCCTCACCGATGCCATGTCCAAAGCCCAACAAAGTATCATCAAATTGGATGCCGACAGCCGTGAAGCGAACAGCATGTTAAGCGTGATTCGCGATATCGCCGAGCAAACTAACCTATTGGCACTGAACGCAGCTATTGAAGCCGCCCGTGCAGGAGAGACTGGTCGAGGATTTGCAGTCGTTGCTGACGAGGTACGTAACCTTGCAGCCAAGAGCGAGAGCTCTGCGGTAGAAATCGAATCCGTTTTGAATCGCCTACAAGTTGCGTCAAAAGACTCTGTTAGCGCCATGGAACATGGTCATGGTGAAACCCACCGCGCAGTGGCTTCGGCAGAATCAACGTCAACTCACTTACAGCAAGTGGTCGAGGCCTTCTCGCAGATCACCGACCAAGCGATGCAGATTGCAACAGCAGCCAAAGAACAGCAAAAAGTCTCCAATGACTTGAGCCAATTTGTCGCCCGTTTACAAGATTTGACCAGCAGTAATGCGGAAGACTCAAACCAGCTACGGCAGATGAGCGAAGAGATCGACGCTATCGCCCAACGTTTGAATGCACTCAAATAAAGCTTGAGCAAGACAATCCAAGCCCCTAATGTGAAAACCTTAGGGGCTTTTTTTACCGGCAAACAAAAATTTGCCCTGTTTTTGTCATGTTTTACGGAGTTAACTATACGCATAGACGGGGGTAAACCACTACACTCGTACCCTCTATGCCAAAAAGGAGATGAAGATGGCGACGATTCTTTGTTACGGGGATTCTCTCACTTGGGGCAGTGTTCCCAATGGAGGACGTTATGCGGTCGGTGTACGTTGGCCAACTCTGCTACAAGAAGAACTAGGTGGCACTCACCAAGTAATCAACTATGGTTTACCCGGTCGTACGACGATTTGGGAAGACCCATTCCATGAAGGGCGCAACGGTTTGGCTTACATCCAAGCTGCTTTGGAAACCTTCGGCCCAGTGCATGTGTTGATCATTATGCTCGGTACCAATGACCTAAAACGTTACTTCAACGTCGGTGCCTTCGAGGCGGCCAAAGGGGTCGAGCAAATTATTCATCGCGCTCGAATGAAGCTGGAGCCAGGCTTCCCAAGCCCCAAAATCATCGTCGTCGCGCCACCCAACATCACCTCCCCCACCGGTGAGCGGGCGGAAACTTTCTCTGGCGCTGTCGAGAAATCCCAATATTTCCATCAGCACTTCCAAAATATGGCATTCGCCAATGATGTGGAATTTCTCAACTCAGCCGGGATTCTGCAACCCTCCGAAATTGACGGTGTGCATCTCGATGTTAATGGCAACCAAGCTCTTGCTAAAGAGCTAGCCCCCATCGTGCGTAAGTTACTAGTGTGATAATCGAGGCAGAAGTGAGACGTTGCTCGCTTCTGCCATTCACATCTGTATGCCTGCCTTTTAACGAAAGTGTGGATACACCTGCCGTTTAAAATCCCTTACCCTTGCTCTATCAGCCACCAGCGAGGATGAAGCAATGCAAGTCAGCTTTTTAGGTTTAGGAACCATGGGCTACCCCATGGCAGGGCATTTAGCCAACGCCGGCCACAGTGTCACCGTTTATAATCGCACTACCAGCAAAGCCGAGGCTTGGTGCCAGGAATATTCCGGTGCCCTTGCTGCGACACCGACCGAAGCCAGTGTTAATCAAGAAGTCGTGCTCACCTGTGTGGGCAATGATAACGATCTACGGGCGCTCTATCTTGGTGCCGATGGCATTATTGCAGCAGCAAAACCCGGCACCTTATTTATTGATCACACCACCGCCTCAGCAGAAGTCGCCCAAGAGCTTTATCAAGCTGCGCTACAGGCCGGTTGCTATTTTCTCGATGCGCCTGTGTCGGGCGGGCAAGCGGGGGCGGTAAATGGCGTACTAACGGTGATGATTGGTGGCGATCAAGCTCTGATTGATCGGGCCCAACCCATTTTAGACTGCTACGCCAAATGCACTACTCGCATGGGCGATGTTGGCGCTGGGCAAATCGCCAAGATGGTGAATCAAATCCTGATTACTGGGATTCTGTCTGGATTGTCTGAAGGCATTCGCTTCGCACAAAAAGCTGGGCTAGATATTGCCACCCTAGTGGATACCCTCAAGGTCGGTGCCGCCGGCTCTTGGCAGCTTGAAAACCGCGGTAACACCATGGCCAAGGACGAATTCGACTTTGGCTTCGCTATTGAATGGATGCACAAAGACCTAGGGATCGCCCTTGCCCAAGCCGAGAAGATGGGGATCAAATTACCGCTAACCGCCCAAGTTGATCAGGCTTATCAGGGGTTAATCGAACAAGGTCGAGGCAGACAAGACACCTCGGTGTTAATCAAGGACTTCGATCAAAAGCAGTAAACGCGTGCTCGCAACAGCGACTTAAGAGGGTCGCTGTTGTCTTGCGTGGTAAACCGCGAAGCCACTGCCCCGATGGAGTTGAGTGTGCTTACCAAGGGCGGCATCAATACAAGGAGCGTAACGCAAGAAGTCATTAGCCACCACAAACAACTCGCCATTTAAGGTCAGATGCTGCTTCACCCCGGCGAAGAACTGTTCCGCAATGGAATAATCCGTATTGATGCCCGTATGGAAGGGGGGATTGGTCACCACGTAATTGAAACGCCCTTTCACATTTTGTAGGCCATTGGAGGCGAGGCAAGTCACGGACTCCTCACAACCATTCGCCGCAAACGTTAGCTCGGTGGCTTTGAGGGCCAAAGCAGAATCATCCAATGCGGTGAGCTTGGCACCGGTTTTCTGGTGCAACCACATGCTGATGATGCCATCACCACAACCGAAATCCAGAATACGCGCATCGGACACGGTGCTCATAAAGCGGTGTTGTTGCAATTGCTGTAGTAGAATCTCGGTGCCTTTGTCCAATTTACCGTGACCAAAAACCCCCGGCAAACTACAAAGCGTGAAACTTTGACCAGCGACTTCTTGTTGCCAAGACGTAATCCAGTCGTCGAATACAAATTCGGGTGCTGAGCCTTCCAAGCGCCCATTAAACAACAGGCAGTGCTTCGCCCCTTCGAACTTAGTCACATCCACAATGTAGCTTGGCAGTTTTTTCACCGTAGACTTCACACCACTTTTGTTGTCACCCACTAACCACACTTGGGCACCGGGCTTCAACCGCGGTAAAGCCACCGCCAGAAGATAACCTAGTAACTCTTTCGCTTTAGGTTGATAGATCACCAGATGATCGAAATCTTGCCAGTCTTTGCCCTCTAAGCTAGCGCCGAAGTGGCGTTTTGCTTCTGCTAAACCAGTTCCTAGTTGGGAAAAGACCGTATAAGACTGAGCCCAAGCATAAACATCAGCTTCCTGACTTAATAAGGTAGGAAAACTGTCTTCAGGGTTGGCAAATAAAACTTTGCCGCGCAACTGCGCGGCATTGCGTTCAAGCAGCAAGCTTGGGGGGTTAAGCGTCATAGGTAATGGCTAACTCTTTGTTAGATAAAGTACACACCGGTGCCAATAAACGGTTCAGACGCTCAGTAGGCAGCTCAGGCTGTGCACGTGGGTAACGTGGTTGTGGACGGTCATTGATCAAGGGGCTCTGCCAACCTTTGGTTAAGGCTAAAAAGTCCAAGGCAAAGGCATCACCATGCTCTAGACAACCCGACAAGATCACATCCACGTAGCTAAGCACAATCGGGCAGGCGTCCTCTGGGTGCTTAATTTCTTCAGTGTGATAAACCCAATAGGTGCCTTCTGGTAGGGGCTCATCTAAGTAGGCCGTCAACTGCTCCGGTAGCACCTGCGAACGCTGATAACCGATTTCACGTTCGTCAAATAGAGCAATTTGATCTTCCGCCACGGCCACCAAGATACCATTACAGGCGGCATTTTCAGACTTTTGAATCGCCACCGTACTCATATCCATATCTGGGTCCACCACCGCCCAGTGACGCTCAAAGCCGTGGAGTTTCACTGGCCAGACTTGTCCAGTTTCCCCAGTTTTGGCGCGGCTTTCGCTGCTAATCAAACTGCCGTATGCGAGTATGAAATGCTGGTTTGTTGCTGTCATCTCTCCCCTCCCGTTGCGTGTTGCACGCTTATTGTTCCGCTCATCGTTGTTGGACGCCCATCATACCTTGCGGGTCAAAGGGAGACCAGTGACCCACGTTGGCAAACAGACCTTGGTTTAGAACATCATCGGGGGGATTGGTTTCATTTAGATAACATATAGTCAAAAACAAACTGATAACGTAGTAAATATACGTCATACTGATCCCTCAGCCAGGTATAACGACCGCCCTCAATACTGAAAAAATGCCCCGTCCAAGGACGCCAGTTTAGCGCCACATTCGCCGAACGATAGGGGGAATCGGACTGACTGATGCCTACTTGGTCAGTTATCAAGTTAACGTTACTGCCAACCAAGGTATGTCCAGCTACCCCATGCTCCACGCGTCCCCACAGCTGCCAACGCTCTGCCAACTGCCAGCCCGCTTCAAGCCAAGCCCCTACAAACTCACCCAGGTAATCCGGTGTGCCGTATATGCTGTCCAAGTAACCACTGTCCTGCTTGTAATAGACTTCTGTGCCAATCCAAGTGCGTTCCCCCTCATAGGAAAGGGCGCCATTAACCACTTTGGCTTGACCAACAAAACAGACTCGCTCGGCATTAACTTCTGAACAATTGGGCAAAGTATGGGTATGACGACTGGAATCCACTGTAGACAAAGCTCGACCATCTACATCCAAGGATACGAACGACACGCTTGCATCCCAGCTATCATTCCACCAACCCACCGTCATACTGGCGCTATTTAGAGCATCATTCGGCGCGCCGGGGAAAGCATCGACTTTCCATGTTCCCAAGGTAATATAACTATTGCGCCCTGCCGTCAGGGCCAAACCGTCCGCTCGCAAACTGTCCCCTAACACCGCCCGCATGGTAAGAGGAGCAAGACCGATCGACCAACCATGCATTTCTTGGCGATTGAGTTCACCAATAGGCAACATTTGGCGACCAAGTCGATAGCGATAATTGCCGGTGTCCTCCAGCGCGCCACCAACCCAAGCGGCTTCCGCATCCCATTCGTTTTCTTCCCCATGGGTGCCGATACTAAGGAGCAGCTGGTGGGTTTTGCCCCATAATAGATTCGCCCCGATTTCAACATAGGCTAACCCATCACCATGTTCATCTTCCCGCTTATTACCAGCTTCCAAAA
Source organism: Maribrevibacterium harenarium (assembly GCF_006385675.1). Classification (GTDB taxonomy): domain Bacteria; phylum Pseudomonadota; class Gammaproteobacteria; order Pseudomonadales; family Marinomonadaceae; genus Marinomonas; species Marinomonas harenarium. The sequence continues at coordinate 88,798 of NZ_VFRR01000010.1, read as the reverse complement.
CACCGGGGAGACGATCGACCGGCCATACCTGATCGGACTGCAGGGATTGAGCGCCAAGCCCCAAAAAGACTGAGCTGGTGTCACCGCTTTCATGGGCGAGCACTGATGCGCTGACGCCGATGGTAAGCACACCAACGACAAAACTCAGCCGACTATTTAAAAGGATTCGAGTAGCGTTCATTGGTAGCGATGGTCTCGTCAGTTAGGGTTTTCAAGAAGGCGATCAGGTCGGATTTCTCTTGTTCGGTGAAATCAATGCGGACAATCAAATCGCTTTTATTGGGGCTAAAGCGACCATCACCGGCGTAGGGGCCAGTGGTGATATTGCGGCCGCCTTCCGAATAAAAGTCCACCACCTCTTCCAGTGTGGCAATACTGCCATCGTGCATATAGGGCGCCGTTAGCGCTACATTCCAAAGACTTTACGCACGGAACAAACCTTTATCTGTTTGCCTGCCGGTAAAATCGTATAAGCCCTGATTGTTGGCGGGGAAATCCCCGGTACCGCCCACATTGTATAAGCCGGTATTATGAAAAAGGTTTTCCTCAAATCGCTTACCTACATAGGTCACTTGATCGTTAAAGTTAAAACTACCGTGACAGTGGAAGCATTCCGCTTTTTCCCCATTAAACAACAAGCGTCCCCGCTGCTCTGCTGCGGTGAGTGATACTTCACCCCGTTGATAACGCTCTAACTTAGAATTACCTGTCAGCAGCCCCCGCTGAAAAGTTGAAATCGCCTTGATGATATTATCGAAGGTGACTGGTGTTACCTCGTCAGGAAACGCCCCTTTAAAGCGTTGTAGATAATCCGCATCATCAGCAAAACGCGCTAGTATCTCAGCACGATTATTGTCATTTACCCCCATTTCGACGATTTTCTCTGCAAACAGAGGCACCGCCATTTGGGTTTCCAAGCTGGTCAGATCCGGGTTTACCCAGGTAAAGGTGCTGTTGTAAGCCACATTCATTAGGGAAGGGGCATTCCGGGGTAAGACATCGCCAGTAGAGCCAATGGAGACCGTCAGCCCATCGGTAAAGGCTTTGTCCTGATGGTGACACGATGCACACGCGAAGGTTTGATTTCCAGAAAGCTTGGTATCGTAAAATAACCGCCGCCCTAGTTGGAACTTGGCCTCGCTCATGGGGTTATCCGCTGACACGGCCGGGGTTGGAAAGTTGGGTGGCAGATGCCATGTCCAGCTGCCATCGGCCAAACTGGGATCCGTTGTTTCAGTGCCTGTATCGATGCAACCACTTATCCCTGTGGCTATTCCCATACTAAGCACACCCCATAACCACCTATTCATGGCTCCCTCCCGTTTGACTCACCAAAAAAGGGTCAGCAAACCGAGGGTTGGCGATAAACTCATGATCTGTCAGGGTTTTCAAAAAGGCGATAACAGCCTTTTGCTCGTTCTCGTCGAGTTCAATTTGGTCAATCAGAGGATCTTTTAACGGCGATAACGCCCCATCCCCTTTGTTTGGCCCCGATTCGATCAAACGACCATGGCGGGCATACATCGCCACCACCTCTTCTAAGGTGGCCATAGAACCGTCGTGCATGTAAGGAGCAGTAAGCTCGATATTGCGCAAACTCGGTACTCGGAACTTGCCCATATTGCCTTCTTGGGGCATCACACCGATTAAACCGACGTTATCGAGCGGGTAACCGCCTTTGCCATCCACATTATATAAACCATTGTTATGAAATGGTTTTTCTACAAACTTACTGTCCGCACTGTAAGTCTGGTTACTAAAATTAAAGCCACTATGACATTGGCTACATTGGCCTTTGCCATTAAATAGAGTCTGTCCCTGCTGCTCCAATGGGGTTAAGGAAACTGCACCCCGTAAGGCTTGGTCATAACGGCTATTGGCGGAAATCACACCTCTTTCAAAGGCGGAAATCGCCCGCACAATATTCATAAAATGAATCGGCTGTGGCTCGCTGGGAAACACCTCGGCAAACCATTTTTGATATTGAGCGTCCTGCTGAAAACGCGCCAGTACTTCGTCTTTGTTTTCGTCGTTAATACCCAACTCAATGCCGGTGTTTTCCACAAACATGGGCACTTGCGCCTGAATTTCTAAGGTGTATTGGGAGGGGTTTGCCCAAGTCAACGTCGGGTAATAGGCCACATTGGCAATGCTCATGGCGCTACGAGCGATAGTGTCACCGGTAGAACCAATCGGCTTCGCCAAGCCATCTGTGAACGCCAACTGTTGAAAGTGGCAGGAGCCGCAAGATTGGGTGCCATTGCCCGACAAGCGTTTGTCGTAAAACAAATGCCGCCCTAGCTGAAACTTCGCCTCCGTCATTGGATTGTCTTTGGGGACAAAGGGAACCGGGAAATGCTCGGGAAGCTGCCACTGAAACTCCGGCGTTGCGGTGGCTTCGCTCACCACCACAGACACCTGAGAACTTGGGGACTCTCTTTCAATCAGCCCCCAAGCCAACAGCGCAGCGCCCCCAACCCCAAATAGGGTCAGAATACGATGCGACGTTTTCATAGGCTTACTGCACCGTAAAGACCGTTTGAACGGCATCCCCGGTTAAAGTTTGACCCGCTTTGTCGCCGATTAAACCTAGACCCAGGGCTTTAAAGATAGGCGTACACTCTGGGTCCGTTGTACCAGACATACAGCCTACAGCACCACCCGTATCTTTGGTCAAATCAGACTCGGCGAAAAGCTTCTGAATATCCAACACCACTTTTTGGCTAGTGGAATCAAAGCTACTAAAGTTCAGATCTAGACGGTTGGGGTTTGAACAGGTTGTTTCATTACCAGAGATTGTAGGGTCACCGTAACAGCCTGTTGATCCCAAATGCACCATCCACTTGGTCGCTGCCTTGTCATCACTGGTATCTTCTGTCCCCATCGTACGAGTAAGGCCATTTGTCGGCGCGAACTCGATACGAGTAAATTTACGACCACCCTGCCAACTCCACCCCATCGCGGTATTCACTAAAGGCTTGGGTACATTCTCACCTCCTGCTTTATTGCTATGATTCAGTTTCGTTGTTCCATCAGCCGAATAAATAGGCACGCCCACTGTCATAGTCACACCAGTGTAATTGCCGGGGGCTACATAACCAGTAATAGAGATTTTATAGCTTGTAGAACAATTACCATCAGTGTCGAAGCCAAAGTCCATTAGCGATACGCCTTTGCTCTGGCTATAGTTTTCATCAAGATAAACCAACTGAGCATTACCGTCCGCATCAGTCATCATCAAATTTGAAATATAAAAACGAGTATCAACGAGCTTACCGGCCGTATCTGAAGCATTTACATCATTGATGGTTATGGCATCACCGCAACGAACTGGCGTGCCATTGTTTTGCATATCAAAGTTAATAGTGACTTGCTGAGTTGCCGATTCCCTAGCACTGGTACTTGCCGCCAACATGGCTTTCAGCGTCGCAGCGGACTCTGAATTGACTGTTGCGGTATCTAAATCAGCACCTTGACTCTGTACCGTTTGCTTCGCAATCTTAGCTAAAAGGCGCTGCGCTTTAACAGGCTCAATGCCATCTACAGCAGCTGCATTAGCCTGCATCACTTTCACCATAACCTGAGCAGCTTTATGAGCATTCCCATAAGCTGTTTGAGTATCCGCATCATTTGTCGAAGCCGTTTTGTGGGCAATGTAATCTTTAAACAGATCCACATTAGTCATACCTAACTCGGTTTTGACTGCTGCCGCAGCGGTATCAGGGTTTAAGCTCGAGTCTTCTGCCATCGCTTGATGAACTAGTGTTGAAAGCGGACTAATAAACTCATGCTTTCCTGCAGGTGCAGTAAGAGTATAAGCCGTGCCGACAGCTTGGTTAGTATCTGAATCTATTGCTGTGGCAGGCACCTCAACCACTAAGGGATAAGAGCTTACATCTGACTCGGTCGCTGCCAACGAGTAGGCGCCGTTGTCACCCGTTACTGCAGATGGTTCACCTGAGTCACAAGCTTGGTTTTTATTGATATCTAGGCACACTTTCGCACCTTTCAGATATCCATCAGCAACAGCGCCGCTAATGGTGGTTTTTGTCGAGGTAGCGTTATCAGTCGTCGAGTCGGAATTATCACCACAACCCGCTAACATGGCAGCCATCACCGCAGTCAAGGTAAACATAGGTAGTTGTTTCATTGCTTATTATCCTTTTTCAAGGCGAGCGCGGCCGCAGCGGCTTTCCAGCCACTGAAAAAAGGCACACGCAGGCCAAGCCCTCAGGTAGACCTGAAGGCTAAAATTTTATTGGGAGAGTAGGAACGCTTAGTGGTGTTTATGCTCACCGGACATTTTCATGCCTTGCTTCATATCACCGTGCTTCATGGCGTCATGCTTCATCGGCATGCCCAGTTCTTCAGGCATAACAATTTCCGCATTCATAGGGATGCGCTCGCCAGATTTCAGAATCAAAGTGAAGTCAACGGACTCACCTGGAACCAAAGTGCGGTTTAGCCCCATCATCATCACATGGTAGCTACCTGGTTTAAACGCTACGCTGCCATCGGCAGGAATCACGATTTCGTGGACTTGGCGCATTTGCATGGTGCCATCGACCATATCGTGGGTATGTAGCTCGACAGCTTTCGCCACGTCGCTCTCAACGCCAACAAGCACTTGTTCTTGGTCAGTATGATTGTGTACCAACATATAAGCCGCGCTATTTGGCGACGCAGGTGGCATCGCACGAGCTTTCGGATGATGAAATTCCAAAGAAGCAGCAGACGCCACCGCAGAAGCCACAGCCGCAGCCACAAGAGCAAGACGAGACAAGGTACGAATAGACATAAAGCATTCCTAATTATTCAAAATTGAGTAAGAGATTAAAGGATGAAAAATCAGCTTACGTGCGGCGGTGCGCGGCTTGAATAAACGGGAATCCAGGGGGAGGTAAACGACGTTGCTCTCTGCCCAGCAACGACGTTAGAAGAAAATACCGGTAGCGGCAGCTCGAAGTTTGCCGTCACCAAAGAAGAATGATCGACTGTCAGACCACATTTACAGCTCGCATGTAGCTGGGCAATGTTGTCCTGCATGTTGGCATTGTTGAAATCCTTCAGCGGTATCTCAACGTACTGTACCCCATTCAACAGACTACAGACGCGCACAATGACACTGTCGCCTTGGACTACCGGCTGCGTCGGCACCACCAGCGGCGCCAACATAGCCAACATCCAAGCCACCAGTACAAAGCGGGCTTGCCGTAGCAATGTTTGAGAAAGGGTAGCGGTCATATTAGAACCAGTTATCGATCGAGGGGCTATTTTAGCCTTTCTTTCCTGACCAATACCAGACCAGTTGCCGGCGATAGCCTGCGCTAAATCAGCGAGTGTGGGTGAATTGCCCCAAGGTTCTTAGCATATTTGAGGAGTCGCCTCGTCCGTGAGGCGCTTTTCATGTCGGATGAACTGATTGAAGATCGATGTAACAACTACTAAGAAATGCTTTAGCGGTGTACATTTTTAAGCGGATTCGATAGAAAAAAAACCAGTGGCATCGCGGCAATGGTCACCCACATCATCAAACGAAAATCTTGCAGATACGCTAAGGTCGCGGCTTGCTGGTTCACCATACTATCCAACATGGCCAGTCCGTATTCACTCTTCACGCTTATGCCCGCCGATGATGGAAGAACATCTAAGCCAAAGTTAAACGGTGAGATCGACTGGGAAAACACCGCATGATTTTTTTGTACTTGCTGTGACAAATAGGTCGCCACAATCGAAATACCAATACTGCTACCGATATTTCGCACCAAGCTAAACATGGCCGTACCTTCGTTACGATATTTTGGGTTTAAGGTGGCAAAGGTAATGGTAGAAAGCGGCACAAACACCAAACCCAATCCGGCACCTTGCACGACGCCGGTACGGATGATGTCCGCACTGGTCACTTCTAAGGTGAATTGGGTCATTTCCCACATGGAAAATGTCACCAATGCCAAACCCATGAAGATAAAGTAGCGCGGATCGACTTTGCCAGATAAGCGCCCGACGACCATCATGGAAGCCATGGTGCCAAATCCACGGGGTGCCAAGATACTGCCCACATCGACCACCGGATACCCCATCAGTTTCTGCATAAACGGAGGTAATAGCGCCATAGTCGCCAGTAAAATCACACCGACAATAAAGATAAACAACAAACCAACGGCGAAGTTTCGGTCTTTGAACAACACCGGTTCGATGAAGGGTTGATGGTGGGTGTGAATATGAGCAATGAACATGTAACCCGCCAAAACCGCGACAAAGGCTTCGATGGTGATCTCGATATTCTCAAACCAACCAAGCGTTTCGCCACGGTCAAGCAACATCTGTAAACAGCCAATCGCTAACGCTAGCAAGGCAAAACCATACAAGTCAAAGCGGCGGCCTTTTTGTAATTCAGACTCTTTCACAAAGGTGGCAATACCAAACCATGCGAAAATCCCGAATGGCACGTTAATGTAAAACACCCAACGCCAGCTGTAATACTCGGTCAGTAAACCGCCCAAGAATGGCCCCAAGATGGGCCCGACCATCACCCCAACACCCCACATCGCCATGGCAGAACCATGTTTTTCTTTAGGATATGTGTCGAGCAAAATGGATTGAGACAAGGGTACTAAGGCGGCACCGAAAACCCCTTGTAGCAAGCGGAACAGGATGATTTGATCTAACGACTGGGCTAACCCACACAACACAGACGTGACCGTAAAGCCAAATACTGACCACAGAAACAGCTGCTTTCGACCAAATTTCGCTGACAAAAAGCCCGTCAATGGCAAGCAAATCGCCGACGCCACAATGTAGGAGGTCAACACCCAAGAAATTTGATCTTGAGTCGCCCCCATGGTGCCCTGCATGTGTGGCAAGGCGACGTTCGCAATGGTGGTATCCAATGCTTGCATAATGGTGGCGAGCATCACCGACAAGGTGATCATCAAACGCTCGGCTGCTTTGTCTTCATAGGATGCGGTCATGGTCTGTTCCGACATTGCCAACTCCTAAATTACAGGCTAAACCCAGCCAATTGACGCTGATGATGTGTATCGACCGTAACAATGGCACTCAAGCCAGAACGCAACGGTGGTAAGTCTTGCTGTGTGTCGAACTCAATACGCACAGGCACGCGTTGGGTAATTTTGACCCAATTGCCCGTCGCGTTTTGCGCCGGAATCACGGAAAACTCAGACCCCGTTGCCGGGCTAATGCTGGCCACATGACCGATCAAGTGACGGTTTGGATAGGCGTCAATTTCGATATCTACGCTTTGCCCCGGCGCCAAATGCGCCAAATCTTTTTCGGGAAAGTTGGCTTCAATCCAACCTTTATCACCACCAATCAAGACTAAGCTGGTGCTACCGGCTGCGACAAATTCCCCATTCGTCGGCACCTTCGTCACCACGCCAGTACTCGGCGCATACACAGCCACATGTTCTAGGTTCAAGTTTGCCTGAGCCAATGCGGCTTGAGCAGACAGGTAACTTGGGTGCTGTTCGATGGGACGCTCGACGTTACCACCAAGCGCTTCGCGCAATCGAATGAGGTCCTTTTCTAAGGTTGCTAATTGCAACTCACTCACCGCTACTGCTTGTTTGGTGGCGTCGTATTGGGAAGCCGATACGAAATTCTGTTTTGACAAGTTCGCTTGGCGGTCAGCTTCTTTACGGTTGTAGGCGAGCTGACTCTTCGCCAGCTCGATCTCGGCTTGCTTCTCAACGTAGGCGGCTTTTTGTGACATCAGATTAATACGTACCTGATCCAATTGTGCTTGGGCTTGGGCGACCGCCACTTTGAAGCTGCTGTTATCTATGCTGAATAGCAGTTGGCCTTTTTCGACCGACTGGTTTTCACTCACATTTAACGAATTAATCACCCCAGATACTTGGGCGGTGACCGCCGTTTTATTTGCTTTTAGGTAAGCATTTTCGGTTTCCACATATCGGCCACCATTTAAATACACCCAGCCACTACCAAGCACAGCAATCACTGGGATCACACCCAATAGCATACGACGCTTGGCTTTCGCTTGAGGTTTGACGGCTGGTGCAGATGTTGCTTGTTCAGACATGATATTTCTCTCGAATTTGGACAGTGCGGGGCTTAGCGCCCGGCTAAATTACTGTGAATCGTGCGCAGAGTTCGTTCAAACTGATCGATCTCTTCTTGGCTTAAACCTGCCAAAGCATCCTCTTGAACCTCTTTTACGATGACTCGAATATCGCTCAATCGCGCTTGTGCGGCGTCAGTCAAATACAGACCATACGCACGACGATCATCAGGATCTGGGCGTCGTTCAACTAAGCCATCCTCCGCTAACTGATCAATCAAACGGGCCAAGGTAATGGGCTGAATTTCCAAAATATCGGCAAGGGCGACTTGGCGTATCCCTTCATTGCGGCTGACATACACCAGGGCACGAGCCTGTTGTGGTGTCATGGGCAACTCGCGCTTTAGGTATTCCCGGCGCATCAGTCGCTTAATGTCAGTCAGCAAAAAGCCTATTTCATTAACGGGTTGTGAAGATTTAACGGGTTGTGAAGATTTAACGGTCATATTGGATGGATGTCTGTATTTGAAAGGCTAACGATTCATTTAAGATAGGAAGATTATTATATACATTGCTTACTATATACAATGCAGACTAGATACGATGCATAGTTCTTTCACCATTTCCCCATAATGCAAAGCGCCCACGAGCTAAATGACGGGAAAGCAAAAAGGCCGTGCTTCACTGAAACACGGCCTTAGCTTGACGAGATTGAATGACGATTGCGCTTTTGAACGCTTACAACAAGAAGTTCAACCCAACACAAAGCAGTAGCAACGCGAATAAACGCTTTAGCATCACCGGGTCAAGTTTGTGGGCAAGCGCCGCGCCGAAACGAGCAAAGATCATGCTAGTGGAGGCAATCCCGACCAGTGCTGGCAAGTAAACATAGCCGATGCTCCAACCTGGCAATGACTCATGACCCCATCCCATTACCATAAAGGACAAAGCTCCGGAAACCGCCAACGGCAAACCTACCGCAGCAGCGCTCGCGACTGCTTGCTTCATCTCTACCCCGCGCCAAGTGAGGAACGGCACTGTCAAAGAGCCGCCGCCAATACCAAAGATGGCCGATGCCCAACCGATGATGGTTCCAGCGACGCTCAACAGAGTATGACCAAGAGTGGATTTCGCGCCTTTCGGACGCCAGCCAGTCGCCATTTGTAGCGACATTAACAGGGCAAAGACGCCGATGATAATTTGCAGCTCGCGTCCAGGGATGTAGGCTGCCGTAATACCACCGAGGAAACTACCAATAATAATACCGCCACTGAGCCACAGCACCACCGGCCACAGTACAGCACCCCGTTTATGATGGGCGAGCACAGAATTAATGGAGGTAAACACGATGGTTGCTAACGATGTGCCGACCGCAAGGTGCGTCATAACCTCAGGCGTCATCCCTTGTAAGGTAAAACTGAAGATCAGCACTGGTACTATGATCAGGCCACCACCGACGCCAAATAAACCCGCTAACGTTCCCGCACCGGCGCCAAGCAACATATAAAGTAGAAATGTCATCGCTATACCCCTTCAAATCAGGCGCATACGATACTCTTTCAATCCATGCAGAACCAGTTCAAAAACTGCAACGCTGGGTTTTGCAGCAAATAAGGAACGTCGCCCGAGCACCTGAGATTGGCGAACTTTGACATACATCAACACTCTATTAAGGAGTAAACTAGCACCGATTAAAACGAGATCGAAGAATACCCTGCTTATGAAAGCCTTTAGCAAACTTGAACTTGGTTTTTACGCCGTGGCATTTGCTTCTGTATTTGGCATTGCCGCCTTGCTGCGCACCGTCCACTCTGAGCCACCCATGCCAGATGATGTCGGTCTATGCGACCTAAAAAGCGGATTCTGTGACGTGCAGACCAACAACCGTTTCGATGGCTCCCAAGTGCAATTTGAAAATGGCATTAATATTAACCGCCGTATTCCAACGACCCTGACCCTACCCGCTGCTATGGCCGATGCACCAGATGATGTAACACTGGTATTAGAAGGCCGCGACATGTACCTAGGTGTGTACGAATACCCTCTACGTCGAAAAGAGGGTAACCAATGGCACGGCAAAGTTGTCATTCCCTTGTGTACCGACAACCGTATGCAATGGGCATTGAAAGTAAAAATGCCCAACAAACGTGGCGAGCTAGAAACCTTGTGGGCCTATCAATTCGATATTGATAACCCCAATGCCCTAGCAGTGAATTGATCATCAAGGACTGGATTGAATCTACTTAGGATATTCCGCGTGACAATAATTGACGCCGTCTATGGTGCCGAGAGAGCAACATCCATTCTCAACCCCTTTATTTCTTAAGCCGTCATCGAAGGCCCAATAGTGGTTATAACTGCCATCACGTAGAAAGTCGAAAACGGTTTCGATATCGCTAGCATTGCTGCTCTGAGCGATGGCGATTTTTTCATTCAAATCATTAACATCCGTTACTTCAACCATGCACCCGACCTCTAAAGCATCCGTTTCTGAAACAACACCTTTTGCATACAAGGTATCATACAGTTGCTGAATCGCCTTTATATCGTAAGTCCCAGCTTGCATGTCAGGAATATCGGTATTTTCATAGCCTAACGGAGAGCCATCTATATTGGTGAAGTCATTTTCATCATAGATATACTTCTGAACTAAGAGCTGTACCGCAGCGATATGCTTGTATTCCGATTTTGTCGCAATGTTATTGAGCTGGTTTAAATTTGGGTACTGTTTGTACAAAGCATTGTAGAGGTCATAGGCCAATCGCTCTTCATTCCCCATAAAAGACAGCGTGTTTGTTAACTCCTGATTCAACGTGGATTTCTCACTGTCTATAGCGCTTTGCACTTCAGCCGGTAGCGATGACTTGTTATCGGTTGCTGATGCACTATCTGCTGCTGAGGTAGCATCCTCTCCCCCACACGAGATGAGAAAAAGGCTACCCAATATAAGTAGACTCGGTAATGTAAATTTGCTCATGGACGCCCCAAAGAATTAGACCCAACTAATATATCGAAATAATTTAGATTAATCTAATATTTAAGCATTTAAATACCGAGCGGATGACAATACGACAGCGTAGGCACGCCTGATAACGGTCATTGGTTAATTTCTTGCCTGCGCATAGACATGCGCATAGAATCAGACTTTATATTCTCTATCTTCTGGGAGAGTCTCATGGCTCAACTATATAACTCAGCCGCCCCCAAAAAAGCAGCAAATCTCTCTATCAATAGCGATCTTCTGCGTAAAACCCGAGAACTCAACATTAACTTGTCTGCCACACTGGAACAGGCTTTAAAAGAAGAACTCGCGAAGCACGAAGCTGCTCAGTGGGTTGAAGAAAATCGCGCGGCAATAAAAAGCTACAATGACTTCGTCGAACAATACGGATGCTTCGGCGACGAATTCAGGGAGTTCTGATGGCACAGTTCGATGTATACCCCAACCCAAGTAAAACTAGCAAAGGATACTACCCTTATCTTGTCGATATTCAGAGCAGCCTCTTGGGCGATCTGACAACTCGAATTGTGATTCCCTTGGGCAAACGCTCTGCGTTCGGTGGTGAAGTCATGCAAGGACTCACTCTCGAAGTCAGCTTTGCCGATCAAGAGTTGTTGCTATTAACCCCGCAAATTTCCTCTGTGCCAGAAAAACACCTCAAGAACCCCATTGGTTCTCTCTCTCATTTCAGAGACCAGATTGTTGCGGCTTTAGATCTGGCGATCACCGGCATTTAACGCCCGAGAGGATGATGGATAAGTTATTTCAAAAGGAAAGCACCACCGACCACCGGAGTAGCCAGTGGTGGTAGCTTGATTATGCTTTAATGGCGGCAATAACGGAGATTTCGACCAGTAGTTCTGGAGACGCCATTTGTGCTTGGACGCAGGCGCGGGCTGGGGCAAATCCGGCTGGCACCCAGTTATCCCAAACGGCGTTCATGTCGGCAAATAAGCTCATGTCTTTTAGGTAAATGGTGGCAGACAAGATGTGTTCACGGTCACTACCCACGGACGCCAGTAAGTCATCGACTTTGGCAAGCATGGTTTGGGTTTGGTGGGTGATGTCGGCGTTGCGGTCTTCGGCCACTTGGCCACACAAGTAAGCGGTATTGTTGTGCACGACTACACGGCTCATGCGGGCGCCGGTTTCATAACGTTGGATAGACATAATGTACCTATGTTTTTAATGGGCTTTTATAAATTGGCTTATGGGAAATAACAGGGGGAGCCGCAGCTCCCTCAGATTAACGATAGCGAGCGACAGATAGCTCGTCCGCTGGAATATCGGTTTTGGTTTCGCACATCAGGTCGGCGATCACGCGGCCAGAGCCACAAGCCATGGTCCATCCCAAGGTGCCGTGACCGGTATTCAAGTACAAGCCAGACACGTCAGTAGCGCCGATGATAGGGGTGCCGTCGTAGGTCATAGGACGTAGACCCGTCCAGTATTCCGCCTGATTCAAATCACAGCCCTGTCCGAACAAGTCCCCTACCACGTGTTTGATGGTTTCTGTGCGGGATTCCGGCAGGTCTAAATTGAAGCCGTTAATCTCAGCCGTACCGGCAGCGCGGATACGACCACCTAAGCGGGTCACGGCAACTTTATAGGTTTCGTCCATGACGGTAGAAATCGGTGCATATTGCTCATCTTGGATGGCAACAGTCAGTGAGTAACCCTTGATCGGATAAACCGGGATGTGAATACCCAAGGACGCCATGAGCTCCGTTGAGTAGCTACCCAAACAGACCAACACCTTATCGAAGTTCAGAGTTTCCTTGTCCGTGGTGACACCGCTAAGGCGACCAAACTGAGCATCAATAGATTTGATGTTTTCGTTAAAGCGGAAGGTAACACCAAGTCGATCACACTCAGTTTTTAGGTTTTGACAGAACAGGTAGCAGTCACCGGTTTCATCACCGGGCAAACGCAAACCACCGGCTAGCTTATCTACTACCGGGCGCAAACCGGTTTCGATATTGACACATTCTTGGGCGGTTAGTTGCTCGTGGGGGACTCCCAGAGCTTTTAGCACTTTAATGTCTTTTTCTGCGGCATCCACTTGTTGTTGCGTGCGGAACAGCTGCAATGTGCCTAACTGACGGTCTTCGTAGGTAATGCCAATGTCCTTGCGTAGCTCCACAAACTGGTCACGGCTGTACTCAGCCAAGGCCATCATGCGCGACTTGTTCACGTTGTAAGCGGACTCGGTACATTGCCCTAGCATCTTCGCCATCCAAGTGTATTTCTCCACTGAAGGGGTGAAGTTGACCCGCAGCGGTGCGTGTTTTTGAAATAACCATTTCGCCGCTTTTAACGGAATGCCCGGTGCCGCCCATGGAGCAGAATAACCAGGGGAGATTTGCCCCGCATTGGCAAAACTAGTCTCCATAGCTGGGCTGGCTTGACGGTCAATCACCGTCACCTTAGCCCCTTTTTTGGCTAAATAGTAAGCAGAAGTTAATCCAACTACACCGGAACCGAGTACACAAACATTCATACTGAAAAACCCAATACAAAAAGACGATATGGGCATTATATTTACGATTTAATAGTTTTATTAACTTATTTACAAATACCAAACAGTTAATTAGACCATAAAAATATAAATAATAAGAATTTTTCACCTATTGACTATTTTTATGGTTTCTGAAAATCCTGCACACAGTTTCCACAACAATATCTTGACCTAGCTCGTGACTTTCAGCGCCAGTTTATTGGGAACCTTGATCTCGGTCGGTAATAGGTGGATTGAGTAGTAACGGCGGGAGTTGTGAGGATAGATGGGGAACGGCTGAAACGAGCCTTGGCTCCCGCTACCAAGCAACACCCCGTTTCAACGCTCCCTTGGCATGGAACCCGCTTTTAATTCGCGTATACTCAAGTTTCTATTGTGTTTAAGGCAGTGATCTCATCGTGAAGCAGGACGTACTTTCCCTTATCGAGCAGCATTATCCTTCCCTATCGCCCTCGGCTCGGGCGATTGCGAGCTACCTGCAACAACATCCATTGGCGATTGTGAGCCAAACCACCGCCGAGATAGCAGATAAGACCAATACCTCAAAAGCCACCGTCAGCCGCTTTTTCCGCCAACTGGGTTTCGCCTCCCAACAAGATGCCAAGCAGGCACAGCTAGCTTTACGGGATAGCGGTGTCCCGGTATTGACCCAAGGGAATGAAATTGACCAAACCGCTACCGAGCTCAATAACCTGACCCGCACCTTTGACGGGTTGCGCCCTGAAGTACTTCAGAACATTAGCGAGCAGTTAGCAACCGCACCGCGGGTGACGCTTATTGGCTTTCGAAACAGTTACCCGGTTGCGCTACACTTTCGTCAGCAACTGCAACAGATACGCAAAACCGTGCGGCTCTTGCCCCAGCCAGGGCAAACCCTTGGGGAAGATTTGCATGATATTGTCGCAGGGGAAGTGTTTGTGCTGCTGGGTTTCCAGCGTCGTACCAAGGTATTTAAACATGTGGTAGCGGCTCTCACTGGGCAGAAGACAGTATTGATTACCGACCCCACTGGGCAGATTTATAATCAGCAAGTGGAGCATGTGCTAGTCTGCCATTTAGGTAACGACAACCCTTTTTACAGCTATGCAGCGCCCATGAGCTTGGTTTCCATGCTGTGCAATATGGTGTATCGCCATATTGGTGAAAGCGCTCAAGTGCGCACCCAAGCCATCTCTCACCTCTATGAAGAATTGGACGAGCTAGAACGCTAGTTCAGTCGCTCTATGTCTTTGAGAATCCAAGCGCTGTGGTGTTGGTCGAAACCGATTTTCGGGTAGTAATCCACCGCTTGGGGTGCCGCCAACAGGTTAATCATGCAGTTGGGGTGCAGCTGCTCTTTGGTCAAACGCACCAACTGCTTGCCGATACCGCTTGCCTGAACCGTCTCGTCCACCGCTAGGTCCGACAGATAGCAGCAGAAATCAAAGTCGGTCAGTGATCTGGCAACGCCAACTAACTGATCCCCTATCCAAGCTGTAATCAGCAAGTTGCCATGCTTTAACATGGATGCCACCACATCAGGGTGCGCTACCGGACGTCTTGCACCTAGGGTGGTTTTGTTCAGTAAATCGATAAATTGCTGTACGGAAATGGGGTCGTTGATTTTATATTGAACGGATGGTGTTGCTGACATGACTCTCTCCACAAGGAACGCCAAAAGGGCTGCTCCCATCCTGAACCGATTTTGCCGTTAGCGCAATCATGATCCAAGTTGCGCAGTCACTTACAGAGTGATTGTCAGCTTTCCCGAACATAACTTTTTAGTAATAGTGCCATTCGTTTCTCTTGACAGAACAGAGAAACAAATGTTTCATAGGTAGAAATTTAGGAGACAAATATGCCACACCGTCTAACACCAAACCCATTTCTGCCGGTCTCGGTAAATACCAGAGCAGGCATTACAACGGGCGCTCAAAGCTTGGCTGGGTTACGTTTGGCAGTGAAAGATTTGTTTCATATGGCAGGTGTCCCCACCACGGCGGGCAATCCAACTTGGCTCGCCACCCATGCCACACCAGAGCACACCGCAGCGAGCGTTGTCGCATTATTAAATGCTGGCGCTAAGTTTGTCGGCAAAACCATCACCGACGAACTGGCATACAGTTTAAACGGGCAAAATATTCATTACGGCACACCGACCAACCCGATCACACCCGAGCGCTTGCCAGGGGGATCTTCGTCTGACTCTGCGGTAGCGGTGGCCGCCAATCTTGCGGATATTGGCTTGGGCACGGACACCGGCGGTTCCATTCGCGTTCCGGCGAGCTACAACGGTCTGTTCGGCTTACGTCCCACCCATGGGCGCATCCCTATGGATCATATGGTAGGACTGGCGCCATCCTTTGATACGGTTGGTGTGCTCACTCAGGATTTAGACTCCTTAGCAAAAGCCATGTCAGTACTACTTGGCGATACGGCGGATCATGCACTGCCGATGATGCAACGGGTTCAAATCGCCCATTTGCAAATGGAACAGGTCGAGCACAGGGATTTGCTAAAAGCCAAACTGAAACAGTGGCAACAGTCCAGCAAACTCAGTGAGCTTCATTCGCTGTCCATTGATGCGGATGCTTGGCAAACTGGCGAGACCTTTCGAGTACTCCAAGGTGCCGAAATTTGGGCAGAACATGGGGATTGGATTCAAACCCAGCAGCCAGAATTTGCACCGGATATTGAGCAGCGTTTGCGATGGACGCAGACCATTTCGCCAGAAGAGGTGACTCTGGCGAAACAGCGCCAAATCGCTTTTACAAAATGGCTCGACGGTCATCTAGCCAACGGCTTGTTGCTGTTGCCAACCACGCCAGGACGTGCGCCTTTGATCGGTACACCAGATGAAGCACTCGCCGACTACCGCAACCAATTGCTGTCTATGACCGCAATTGCAGGGCTGGGTGGTTATCCGCAACTGCATCTACCAATTGTGGATATAGAGGGTGCCCCCTGTGGTTTATCGTTGCTAGGCCCGAGAAACAGCGATCTTGCCTTGATCGCCTTTGCCAAATCTTTGCTGGAGTAACCTATGTCTCAGATCGCCTTCACCACCCCTCATCACGAAGCCACCAAAGCTGGCGAAGCCATTTTGGCCCAAGGTGGCACGGCCATCGAAGCCATGGTAGCAGCCGCCGCGACCATCGCCGTGGTGTATCCCCATATGAACGGATTAGGCGGCGATGGTTTCTGGTTAATCAGTGAACCGGGCAAGGCACCGATTGGTATCGACGCCTCCGGCAAAGCGGCGCAAATGGCCGATCTGTCGTTTTATCAAGGACTTACCGAGATTCCAACACGCGGCGGGAAAGCGGCACTTACCATGGCGGGCGCGGTCGCCGGATGGCAAGAAGCTTTGGCCATCAGTCATCAGTGGCAAGCTGGCTTACCGCTACCGACACTGTTAAACAATGCCATTGACCATGCTCGTTCTGGCATTGAGGTTACCGCCAGCTTAGAAGCTGCCAGTCGTAAGGTGCATGCCGATCTTGCGCACTTGCCGGAGTTCTCGCAGTTCCTTCAGGATGGCAACATCCTTAAACAAGGCACGACGCTGAAACTCGAACGCCTTGCCGCCACCCTAGAACACCTTAGCCGTATGGGATTAGCCGACTTCTACCAAGGCGAAGTAGCCATGCAATTGGCGAAAGATTTAGAAGCCGCAGGCTCACCCATTCGTTTGGAAGATTTCTGGTCGTACCATGCTCAGCAGGTAAAACCGCTGTCAGTTACCACGTCAAAAGGCACCTTATACAACTTGCCCGCGCCGACTCAGGGCATTGCTTCCCTACTGATTTTGGCGCTGTATGATCGCATTTCCATTCTGGGCGATGGCAGTGATACGGACATGGCGCATTTGTTAATCGAAGCAACCAAACAGGCCTTTATCGCTCGGAATCAATACGTCACTGACCCAGCGCGTTTGGCATTGAACCTAGAAGAGTTACTGACGCCGCCTTCACTGACCAAAATGAGCGCCAATATCTCTGCCACACAGGCATTACCTTGGCCACATGAAGCCAAGCACGGAGATACCATTTGGATGGGCTGCTGTGACAGCAAAGGCCGAATGGTGAGTTACATCCAGAGTTTGTATTGGGAATTTGGCAGCGGCATCGTGAGCCCAAGCACCGGGATTGTGTGGAACAACCGCGGTTCCTCGTTCAGCCTCGATCCCGAGCATTTACAGGCACTTAAGCCGAATTTAAAGCCATTTCATACCTTAAACCCAGCTTTTGCGGAATTAAAAGACGGCCGCCGCATGAGCTATGGCACCATGGGTGGCGAGGGGCAACCACAAACTCAGGCCGCTCTGTTTAGCCGCTATGTCTACCACGGAATGCCGCTAGACAAAGCCATTAGTACTGGACGCTGGTTACTTGGCCGCACCTGGGGCGATGTGAGTCACAATTTGAAAGTAGAAGCGGATTTTGCAGGTGATTCTGCCGAGACATTGCGCCTGCGTGGCCATGATTTGGTGGAAGTACCCGCTTGTAATGAATTGATGGGGCACGCCGGTGCGGTGGTACTTCACCGAGACGGTACAACCGATGCTGCTACCGATCCACGAAGTGATGGTTTGGCAGTTTCATCTGGGGCGTGAGGCTGGGACAGACAACCCTTCAGAGACCAGCAATCAGGATGATTGCGTAGGCTTAACCGGCACAGGGATGTGCCGTATAAGCCGGGTCAGCGAAGGTGTTGCTGGCTCGGTAGTAGGGATATTCGGCCTCAGGCTGAGGCAGACAACCCTTCAGAGACCAGCAATCAGGATGATTGCGTAGGCTTAATCGGCACAGGGATGTGCCGTATAAGCCGGGTCGGAGAAGGTGTTGCTGGCTCAGCAGTCAGCCAAGTAAAGAATTTATTAGATAAAACCAGTTAAGGTGGGAGTAAACACAAATCATGTCATTCATAGTGGAACACCTTTCCATGATTAGCGCCATGATGGGCACCGGCGTGATCGCTGGCATCTTGGCGGGGCTGTTGGGTGTCGGTGGTGGCATTGTCATCGTGCCCGTTTTATTTTTCCTCTACCAAGGATTAGGAGTCAGCGCTGACAGCGCCATGCTAGTAGCCACAGCGACCTCCCTCGCCACCATTATCCCCACGTCAATCAGCTCCATTCGTTCCCATCACGCCAAAGGCAATGTGGACTTCCCGCTGCTGAAACAATGGGGCGTGTTTATCTTTATCGGCGTCATGATCGGTAGTGTGGTCGTCACGAAAGTAGAAGGCCAATGGCTGACCCTATTGTTTGGCATTATCGCCACCCTATCGGCCATCAATATGCTGCTGGGTAAAAAAGACGCCTTGTTTCAATCTCTTCCCGGCAAAGCGGGTCAGAGCGCGATTGCCACGGGCATCGGTTTCTTCAGCTCCATGGTGGGCATCGGTGGCGGTACGCTGACTGTCCCGACACTGACCTTTTGTAATTACCCTGCCCACCGCGCTGTCGGCACCGCCGCTGCGGTTGGCTTGATTATCTCGCTACCAGCGGCAATCACCATGTTGTTAGTTGGTCAAACACCGGCAGATGCCCCGTTCGCCACCGTAGGTCTAGTGAATCTGGTTGGCGCGGCCTGCATTATCCCGCTGACGGTGTTATTTGCGCCGGTGGGCGCCGGTTTGGCCCAGCGTTTGAATGCGGCCATGTTGAAAAAAGTCTTTGCGATTGTGTTGGTGTTCACCGGCCTTCGCATGTTGTACCAAGTGTTGATGTAGGAGTCTGTCATGCAACCACTAACGCTTCCCCCAAGATTGCTCATGGGCCCCGGCCCAATCAACTGCTACCCAAGGGTTCTGCAAGCCATGGCGACTCAGCTGGTTGGACAATATGACCCGGCCATGACGGACTATATGAATGAGACCATGGCCCTTTATCGCCGCGTGTTCAACACACAAAACCAGCAAACCTTCTTGATTGATGGCACGTCTCGCGCCGGAATCGAAGCCGCACTGGTGTCGGTGTTGGAGCCGGGCGATAAAGTGCTGGTGCCGATTTTCGGGCGCTTTGGTTATCTACTTGCCGAGATCGCCGAGCGCGCCGATGCCGACGTTCATACCATCGAAGTTCCTTGGGGCGAAGTGTTTGCGCCGGAACAAATCGAAGAGGCGATAAAGCGGATTCGCCCGAAGGTGTTGGCCATTGTGCAAGGTGACACTTCCACCACCATGCTTCAGCCGCTGGACGCATTGGGGGCGATTTGCCGTGAATACGATGTGCTGTTCTACACCGATGCCACAGCCTCGATTGGTGGCAACCCATTTGAAACGGATAAGTGGCAAGTGGATGCGGTGACTGTCGGTCTGCAAAAATGCTTAGGCGGCCCTTCGGGTAGTGCGCCAATATCCATGAGTGATCGCTTCGTCCAAGCCGTGCGTCGCCGTCACCATGTAGAGGCGGGCATTCGTGACAGTCACCATACAGGAGCGAAAGGGGCACGAATTCGCTCGAATTACTTCGATCTGGCCATGATCATGGACTATTGGGGCGATGAACGTCTCAACCACCACACTGAAGCCGCCACCATGTTATTCGGTTCCCGAGAATGCGCCGTTGCCTTATTAAGCGAAGGGCAAGATGACGTGTTAGCGCGCCACCAAACCGCAGGACTGGCGATGTTGAGAGGTATTCAAGCCCTTGGACTTACGCCTTTTGGCGACTTAAAACACAAAATGAGCAACGTGGTCGGGGTCTACATTCCCGATGGAGTAGACGGAGAACAGGTTCGTCACGACTTGCTCCACCTCTTTAATATTGAAATCGGCACCAGTTTTGGGCCCTTAAAAGGCAAAATCTGGCGCATCGGCACCATGGGCTACAACGCTCGCCAAGATGCCGTTTTGCATACGTTGCAGTCCTTAGAAACCGTGCTGCGTCGCCAAGGCTTTTCAATGCCCGCCGGTGCGGGTGTCGATGCGGCAATGGCGGTCTACGCCGGTCAGGCTCAGGGTTAACCTATGTTAGATTTTCAAACCCTAGCCAATCTCGCGATGAGCCGACTCGAAGAACTGGGCAACATCAGCCAATCAGCAGACTATCTCGACCGACGCTACCTCAGCCCCGAGCATCAACAGGCGAATCAACTAGTCGGCGGTTGGATGCAGGATGCGGGGATGTCCACTTGGCAGGATGCCGCAGGCAACCTTTGGGGACGCTTTGCTGCCCCCGAGCCAGATGCGCCTCGATTTATTCTGGGCAGTCATTTGGATACGGTACCCAACGGTGGCAAATACGATGGCATGCTCGGCGTTGTCGCGCCGGTGACTTTGATCGGTGCTCTGCACGAATCTGGGATCAAGTTACCGTTTCATCTCGACGTAGTGGGCTTTGGGGATGAAGAAGGCACGCGCTTTCGCTCAACCTTGTTGGGCAGTCGCGCTCTGACTGGGAAATGGCCGCAAAGTTGGGCTGATTTAGAAGATGAAAACGGCATCACCTTGCGTCAAGCCATGGCGCAATTTGGCTTGGAGTTTGACCAAGTCCTTCAAGCTAAGCTCCCAACCGGCAATATCAAGGGTTACCTTGAACTACATATCGAACAGGGGCCGGTGCTGGAACAACAGAATTTACCCGTCGGGGTCGTAAGCGCCATCGCCGGAGCAAAGCGCTTTGAATTTATCATCACTGGCATGGCGGGACATGCCGGTACAGTGCCCATGACGCTGCGCCAAGATGCCTTAGCCGCTACCAGTGAAATGATCCTCGCTATCGAATCCTGTGCCAAACGGCACGATGTGGTGGCAACGGTCGGACAAATCAGTAACCGCCCAAATGGGGTAAATGTGATTTCCGGACTGACGACCTTTTCATTAGATATCCGCAGCGAACTGGATGAACGCCGGGAAGCCGCCCTTGAGGATATTTTGCAGCAATTAAATGCTATTGCAGAGCGACGCAATGTCCGCCTTGATCGGATTGAAACGCACGCGGCCAATGCGGTGCAGTGCGATCCTGCGTTACAAGCTTTATTACGCCAAGCGATTGCAACTCAAAATATCGCCCCTTATACCTTGTTCTCCGGGGCAGGCCACGATGCCATGGCCATAGCCGAGATATGTCCTATCGCCATGCTGTTTTTACGCTGTGATAAAGGCATCAGTCACCACCCAGCGGAATCGATTCACACACAGGATGTCGCAACGGCCTTAGCGGTGTTAAGCCATACCCTACAGCACTTTACCTAACTCCGTATGCGACTAGATTGCCAGCCACTCCGAGGCTAGGACAAGTACAGTATTATGTCCGCCGCTCCGGCAGGCATCCATGCCTGCAAGTCGCGGTGCGCCCATCCATGGGCGCGGCTCAACATAATCTGTACTTGCCCCATGCCCGACTTAACAGAGGAGCAATACGATGCAAATCACCCGAATTTTCAACGATGAGCAAGGCAATAGCCACTTTGGAACGGTACAAATAGAAGTTAGCGATGGCGGCCCCATTGGGATGTTGTCAAAGCGGTTCGAAGTCGGTCAGATGCTCTTTCGGGAAACACCCGCCGACTATGATTTCAAATGGCACCCAGCACCACAACGGCAATTGCTCTTTATCATCAAAGGCCGTTGCGAGTTTATGGTGTCATCGGGAGAAACACGCCAATTTGGCGCAGGGGATGTGCTGCTGTTAGAAGACACTGAAGGCCAAGGTCACTGCTCAAAGGCCCTATTTAATGAAGTGCGCCATTCCATTTTTATCACTTTGCCTGATGATGTCCGTTTTTAAGTAACAACAAAAAGCCGCTGGGGAAACCTGCGGCCAAAATAGGACAACTCAACCAAAAAAATTCCAGTACTTAAAATGCACAACCTGGTTTAACACCAACTTTCTTCAGCACCATTGCCAACGGACAAAAACCCGTAAAGGCAGATTGCAGCAAGTTAGCACCAACAAACGCGGTCAACCACATCCAGTTCGGGTTAACCCATTGAGACAAAGCTAGACTAACTAGAATTACCGTACCGGCAAATGCCAAAACCACACGATCAATAGACATAACGCACTCAACGAATTCAAAAGCGTGCTTTAAAGCACTAAAATAATTAGATTTAACTAATATAGATATGTCTACTATAAAAATCCAGTGATTTTTTGTTCTCTGTTACATGCTCGGTATTTCCCTATTTATCAAACTCGCCACCGACTTGCTCAGTCCAATTATGCTGGGTAAATGCTATCATAAGCACCAATTTGGAATGCTCAGAGTGATGTACCACATGTATCAACAACGGATGCGTTTATTTATTCAAAGTGCCTTACCGCAGCTACTTTGGTTAGTGCTTATGCTGCTACTCGCACGTGGAATGATGTTCTACTTGTTTACAGAACCGGATCAACTCAACGGTAAGAGTGGCGATATTCAGCGCATGTGGCTAACGGGCTTGCGTTACGATTTGCGAGTCACCAGTATCTTTATCCTGCTGTTATTCTTACCCAGTTTGATCTTTGCAGCGCACCGATTGACTTGGCGGTGGTGGAGTAAACTCCTGATCATACTTTGGCCACTGCTGGGATTTACCTTTGCCTTATCGGCGATAGCGAATATTTACTATTACCAAACCTACCATAACCATTTTGATATGTTCGTATTTGCCTTGGGGGAAGACGACACCCTAAGTGTGCTAGCGAACATTTGGCAGGACTACCCGGTTATTCGGATTATCACTATCAGTCTGCTCGTCACGGGAGGAAGCTATTGGCTAGATAGGAAAGTTCGCCTCCGCGATGTCGCTAAGCCTTGGCACTGGGCTTTGTTTAGTTCATTTCTGATCGTCGTATTTCTTGGTCTAGCGATCTTAGCTCGGGGTAGTCTAGGCACCTTTCCGTTACGGGAAAACGACTCTCATGTATCGGATCTACGGATTATTAACAAACTTACGCCTAATGGTTTAATGACGCTCAGTTGGGCCTATGACAGCAAGAGCAAGGATCTTTCCTTTAAACCGGTGAAACTTAGCGATGGGAAGCGTTTACAAGCGACTCTTGGTTTAGAATCACTAATTGAAACCACCCCCGAAAATAGCTGGCTTGCCGATAACCCACCCCATGTGGTGATGAATTTAATGGAAAGCTTCGGCAGTAATATGCTGGCATTAGATGAAGCAGATACCAACGATATGCTAGGGCAGCTGCGCCCTCATTTTGAACAGGATTTCGTCTTCAAACGCTTTGTATCAGAGCACAATGGCACCGCCCCCTCTTTCGCCGCCCTGTTCTTTCAGAGCCCGATGGAAAACATCAGCCAGAGCAGTGTGCAAAATACTCGGTTGGATTTAATCCCTTTCGACGTGTACCACCAATCGGGGTACGAAGTGATTTTTATCTCTCCGGGCAATATGGCTTGGCGAAATTTTAGCGGTTACCTACCCTCTCAGGGAGTCGACAAAGTATACGACCAAAACAGTTTGATTAACTTATACCCCGAGGCCATTGATGAAATAACGGCTTGGGGCGTACCGGATGATTACGCCTATCGCTTGGCAGAAACTTTATTAAAGGAAGCCACCCACCCGGTGTTTATTACCATTTTGACGGTTACGAATCACCCTCCCTATATCACACCGGAGCGCTATCAGGCTTACCCCGTTACTCTGACAGAAAAGGTTAAAGCACATTTAATTGATGGGGATATTGGCTTGGAAAATATGCTGACCACATTCCAGTTTGCTGCGAATGCTTTTGGTGAGTTTATCAACAAAATTAAACAGTCTGATCTAGGGCGCAAGACCCTCATTGCCGCTACCGGCGATCATCAAATGCGTCGTCTACGCGCCACCTACCCGAACGAACAAGTAATAGACCGTGCGGTGCCCTTTTATCTGTACGTACCGCAGCCCATCCTAGATAACACCGACTGGAAATACGATATGGAAAGAGTTGGCTCCCATAAGGATATCTTCCCAACGATCTATCATTTCAGCTTGTCAAATGCCCAATACCGCAGTTTAGCAGGCAGAAATATGCTAGCGACAGAAGACGCCCCAGCCCGAGCTTTTGGCTATAACTCCACCTTATGGATTGATGAGAACGGTGCTTACCCTCTTGATAGCAAAGTGCAGTTTTATCCCTGGGCTCAGGCCGGTGACTTGGAGCTAGCCGACAAAGGACAACCGCCATCTCCTGAACAAGAAGCTAAATTAACGGCTTTGCCGCAACTACTGCACTGGCAAATCAACGCTCGCGTGAAAGGAATAAATGCGCAATAGGGCGCTATGATAGTGGTGACCACTAGGAGAACCGTAACCAGTCAGCAACTGGTTACGGTTGTAGTACGTAGTTTACTGATTAAATTCTTTCAGAATTTCTTCATAACGACCAGACGCCTGAAGTTCGATCAAGCCTTTGTTAAAGGCGTTGCGTAGCTCTTCAGAGTTAGGAATCGCTTTCGACACTAATAGATAAAGATCATGTTCTTCCAATGGCGGGATCAAGATTTGTAGATCCATTGGATCCATACCTTGCTTTTTCGCTTCTTCACGGGCTGCGGACAAGCTGTCTGCATACAGGTCAATCTTGCCAGCCTCTAGAGCGGCAACGGCTTGATCTACTTCTTTGAATACTTGTAACTGACTAAAAGCGTAGTTATCGAATGCTTCACTCGTGACGAAGCCTTCCACTTTACCGATTTTGTAGTTGTTTAACGTTGTGAATGAATCGTAGCTGCTGATATCAAGTTTTGGTGTTTTGATAACACCCACCATGACGGTGTAGAGAGGAATAGAGTATAGGTAATCTTTAGCACGAGCCTCTGAGTAGTATCCACCAACGACGGCATCCTTTTCGCCAGCTTTAACAGTATCTAGGGCAGTTTGCCAAGCAGTGAACTCAACGTCACTGGTGTAACCAGCGGCTGCCAAAGATTCTTGAACGATTACGTTGATAAAACCACCACGATCTAGTGAGTCACCAACAAATGGCGGCCAGTTCAAGGTAGTAAGAGAAACATTCGCTGCCTGAGCAGCCATTGCAGAAGACGCTAACGCTGCGTAAGCCAAGAAACGTAATTTAGACACAGTAAACTCCTTATCATTTAGTGGTCGTACTTTCGATCTTAGTCGAAAAATTGAACACCAGAAGGGGGGGAGTCGCTGTAGAGCCCGTACAGGTCGCTAATTGTGACCAAATTTTGGAAAAACAGGCAAATACGTTCAGAAACCTTAACCGTAGATATCAAACAATTAAAAGACTGGGTCAGATGGCTGACCCAGTCGGCGTAAATTATTCCTCTCGATGTTTACGACTGTAAATAAATAGAGCTAGGAATAATACCAAACCGGCGCTATCGATCAGAATGCTCTGATGGGGCCATAACATCAGCAATGCCGCCACTCCAGACAATAAGCGCAGCAGTAGTGGCAACGGCCCTTCCAAATAACCTTCCATAAAGCCGACAAACGCATAGATACCAAATAATGCGAACACAAAGATACGCAAGACATCGCTAGTCTCGCCACCGATAAAATCCGTGTACGCCAGCAACAACGGCACAATGTACAAGCCCTTGGCGAGTTTCCAAGCGGTAAAGCCCGTCGCCATCGGTGGTGTTTTGGCAATCGCTGCCGCCGCAAAGGCGGTGAGACACACCGGCGGGGTAACGTTAGAGTCTTGGGATAACCAGAAAATAATCATATGGGCGGATAACAGCGCCGCACTCAAGACAGTGGGGTTAACCGCCTGCTCTAATAACTGATTTTTAAAGTCTGCAGGCACTTGGGCGATCAAAGCGAGGGCATCTGCCTCTGCCATAGGAGCGGATAACAATGCATATTTCGCAGGGTCAATCAGCATAAAGATGATCTTAGCTTCTTCTGGCAAATTACCGGCTACCACCAGATCTACCAAGTGGGACTCAGCAATCAAACCATATAATGCGGGAGCCGAGAGGGTTGCCAGTACGATGTAAGCCGCAGTGACCGGCAAGCCCATACCCAGAATCAAAGAGGCCAAAGCCACCAGTGCCATCATAATAATCAGGCTACCGTCCGACCACTCTGCAATCATAAGAGAGAAGGTATTGCCGATACCAGTCATGGACACGACGTTGACAACCAAACCCACCGCGATCAATAGAATCGCCGTAGTTGCCATATTCCGGGAACCTTGTGCTAAAGCGTCTAATACATCTTTTAGCTTCATCGGATTCTTAGACAACCAAGATGAAACAATCACCGCGATAATGGAAATCCCAGCCGCATAGGTAGGCGTAAAGCCCCAAATCAACAGCGCAACTAACACGGCTAACGGTAGCAAGAAATGCCAACCTTCTTTGAATACTTCCCCTAGTGGGCGGCTATCAAGCTCTACCGCATGGGCGTGGGAGCGCATGGCTTCCACGCGCACATAAAAGCCCACCGACATGAAGTACAGCAAGGCCGGCAAGGTCGATACCGCGATGATTTCCACATAAGGGATCTGAGTATATGACGCCATAATGAAGGCGCCCGCCCCCATTACTGGAGGCATCAACTGCCCACCGGTAGATGCGGCAGCTTCTACCCCAGCGGAGAAGCGTGCCGGAAAGCCAGCACGTTGCATCATCGGAATAGTAATCACACCAGTTGATACGGTATTGGCAACCGATGAGCCAGACACTGAGCCCATCAAGCCTGAGCCAAGAACCGCCACAAAACCGGGGCCACCCACAAAGCGACCAGCCGCACAGCGGGATAATTCTATAATGAAGTCCCCTGCCCCGGACTTCACCAAAAAAGCACCGAACAGGATAAACATGAATACATAGGTCCAGGAGATACGGGCGATGGAGCCGAACATCCCCTCAGACGAAAAATACGAGCGGAACATCACGGTCTCTAGGCTTAAGCCAGCAAAACCGAAAATGCCGTCTATATAAGGCCCCCACCAAAATACATAAGTGAGCGCGACAATAATCATGGTGGGGATAAACCAACCGGTAGTTCGGCGGGTCAGTTCTAACGCTATGGCAATAGCAACAAAAGACACCACCCAATCACTGGTGATAAAAGTCACTCCCCGATCATATAGGGCATCTTCAAATAAAATCAGATAGACGGTACAGGCAATCGCCAACACACCAATGGCGATATCAAGCAGCAACACTTTTTTCTGACCACTCGCACTAGAGGTACGTAGCGCTGGCACCATCAAGGCACAGATCAATGCAAAACCGCTAAAATGAATTGCCGACACCCATAATTCAGAAAGTGTGCCTAGGGTATTAAAGTAAATATGTGCTAGCGCAAACAGCACCCCGGCCCAATAAACGAATCTTCCCGACAAGGAATTTTCTTCCCGCTGGGTCAGTTCTAACCCTTTTAGTTTTTCTTGAGTTTCCTGATCGTGTGCGATCGCCGCTGACTCTGCCATAGTTATAACCTAGTTGGTAAGGGCGCTGTCGAGCAGCGCCGAGGATTCCAGTGAACACAGGGAGAATGGGGAGCAAGCTCCCCGAGGTATTACTCGATGATCAAATGATCAGGAATGGTCAAGCCAGCTTCGCGGTAGTAACGGGCCGCACCTGGATGTAGCGGTACTGGTAAACCATCAATTGCCTTCGCTAGCGACATATCTTTCGTGGCTTTGTGAATACCGTTTAGGAAAGGTAGGTTTTCGTAGATGGTTTTAGTCAACTGGTAAACGTCTTCTTCTGGCATGTCGTCATTAACTGCCAAGAAGTTTGGTTGAGCAATGGTTTGGATGGCTTTGGTCTGACCTGGGTAGGTATTGGCTGGGATCTCAAAGCGCGTCCAAAGTTTGAAGTTACCGTTCGCCTGTTTAATTTGCTCGTCAGTAAATTCCAAGATAGTGATGTCGTTCCCCAAAGAAGCATAAGCACGGGTAACAGCACTGGTTGGCACACCAGATGGGATGTTCATACCATCAATGGTGCCATTCTGTAGGGCATCGGCAGAGGCCGCATAACCCATATAAGCCATATCTAGCTGATCCACTGGCACTTTCATATTGCCGAGAATGGCTAAACCTGAACCTTCGGTGCCAGAGTTTTTGGTGCCGATAGAAAACTTCTCGCCGGCCAAATTATTCATATCGGCAATGGTGCCAGTTTTAGCGTAGTCTGCTTTTACCACAAACTGCTCGACGTTTTGCCATAACATACTGATAGAACGTAGGTTTTTCTGAGGGCCTTCAGAAGCCATTCGACCTTCCCCATCCCACGCCCAAGCACCATATAGACCTTGTAAAATAGACAACTGCGCTTCGTTTTCACGCATCAGCTTGATGTTTTCCCCGGAGCCTGCCGAGTTGATGGCCGACATAGAAATACCGAGAGTAGGTTCTAACTTCACCTTTGTCAGAGTCGCTAGCGCCACACCGACTGGGTAAAAGGTGCCGCCGGTAGAGGCTGTTGCTAATACGTAAGAACGCTTTTCTGCGGCTTGGGCAAGCCCCACACTACCAATGGCCGTTCCCATTACCAGTGCGGCACTCATGGCTTTGATCAGCGTACGCTTTGTCATTTTCATGGTCATATCCTATCTATGTTGTTGTTATTGAAAAGGAGTCCGAGCACCTTACAGTGCGTTCAGATAGGCTTTACTAGGCAAAGGCAGTGCCAATACTAAAAAATCCTCATAAGACACTGATTTATAAATAAAAAATTGAATAATTTCGCCGAATAGTAACGCACCAATGAGCCATTTTATGCCGATAACAAGGGAGTTGGATAAGCAAAATTTGGCCTATTTCGCCCATCAACAGCGAAGTTAGGAGCTTAACAACCAAACTGACCAGCGGTTTTTACCCTCTAAAGGTACGCATAAGCCAATTTTTGCCGATGTAGGTAGTTGGTAGGATTTACCCGGTGAAATCACTACGGTTAAGCCCATAGCGGGTCATTTTCTGATTTAGCGTACGCCGTGGTAGGTCTAACTCATCCATGACCGCTTTAATATTGCCTTGGTGGCGATGCAAAGCACGCTTAAGAACTTCCGCTTCAAATGCTGCCACTTGAATGGCTAGAGGCAGTGGTCGATGCTCCACTTCGTCCGCATAGCTTATCGCAGGTTGACCACTCACAAGGTCGGCCAGACTCGCGCGACTGTCTAGAGCAAAACGAATGGCGATATTTTTGAGTTCGCGCACATTCCCTGGCCACTGATGACTGCGTAGGACTTTTTCATCCTGAACACTTAGTTGGCGACTTTCTTTGTCCCGTTCCGTCGCTGCCTGATTCACGTAATGCATGAATAACAGCGGAACATCTTCCGTGCGTTCACGCAGGGGCGGTATATATAATTGGGACACGTTAAGACGGTAAAACAAGTCCTGCCGGAAGTTCTCATCGTCTCGTAAATCCGCCTTGGAAGCGGCAATCACCCGAATATTTACTGGTATAGTTTGGTTGGCACCCAAGCGCTCGATTTGCCCTTCCTGCAGAGCGCGTAAGATTTTGATCTGTAAATGGGCTGGGGTGCTTTCTATTTCATCGAGAAATAAGGTGCCACCATCGGCGTGCTCAAATTTGCCAATACGACGTTTCGCCGCGCCGGTAAACGCCCCGGCCTCATGGCCAAATAATTCACTTTCGATCAAGTGTTCTGGGATGGCGCCACAATTGATCGGAACAAAACGCTTGGTTTTTCTTGGACTAAACTCGTGTAAACACTGGGCAACCAATTCTTTACCGCTGCCAGTTTCGCCGTAAATAATGACATTGGTATCCATTTCCGCGGCAGCCAATAACTCCCGCTTGAGACGGGTTATGGCAGGGGAAAAACCAATAATTTTGCCGTCTATCCCTGAACGCGCTGCAAGGTCGGTCTGTAAACGGGAGTTTTCCAGCATCAGTGCCCGTTTATCACAGGCTCGAATTAAGGTTTCTACCAATCGTTCTGGCACAAATGGCTTTTCGATAAAGTCATAGGCACCATCTCGCATGGCCTGAATGGCCATATCAATATCCCCGTGCCCCGTAACCAGAATCACTGGCAAATCTGGAATACGCTCATGGGCCGCCTGCATCAGCTCTAGGCCACTCATACCAGGCATTTTCACATCTGTTAGCAAAATACCGGGGAAAGCATCGTTCAGATGAGGCAAGGCCTGCTCGGCGGAATCGGCACAAATAACCGTTAACCCAGCCATCTGTAGCCACTTTTCTGTGGCTTTACGAATCATGGGGTCATCATCAACGAGCAAAACGGTTCCGGTATAGGGTACTGGCATAGGTATTTTATTCTTCTATCACGATATCGGAGTTGAGGTTGGCCGCTGGCAGTGTAATAGCGAAGCCCGCCCCACCAAGAGGGGAGTCTATGGGCTGAATCGTACCATGTAAATCCCGTACGATAGCGGCCACGATGGCCAGCCCCAAACCAAGCCCGCTGCCCATGGGCTTGGTAGTATAAAACGGCTCAAATAAGTGCTCACGACTGGTTTCCTCAATGCCTGAACCGTTATCAAAGATGGTCAGACAAATTGCGTCGCTACCTACTGATTGGCTGGCGATTTGAATTTGTTTGTTGTATCGCCCCTGTAAAGCATCGCAGGCATTGGTCAGTAAGTTAACTAACACCTGTTCTAGGCGCGCATTGTCCCCCATAACCCAGTGGTTTTCCGCTATCTCTGTCTCTAACTGGATGTGTTCTTCTTCTAGCCGTTTACGCAATAACAGTAGCGTCTGTGCCAATGCGGTCTGAATCGACACTGGCGTCACCGCTGCTGGTTTCTTATAGGCGAAGGTTTTCAACTGAGCCGTAATCACCGCCATCCGTTGGGTTAAGTCTTCTAACAAAGTTAGATTTTCCGCCAGTAATTCCGGTTCACTAAGTAACTGGCGGCTAATGGCAATGTAAGTGCGCATGGCGGTCAATGGCTGGTTTAGTTCATGCACAATAGCGGTGGACATACGCCCAAGGGCCGCCATTTTGCTGGTTTGAATCAGTTCTTGTTGAGCATTTTGTAGAGCTAAGGTACGTTCCTGTACCTTGTGCTCCAGGGATTCATTCATATCTAACAGGGCTTGCTCCAAGTGCTTGCGACGACTGATATCGACAATAGTGGCCAAGTATTCAAATTGGGGATTATGTTGCATTTCCCGCAAGGAAATTAACGCCGGAAACTGAGTATCTGGCGCCCGCAACGCTACCGCTTCAACCCCTGCTACACCTGAAAATTGATCTTTGCCGATGCTGTTCAAGGCCGCCGCCAGGGTTGAACCAATCGGAACATCAAGCAATAGCTCCGACAATGTCTGACCAATCAGATGCTCTGGCGCTTGATTGAATTGCTGGGCAGCTTTGGGGTTAATAAAGCGAATCTGACCAAGCTGGTTTAGGGTCAGTAACCCTACTTCGGCATTGCTGATAATGGAGCGCTGTTGCTCCTCATTGCGTGCTAATGCGGCGCGAGTCTCCTGCTGAGAAAGCTGCTTTAAGCGACGTTCACGCAAGTACAATAGCAAAATACCTAAGATCCATAGGCCTGCGGTGGACAGCACTGCCAACAAATCCGCATAACGTTCACTGGCTTTGGCAGAAATTAGGGTAGTAAACGTCCAGCCTAAATCATCTAGGCGCACCTTATGGGTAAGATAATGCTGATGCTCGATGGTCCACATCTGCACTTGGGCGCCATTGGGCAAACTGACCTCGGACTGTTGGGCGATACGCCCCCGCTCTTGGCCGATCCAGCGCCTTGGAGAGGCGATAAAAATCCGTTGTTTATCATCGCTGATAGCAAACAACTCATCGGCCGGACTATCTGGTAGTAAACGCTCTAATTCGATGCGTACAATCGCAGCACCAACAAAACGGGAATGGTTATAAATCGGAGCGGAAAGATAATAATAAGCCTGCTCGCCCAACTGATTATCATAGAAGCGTCCTTCTTCTCCCCGTTTAGTCAGCTCAAAGATGGGTAACTGGGCAAATTCATTGGGCTGGGTATATTGCTGGTCGCGCCAATTACTGTAAGCCACTGTACGGCCAGCATGGTTGACAATAAACAGTCCCGACGCCCCAGCCACCAAGTTGGTTTGCTCTAAATAGCGGGATACCTTCTGCGCCAACGTTGCCGTTGCGCCCCCTTCCGACTGCTGGGTCAGGGCAACCACATCCTCGTTTTGAGTCAGTAGAAAAGGCAAATAATGATAGGCATTGAGCGCACCGCGCACCCGGTGAATCGATGCCAACAGGCGATCAGCGGCTTCGCCATGGAGCGCTTGATAGCCGAAGTCTTTCGTAACCTTGCCTACCCCGATGCCTATTAACACCGAGGCGAGACACCAAGCGAAGCCTATCCAGACAACGCGCTTGCTGGTTTTCAAGAGCATAGTGTGACCTTGTTATTGTACTAAGCAAGGTCACAGCATACACGAAACGGAGGAAGTTTAGTGGCGTACTTTGGCCCCAGACACGCCGTAGTAAGCGATGTACAAGTAGCACAAAAGCGGTAGAGCAAAGGACAATTGTAGGCCGATGGTGTCGGCAAATGCCCCTTGTATCACTGGCACAATCGCACCACCCACGATACCCAAACACAGCAAACCTGAACCGCGGCTGGTATTCACACCAAGTCCTTTTAGAGCCAAGCTAAAGATGGTCGGGAACATGATGGAATTACACAGCCCTACCAGCAAAATCGCCCACATAGCCACCCAACCAGAGCTGGCAATGGCGATCGCGATCAGTACCGCAGCCATCACACTGTTGACAGCTAGTAGTTTACCGGCGTCGATTTTTTGCATCAAAATGGCACCGGCGAAACGCCCTACCATAGCACCACCCCAGTAATACGCGATGTAATGGGCGGCACTGGATTCCGGCAGACCGGCAATGTCCTCTAAACCGAAGAAATTCACTAAGAAACTGCCGATAGAGACCTCTGCCCCCACATACATAAAGATAGCTACCACCCCTAAAATCAAATGACGGTAGTCCGTAAGCGGTTTCTCTGAAGAGACTATGTGGCCATCCTGCTCCTCTTCTAATTCCGGTGTTGGCAAAGAAATACGGGTAAAAATCAGCGCCAAAACAATCAGAGTTATCGCCAAACCAAAGTAAGGCACAATGACGCTTTCCGCTTCTGCGGTCTCGGTAGCAAACTCAGTAACAGCCGAGAAGATCAACACACTACCGATAATAGGTGCTACCGTAGTTCCCAACGAATTAAAGGCCTGTGTCATAGTAAGACGGCTCGATGCGGTCTCACTTGGCCCCATTATGGTCACTAACGGGTTAGCGGCGACCTGCAAAATCGTGATGCCGGAGGCCAACACAAACAAGGCTGTGAGGAACACCCAATAAGTCTGTACTTTCGCCGCGGCGATAAACAGCAAACAACCCGCAGCAGCGATCATCAAGCCGATGCCCAAACCTTTCTGAAACCCGACTTTTTTCACCAAATTACCCGCTGGAATCGACACCAAAAAGTAAGCGCCAAAAAAGCAGAATTGGGTCAACATAGCTTGGGTGTAATTCAGAGAGAACACCGCTTTCAAGTGAGGAATCAAAATATCGTTGAGGGACGTTATAAAGCCCCACATAAAGAAAAGAGACGTCAGTGCCACGAGAGCAAAACGCTGACCAGAACCTACATTGCCCGCAACCGGAGCCGTATTTTGTACATGCATAACGCCGACCTGTTATTCATAGTGTTGGGATGAAAAAGCGGTCGGGGATGATAATGCAGAAAACAAAAAACTTAGCAAAATCAGTGACTTTTAGAGTTTAATATCCCTTAAAGCTGCATAATTTTAGCTTGAATGTAACCCTACCTTGCATAGGGTTACTTAGCCTGTTACCGATGTAATATTTGCAACAATGAAATCGGTGGACGAATTGAGCAAGAAACGTGACACTATACCTATCATCAAAGTCAGAAAAGGGCATCTTTATGCTTCGCAAATTACTTGTTTCCTCCGCTGTAGCGGCTAGCCTCGCTCTTTCTTCTACCGCTTTTGCCGAGGACGTATTTGAACCACCCATGCCATCGGAAGATTTCCAGCCAGAAAATACCTTCTTCTTTGCCAGCGCCTTCAATGAAACCTCTGACGATGTGGATCTTTGGGGCTTGGAATCAGGTCTTCGCGTTTTATTCGATGACAACTGGTCGGGCCGTGGGGCAGTAACTATGTTTCACACCGGCGGCGACTTTTTTGAGGGTTTAAACTTCGGTGCCACGGGCTCATTGTTGTATGCCATCGGTAACTTTAACCCTGATTTCTCCGCACGCCCTATGGTCGGCTTTGGTGCCTACATCGCTAGCAACGAATGTGATGATGAAGGCGAGCAAGATGCGTTCTGTAAGTCGGATATGTTCGCTGCCGTCTACCCAGAACTTGGCTTTTCCATCGAGTCTCAAGGGGTCGAGCTATACCTGTTTAGCCGTTACACCATTCACCCAAGCGTGGAAAATGGCGTGATGCTAGGCGCGTCGGTGGGTTACAAGCTTTAATCTTGGTTCCTTTAGCACTTTGCAAATTGCGTTAAATCAATAAACTCCACCTAGAAGCCACTACATCCCTAGGTTGCGTAGTAGATATGGCATACTGTTCTCTCTTTAGGATTATCGAGGACAGTATGTTCACCCGTTACCTTGCCCCACTCATTTTGCTGTTAACTGGCTGTGTCAGTACCAACACGTCACAAGAAAGCGTCGATTACTCCTTGCCCATCGCAGCCATTGGTTTTTGGTCTGGCTCGGCGACCGAGAAAGAAGTCATTAACGTAGAAATTCAAACGACGACAAAATCCTGGTCTGGCTTTGTCAGCGAATCCGGGATGGTCATTTTGACTAAAAACGATGGGGAGATAATCTACGGTGACTTGGATTGGAATGCTGACGGGGAAGCTGCTGGCACCCTTTACTATCACGCCAACGGTACGCGTCACTCCCTTGATAGCAAACTGACCATCTCCGAATCTCAATTTCGCGGCACGATTAAATCCAACCTCGATACCAGCAATATCTACGTCGATGTCAGTTTCACTATGAGTCTAGATAACACTAAAAACAGCAGTTTTAGGCAAGATGTGGATTACTACGACTTGGATGGGCGCTGGTATGAGTACGTCGGTTCGTCATCCAATGCGGTGAATTTGAGTGATGGCGACAGCACCATTCGAGCAATCGAATCGAACTGTACTATCAAATTAGAAACTCAAACGAATCTATACCGTTACGCGGAGTTCTATCTGAACGCCGACCTATCTAACTGTGTGGACAGTTCACACAACGGTAGTTACACCGGCTACATGCAACAGACTCAGGATGAGACTTACACCTACTTGGATGCCTATCTATTCAACGCTTCCGCCATTCATCATGTTCAACTCCGACAATAAGAAAAGAACATCAAGACGTGGAGATAAAAAAATGGCTCACGACATGAGCCATTTTTCTTAATAAAGATTTCACTGATTAAAAAGACACTTTTCTGGCGCTCATGCTAGAACCATCCCAAGTCCCTTTCACTTCGATATAACGTCCAACGGCTAGGTTACTGGCTGGGCCGTCGTCATACCAAGCACTGCTCACATTCACCGTGACGGTGTTTTGCGCCAACGTCATATGCTCATACTTGCGCACGGTCATCGTTAGGGTTGTGCCATTGATGGATTGAACTATACCTTCCACCTCCGCACGACTGTCGTTGTCATTGGACACGTCATTTAAGACGTATCGATCATGATCGCTTTCGGTGTCATAGTCGTCGCCGGAGCCATCGTCGTTTTCAGACTCATCATGCAATTGACTCACGCCATTTTGACCAAGACAAGCGGCTTTAATTTCTAAGCGATTAACTTGCAAACCAGTGTCCGTCGCGGCGCCTTTTGCCTCCACATAGGCCCCATCAGTTAGACAAGTTTTATCTGCATTTTCAAACCAAGCTTGAGACAAATCGAGCGACACCGTCTGCCCTATTGTGTAGGTTTGAGAATGCTCCACATCGGCGATGGTCAAGGTGGCTTGGTCTGTTCCTAGATCAGAGATCACCCCCTTTAACTCCACATAACTATCTTGATATTGGTGTTCACGGTCGGAATCGGAGGCGCCCTCGATTTCGATTAACGAGGCAGAAAAGCCGGTCGTGGTCCACATACCACGCACTTCAATCGATTGGTTTGCCGCTAACGCTGACGATGAACCCGTTTTATAGTTGGCATTCAACACATTGCTAATGGTGATGCTGTTTTGGGTCGGCAATCGGTCAGACTGTTTAAGGTCTAGTGTCAGCGTCTCGCCATCGACGGATTGGATGATCCCTTCGACTTTACCTCGTTCAGTGTCACTTGAGACTTCACCGGTTAGTACATAGCGGGTATCGGTTTCAATTTTATAGGCAAGTATCGTGTTCTGGTCGGCATTGTATTGGCCATAAAATTCGACCTGATCACCAACAACAAGCTGATCTAAGGAAGAAAGGGCATGACCGTTGTAAATACGCGTTGCCGTATCGGTATTTACCGTCAGAGGAACCGCATTATTAAATGGCGTAATCGTCAACTGAGAACCGTTCACCGCCGATAGCGTACCCGTCATATGAGCATACGGTGCACGATATTCGCTGTCCGCTAGCTGCGAAATCACCCCCGTCACCAACTTAGTGTTCGCGTCATAACTAAACTGAGCAAGATTGAAGTCCAAACTCAGTTGACTGACCGCACCACTAGCAACGGCCAGAGTCCCATTTACGGGCCATTCTACGTCGGTCTGACTATTGCTTAACTTTGCATTGGTAACAACGCCATTGCCATCCACCAACACCACATCAGTGCCTAAGGTCACGGAAAAATCCGTATAGGTTCCCACCGGCAAGGATGACTGACTTAGCACTTGGCTGACATCCGTTAGCTCACTCAGATTGACTGCTAGCCCCGTTGAATTTTTGTACAAAGTCTGTGAATCCCCCCCAGTTTTCACATCAATTTCTTTAACCGACACCCACACTTCCGCGTAATCGGTACTCAGATTATCCGTGATAGCGAGGCTAACGATGCCTTCCTTACTGTCGTCAGCATCACTGTCTTGCTCCGCTACCTCAGCGCTATCCTCTTGGTAAGCAGACGGGGATGTGGTGCTATCACTGGTGCTGTTAGGGTTACAGGCTACTAAGGTGTAGGTAAGTGGCAACAGCGCCCAATGGGCTTTCAGCCATTTTGCTCGAAGAAGATATTTTGACATGTTCAGCTCACTACTTTTGTTATTAGGTTTTATACAAAGTAGAAAAGCTCTCTTAACTGAACATTAAATGATCAGCCCTTTGCCGGACTTCCTAACCATCACTCAAAGATATCAGTCGTATCGACGCTATCACGTCTTTGAGCTGCTGTTGTATTTTAGGCAGTTTCGTCCCATCCAGTTGGTATTGATGGTGCTTCGCTGCTTCGGAATCGAGGTAAGTCGCTTGAGACAATTCTAGCTGGATAGCATGAATATGATCAGCAGGTTGGCCGAAGTGGCGGGTGATGTAGCCGCCTTTAAAGCGACCATTGGTAACTTGGCTGTAATCGGTGTCGATCACGGAGGAAACCGCTGCGCTAAGGCGTTCATCACAGGCCTTACCTTCATTGGTTCCCCAGTTAAAGTCCGGCAGGGTGCCATCAAATAGCATAGGGACTTCGGCAGCAATGGAGTGGGCATCAAACAAAATGGCGTAGCCAAATTTGGCTTTTAAGCGCGCAAGCTCATTCGCGATGGTTTGATGATAAGGACGCCAAATGTGTTCCTTGCACCATGCCCGATGTTCTGGCGAAGGTGTTTTTCCCGCAAAAAAGAGGGGCTCGTCAGCGAATAGAATGTCGGGGAACAAGCCGGTGGTTTTGGTTTGATACAAGGGCTTGTCATCATAGGGGCGGTTTAAATCGATCACATAGCGAGAGTAGTTAGCCGAAATGCGAGAGACGTTTAGCTCAGCTAAAAAGCCATATAATTCAGGTATATACCAATCAGTATCGGGTAAAGCCTGTGCCGGTTCTGTGAGTCCAGCCTTTACCTCATCGGTGAGATGAAGCCCTGAATGGGGCATACTCACCAATAACGGTGAATCGCCCTGTTCAAATTCGAATGCCGCTTCACTCATTTTCGTCATTCAGATACCTCCCCTAAATACACTCGTCTTTGTAGCAGTTGACCGCCAAGCCAGTAGCTTAGTTCGCCGGGGGCACTCACATTCCAGTGGATAAAGTTAGCCTTTTTCCCCACTTCTAGGGAGCCAACTTGATGATCTACCCCGAGTGCTTTTGCCCCGTAAAGCGTTGCCCCAGCAAGAGCTTCCTCCGGCGTCATGCCAAATAGGGTACACGCCATGTTCATCATTAAGCGTAGTGACAACACCGGCGCGGTGCCAGGGTTGGCATCGGTAGCGATGGCCATAGGCACCTTGTGTTTGCGAAAGAGTTCAATGGGAGGCTTTTGGGTTTCCCGCAACATGTAAAATGCACCGGGCAAAATCACCGCCACGGTTCCCGCCGCGGCCATGGCCTGCACATCCTCTTCGGTCACGTATTCCAAATGATCCACCGACAAGGCACGAAAGCCTGCCGCCATGGTTGAACCGCCCAGCGATGATAACTGCTCGGCATGCAGTTTCACCGGCAAATCCAATTGGGTCGCCGCGTTGAAATAGCGCTCGGTTTGAGCCACGGAAAATCCAATGCCTTCACAGAACGCATCCACCGCATCGGCTAAACCAAGCTGCGCTACTTTGGGCAAGACCTCATCGCACAGATAGTTGATGTAGTCATCGGCACGACCCGCATACTCCGGCGGTAAGGCATGAGCGGCCAAACAGGTGGTTTTCACATCGACCGGATTGGCGTCTAGCAAAGCTTTGGCAGCGCGAAGCATATCTATCTCGCTTTGCAAGTTGAGACCATAGCCGGATTTGATTTCAACCGTAGTGACGCCATCGGCCATGAGGCTTGCTAAGCGAGGCTGTGCCGTTGCAACCAGTTCAGCCACGCTGGCAGCGCGAGTGGCTTTGACCGAGGAAATAATGCCACCACCGGCATTGGCAATGTCCTGGTAACTAGCGCCATTGAGCCGCATTTCAAACTCATTGGCGCGATTACCACCAAAGATCAGGTGCGTATGACAGTCCACGAGACCGGGCGTGATCAAGCCACCTTCCAAGTGATAGGTTTGCTTGGCTTCATAGCCTTCCGGCAGGTCGCCTTGTACGCCAATCCACGCAATATGGCCATTGCGCACACCAATTGCACCCTGCTCGATCAGGTTATATTGCCCGCCTTTCATGGTGGCAATATTGGCACCCAGCCAAAGGCTATCCCACTGGAATGTTGTGTCGTGGTCTGTCATACCATGCTCCTGTTAATCGCCCGACTAGTTCAAGCTTGGCAACAAGCCAGTTGGCATCAGACCATTGTGGGCGGCACTTTTGATCAGATCCGTGGCTTTTTCGATATCCGCCGCGAAGTAGCGATCTTTATCGTAGAAGGGTACATGGGAACGCAGCTCAGCTTTGGCTTGCTCCAATACCGGCGTGGTTTTCAGTGGTGCACGGAAATCCAAACCTTGAACCGATGCCAATAGTTCCACAGCTAAAATCCCACGGGTGTTTTCCGACATATCACGCAAACGGCGCGCTGCGAAAGTTGCCATAGAGACGTGGTCTTCTTGGTTGGCCGAGGTTGGCAAGCTGTCAACAGACGCCGGGTGGGCGAAGGTTTTGTTTTCACTTGCCAACGCCGCCGCGGTTACTTGGGCAATCATAAAGCCCGAGTTGACGCCGCCATTATCCACCAAAAATGGCGGCAGTTTGCTCAAACCGCTGTCGATCAACAACGCCATACGGCGCTCGGACAAGCTGCCGATTTCGGCAATGGCGAGAGCGAGATTATCCGCCGCCATAGCGACGGGCTCCGCATGGAAATTTCCGCCGGAGATAATGTCCCCGTCTTCGGCGAATACCAACGGGTTGTCGGATACGGAGTTAGCTTCCACCACCAACGTATTGGCCGCATTGCGAATTTGCTCCAAGCACGCCCCCATAACCTGTGGCTGGCAGCGCAGCGAATAAGGGTCTTGTACCTTTTCGCAGCCTTGGTGGGAGCTGCCGATGTCACTGGTTTCGCCTAATAAATGACGATAAGCCGCCGCTACATCGATTTGCGTTTGGTGGCCACGCACTTGGTGGATGCGATCATCGAATGGGCGACGACTACCAAGTGCCGCTTCCACCGAAAAAGAACCACAGGTAATGGCCGTCGCAAACAAATCTTCCGCTTCAAATAGCCCTTCCAACGCAAAAGCGGTGGACGCTTGGGTGCCGTTTAACAATGCCAAGCCTTCTTTCGGCGCGAGGGTAATCGGCTCTAGACCGGCAACAGCAAGCGCTGCCTGTCCAGATAGAATTTCCCCTTTGTAGCGGGCTTTGCCTTCACCTAATAAAACGGCACTCATGTGTGCCAAAGGTGCCAAATCCCCAGACGCGCCAACGGAGCCTTTTTTCGGAATACACGGGTACACTTCTTTGTTGATCAAGGTAATGAGGGCTTCGATCACCGCTAAACGAATCCCCGAAAAACCACGAGCCAAGCTGTTTACTTTCAGGGTCATGACCATCTTCACGGTGGTATCGTCCATCAATTCCCCCGTACCGGCGGCATGGGAAAGCACGATACTGCGCTGCAACTCTTCTAAATCTTCCGGTGCAATACGCGTGTTCGCCAACAGCCCAAAGCCGGTGTTAATGCCATAAACAGTGCGATCTTCCCGAATCACATCGTCCACCACTTGGGTGCTGGCATGAATCGCCGGAATCGCTTCCGGCGCAAGGGATAGCTTCACATGACGGCGGCTAATTTGGCGCAAATCCGCGAGGGTCAATTGGCCTGGTTTTAAAATCAGTTCAAACATGTTCTTCTCGTCCGTCATTATTTGTTTGGAGTAGTGATCATCGGCAGGTGCAAACCCTGCTCTTTCGCGCAATCAATGGCAATATCGTAACCCGCATCCGCGTGACGCATGACGCCGGTGGCCGGGTCATTATGCAGCACGCGGGCAATACGCTCGGCTGCTGCGTCGGTGCCATCACAGACGATGACCACACCAGAATGTTGCGAGAAGCCCATTCCGACACCACCGCCGTGGTGTAACGATACCCAAGTCGCGCCGGATGCCGTATTCAACAAGGCGTTCAGCAACGGCCAGTCAGAGACCGCATCGGAACCGTCTTGCATACCTTCGGTTTCTCGGTTTGGACTCGCCACCGAGCCCGAATCGAGGTGATCTCGACCGATGACTACCGGCGCAGACAGCTCGCCGGAACGTACCATTTCATTGAACGCTAGGCCAAGTTTCGCCCGTTGACCAAGTCCCACCCAACAAATTCGCGCCGGTAAGCCTTGGAACTGAATACGTTCTCGCGCCATATCAAGCCAGTGATGCAGGTGCTCATCGTCAGGAATCAGCTCTTTGACCTTGGCATCGGTTTTGTAAATGTCTTCTGGGTCGCCGGACAACGCCGCCCAACGGAACGGGCCGATACCACGGCAAAACAGTGGGCGAATGTAGGCAGGTACAAACCCTGGGAAGTCAAAGGCGTTTTCCACGCCTTCTTCCAACGCCATTTGGCGGATGTTGTTACCGTAGTCAAACGTCGGTACGCCCATTTTTTGGAACTCAAGCATGGCTGCCACATGCACCGCCATAGTTTGCTTCGCGGCTTTCGTGGTGCCCGCAGGGTCTTTCTGTGCAGCGTCTTTGTATTCTTCCCAGCTCATACCTTGCGGTAGGTAACCATTTAGGGGGTCATGGGCAGAAGTTTGGTCTGTCACCATATCTGGGCGTACGCCACGTTTCACCAGTTCCGGCAAAATGTCAGCGGCATTGCCGCAAAGAGCGATGGAGATGGCTTTGCCTTCGGCGGTGTAACGCTTGATACGCGCCAAGGCATCGTCCAGATCCGTTGCTTGCTCATCCACATACCGGGTACGCAAACGGAAATCGATGCGGCTTTGCTGACATTCAATATTCAAAGAACAAGCACCGGCGAGGGTTGCCGCAAGCGGTTGCGCGCCGCCCATGCCGCCAAGCCCTGCGGTCAGAATCCAACGCCCCGTCAAATCACCACCATAATGCTGACGCCCGGCTTCGACGAAGGTTTCGTAGGTGCCTTGAACGATGCCTTGGCTACCGATGTAAATCCAAGAGCCTGCGGTCATCTGACCATACATAGCCAAACCCTTGGCATCCAACTCATTGAAATGTTCCCAGTTCGCCCAGTGTGGCACGAGATTGGAATTGGCGATCAAGACACGAGGCGCGTTTGAATGGGTTTTGAACACACCCACCGGCTTACCGGATTGCACCAACAAGGTTTCATCGTCTTCGAGGTTCTTCAATGTCGCCACAATCTGGTCGTAACACTCCCAGTTGCGTGCTGCACGCCCGATTCCACCGTATACCACCAGCGCTTCAGGGTTTTCCGCCACATCTGGGTCGAGGTTATTCATCAGCATGCGCAGTGGCGCTTCGGTTAACCAGCTTTTCGTATTGAGTTGAGTGCCGC
Source organism: Maribrevibacterium harenarium (assembly GCF_006385675.1). Taxonomy (GTDB): domain Bacteria; phylum Pseudomonadota; class Gammaproteobacteria; order Pseudomonadales; family Marinomonadaceae; genus Marinomonas; species Marinomonas harenarium. Next base: position 45,773 of record NZ_VFRR01000010.1, on the reverse strand, counting down.
GAGGGGCGCGAATTTCGCCTTGGCGATAGCGTGGGTCCGTCATATGGATACCTTCTGATGTTCTTGTTATCGGTTCAATTGCTTGTTTTTATAAACATGTATATACAAGCTGTTTTTAGAAAATAGAAGGGATCGCCTGCTGATGCAAGTATTTTTTGCTTGAGCTAGTCAAATGACGAGGAGACTTGGGTTAGCGACTAAAGTGTCCGAACAGCTGGAAACGGCTACCAGGGTGCAGTAAACGGGCTGCCGTTACTATTTGATCCCCAGACCAAGTGCGGCGTTTGATTTGCAAACAAGGCTCAGATTCACTGATTTGAAGAAGATCGCATTCACGTTCATTGGGCAGGACGGCTTCCACCAAATGCTCTCCTTCGGTCATGGGGGCAGCCTGCATCAAGTAGACATAAGGCGTCTGACGGGTGAAGTCTTGAGCGCCATAGTCAGGAGCTAACACGGCGTTCACGGTACGTTCTTCTAGCTGGATCGGTAGGTCATTTTCGAAGTGCAAAATGACCGAGCGGAAAATTTCCTGATTGGTACGTATACCAAGGTTTACCGCCTCTTCCACCGTCGCTTTACCTCGTAGAAGTTGCAGTTGCTCTGCACGATAAACACCGCCGCGGGACGCCACTTCTTCGGCAATATTGTGCACTTCAAACAAAGCCGAATGGGCCTTCTTCTGTGCAACAAAGGTCCCCAAACCTTGCTGTCTGGTCAGCACACCTTCTGCGGTCAATTCACGCAAGGCGCGATTAACGGTCATGCGGCTGACATTCAGTGCCTTCACCCATTCCGCTTCCGAAGGCACCCGTTGGTTTGGTTGCCATTGTCCAGATGCCACTTTGTGAGCGATCGCTTGCTTTAAGCGCGCATAGATGGGAGCAGGGGTATCCGGCAAATCGGAAAAGAAGTTATCCAGCAAAGAGGGTGTCGAATCAGCCACGGTGGTTCCCAGTTGAGCTTAAAGCAGAAAGTAAAAGTATACCCTTGTTGCTTGTATTTAAAAACATTAGCTTGTATATACATTTATAAAGTTTGAACCAAGGTAATTACACTATGACTCGCTACTTTGCTCCATTGGCTTACCTCGAACAGGGCTGGGCCCATAATGTTATGCTGACTGTCGATCAAGGTACTTTCATCGAAATCACACCTAACGCCGATGTGACAACAGCAGATACCGTCCTTGATGGCCCCGTGTTGCCTACGGTTGCGAATCTACACTCCCACGCATTTCAACGCCTGATGGCAGGCATGGCGGAAATCGCCACCAACCCGGAGGACAGTTTTTGGAGTTGGCGGGATGTAATGTATCAAACCGCGACAGAGCTCTCGCCAGACGAGTTAGAAATCATCGCCAGCAAGCTCTACATCGAGCTACTAAAGGGCGGGTTCAGCCATGTGGCGGAGTTCCATTACCTTCATAATCAACCGGATGGCACCCCCTACACAAATGTCACAGAGCTTGGTGAAGCCATTTTCCGCGCCGGGCAAAAAATCGGTATGGGGGTGACATTATTGCCCGCTTTATACCAGTATTCGGGGTTCGGACAGCAAACACCTAACTCCGGGCAAGGGCGTTTTATTCAGTCCACCCAAAACTACATTGAGCAATTTCGTGCTTATGAGCGAAAGGTTCAAGGCTACCCGCTACATCAAATGGGGCTGTGCTTTCATTCCTTACGCGCCACCGATTTCGATGCTATTCATACTGTGATTGGCGAACTACACCAAAATCAACCTATTCACATCCATATCGCCGAGCAAACCAAAGAAGTGGATGACTGCCTCACTTTTAGCCAAAAACGCCCGGTGCAATGGCTACTGGATGAATGCAAGATAAACAAACACTGGGCACTGATCCACGCTACCCACCTTTCCCCAGAGGAAGTGCAAGGGATAGCAAACGCAGGCGCTACGGTGGGGATTTGCACCACCACTGAGGCCAATCTCGGGGATGGACTGTTCCCTGCGGTTGCATTTGAACAGGCTGGTGGCATCTGGGGCGTTGGCAGCGACAGTCATGTGAGCACCTCGCTGCAAGAGGAACTGCGCTGGTTTGAATACGGCCAACGACTCAAAGAACGTAAGCGTAATTGCCTCTATAACCATGATCCCAACAGCCCCAGCCAACAACGCATCGGCGACCACCTGTTTAACCAAGCTCTAAAAGGCGGCAGCCAAGCCTGTGGTGTAAAACTGGGGCTCGCTGTCGGTTGTCGCGCCGACTTTATGGTATGGGATGAAGCAGAACCCTTTATCCATGGGAGTAAACCGCAAGATTTACTTAACCGTTGGCTGTTTGGACTAAACAACAACCCGATAAAAGACGTCTTCGTAGCTGGAGAATGCGTTATCAACACTGGTGCTCACACCAACGAGCACGAAGTGGATCTGGCCTTTGCCGAGGTGGTGAAGAAGTACTTCAACCCATAGATCGTATTAGCAACACCTGATCTTATTCTGACCAGTTGATAAAAGTTGCAATCGCTTGGCGCTTGTAAGACCCTTGACGAATACTTGACGTTAGTTACAAAAGATTACCATTAGACCAAGCAACGTCGAGTTATTAGCACAGGGGCTATCCATGTATCGAGCGGTTGCTATTGGCGTTGCCATTTTGTTTGCGTTGTTTACTCTGCTTATCTACAGCGCTGTTGCCTTGCCTAAGCTGGACGGACAAGTAACACTCATTGATGGACAACTTCATCTCCAACATGGCAGTGACAACTCTTCCTACCCAATTCGCTATTTCCTAGCGGGAGATCTGCAAGTTCCCGCGACGGGCAGTCTCGTCATGGAAGAGCCTGACGTGTTACCCAGTTATAGGGCAATGGATGAGCTGTTCGACCAACATCGCCAGCTATATCAAGCAGGAATCAGTGATCAACTGGAAGCTGTCGATTTCTCAGAGAACACGATAGCCATCCAATTTAAGCAACGTCACTTGGCTGACCTGCCGTGGCTATTTTGGCTGCAATCCCTATGTGCGTTGAGCGCTGCCATTATATGTTTATTAGTATGGCTGCCGAGTCACAAAACACTTGCGATCATTACCTTTTGTGGCACAGGTGTGGGATACGCCCTATCCGCTGCCAGTGCCGCCATTTATAGCACGCGAGATACCTTTATCGACGGCAGTTGGTTCGCTTGGCTATCGAGAATCAATGGTTTGGGAACGGTATTGTTTGTGACGTCGTTAGCCCTATTTTTGTGGCACTTCCCCAATCAAAAACCACGGAAATGGGCGATTGTCACCATTGCCGTGCTTTATCTGGCACATCTCATTACTCACCTTGGCAAATTTGCCCCGTCACCGGCAGAGGGTATGTACGCTTGGGTGATGGTGCTATTTGTGTTTGGGCTAGTAGGCTCCGCTTTTCAGTGGTATGGAACCCGCGCCCAGCCCGGCGAGCGAGTTGTGCTCACCTGGGTGTTACTGTCTATTTTATCGGGGACAATATTTTTTACCGCAGGGATGATTATCCCGGTGTTGTTGGGTACTGCCGAAGCGTCAGATCAGGCACTACTCCTAGCGACTTTTTTGTTTATGTATGTGGGCATCATGTTTGCCGTGATCCGGTTTCGCCTATTCGACATCCAACGCTGGTCGATGGCGATCTGGTCCTGGTTACTCGGCGGTGTCGCTGTTCTGGCCTGTGATTTTCTGCTTATTTCTATGTTATCCATCAACGCAGCCAACAGTTTAGCAATTTCCTTAGCGATGGTAGGTTGGTTCTATTTCCCAATGCGGCAATGGCTGTGGAATCGACTGTTTAGCCGCCCACAGCAAGGGCTAGATCATTGGCTCAGAGAAACCCTGCCACAGCTCTTAAAACGGGATGAGAAAATCAGTAATAAACAGCTCATTGATGCCATGGTGGCGGTGTTTAAACCACTTAACCAGCGTCTTGAACACTCAATTTCGGACACACGACTATCGTCAAATGGTGAAGCTCTCTGGGTTGCGCTTCCAGAAGGACAAACTTTGCAGTTACAACATCCAGATCAAGGTAGACGCATTTTTAATCGACAAGATATCGAGACAGTGAACCTCGTCCTAGCTCTGCATTCTTTGATCGCAGATATTGAAACAGCGAAGCAAGAGGGGGTCATGGCGGAGCGTCATCGTATTCGACGGGACTTACATGATGACTTAGGCGCCAAATTATTACGCCTGCTCCACCAAAGCTCAGGGGAATCTCGCACGCTGGTACGGGAGGCCATTCAAGACTTGCGCAATCTTCTCAATGGCAGGCACTTACTGACGGTCAATATCATGACTGCCGTGGCAGATTGGCAGCAAAAGGCACAAAGCCGCTGCAATGAATGTGGCATCACACTTCATTGGCACCATGATGTCAGCCCTGCGTATCTTGGCAGCCTACAGCATGAACATCTGGAGCAAATCCTACAGGAGAGTCTTAGTAACGCATTGCGCCACCCGGCAACACAATGGATTAACGTGACGATCAACAGCCAATCCAATGCGTTTAGTCTAGTGATCGAAAATAACTGTGCGAGTGAGCATACAACTGACGTTGCGACAGGACTTGGGATCAAACATATTCGCGAACGTACCGCCATTCTACAAGGACACGTTCAGATATCGAATTGCAATCACGTTTGGTGTGTTCAGGTCGACATCCCGTTAGCACCTTCCCCCTAAGTTGGGGGGCAAACAATCAATATATTTCGCTATGATTATGAACGATAAAAGCGAGGAAAAAGATGTGATAGCGATTTCACACGTATTGATTGTTGAAGACATTCCGGAGATTCGTGATTGGCTTTACGGGCGCATCATGGACGCCTTTACTACCCCCACTATTATGTCAGTCGCTTCGTTAGCTGCCGCCAAGGAAGCCATAAAACAACGCACTTGGGACCTCGTCCTACTCGATTTAGGCCTACCAGATGGCAATGGCACTGAATTAATTCGCCCTCTCAAGACCTATTCTCCCAACTGTCATTGCATCATTACGACAATCTTTGATGACAGTGAGCATATTTTTCCAGCACTTTCAGCGGGAGCCGATGGCTACTTGCTCAAGGACGAAGAAGAAGGGGAGTTTTGCAACAACCTACGGGGTATACTCGCTGGTCGCCCGCCCCTATCTAGCTCCATTGCTCAGCAAGTACTCATGTCACTACGTCGTCCGACACCGCCGCCAGCATCTTCCTTGACCCCCAGAGAAGAGGAAATTTTGGTATTGATCGCTAGGGGGTATCGCTGCAAAGATGCGGCGAATGCTTTAGGCGTGTCATACAACACGGCGTGTGGCTATCTCAAAAGCGTCTATCAGAAATTACAAATCAATAGTCGTGCCGAGGCCACCCTCAAAGCCATCGAACTAGGCATTATTTCCACAACCGATACCCCCTGAATGGGGGTGCGATAATCTTCGTGCTTCTCCTATTGTTTAAAATAACTTTAGCAAGGAGAGACACATGAAATCTAAACTCATTATCGCCGCCAGCATCGCTACCTTACTTACTGGTTGTGCTTCTACTGGAACAGGTGGCGGAAGTAGCGACCAGCTTAATAGCAAAAACGCAGCCACACTCGAAACCCAAAAAGATGTTTACATCGCCCAATTCGCAGTCACCTTCGTGACCAAAGATTCCGCGTCGTCCAAATCGACTAGCCCGATGATCCGCAATCGCAGTGCATCGGAATACGCGAAAAGCATCCTTAGCGCTCGCTTAACAGGGGTTCCTGAAAGCACCTTCCAGAAAATTGCCGATGAAGCCTATAAAGACTTCGTCGCAGACCTAACGGCAAAAGGGTTCAACGTTAAGCCCGTTAGCGACCTGCAAAAGCTAAAACCTTGGCAAGATTTAGAGGCATTACCGCTACCTTATACACCGTCTGGATTGTCCGGATTCCTAAGCAAACCATCACTTGAAGAAATCACTTACTCAGCGAAACCGTTAAGCGTATTTATGGTGCCAGACCAAGTAAACCAGGTAAAACCCATGCCGTATGCCTTTGCTGAATTAGCGGAAGCGGCTGGCGCACCCGTCTTTGCCGTTAACTACAACGTGCATTTTGCTTACTTCGATACCGACACTGACTACGAAGTGAACTATTTCAAAGATGTTCCCGCCAGCGGCGGTCCTAGTACGACACTTAGCGCATCCGTCACCCTCGGCCAAGGAATCCAGGTAACGCCGGGCTCTGCGGCACAGTTCTTAGTTGACCTAGGTGGCACCTTCTCTGATAACGGCTTTGTCAGCCTGAAAGAACCTATCGTGGTCGGCGGCGCTTACGGACGCAACGAAGATACCACTTCCGATGGTCAAAAAGCGGCCAATGCCCTGAGCTCTGCAGTCGGCTTCTTCACCGGAGGCTCTACCAAAACGACGGAAATATCCGTGGTCGCCACACCTGAATACTATGAATACGGCGCTCTCAAAGCTATTGATGCAGCCAATAACCGCATTGTAGACGGCTTATCCACAAACTAGTCGCACCTTACTTCGCCCTCTTGTCTTGCTCTCCCCACAAGACAAGAGGGCGTATTTCTAAACCTAAAATAGGACAGTGGAAACAGCGGGTATCTAGACCTGCTGTATCCACGAAGCTAATTAGCTACGATCATGGTCAACTAAGAAGTCTTTAAACTGATCAACTGAACCGGTGAAGATGTGGAAAAACTCTGTCACTTTCGCCTCGGTTAGCCCGCCATTGGATAGCAAATCTGCTTCCAGTGTCGGATCGCGGTCATCATCAAGATAAGCCCGAGATAGACGACGGGTTTTATTCCATTCATTGATATCAGCGTAGGAAATACCCACACCGCTCACTACGTAGTAGGCTTGCAGGTCCCCATCCTCTAAGTTCAAAAGGTACATGGTATCCCCATCTACTCGGACACGGATATAACCATCATCAGCCATAGACACACTGGTGTAGCCGTCTTCCTCTAATAATTGGACCAATTGATGATCAGCAAAACGATCTCTAACTTGCTCGTCCGCTGATGCCATGGTCGAAACGAGACTAACAAAGCCAGCGACTAGGATAAAAAGTAAGCGCATAGGGGTACCTTCTAGTAAATGAGTGCAGATTGACTCAGTTTGGACGATTTTATATAAGATTGGACTGATATATATCATTTAGTGTCGGATAAATACACCAATGGGTCGAAGGAAGATTGCTTCATGCAACAATAAAAATTATTTGCTAAGTTATGCGGTCTGAATCTAAATGAAGCGAACACCTTGCAACTACCACTGGTATTCCACTCCCACTATAGTATCCCGTTCCCAGAGCGCCATCGCTTTCCCATGGCAAAATTTCGGCTATTGGCGGAGCATTTGCGAACGACTGGGATTTTGACCGACGAGAATGTCTATGAACCGGGGCCACTGTCTTTAAGCGTTTTAATGAATGCCCATGATCCGGCCTATGTGCAGCGTTTTATTCGCGGGCAACTCACCCAGCAAGAAGAGAAAGACATTGGTCTGCCCTGGAGCGAGTGGCTAGTGGAGCGTACCTTGCGAGCGGTATCGGGGACGCTGTTGACCGCCCAATTAGCATTGGAGCATGGTTTGGCATGCCATTTGGCTGGCGGCACTCATCATGCTTTCCCTGATCGTGGCGCAGGCTTCTGCATCTTTAACGATCTCGCTGTAACGGCGGTGGAATTGGTTCGTTCCGACAAGGCTAGCAAGGTCATGATTGTGGACTGCGATGTACACCAAGGGGATGGTACGGTGGCCTTTTTCGAGCATAACCCTGCAATCATTCCCGTCTCTTTCCATTGCGAAGACAATTATCCAATGGAGAAACAGTCAGGTGGTATCAATATCCCTATTCCCAAAGGCTGTGACGACGACGCTTATCTAGAGATCGTTAAGCAAAATCTACCTACCTTACTCGAAACCCACCGACCAGACTTCGTGTTATACGATGCCGGAGCCGATGTACATCAAGATGACCGCTTAGGACATGTGATGTTAACCGATGCCGGTATTCTCGCCCGCGATCACTACATACTGACGAGCTTGATGCAAGCCAACATCTCTACCGCCTGTGTGATTGGTGGCGGTTACGATCATGATCACGCTAAGGTCGCAAGGCGTCATGGATTGTTGCACCAAGCGGCAAACCAAGTATGGCAACAGTTTAAGCATGATAATAAAAAAACGCCTGAGAAGGTGTTAACCCACTCAGGCGAACCAAAGGGACTGTAACAGTCCTTCTTCCTATTTAAGCTCCAGCTAATTAGGATCGAATAAAGTCGTTACTCCGGTTGCACCAAGATGCCATCAAAGAAAGCAGCGAGTTCGTCCGTAGCCTTCAGTGGCAGTACCTGTGCGATATACTGATCTGGGCGAACCACGATCATACAGCCCTGTTCACGGTTAATACCGCGCATGGTGAAGATATCCCCCAGCCCCTTGTGATCCACACAGAAGACTTTTTCATGGTCTTGTAGACCCAGTTTGCCTTTTGTTGGGCGCAACAAAGATGGCATCTTGTCGTATTCCAATTCATCAAAAGTTTGTTGGAAGACCCCTCGGAAATCGATCACGGAATCAATGTCATCCCCTTCACGGGTGTATTTCACCACAGGCGAGTTGGCGTCTTGCTCTAGCCAATCCGCTAATCGATGAATGGCGGAATCGGTGCTGCCATCGTTTTCACCGGCAAAGGCATAGATGCGCCAACGACCATCCGCTTCGGCCACGTGACCGAGTTGCAGTTGCTTTGCATCCGACAGACGCACGACAGGGGCCGAGTGGAAGCGACGGCCAACTTCTTCCCCAGTCGCCAAGGCTTGATATTGGTTTGAGCCAGTTAAGCGGGACTGGTCGTACTTCACCGCCAAGCCACCGGTAAACTCTAGGTTCAATTTGAACTGACGCACAAAGCGCGGCTCGTCACCGCCATCTAACTCAGACTCCCCTGGAGGTGCCGACATAATCCGAGCCCACTCGTGGTCTGTTTCCACGAGTCGCTTGGCTTCCAACCAACGCTCTTGGGAGTAGGTATGCAGTAGCGATGCGTCCGCTTGACCACGTAATACATGTGCCAACTTCCAACCTAAGTTAAACGTATCCTGCATGGACACGTTCATACCTTGGCCTGCTTTCGGACTGTGGGTATGACAGGCGTCGCCAGCAGTGAATACGCGAGGGTTACGATTTGCTCGCTCACTGTCTGGTACATCGTCAAAGCGATCAGTCATACGATGACCAATTTCATAGACTGACCACCACACCACTTCTTTTACGTCGATAGAATAGGGCGCCATAATTCGGTTCGCCGCAGCGATGGTGTCTTGAGCCGTGAAATTACGATTTGCCACCCGCTCATCGTCTTTTAGCTTGTCCAGTTCCACATACATGCGGAATAAGTAACCACCTTCACGGGGAATAATCAGCACGTTCCCTTCTGTTGCCGACGTAATCAGACATTTTTGGCGAATATCAGGAAAATCTGTATTCGCGAGGATATCCATTACTCCCCAGGCTTGGTGAGCGGCATCCCCATGTAGTTCACCACCGATAGCCTTGCGCACATTGGAGCGGGCACCATCACAACCGACCACATAGTTGGCGCGTACGGTTTTGGTTTGGCCGGCATTCACACCGGTATTGACTAGAACCACCGTCACGGGATGATCTTCGGTGCTGTTATCAACCGTTAGGCTTTGTACTGACCAGTTGTAATCTGGCTGCATACGGGTTGGAGCGTTGCGCATGACTTCAAGGAAAAATTCGTGGATGCGCGCTTGGTTAATAATGGCGTGGGGCATTTCAGAAGAATCGTCAGCCACGTCTTGCACACGGCCAAGGCGTTTAATACGCGTACGATCTTGTGGGTCTGGCATCCAGAAATTCGTTTGGTTCACCCAGTAGCCTTCCCGCTTTACCTTGTCGGCAAAGCCAAAGGCTTCGAACATTTCCATGGTGCGGGTGTTGATGCCGTCAGCTTTGCCACGCTCAATATTCTCTGGGCTGGCTTCCACAATCATGGTGCTAATTTCCGGGAATTTCGCCAATTGCGCAGCTAAACATAGACCCGCTGGACCGGTGCCAGCGATTAGCACATCAACTTTTTCAGGTAATGGGGCGTTGGTGGAGTATTCACGACGATTGGTTGGCGCAGCGTTTTTGATATCAGGGTTACCACCACGGAAACCATCAACATAGAATTGCATAGGTCATGCTCCTTCGATCTTCTGATCAGTCAGTTATTCTTATTAATAGTATGTATGCTTACTATATTTCAAATCTTAGACCATGAATTGAGCCTTTGTCAAACTAGTAAGCACACAAACTATAAATTCTTGCTGTATAATCCCGTTTATCCGGCAACTCACTAATGGACTTCACATGACACTCTTTGCCATGCCAGGGCACTTGATTCGACGCTTGCAGCAGCGCTCTAACCAAGTGTTTCAGGAAAAAATGAAACAGCTAGAACTCGATATCACTTCGGTACAGTTTGCGGCGATGCACGCCCTGTATGATGAAAAGCAGATGGAACAAGCCCAAATCGCTGCTCACATTGCCTACGACAAGGCCACGATTGGGGGGGTTATCGACCGGTTAGAAAAGAAAGGTTGGATCTCCCGCACACCTAGCCTCAAAGACAAACGGGCCAAGATCGTCACTCTGACAAAAAGTGGAGAAGCGATTTTTTTGCAATTGCTACCTGAAGTACAAAATTTACAAAGCGATATTCTCAACGGTTTAGATCAGCAACAGACAACGCTATTTATCGAGCTTGCCAGCATTGCTGTTTCTCAGAAAAAGTAAAATTTTAGTCCCTTCCACCTAAAAGATAGCTTTACTGTTATAATGATTTTTCCTCGTTTCGTCATTTATCCTCGATAGCTGGCCTAGCGCCATGTAGTTATCGAGAGTTTTTATGCCACCTTTGCGCCTTAGCTACCAAACCGTTGAGTTTGGTACAATCGACATTCATCTTTGCACATTACGTAATATTCAAGAATTTCATGATCCAGATGGGATTGCCGAGAAATTGGGAATATCATCAGAGACATGGCCAATCTTCGGTGTACTTTGGCCATCGAGCTTAGTGCTGGCGCATCATATCTGCGACTACGAAGTAGAAGGAAAACGAATTCTAGAAATTGGTTGCGGCATGGCGTTAAGCAGCTTACTACTCAACAAAAAGTGCGCCAACATCACCGCAACAGATTACCACCCAGAAACACAACTCTTCCTAAATCGAAATTCACAGTTAAATGGAGATCGAGTCATTCCTTATGAGCGTACCGATTGGGCGAGCCATGACGATTCTTTAGGAAAATTCGATATAATTATCGGTAGTGATCTTCTATACGAAGACGTCCATATTGCTCTACTAGCCGACTTTATTGAGTCCCACTCCCAACCAGACTGTAAAGTAATTATCGTTGACCCTGGTAGGGGGCGTAAAAATAAGCTGACTAAACGTATGTTGGAATTTGGATTTTCCTCACAACATTACAAGCCAGAACACACCAACTATCTAGAATATCCTTTTAAAGGCCATATACTCGAATATAGCCGAACTGCTGCGCAACCCCCCTCTGTAGACGACTAGATGAACTCCCGAAGCTGGATGGGATTATTCTCAGGGTCGAGGATATTTGCCACTTTAAAGATAGGGTTTGACCATTCTCCTTCGAGGGCAGTACCACCAAGCTGTTCAGCTCGACTCTTGGAATCACGAATACTGGCAACTGTGATAAACGCTTTTACTGGGCCGGGTGACGTAAACTCAATCCCCTGTGGCGGTGAGTGCAAAACAATATTGAGACCTTCTTTACCAAGACTCACCAACTCTGGCGTACTTTTCAGCTCCACCATGTCGAACAACTCTAGGTAGAAATGGGCTAAACCCGCCGGGTTTGCAGTGTAAACAATCACACCAAATTGAGCCGGACCGGACATAGAGGTTCCTATGTTGATTTAGTCTAGTATGGTTGCTATTCGCCGCTTACTTAATGGCAATATAAACGTGTACTTTGCCATAAGTTTCATACCACTCGTAGTCGGTAGTGTAAGCTCGTTCTTCAGCGCCTTCGCTGGCAAAGTACTGCCAAACTTGCCCCCACAAATCGATCACTACCTGCGGCATCTCCCCTTCCCCAGAGAAAACCTTGTATTTTCCCTCTGCCAGCTTCACCGTTTCCAAACCATCTTCGTTGGAAAGCTTGTCGGCTGCGGCGTAGACATCAAACTCACCGTTCACATCGGATTCGTAGTGGGTGTAAACACCGTAAACGTTCGCGCCTTCTTGCAATCGGGGTTGCACAACTTCGCCAAACTGAGCCCATAAACCACCGATTTTTCCGGTTTCTGGTGACATTTCTAGGCTATTCGCTGTTCTCACTTTGATACCAGACACAAGCATGGCGGGAAGATTGGTTTTAATCATTTTATCGTCCTTTTCTCAGATTTGGGTGGGGCAACAAAAACACTTTGTAACATGGATGGATGACGGATACATTATCGGTTATTCATATCTCCCCAAGTTTAAGGACATACCATGAGCGAGAACCGCATCAATATTAACGTGAATATTCAGGGAAAGAGCCTGATCATCGCTTATTTACTGTGGTGGTTCTTGGGGTTTCTAGGCATTCACCGCTTTTACTTGGGCAAGACTGGCACAGGTATGGCAATGTTGCTGCTGTTTGTAATTGGCTCAGTGACGGCGTTTATTGGCGTTGGATTTATTCTGCTCTATGCTCTAGGGATTTGGTGGCTAGTGGACGCCATTCTTACCTATATCAATACCGATGCCGCAAATCAGGCCAGCGCAACTTATAGCACAATCAATATTGAACGTAGCGTGACCGACAAGCTGGACGAACTAGACAAGCTGCACGCCTTGTATGAAAAAGGCGCGCTAACTAAAGAAGAGTATGAGCGAAAGAAAGCTCAGTTGATGGGGTAAATTAGTTCAGCGCCTGAACACTTAAATTCGCCTGGGACCAAAACTTCCACTCACCTTTGTGCTGGCGAAATACCTGCAAGGCCTCTAGATCGTTGTCCATAAACTCGGGGCCATTTACTTTTTCGGTGCGCTGCTTAACTCGGGCATAAGCATAGCCTCCTTCTTCTCCGACGAAATGGTACTCCAACAAGGTGTACTGCAAATCATATAGGGGAAAGAGCTGGTTGAGTGCCTGGCGTGTCGGTAAATAAGCAATAGAGTCGGGATGCATGGTCGCCATCACTGCCGAGACATACTCATCTTCGGTATGTTGTAAATTCTGTTCTACTAGTTCCCGCAGATCGGTCGCGGTATCGGCGAATGCAGTAGAAGAAATGAACATAAGGGGGAGGAGAATTTTGCGCATAAGTAGTTCCTATTTTGTTTAGAGCAAACGAATTGCTGCTCATTCCTTGTGATGTTACCTATCCTAAAACAGTCGCCACTAAAATCCCATAAAGTACCGTTATGATTTTCGACAAAAGCGCAATTTTGTCCAATACTCACTCCTCTGCTCAAGCTAAGATGCCATGAGATGAATCGGTAAGTTAAGGGGAATTTATGCCAGACAGCCATCAATTTCAGTACGTGCGCAGCCATGAAGATATGAGCTTAGTACTGCTGAACGCTTCGATGACATCCTTTTCCTATGGCACTCACTCCCATGAAGAGTACTCGCTTGGGGTTACTCTCTGTGGTCAGCAGAACTTCTATGCCCAAGGCCAGTTTCAAAAAAGTCATCCAGGTAACGTCATGATGTTTTCCCCTGATGATGCCCATGACGGATCACCTGGGGATCAGCAAACCTTGACCTACAAAATGCTCTATGTGCACCCAAATGATCTAGCACCTGCATTTGCCGCTCTGGGAATTCAGAATATAGATAGTTTACGGTCTAAAACAAATGTGTTTGACCAACCGAGACTACGTCAGCAAATTTTACGACTAGCGACCTTAATTGAAGATGGCTCTACCCGCAGTGATGAGTATACCAGTGGCTTATTTAATCTCGCCGAGGAATTGGTCGTCAGCTTTGGCGAACAGAATACGGCAAACATACTGCAATCCCACACAGGATTGGAGCGGGCGAAATCCTATCTTCAAGATCACTATGCTGACGAAGTGAATTTAGATACGTTGGCTTCTATCGCCTGCTTATCCAAATTCCATTTTCTACGACAATTTAAACAGTACACAGGGATGACACCCCATCAGTACTGGCTTAATGGTCGGATTGCTCGAGCTCGACAGGCACTAGCACGGGGAATTCGAGCCACCGATGTAGCGCACCAGCTTGGGTTTAATGACATCAGCCATTTCAATCGACGCTTTAAACCCATTTTTGGCATAACGCCGCACCAGTACCAACGGCTCATACAGCCACAATAACTTGCTTACCTTTCCATTTTTTAATCGAATTAACCGTTTCGAGGACTTTGCTCGTGCTGGATATCTTTCTGTTTGCGTTCATTATGATGTATACCCCCGGTCCAGTGACCACACTCGCGCTACTGGCAGGCATTAACAATCAAGGCTGGCGGCTTATCCCATTTTGTTTAGGCGTCGGTGTCGCTATGGTGATTATGTTTACCGGACTTGGCTTCTTAGGCGCTACATTGCTCCCTCCAATCGCCCAGATAGTTATCGGCTTACTAGGTGGCGGTTATATTGGTTACCTTGGGTTAAAAGTACTCAAAGCCAGCCTCAACGCAAAATTGAAGAATACACCGCCGCCTCCGCTATCGTTTCGACATGGGCTACTAATGCAACTTAGCAACCCTAAAGCACCGGTGACTATTCTGCCTATCGTGAGCGTACAGTTCCCGGCAGTAGGAGTTGCTGGACTAGATATCGCTTGGATGTCATTGGTGTTGGGAGCTCTAGCTGCCGGCTCACCTGCATCCTATCTTGTGCTTGGCTCATTACTCAAACAGATCGCCCTCAAGCCAACAGTAAATATGTGGCTGAATTGGGTGATGGGATCACTGCTATTGTATATCAGTGGTCAGTATCTCTGGGCTAGTATGCTGCAACTGACCACCTAGTTTAGAAACCTGCTACCAAGTTCCTCGGGGCCCCTTCAGCAAAGGCGATCACGTTGTCAAACGCCGCGTTGAAATAAAGTTCGTAGCTGTTTTGCTCCACGTAACCAATATGGGGAGTGGCTACCACATTAGCTAGCGTCAGTAACGGGGTGTTATCTTGGGTGGCAGGTTCTTGTTCGAATACGTCGATAGCGGCACGTTTCGTGGGGTGCCGTGTTAGGGTTTGATAGAGTGCATCGGGCTCGATTAATTCGGCGCGGCTGGTATTTACCAAGAGTGAATCAGGCTTCATAAGTTCTAGGTCTGTTAGGGTCACGCAGGCTCGGGTGACTTCATTTAAACGTAGGTGCAGGGAGACAATATCGGCCATCTGGAAGAAGTCCGTTTTGCTAGTGGCAGCCTGAAAGCCATGGCTCTGAGCCAAGGTGCGCGATGACTCACTACCCCACACCAGCACCTTCATACCGAAGACATCAGCGTATTTCGCCATGCGCTGGCCAATCTTGCCATATCCCCAAATCCCAAAGGTGCGACCATGCAAGCTACGACCTAAACCCATACCGGACTGCTGCCATTGACCTTGCTGAAAATGGTTCACATAAGCGGGGATATGGCGCATCGCCGCCATCATTAGTGCCCAAGTGAGTTCCGCAGGCGCCACCGGTGAACCCACGCCCTCGGCGACTTGTACACCGTATCGTTGGCACAGTGCCACATCTAAATGATTGCTGATTTTTCCAGTTTGACTAATCAGTTTAAGGTCAGGTAGTTGTTGCAGTAGGGATTCGCTGATGACCGTGCGTTCGCGGATGAGCACCAATGCCTCTACGCCAACAAGCCGAGAGGCTAATTCGGCGGCATCACTGTAGGTGTGATGCAAAATGGTAACATCGTGGCCAGCGAGTTTGCTAAAGCAGTCGAGATAACGGACGACGTCTTGGTAATCATCAAGGATGGCGATCTTCATAAGGGGCTCCACTACAACCAAAAGTTCGACTACTGATAGTAGCCGAACTTTTGGTTTGCGCCCATGCCATTGGGAGGCTAAACCGCCTCTACAAATGGCTCGCTTGGCTGGCGCTCAGTCCAATGGATGTAAACCGCAAGTAATGTCAGGATAACGCTGGCAAAACCAATCAAACCGTAGAGATCACCAAGGCTACCAGTCGCTTCTTGGATGGCGCCAGCAATCATGTTGCCTAACGCACCGCCCAAGCCAAAGGTCACCATACCGATACCATTGATTTGCATAGTGGCTTTCGAGCCGTAATGCTTGCTCACCCAGCCAGCCAGAATCCCCCAGATCGGGAAATACATAAGACCGTAGCCAAAACCGGCAACCAGTACAAACTTCGCTGGGTCGTAGATGAAAGCCACAATACCTAAAGCAAAGCCACCAAAGATAAACAACAAAGCGATGCTAGAACCTTTGCGATCCGCCAACTTACCAGCAAGAAAACCCGCCGCCATACCCGATAAACCAATGATCGACCAAGTGTAACCACCTAATGCTGCGGGCAGATTCAGTTCCGCTAGGTAGGTGTTTAACCAAGTAGAAAATGGCATGGTTGCAAAACCAACGAGGAATAGGATCAAGCTCGACAAAAAGGCAGTACGCTCTTTGAAAATCGTACGCAGCAGCTGTTTGGCTCCCATCGCTGGTACGATCTCTTGAGCAGCCTGGGCCTGCGGCTTACGTAGGCGTTTGAGTATCAGCACTGTGGCGACCACAGTTAAGGCCCCCATTACCGCCGCCGCAATCCACCCACCACGCCAGCCCATCATGGGCACCACTAATAAAATGATCAACCCGTTAAGACCATAACCCCAAGCCGTACCACTAGCAGCGGTGGAGAGGCTGGTAGCACGTTGACTTGGGTGGCCATAACGGGTGATCAATTCGACGATGCCGCCCCAGCAGATCGCAGCACTGGCTGCCATCAAGACCAGTACGACCAAAATCGCGAGGGGTGATTGCAAAAACGCCATGGATAGTAAGAGCACACTGGTAATGGTGCCACTTAGCAGCAACAAACGCGCCGAATCCAAACGATGTCCAAGTAGACCAAGTACCATGGCACCGGCCAAATAAGCCAACTGCGTCGCCGCACCGATGGTCGCCAAATACCAATGGCTGATATCAATATCCGCCTGCATTAACGGCACTAACGCCGCAAACAAAAACAAGCCAAAACCGTGGCTGATAATCTGATTGAATCCAAAGGTAATCGCCATGCCCATCGCCTGACTCCCACTTGTACTGAGTTATTTTTGAAACAGGATTGCTGAATGACTCGGCAATGGGTGAAATGTAATCCCTTGCATTTGTTCGGTAAATCGATAAATATTCAATTCTACGTTCGTATTTATTGAAATCTGAAGGCGAGACTGGCTATGCGAGATTTACCGATCAACTTACTTCGCACTTTTTTGGTGGTGGCAGATACCCTCAACCTCACCGAGGCCGCCCGCCTACTGCATAAAGCACCATCCACCGTGAGTATGCAGCTCAACCGTTTGGAGGAATTGGTTTCCAACCCACTGATGGAGCGGGGGCAACATGGTGTGCGTCTGACTCCGGCGGGCATCCAACTCACCACCCATGCGCGACAACTCTTGAATCTCCATGACCAAATCGTCGGCTCCTTTCAGAATATGGATATCGATGGCACGGTACGTCTAGGTAGCCATGACCAATACGCCAGCCGCACCCTATCACCACTGCTACAGGAATTTATCCTCAGCTACCCTGAGGCTCAGCTGGAGGTATTTTGTGACCACAGCCCAGATACCCTGCTGAACCGCTTGGAAAAAGGTCAATTAGATATCGCGTTGGTGGAAATGATGGCTGGCACCGAGGGAGGTATTCGTCTGCGTCGGGACGCCCTAGTTTGGGTGGGCTCTAGGGATCATCACTTACAAAGTTTGCCGGTGCTGCCACTCGCGGTATTCGACGAAGGCTGCTATCACCGACGTCATGCCATGCGCTTACTTGAAGAGGCCGATATTCCCTACCGTATTGCCTTTACTAGCCAAAGCCGTGCCGGCGTGCTGGCCGCAGTGCGAGCGGGTATCGGCATTGGCATCATCCCCCTACACACATTAGAAGATGATTTGGTGGTATTGAACGAGGAACTACCCACCCTACCGGAAACGGAAGTGGCGTTGTTCATGGGCAAAAAAGTCAACGAAGCCACCAAACGCCTAGAGCAAATCGTCCACGATAGCCCCCTATTTAACCCCTTGGGCGTGGCTGCCGCTTAAAGCAAAACACCCCACCTACCGGAGAGTAGGTGGGGTGTTGTTATGGTCTTAGACTATCTTATTTTGACGGCATTTTGGTGGTGCGTAGGTAAGGTAGTTTGATATCTACTTCACCGAATTTCTCTTTCGCTTGCTCATCATTTAGCGACAGAGCCACGATCACATCTTCGCCAACCTGCCAGTTAGCTGGCATGGCAATTGGTACGCCATAGCTTGCTTGTAGCGCATCTAGGGCACGCAGTACTTCAGCAAAGTTACGACCGACTGACATTGGGTAAGTCATTGATAGTTGAAGTTTTTTATCTGGGCTAATGATGAATACAACACGTACACTTGCCGAGTCAGCAGCGGTACGACCATCTGGTAGGTATGCATCAGCAGGTAGCATATCTAGCGCTTTAGACACTTCCAGTGACTCGTCGGCAATGATCGGGAACGACGCAGTCGCACCAGCAAATTTCTCGATATCGCATTTCCACTCTTTGTGTTCTTCAACACCATCAACGGATAGACCGATAACTTTCGTGCCGCGTTTTTCCCATTCAGCAGCAAGTTGCGCAACCGCACCAAATTCTGTTGTACAAACTGGAGTGAAGTCTTTTGGGTGACTGAATAGAATTGCCCAGCTATCACCAATCCAGTCATGCAGGTTAAACGTTCCCTGATCAGTGACTAGCTCTAAGTTTGGAACGATATCATTAATACGTAGTGCCATGGTCATTTCCTCTTTGGTTTGTTAGGTCAGGCCCGTTGCCTGATGTAGTTATCATGCCTCGCCAACCAAAACATTAGAAATTTATAAATTAAATAGATCTAATGTATTTTTTATATTAGCAAAGCAAAATATCTATCAGTGTGACACACTCGCGACCAAAACATTCCCCAACATCGTAAAAAGTTTGCGCCAAGGCAAATTTCCATTTAACAACGCAGGCTTTCACCACAATCAATCTGGTAAGGCAAGGCGATCGGTGTGGTATGGGTGGCTTCCCCATTGAGTGCCAACAGTAGCTGCTCGGCAGCGATACGCCCCATGTCTTCCCTTGGGGTGATCACCGTCGCCAGTCGCGGCACCATCGCCCGGGCCACATCATGACCGTGGAAACCGGCAATGCCCATTTGCTCGGGGATGAGGATGCCACGCTTTTGGCATGCGTACAGGGCACCGATGGCAAGGTCATCATTGGTACAAAAGATGCCATCAGCTTGAGGAAATTCTTCCAGTAATTGCTCCAAAAACTGTGCCCCTAAGGTAAAGGAGGAAGCTTGGTCGCTCTTTTTGATATAGGGGCTGAGCCCTGCCTCTGCCATGGCGGCTTCATAGCCTTGGATACGCTGCAATGTCCGCTCGTCCATCCGTGCAGCGAAGTAGGCAATTTTCTGGTGACCTCTGGCGATCATGGCCTGAGTCATTTCAAAGGCCGCCGCCCGATTATCAAAGCCGACGGCAGGTAGACGGCTATGGGCCACACTATCCATGATTTCGACGACAGGGATGCCGGCATTTTCGAGCATTTTCTGGGCCCGTTCCGTGTGTTGGCTTTCGGAGATAATCAGCGCATCCACATTGTAGGAAAGCAGGGTCGCGATGCGCTGCTCTTCCGAGGTTTTGCTGTAACCATAGTGCGCCAACATGGTTTGGTACCCCGCCGGTTCTAATACGGATTCAATGCCACGAATGACTTCGGCAAACACTTGGTTAGTAAGGGAAGGCAAAAGCACGCCGATGGCATGACTTTTCGCTTTAGAAAGAATATCGGGAGCCCGATTGGGGATATAGCCCAGCTCGTCCAATGCCGCTTGAATTTGATGGCGCAAAGTATCGGATACCTGCTCGGGGTTGCGCATAAAACGGCTGACGGTCATTTTAGTGACGCCAACACGGTCGGCAATATCCTGGAGGGTGGTGCGCTTTTTCTTCATCTTCGGTGCCAGCATTGTGATTATTGTTACAGGTAACATACCACAATCATAGCCCGTGGCCCAAGCTATTCCGTTAAAGAAAATGCATTATAAAATAATAAGTTAGTGGTTTTCCCGCAAATCCTTTTGCGGGTTTAATGTGGTTAAGCAAGCTCGGTGAGTTGCGCCACACACTGGCTAAACACCGCGTCCATAGACTGGCGAATATCCACCGTAATCACGTCTTCATCGACCGGCTCTACTAAGGTCGCAAACTGGCTTTCCAGCATGCTGCGGCCATTGAAGTAGTGACCGTTGCGTTTTTGATGGCGCTGCCAAATGGTATCAATATCTCCTTTTAGATACACAATTTCGAGATCCTCTACCCCAGTACGCAGCAACTCACGATACTCTGGCTTCAGAGCCGAGCACGCTACCACCGCACAGGTTTCACGACGTAAAATCCCATTCAAGGTTTGCAGCCAACCGTAGCGGTCGGCGTCCGTCAAAGGAATACTACGGGCCATTTTCTCCACATTCTCGGGGCTGTGGTAGTCATCCCCATCAAAGAAGGGAAAGCCAAAGTGCTGGGCCAAACGCTGCCCCATAGACGATTTTCCGCAGCCAGAAACCCCCATGACAATAATTTTCTTAACCATGAGTTACTTCCACCATAGGGCTAATTCAGGGAACACAATGACCAGCGCCAACACCAGAATTTGCAGACCGATAAAGGGCAGTAGTGAACGGAAAATTTCCCCCAAACTGATGTCTTTAGGCGCCACGGATTTGAGGTAAAACGCCGCGGGGCCAAAGGGTGGCGATAGGAAAGACACCTGCATATTCAAACAGAACACCACACCAAACCACACTGGATCTAACCCAAGGTTGGTGATGATCGGCACAAAGATCGGCATAGTAAGCAAGGCCACCCCTACCCAATCCAAGAACATGCCCAACACCAATAGGATCAGCATCATAATTAGGATTGTGCCCATCACGCTGCCGCCGGAAAGCGCCAAGATGGTCTCTTCGACGAAATCGATACCCCCCATTAGGTTGTATACCCCAACCAAAGCAGTCGCACCGATACCGATCCAGATGATCATGCCGCAGGTGCTCATAGTGGCTTTGGCGCTTTCTTTGAGCATGGTGAAATTCAGCTCACCGCGAATCCAAGCACTGATGATGATGCCCACTACCCCTAGGGCAGAGGCTTCGGTAACCGATGCTACACCGGTGTAGATACTGCCGAGCACAATTGCTACGGACAAAATGGGGAAAAACAAGGCTTTGAAATAATTGGTTTCCCGGTCTTGGGCGAGCTCTTCTTCCGTTGGAAGCGGTGCGTATTCAGGGTGCAAATAGCTCACGATCAACACATAGGCCATATAGGCCAATGCCAAAATCAGTGCTGGCAAAAAAGCGGACTTGAACAGATCACCGATGGAAACACTGGCAGTCAAACCATAAATGATCAGCACGATACTTGGTGGCAACATGGTGCCCAGCGCACCGCCAGCACAGGTGGTACCAATCGCTAGGCGACGGTTGTACCCCAAGCGCAGCATTTGCGGTAACGCCAAAATACCCAGAAGTACGGTTTCCCCGCCGATCACGCCGGACATGGACGCCAAAATCACCGCCACTACTAGGGTTTGTACTGCCACTCCGCCGCGGACTTTGCGCCCCACTACTTTCATGGCATCGAATAAATCCCGCGCAATACCGGAGCGATCCAACAAGGCTGCCATCAAAACAAACATGGGCACGGCCAAAAACACATAGCTACCCACGAAGCTATACAAGCGGCTAGTGACCAAGGGCAGCGCATCGATACCGAACCAGCCAATGGCAAATATCAGCGCCACTAATCCGGTGACGATGGCTAACTGCATCCCCGTCAACAGCAACAGAATCATAGAAACCAGCATCAGCAAACTGCCGTAGCCGATCCCTAGAGAAGACAAATCAAACATGGCGCGCCTTCCTTAAAACACGAAATTCTTGTACGAGGTGCAAGACAAACTGCACAAACATAAGCCCCATGGTGAACAAAATCATGATCTTCACCAAAGCCGGGAAAGGCGGATTCCATGCGGAACCGGAGGTTTCCAGATGCAACTCACCGTAAGGGTTAAAAATCGCACTGTCGGTCATTTGCCAAGCGGCGTAAGCCAATAAGCCCGAGAACAGTAACCCCATGATGTGATGGAAAATATTGAGATAAGACCGTGTGCGAGCCGAAACAAAGTCGTAGATCAGTACGACTCGTACGTGTTTATTGGTCGCTAACGCATAGCTGCCACCAAATACAAACAGCACCGCCCCTAAGAAGGACGCGGTTTCATGCACCCAAATGGTCGGAGCATTAAACACATAGCGCATCACCACTTCAAAAAAAGAAATGGCAACGGTAAAAATAAACATCAGGCTGGCCGCATTGCCAACATGGACGACCGTGCGGTCGAGCCAATTCCGTGGCTGTTCTGATAAGTCTTCATGAGGGAGTTGAGAATCAGGTTGCATCACAATTTTCCAGAAAAGTCCGAAACAGGCTCAGGGGAAAACAGGCGCCGCAGCGCCTGTTTATCAACACCGATGATCTTGCTGTTACAGCAGACCATTGTCCTCCAGGTAAGAGGTCACAGTGTCATACACTTTTTGGGCATTAGGTGATTGCTTCGCAAACTCTTCCCACTGAGTACGGGCAATAGCACGGAATTTCTTGCGCTCTTCGTCAGACCAGTTATGGATGGTAATGTTTGGGTTTGCTGCCGCTTCTTTCACCGCTTTTTGGTCGGCAATACGTAGCTGAGTGGTGATATCGTTCGCAAAATCACGTACCGATACGGTCATAATCGCCTGTAAGTCCGCTGGTAACTTGTTCCACTTTTTCATGCTCATGGAGACATCGATCAAAGGCAAAGAGTGGAAGCCCGGTTGTACTGGGTGTGCAGCAATGTCGTTCATACCGGCTTTTTGGTTGGTAGAAAATACCGTGTAATCCGCTGCATCGATAACGCCTTTACTTAAGGCAGTGAACACTTCCGAACCCGGGAGATTTACCGGTGCCGCGCCCGCTGCGGCAAACACTTTTTGCACTAAGCCTTCTGGCGCACGTAGTTTCAGACCTTTTAGATCATCCACACCATTTAGCGGTACACGGGAAACAAAGGACTCAACCCCAGTCGTCGAACCACCGATAAACTTCACCCCGTACGGTGCGTAAAGCTCATTCATCAGCTCGTAACCACCACCGTAGTTAACGAATTGCAGTAGCTGAGAAGTGTCTGACCAAGCACCCACGGTGTTACCGATCAAGCCAAAGGCGGGATCCTTGCCAGAGAAAAACTCGGTCGCGGTGATTTGACCGTCCAAAATCCCCATCTTGATACCATCTAGGGTTTCCGTGTGCTTAAACACACTGCCTACTGGCAATAGATTGATCTTGATCCGGCCGCCGGACATTTGCTCGACACGCTCTGTCCACTCTTTTTGAACTTGGAAGTTCTTATCGCCAGAAGGATCAGAAGACTGAAACTTGAAGGTGTACTCTGCCGCAAAAGCAGTCGTTGAAAGGGCACCAACTAGGGTGGCTGTAACTAAAGACTGGGTAAACTTGCTCATCTTATCTTCCCGCTACTTATTGTTGTTTAGGGTTTAACTATACATCACCAGATATGTTACCGGTAACTAAAGCAGATGTTACCGGTAACTTTTTAAGTTAGTCAAGATGTAGCGAAGATTTTTTATCGTTTTAATAAGGGGGCAATGTTTCGCGAAGGGCCTTTACCTAGACATAAAAGCAGCTATGATGCGCTCAATTCACCGCGAGTATCACGCCATGCCTGCCATTCCTATCAGTATCGGACTATTAGTTTGTAGCAACGTATTTATGACGTTTGCTTGGTATGCTCACTTAAAAGAGCTAAATAACAAACCTTGGATCATCGCCGCTCTCGTCAGTTGGGGAATTGCCTTGTTCGAATACCTATTGCAGGTGCCCGCTAATCGCATTGGTTATACCGTGCTAAATGTTGGCCAACTGAAAATCATGCAGGAAGTTATCACCCTGTTGGTGTTCGTTCCCTTCTCGGTATTTTATCTAAAAGAGTCCCTCAAACTTGACTACCTCTGGGCAGGGTTGTGTCTAGTTGGTGCGGTATACTTTGTGTTTCGCTCTAAGTTGTAAGACTCCCAACAAGAGTCGTTTACACAAATTCACCGGGGGCGGTTGAATTTCAAAAACTTGAGCGATTTCAGGGGCCACTAGCTATATTTGTATACCTCAGCGCGATGAGCCACTTTCACGACATTAACCAGTAATACCTCATCGCGAATGTCATAAATAATGCGGTAAATACCTTGGCGAACGCGGTAGCTTTCCCGGCCCATTAGCTTGATACATCCCTCTGCGCGGGGGGGGGCAGCGAGTTGATCAATACAACTAAGGATTCTGGCTACATCCTGATTGGGAATAGCCCGCAAATCTTTGGCAACCGATTTTTTGAAAGTGATTTTATATTTTGCCACGGGTCTTTAGGTCATTCAGCAATGCTTCGTAACTTATTTCTTCCTCTGCAACTCGTTCGGAAATCGCTTGCAGATCTTCCTGATCTTCTCGCATTAGCAGACGCACAGCCTCATCCACCAATTCAGAAACCGAAACTTGGGTAGATGCCGCTCGCATTTTTAATGCTTGATGGATGGTAGGTTCGAAGTAGATGGTCGACCTTTTTGATAGATTACTCATGACAACCTCCTAACTAGCAATGGAAGACTAGCAATGGAAGACTAGCAATGGATGACAAGCATTATAGCGTCATACAATCTGTTAATGTCTATGTGGAGGCTATCATCTGCCAATAAGTTTGCGTGATGATATTTTATGAGTTCTGCAAAATCCTCTGTTTCAATAGGGTCGTCGAGATACCCTCTGTTTTCGGGGCGTAGATCACTTCGATTTCAAACGGAGCCAAGGCCGCTTCAAGCTTTTGCCAGCGTTCGGAACCTTGCCACTCTTCACCACAGACGACTTTGTGGATAGCCAGCGAGCGTATCCAAGCTACCGCGTCGTCGGTTTGCGCCATCGGCGCAGCCACAAGATGGGTTTCGTCCACCATGCCAAGCGCGTTGATTAGTGTGCAACGTTGATTTTCATTCAGTATCGGCGAGTACCCTTTACTCTGCTGACAAAATCGGTCAGGGGCGATACCAACCACCAACGTACCCCCTAGCTGACGCGCAAACTGCAGATAGTTTAGATGCCCTTCATGCAATAGATCGAAATAACCCAAAGCCAAAACTCGCTCTTGGCGCTCGACCAACAAGGACGTTTCCAGTTGCTGTTGAATCTGACTCAGAACGCTATCTTGCGGGCGTTGTTGGCGCAACACTTGGAGGATGCGCATGGCCTTGGCAGTATTACCACGTAACCATTGCCCGTATAAACGGGAATAGGCGTAACAGTAGGACAACCAAGAGAATTGCCGCAAATTATGGGCGCACACAATGGTGTCGAAGTCCCCATCGGGGATACGCCAGTTATCGCCATATAAGGCCGCTAACATGGACTCCGGTTGCGTCAGGTGCCACACCTCTCCGGCGGGTGTCCCACGGGCAGACAGGGCAATGTTGGGAAAGTAGGTGATGCGATTCCAATGAAATGGCACGCCGTCCATCCACAGGCCACAGATCGCTTCACCACTGACGCTATCGGTACCAAAACCGCACACATCCAAGGTAATACCGGTCACATCATGTTTAAAGCACCGAGGATTGATCAAATCATAAGAGCGGGACGCTTCGCGCCAACCATTTGCGCTCAGAACCTGAGTGGCTTGCTCCATTTGCAGCCAATCGACACCAATGTCCAAGTCTTTATCATTGGCCAGCAAGCGACCTTCCCGCTCCAGCCCCAACAAAGTACCCGAGCAAGCGAACCCATAAACGCCCTGGGATTTTAACAAGGCTAAGGTTTGCCAAAGTAACGCCTCCCCCTGCTCCTGGCTGAAAGGGGCTACTGGTTCCTCTTGTTTTGGAGAAGGCTGCCACCCCTGCTCGACCTGAATGGCAACTAGAGCCAATGCGGTGTGAAACGCCGTTGCCGCTTGCGGTAACTGTTTCGCCTGCTGTAAACACTGCCCCAGAACATGATAAACCTCGTGGGAATGGGGCAACTGCATAGCGAGCTCCTGTAGCGGTGCAACCCAGCGCTCGCCTTCACCTGCTAGGATCCCAATCTGGGCCAAATACACCTGCGCCATGACTAACTCAGGGGCATCGCTTCTGACTTGTTCCAACAAGACTTTCGCTTCACCATATTGCCCTGAATGGAAATATTTGATCGCTCTGGAAAGTTGATCTACCGGACTCAAAGCTGTTTCTCCATGGAATAATTCACCAGCTCGACTCCCTGCCTCTGTAGTGTATTTTGTTTGACCTCAGTGAAGCCTAGCTTGCTAAAAAACGGCTTGGCAACGATGGAAGCCTCCACATACAAGCGCCCGATCCCTTTGCGAATCGCTTCTGTTTCCAAATAAGCATACAACATCGAAGCCACGCCTCTCCCCTGAAATTCTGGATGGGTATAAGTGCAATCAATATGACCGTCGGCCTCCAGCTCCATAAACCCTACCACCGCACCAGCGCAAATGGCTAAAAAAGGCTGCGTCTGCGCCAGCCGCGCCGCCCAAGCGGCATAATTCACCGGCTCAGGCGCCCAAACCGCTTTTTGCTGGGGCGAATAAACATCGTCCGCAATCCCGTTCACTGCCGCATAGAACAGATTCGTCACCTCGCGGGCTTTGTCTGGGGAATAGGGTTGGATTTCTATCAATCTGCTTTCCTCACCGTTTTCTCGCCAACACTATAAAAATGCCGCCTAAAATCAGCCCAGAGGCCAGTAGCAACCGCAGGCTGATTGGCTCAGTGACAAACAACACACCACCAAAGGCGGCAATGGCTGGCACTAAGAGTTGCAGCACCCCAGCTTGCAACGAGCTGATGTGGCGCAATACGCTGTACCAAATGGCGTAGCCGGCTCCAGAGGCTACCGCACCAGACAATATTGCTAAGAGAGTACCGGTAAATGTTGCCGCGGTTGTAGTCAGCGTGACCATAAACAGCACCAGCACCATAGGCGTGGTTCGCAGAAAGTTAAACGCTGTATCCGCCAGAGGTTTATTCGACCCTCGTCCAAGCAAGGTGTACCCAGCCCAAGCCATACCCGCAACCACCATTAATACCACACCAAGCCATGATGGCTGCGACACCTCCGGCCAGACCAAATAAGCCAAACCGAGCAACGCTAGTAAGATGCCCGCTACCTGTGGCAAACGAAGGTGCTCTCCCCGTAGCAGAGACACCGACACCATGGTTAATTGCACCATGCCAAATAAAATCAATGCCCCAGTTCCCGTCGCCAGCATCAAATAGGCGTAAGAAAAAACTACCGCATAGATAAACAACATGCTACTGGCCAGCCAACTTCCAGCGGGGCGAATCGCTTTAACCCCATTCTGCAAGGATAAAATCAGCAACAAGGCAATACTGCCGGATAGCAAGCGAATCATCGTAAAACTCGCCGCATCCATTAAACCATCTGCCAGCGCCAGACGCGTGAGTACCGAGTTAGCCGCAAACGCTACCAAGGAGACAATGACCAACATAACCAATCTGACTAGCGCCATAAGTACAGAGCCCCCCCTATTCAAACAAACATTTGTAGCAAAGCGCCTTGCCAATAAGACGACTCAACCTCGCCAAGTTTACCTTTTCGCCGCTTTTTATCGATGGTGCGGATTTGATCAAACAGAATACGGACACAGTAGCTATTGCACAACGCGCGCAGCTTGACCTTGGAGTTATCTCCAAGGTTTATACTCATCGTATTCCTTTGTTATCAGGGTAACACTATGTTGCGCATCGGTGAGTTAGCCAAACAATTTCAGATCAATACCGATACTTTACGTTTTTACGACAAGCAAGGGCTGCTATCCCCCTCGGGGCAGTCAGATAGCGGCTACCGTTTGTATTCCGATCGGGATATTAAAACCTTGGGCTTCATCTTAAGGGCGAAAGGGGTAGGATTTTCGCTCACCGATATTAAAACCCTGTTGTCGATTGAGGTGGATAAAGCCAATAACGAGTGTTCGGATGTCAAAGAGCTAGTCGATGATAAATTGCAGCAAGTGACGGAAAAAATCGCCGAGCTACAGGCCTTTCAACGGTCACTGGCAAGATTGTCCAGTGCCTGCTGTGGCGGTCATGAAAGCGCGGAGGACTGCACTATTTTACAAGCTCTAGAGTCGGAGGACTTCGCCATCATCCCGGAATGTCATCATGAAGGAGAATGTCTATGAGCTGGCTACTTGCTTTTGTTGACCTGTTTTTAGAGTCAGCGCCATGGTTGTTGCTCGGTTTATTGGTGGCTGGCGTATTAAAAGAGTTTGTCCCCATGGACTGGATGGAACGACAACTTGGGCAGCAATCCCGTTTTGCTGTGGTTAAAGCCGCCATCATTGGCGCACCCTTGCCCTTATGCTCTTGCGGCGTCATTCCCGCTGCTGCTGGGCTGCGTCGTGCGGGTGCTTCGAAAGGGGCTACCACCTCTTTTTTGATATCAACACCGGAAACGGGTGTCGACTCTATTGCCCTATCCTGGGTGTTGCTGGGGCCATTCATGGCGATCGTGCGGCCTATTGCAGCGATTGTTAGTGCCATTACCGCAGGTTACTTAGTCGGGCGAGAAAGCCCTGAGCCGATAGCGCCAGAACTAGCACCTTCATCATCTTGTTGTAGCAGCGGTTGCTGTGGCTCTGACAAGAAGGCGGCGGATGCTCATCCCCCTCTATTAGGTCGTATAAAAAGTAGTTTGCAATACGCCACCACCGAGATGGTGGATGATATTGCCCTGTGGTTACTGGTCGGTTTAGCTTTTGCCGCACTGGTGCAAGCCTATGTACCGCAGAGCTTTCTCGCCCAATGGGGTGATGGCCTAATCGCCATGTTGGTGATGGTCATTATTTCCATCCCAATGTATATCTGTGCCACGGCATCGACTCCGATTGCTGCTGGGCTTCTCGCTGCCGGAGTGTCCCCCGGTGCGGTATTGGTCTTTATGCTGGCCGGTCCTGCAACCAATATCGCGACGCTCGGCATGGTTAACAAGCTACTGGGGCGGCGTGCCCTGTGGGCTTATTTAACTGGTGTATTGGCTTGTGCCCTTGGGTTTGGTTATTTAGTGGATTGGTTGTTCAGCACTTTTGATGGGGCTATCGTACTCGCAAATCTCCAATCGGATGACCACCCTCAGTCACTGGTGGCGATATTAAGCTCAGTGGTATTAATCCTGCTGATGGGGCTAAGTATCGGTAAAAGCTTACAGGGTAAGCATCATCACGGAGCCCACTAACAGCTACGTCAGCAAGATTATGCTAGGCTGACACAATGTGAATTTCCAAGTTGAAACAGGTAAAACCATGCCACTACCTTTTCAGGAGGGATTACGAATGACACCTCCACCCCCTAGTAGCTCTATAAATTCCTTGTTTTTGAGGCAATTATGACTCCCCCAGAGCAAACCAGTCTTGATCAGCAATTTGCTTTTTTAAAAGAAATAGATCAATTGAAGTCGGTGGTACGTAAGTCCCCGCTGCTGAATCAATCCCGTCGGGAGAATTCTGCAGAGCATTCCTGGCATTTAGCGATGTATGCGCTGGTGTTGCAGGACTCAGCACCAGCTGGGGTGGATATCAATCGGGTAATAAAGATGCTGTTGCTGCACGATATTGTGGAGATTGACGCTGGGGATCACCCGATTCATGCACATGTTGATATGGCAGCGATTGCCGCCGCAGAGCAAGCTGCGGCGGAGCGCATTTTTGCCCTGTTGCCAACGCCGCAAGGAGAAAGCTTAAAAGCCCTGTGGCAGGAGTTTGAGGCCGCCCAAAGTGCCGATGCGCGGTTTGCGAAAGCCTTGGATCGGTTGCAACCGATGGTGCACAACCTAGAAACCAACGGTGGGACTTGGAATGAGTTTAACGTGGGTTTTGAGCGCATTAACGAGCGCTATCTGCCGATTATTCAGTCCGGTGCAGAGGGGCTTGGGCAGTATTTGTTGGCGCGGCTG
This sequence comes from Maribrevibacterium harenarium, assembly GCF_006385675.1. Lineage (GTDB taxonomy): Bacteria > Pseudomonadota > Gammaproteobacteria > Pseudomonadales > Marinomonadaceae > Marinomonas > Marinomonas harenarium. The sequence goes on along the minus strand of NZ_VFRR01000010.1, from coordinate 15,457 downwards.
AAGCGTTTTTTCAACAAGTCCGATGCTTAGTCTGCTACAACTTTTGTAGGATTAGGCAAGCATAGCGGAGTATTCCCATATTCTTAAACTCAGGAAGTTGATTTAATCAACTTTTACATTGCCTTTCATTCTATTGCAGTCACTGAGGAGGGATATATGGCAACGGTCGTCAATCTAGATAACTCGGTAGAAGCCACAAACCAACAACAAGCGGTTTACGATAAGGAAAAGATGCCATCTTTTGTGGGCCCAGAGGAAATGTTCTCTGGCCAGGTGGATGTGAAGTTAACTTTCCCCAACCAAGATGCGGTGCCATTCTCCGGTGCATTTGTCACTTTTCAACCCAAAGCCCGTACTGCGTGGCATGATCACCCCGGTGGTCAGCACATTGTGGTAACCAAAGGTGTAGCGATCACCGCGACTCGCGATGGCCAAGTGGTGGCTTGCCAAGAAGGGGATGCCGTGTGGTGTCCGGCGGATGTTGACCACTGGCATGGGGCCATGCCTGAGGCGGAGATGACACATTTTGTGATCACCGGCGTGAAAGACGGCGACGCAGTGAACTGGAAAGACAAAGTGACCGACGAACAATACGATGCTGCGGTGGCGGCGATCAAAGCCGCGCAATAAGCGTGAGCCGTTAACGAAGTAAGCCTGCCTATCTTTCGATAGGCAGGCTTTTTTGTATCTAGCGTTTTAGCACTACTTATCAGACAGTTGGATCTGATAAACAGAGGTCGTGCCGCTCACTTCGTTACCGACGATTAGTAGTCGCTTGCCATTTGGGCTGTCGTATTCAGGGACAAATTTAAAGCCTTCTGGCCCCAAGTCACCAGCTGCTGCTTTATCCACGAGTGGGTCTTTGCTAAGGTCACGATCGTTCACGTAGCTGATAAATTCGGGGGCGCTCGGGTTGGTGATGTCATACACCATCACTCCGCCCATACGTTCAAGGCCGATGAAAGCATAATGTTTGCCATCGATCTCCCCGACGGTGATCGCTTCTGGCTCTGGGCCTTTGGCATCACTGCGACCATCTGGGTCACTTTCACCGTTGTCGTTATTAAACTGGTCACCATAAAGAGCCAAGGTTTTTTGCTCGAACTGGTCGCCAGAGTCAAACACCAATGTGCCATCAGTGGCATCCCAAATGGAAAACGAACGGGCGCCATAAACGTACAATTGGTCGAAGTCGCCGTCCTGGTCCGTATCCCCAAGTTTAGAGGTGACTTTTAGGCGACCTAATGCGGCTTTATCCTGTAGCTGGTCAGCATTTGGGAACGCGGTTGGATCTAGTTTCAGATCTTTTACGCGAAACTCTTCCATATTCAGGTTGAGCGGATCACCCGCCATGTCCAACGTACCGTCAGTTTGCGCGGTGCCCCAATCCGCTCGGGAATCCCCCTCGTTGGCGGTCACAATGTAGTCCTTACCATTGACTCGGTAGGTGGCGATTGAGTCAGGCTGGTACATGCCATAGACCGGCCAAGTCGCAATATTGGCTTTCTTATCTTTGTCGCTGGCATCAATGCCATTACCAACCAAGCTGTGATCTTTGTAGCCGAGGGCAAAGATTTTCGACACGCTAGCGGTATCAATGTCCACCACGGCAATGGCGTTGGCTTCCTGCAAGCTCACATAAGCTGTTTTCGAATCCGCCGATACCGCAACGTATTCTGGCTCTAAATCTTCGGCAACAGTGCTCGGGCGAATGGCCTTGCCGTTGGCATCGACAATGGTGCCAAATACGCGTACGTCTTCCGGTAGTTCGCTGTGACGAAGGCCGCCGACATTGAAGTCGGTAAAGGTTGCAGAACGCAGGGTGAAGGTTTGCGTGTCAATAATATCAATGCGACCTTCTGGGTCGGTTTGGTAGTCGGTTGGCTCCCCTTCGATGGCCACAATCGCTTTGCTACCGTCTGGGGTGAAGGTCACCATATCTGGCAAGGAACCGGAATCCACCACGCTGGCTACCGACAGATCCGTTAAGTTAATAAACACTACCCAACCAGCATCGGTTTTGGTTCCGGCTTCGACGGCAACCGCAGCCAAATCCCCATGCACCGCCACGCTGTTAGCAGCACCCACTTGGCTAACGCTTGTCACTGTAACTTTGGCTTGCATTACCATGGCAGCGACATCAAGCGTTTGTAGTAATTTCAGGTCGCTTACGTTTGACCCATCAAATACATCGACTTTGCCGCTGTTGGCATTCACCGTGAAAATACGTTGACGTGTTTTATCAAATGCAACGATCTCCGCCGCGCTTTGATCAAAGCCTTGGCTGGCAGAGCGACCTACTCGCTCTAAACCGGTGACAACTCGATCTGAGTTCATCGCTGTTAGCGAACTCAAGGTTTCACAACCAGCTAAGGTCGTAACGGCAATAGCTAAGGCGATAGGTTTCACAGCCCAAGTGAGTTTTTTAAGCGAGTACATAGTCTTTCCCGATCATTAGTTGAACTTATAAGATCAGGAAAGACTAGTGGGCGATTATGACCAGCCAATGACGGTTTATTGAACATCGGGTGACAGGGGCTCGCAGTCTTTTCGCACCAAACTCAAGCGCCACCAGGACGACCAAACTGGGCGAGGGTTGAGGATAAAGTGGTCGTCTAGACTCAATCCACTCGCAATGACCATATCAGCTTCCCCGTCGTCCAAGCCTATGTGGGCGTCTTGGCTGGTAACTTCTTTGCCAAAACGTAGTTGCTCATCAATCGCCGTGTTGTAGACACTGAGAAGGATAGGCCCGCGCTGTAGCAGGGATACATCTCGACCATTGAAGCCACCGGCTAAAAACGGCACCGGGGCTATTTCACATAGCTCCCCTGCTTGGTTACGAGTTATATAACGCCCCTCGCCTTTCATGCCTTTTAGGTAGACCAGGTTGCCTTCCTGCACCTGATTGATTTCAACTACGCCAACCGCACCGACGGGAATAGCCGGTCGCCCGGCAGCACTGTTTGCACTAATTGGGAGAGATAAGACTACAAGTAATAGACCAGCCACAAACGAGGTTTTCATAATGATGCCCCCTTAGCAAAGGACAAACGTGTCGGCTGAGCTAGGAAGATCAACAATACCAAAACACCAGCACCGGGTATCAGTACCAGTAACAGCCACCAAGGTGAAAATCCTGCATCCCGCAGACGGCGCACGACCAAGGCGAGGAATGGTAGCAAGGTGAAGAGGCTATAAATCAGATCTAGCCAACCGGGGTTATCGGTGGCAATTTCGACCCCAATAATGATGGCCGTCAGCAGTAGATGGACAAGCATAAACGACCAAAAGGCGGTACGATGGCTACGTCCGATGAAATTATTAAATTGTTTAAACGCTTCGATATACCAGTTCATAAGAAACTCCAAATGAGTGATTGGGAACTCGTTCAGAATCGCTCAATGCCAGCTGTGGCGCGTCCTTGATCAGGATTTAGGACGTTTCCAAAAGCGTTTTAGGACATCATATTGTTGTTAGCAGTCGTACAAGGAACTCAACATGCTTTCCATCCCTTTGCCATTTGTGGTTTCACTGATGTTATTGGTGCTCGCTGCCAGCTTGGTGGCAAGACGTAGCGAAGGCACCAGACTGGCGGCACTATTTTTATTGATGTGTGCGCTAACTACTACTGTAGTAGGGCTGCGCTGGCTACTAGACTGGGCGTGGCTACGTGCCCTGCAACCCATTTTGGCAGGATTGATTCCGGTACTGGCGTGGTGGGTATTTGCCCGGGCAAGACAAGCGATAAGTCTGCCTTGGTGGCATTGGCTTGCGCCCGTTGTGATTGGGTTCAGCTCGGTCACTTACCCTTGGTGGCAGCCGCCACTGGATATCATGCTCACGGCCTTATATGTGGTCTATGGGGTTGCCCTATGGGTCAGCGCTCGAGATCCACAAGAGTTAGAAAATATCCCCTTCTCGGAATTGCCCTACGCACGTTATGCCACGCAAGTCGGGGCAGGCATGCTGCTCTTTTCAGCTTTGATTGATGGAGTCCTGTCCCTCGACTTTATCTTCTGGCAAGGACAGCACGCCACCCTAATCATCACCATCGGCCACGCTATTTTGCTGCCGCTATTAGCACTGGCTGTGGTGTGGACAAGTCTTCACACACAAACGACACCGCAGTCTGTATCTACCGCTGAAACAAAAATAGAAACAGAGCCGGCAGGTGCTGAAGATGACAACGAGAGTCGTCAAGATCGTGAAGACGCCGAAGGTATTATTCAGCGGCTTACCACATTACTTGAGACACAAAAGCTGTACTTAGAGCCGGATCTCACCCTGGCGCGGCTGGCCCGGAAACTTGGCCTCCCCAGCCGCCAAATTTCCGCGGCGGTGAACCTTTGTCTAGAGCAGAACATTTCCCAATGGATCAATGGCTATCGGATAGCACATGCCCAGCACCTACTAAAAAATACCGACTTAGCTATTACTGAGATTTATCTTGAGGCTGGTTTCCAAACCAAATCTAACTTCCATCGGGAGTTTTCACGGCTGGTTGGCGTCACGCCGTCGGCGTATCGCAAGGACTCAAGTATCGATCTGAAAAGCCCGATATCACAATCTCACGTTCGTTGACTACAGCCGCTCCATGTACCAATATTTAGCCATTACGGCAGATGATGGTTACCCTTATGAATTTCCAAATGATTGAAACGGAAGCCTTACACCTTCCTAGAGAGGATCGAGTCCGTTTAGTCGAAAAGCTATTAAATAGCCTAGGCAAAACGTCAACTAGCCTCGATTCAGAATGGCTAAACGAAGCCAAACACCGTGCAGAGGATATCGATGCTGGACGTGTCTCCCTTATCGAAGGTAACAAGGTACTAGAGAAAGCTCGCAAGAAATTGAAATAAACTACTATTTTCACCCGACAGCGGAAGCCGAGCTATTCGACTACATCGACTATTACGAGCAGCAAGCACAGGGACTTGGAAGCAAGGTGATCGTAGAACTGGAGCTTACCCTCCGTCAGATCGAAACTTTTCCCTTTTCTTATCAACAAAACCACGCGTTAGGTGTTCACTTGGCACCGTTACACCACTTTCCCCTATCCGTCATTTACCGGATTAAAAACAATAGCGTTCAAATATTGGCTATCGCCCATCAGCAGCGCCAACCAAATTACTGGGGCAATAGAACACTGTAAAATAAAAACCCGCTTCCAAGGGTATGAAAGCGGGTCGGGAGAGTGGTGCTCGTTAGCGGGGCAATCGCTTAACGGGCTACCATAACGAGATAGTCAGGGGCGACATCTCGAAAGTCGACAGACATGGTCACACTCAATGCGGTGACGGTGATGATGGAGAAGAAGAACACTTGTCGTGCCCAACGGTTCACATCAATCTCTTGGCGGTAGCCACGCAGGGCCATCGCCAACCACCACAGACTGGTTGCCGTTGCGACTAGCATAAAGCCAATACCAACGTAGCCAGTGAGCGGCAGCAATGCCGTCACCAAGGCAAACATCGCAATGTATAGAACAATGTGGTGTTTGGCTTTGTGAATGCCTTCTGCCACCGGCAATACTGGAATGCCAGCGGCTTCATAGTCTTTAAAGCGGAAGATAGCGATCGCGTAAGAATGGGGCATTTGCCACAAACTAAACATCACCAACAGTATTGCTGCACCAGCATCAAATTGGCCTGTTACCGCACAGTAACCCACTACTGGTGGCACGGCACCAGACAAACTACCAACCAAAGTGCCGTAGACCGAGTTACGTTTAAAGTAGAGGCTGTATAACCCCACATAAACAAAGTAACCAAAGCCAGCAAAGAATACCGCCACCGGATTGGTATACACCGCCAGCAACGCAAATCCTACTACCCCTAACACAATGCCATGGGCAAAGGCCGCCGTGCCGGAGATTTCCCCGGTCACGGTCACACGGTTGCGGGTACGGGCCATTTTGGCGTCGATATCCCGGTCAATGAAGTTGTTGATCGCACATCCAGAAGCGACCACAAGTGATAAACCTACCACTGTTGCCAGCATCAATAGCCAGTCAATGTCGCCGCGAGCCGCTAAAAAGAAGCCCCCAGCTACAGAGATCAGGTTGCCCATAATGATGCCGGGCTTAGTTACTTTAAGATAACGATCAAACATGACGCTAACTCCCGTAACGGGCACCGAAGTGCCCGTGAATTCAAAGGTTTCGTACTTTATCAGTACATCATCATCGCGTTGGAAGCGTAGATAATCCAAATGGATAGACCCACCACCATAACGATGACCAACGCGGTAAACAGAAACGAGAAGGTATCCAGCTTGCCTTCTTTAGAGAAGTTCAAGTGCAGGAAGTACTTCAAGTGCACAACGATCTGTACAATCGCTGTCACTACCAAAATCGCTACTGTCGTTGCTCGGTCAAAGCTGCCGGTCATCACTGCCCAGAATGGGATCACTGTCAGAATCACCGACAGAATGAACCCCACCACATAAGAACCGACGGTGCCGTGAGCATGAGAATCGTGATCGTGCTGACTCATTACATAGCCCCCATTAGGTAAACGACGGTGAAGACACAGATCCAGACAATGTCCAAGAAGTGCCAGAACAAGCTTAGGCAGCTCAAACGGGTTAGCTGTTGATTACCCAAACCAGATTTGCTCACCTCGATGAACAGAATGATCAACCAAATCAAGCCAGCGGTAACGTGTAAACCGTGCAGACCTACCAACGAGAAGAACGCGGTTAGGAAGGCACTTTCACTTGGGCCATGGCCAGCGTGGATCAAGTGATTGAACTCATAGATCTCAAGACCGATGAACACGGCGCCGAACAAGAAAGTCACAGCCAACCAGAACAAAGTTCCTGACTTATTCTGCTTGTATGCACTGATCATGGCGAAGCCAAAGGTAATCGAGCTCAGCAATAGAGCTGCAGTTCCGCCAGCGACTAACTTAAGATCAAAGATTTCACTACCTGAAGCGCCCCCAGCGGTGTTCATAAAGAGCACCGCGTAGGTTGCAAAGAAGGACGCAAACAGGATGCAGTCCGTCATCAGGTAGATCCAGAAACCGAACACCGTATTACGACCAGTATCGTGGTGTTCGTCATGGTGCGCATCGTGATGCGCTGCTGCATGAGTACTCATGAATTACCCCTTAGCCACGTTATCTAGGTGTTCATTTTCGATGCGTGCTACTTCATCTGGCTGGACATAGTAGTCTTTACCACTAGCGTAAGAGCGAGCGATGAAAGCAACGATCAAGCCGACGAAGCTAGCCGCAACCAACCACCAGATATGCCATACGAATGCAAAGCCGAAGGCCGTTGCCAAAGCACCCATGATTGGGCCGGCGTTGGTATTGCTTGGCATATGAATCGGTTCATACTTAGCGTGACGTTGGTAAGCAGTGCCCTTCTCTTTCATATCTGTGAAGGCATCGATGTCTTCCACATGAGGCAACTTCGCAAAGTTGTAGAACTGTGGAGGCGACGCCAACGACCACTCAAGGGTATGACCATTCCAAGGGTCACCGGTGGTGTCTTTGTTCTTGTTACGGTCACGGAAGGCAACGAACAACTGAATGAACTGCGCCGCAATACCGATCGCAATAACAAACGCACCCGCTGCTGCGATGTACAACCAAATATTCCAGTCTGGATTATCCGTGTGGTTTAGACGACGGGTCATACCCAAGAAGCCCAGTACGTACAACGGCATAAAGGCCATTAGGAAACCGATGGTCCAACACCAGAAGGACACGCGACCCCATTTTGGATCTAAATGGAAGCCCATGGCTTTGGAGAACCAGAAAGTAAAGCCCGCAAAGTAACCGAACACCGCACCACCAATGATGGTGTTATGGAAGTGAGCGATTAAGAATAGGGAGTTGTGCAGCACGTAGTCCGCACCTGGCACCGCCAGTAGCACACCGGTCATACCACCGATAGAGAAGATGATGATGAAACCAATGGTCCACAACATTGGCACTTCCATACGGATACGGCCTTTGTACATGGTGAACAACCAGTTAAACAACTTCACGCCGGTTGGAATCGCGATAATCATGGTCATGATGCCGAAGAAGGCATTCACGCTCGCACTCGAACCCATGGTGAAGAAGTGGTGCAGCCATACGATGAAGCCCAAGATGGAAATCGCACCAGAGGCATAAACCATCGACTTATAACCGAACAAACGCTTACCGGTGAAGGTGGAAACCACTTCCGAGAAGATACCAAACGCTGGCAATACCAGAATGTATACTTCAGGGTGGCCCCATGCCCAGAACAAGTTGATGTACATCATCGCGTTACCACCGGCATCATTCGTGAAGAAATGGAAGTCGAGGTAACGGTCAAGAGTTAGCATGGCTAACGCTGCAGTTAGGATTGGGAACGACGCCACGATCAAGACGTTGGCCCAAGTACAAGTCCAAGTAAAGATCGGCATTTGCATTAACTTCATGCCAGGTGTGCGCATTTTTAGCACCGTCACCAAGAAGTTAACACCGGTCAACGTGGTACCCAAGCCGGATATCTGCAACGCCCAGATGTAGTAGTCCACACCCACTCCCGGGCTAAACTCCAGCCCTGAAAGTGGCGGATAGGCCACCCAACCGGTTTTCGCAAATTCACCCAAACCGAGGGAAATATTGACCAGCAAAGCGCCCGATACAGCCAACCAGAAAGACAGGTTGTTCAAGAATGGGAACGCCACATCGCGGGCACCGATCTGTAACGGCACGATGAGGTTCATCAAGCCAGTCATAAACGGCATCGCCACGAAGATGATCATAATCACACCGTGAGCGGTAAAGATCTGATCATAGTGGTCCGGCGGCAAGTAGCCTTCAGAGCCATTGGTTGCTAGCGCTAATTGGGTACGCATCATGATGGCATCCGCAAAACCACGGATTAGCATCACAAACGCCAAAATGATGTACATGATACCCAAGCGTTTATGATCCACCGAGGTCAACCATTCACGCCATAACCAGCCCCATTTCTTCATCTTAGTGATGAGTGCAAACAGGAAGGCACCACCAATCGCCACAACCGTCAAAGTACCAATTACGATTGGGTCGTAGGGTAATGCGTCCCAGGATAATTTACCGAGAAAACTCATTATTGAGATGCCTCCTCTGATTCACGGGCTTTACGTTCGAGCAACTCAAAACCAGCAGGCGGCTGCGCTGCATAGTCAGGCTTATCGAAGTAATCGATACGGCCATGGTCACCCATGTATTCCCAGATAATGTCGAAGAACAGGCCTTCTTTCACCGTAGCGAAGTACTCAACTGGGTGGTATTCAGTCGGCTCCACTAAGGCTTCATAACGTTCGGTAGTCAGTGCTTCGCCAGAGGCTTTTACTTTGTCTACCCAAGCTTGGAAGTCTTCCTTAGTCTCTGTCGCGATAGCCTTAAACTTCATGCCAGAGAAGCCGCCACCTGAATAGTTGGCCGAGAAGCCGTCGTAAACGCCTGGCTCGTTAGCGATCAAGTGCAGCTTGGTTTCCATGCCCGCCATGGAGTAGATCATGCTACCTAGCTGCGGAATGAAGAAGGCATTCATCGTACCAGCCGACGTGATCTTGTACTCCACTGGAACATTCGTTGGGAATGCCAACTCGTTCACAGTAGCGATACCCAAGTCCGGGTAAATGAACAACCACTTCCAATTCAAAGACACTACCTCAACAGTAATGTGCTCCTCATCGGATGCAATGGGCTTGTAAGGATCAAGCTCATGAGTGGTCTTGTAGGTGATCCACCCTAAGACGATGATAATCAGAATGGGGATAGCCCATACGATGGTTTCGATTTTGGTGGAGTGAGACCATTTTGGTTCGTAAGCTTCACCACGCCCTTCACGATATTTCCACGCGAAGTACAGCGTCATCAAGATAACGGGAACCACGACCAACAGCATCAAGATAGTCGCTGTAATAATCAGCTCCTTTTCTTGAATGCCAATTTGGCCTTTCGGGTCAAGCACACCACCTTGACAGCCAGCGAGCAAAGCCACTAACGCCATCAACGCGATTTTACTTAAGTTACGAGTTAACAAGAGACAGATCCTCTAACCCTGAAGTTGTACAAGGCCTACTGCCAAACGACAGCAGAATGGTATGCCGGCAGAGCCGGAAATTTTCCCAACTAAGCGAATTCGAATGCGCCCAAAAGGCACAAACAATGCGGTCCACTCCCTTGTGAGGAGCAAATTGCATTACTCGAACCGATTAGGCGGAAACCGGGGGAGCGCGAGAGGCGTGAAGTGAGCGGATAACCGTCTTGGGAGCCGCAACCCGATAGGGTGGGAATGAGACGGTGCGAGCCTGCCGCGTGACAGCAAGATGTTCGTAAGTGTTGACCAACCAACATACGAATACGAAAAGGCTGATTGCCCCAAAGAAGGCATACCAAGAGATCAGCGGGATATTTTTCAGAACAGTATGGAAAAAGTCGCTCGGGTCGTAAGCACCACCCAAGGGGTAAATAACCAGATTGATCATCACTACCGTCAACACAAACGTGTACAAACGTGCCCCCCACTTCACCATAAGCAGAGGCAGACGTAACTCATCGATACATTTGTTTACGGCTGACATCACGTTTAAATAACCCATAGCAATGACCTATATTTGATTTAGGGCAATCTAATTTAGTTTGAATTTCAACCAACATTGACCCAGATCATATTTTAGCGTCTGAAGTCTACACGCTAAAGTCAAGGTTCTCCAGTTCGCTTCCCCCTTACGAGTCGCATTTTGAACCACAAGTCACAAATAATTCATATTTATAGGTCGTTTTGGGCAATCGCGAATCTTCAAGGTGAAAAAGTTTCAAGAGCTATGCAACAAGGCCTTTTCAAACAGATATGTTATGACATAACATTTCTAGAAAATTTAGTCTCTAGGAAATGATAACCATGCTCAAAAAAATCGCCCTGCTGGGATTAGCCTCCAGCCTAACTTTGCCAGCCCTTGCTGAACCAACTACTCAAAACACGGTTGCTGTCCGTGCCGCATTTGAGTTTTCCAGTATTGATCCGTCTCGGGCTGGGTTTGTTTTTACCCGTATGCAAATCTTGGAAACCTTGGTGGATGTGGATGAAAAGGGTAATTTAACCCCTGCCTTGGCGACTTCTTGGCAGATCAGCAATGCTGGCACCCAGTGGGATTTCACTTTGCGCGAGGGCGTAAAATTCCATGATGGTACCGAGCTAGATGCCGATGTTGTTGCCGCCAATTTGAATCTGGCTCTATCTAAGCCAGGCGCTTTGCAAGGAGTGCCCGTCACAGCTATCGAAGCAATTGGTAAGCAGCAAGTTCGTATCACCCTAAGCCAACCTTTCCAGCCATTGGGCGCAGTGCTAGCCCATTACTCCGCTAGCATCATGGCTCCGGCGGCATTTGACGAGCAAAATAATGTCCAAGCGCTAATAGGTACCGGCCCGTTTTCGGTTTATGAAATCGCCGCGCCACACCGTTTAGTCGTCGAGAAATTTGATGGCTATTGGGGTAAAAAAGCGCAGGTAGAATACGCCAACTACCTAACTGGTCACCGGGCTGAAGCCCGCGTATTACAGGCCCGCAGTGGTCAAGGAGATATCGTATTTGGCTTAGATCCAGCAGCGGTTCCCATGCTAAAACGTCTACCTAACTTGAACGTGATTCACAGTGATCTACCTCGCACTCTGGCACTCAAACTTAACCTAGCGCACCCCAATTTAGACACCATCGAAGAGCGCCAAGCTCTAAGCCTAGCCATGAACCGTCAAGGTATCGCTACGGCGGTTTTACGTAGCGCCGATGCCGCGACCGATCAGCTGTTGCCCGAATACATGGGCGATTGGCACGTGGCCGATGGCACACCACAGTTAACACCTGATCTAGCCAAAGCCGCTGCCCTGATGCAACAGGCCGGTTGGCAGAAAAATGCGGACGGTTGGTTAGAACAGAACGGCGAGATCTTTGAACTGGATCTGATCACCTACGCCGACCGCCCTGAATTGACCACTGTAGCGACCGCTATTCAGGATCAATGGAAACAGCTGGGGGTGAAACTGAACGTGAATGTGACCAACTCCAGCGCCATTCCTGCAGGACACCAAGATGGTTCCCTGGAAGTTGCCTTGATTGCCCGCAACTACGGCAGTATTGCTGACCCACTTGGAGTGCTGGTTAAAGACTTTGGCAGTGAAAAAGGCGGCGACTGGGGAAGCATGAATTGGAACAACCCGAGCATTCAGACCACGCTAAACAACCTAGTCGCGGAAACCGACCAAGAACGTTACCACCAACAAGCGCAACAGGTGGCTAAGGCCATTTACACGGAAATGCCCATGATTGCGGTGGCTTCCTACGTACAACAAACCGCTGTTAATAAGCGTGTCGACGGTTTCCGTTTCGATCCATACGAGCGCAGCTACTTCCTTAATGAGTTGGTGTGGACTAAGTAATGAAACAGCTGTTGGCAAAACGTTTTTTACAGCTTATTGCCGTATCTTGGGGGGTGGGGACACTAACCTTCCTGTTGATGCGGGCGTTGCCCGGCGATATGGCCTACCGTATCGCCGCAAGTCGCTACGGCATGGATGCGGTGGATTCCCGTGCCGCTGAACTGGTGCGCGCCGAACTTGGTCTAGATGGTAGCGCGTGGAGCGCCTACTGGCAGTGGTTTGTGGATTTGCTGAGCTGGAACTTGGGCAACTCCCTTGTCAGTGGTCAGCCGGTAGCCCAAGAACTGTTCCATATGCTGGGGCACTCTCTGTTGTTAGCCGTGGTTGGTATCCTATTGGCGGCGCTGATTGCTATCCCCCTGGGGCTGGCCAGTGCTTACTACGGTGGCTGGCTAGATCGCACTTTACTGGCCTTGTCTACCGCCTTGCGGGCGGTGCCAGTCTTTGTGATTGGTTTATTGGCGATTATCTTGTTTGCCTTGGAGCTCAGTCTATTGCCGGTGGCAGGCTTTGGCACGCTGGCCCACTTAGTGCTTCCCGCCCTCACCCTTGCCCTAAGCTTGGCTGCGGTTTCTAACCGTGTGGTGCATACGGAAGCTCGGCGAGTATTTAACGCCCCCTTCTTTGAATTTGCCCGGACCAAGGGGTTGAGACCTTGGTTCGCTTTTCGTCACCACGGCATGCGCAACATTGCGGTGCCGGTGGTGGCCTTTTTCGGCATCCAGCTGATTACTGTAGTCGAAGGTGTGGTGATGATTGAGTCGTTATTTTCTTGGCCGGGGATAGGTCATGGACTCGCCCATGCGATTTTTGCTAGGGACATTCCGGTGATTCAGGGAGCCGCCTTAATGATGGGAATGTTATTCGTCGTGCTCAATACCTTGGTGGATGTGGTCTGCCATTACCTCGACCCACGGGGAGGGAAACTGGCATGAGTCTGCAACTCAATACAACGCAAAAAATTGGGGCGGCTCTGCTGCTAGCGCTAGTGGCCTATGCCCTTGGTGCGCCATTATTCAAAGATGGGGACAGCATCAGCCAAAATCTAAGCGCCATTATGAGCGCCCCCGGTGGGCAATTCTGGTTTGGCACCGACCACTTTGGTCGTGATATGTGGCTACGATTGGCAGATGCGTTGCGTTTATCCCTGATGATGGCGGCCCTGTGCGTTTTGACCGCTGCCACCATCGGAGTGACCGCTGGCGTACTCGCTGCCACCCAAGGGGGCTGGGTAGATCGCCTCTTAGACGGTGTCGTCACCATTCTCTTGGCGTTGCCCGGTTTGGTGCTGGTACTGATTTTTGCTGCCATTGTCCCTGGTTCATTCTGGATGTTGTACGTGGCTATTTCCTTGATCCAATGGATTGAGTACTTCCGCGTCAGCCGTGCCATCACCCAGCGGATGATTACTTCCCCGGCTGTGCAATCTTCCCGCTTGATGGGCTTTGGTGGCTGGTATCTGTTTAAGCGCCATTACTGGCCGGCAATCGCCCCACAATTACTCACCTTGGCAGCCTTTGGCGCAGCCAATGCCATTTTGATGATGGCATCGTTGGGCTTTGTTTATGTGGGCATTCAACCACCTCTGGCAGAGTTGGGCTTGATGATCGTGGAGCATTTCCCATACTACAGCGATGCCCCTTGGCTACTGGTACTCCCCCTTAGTGTGCTCGCCCTGATGGTGTTGTCCTGCCATTTACTGGGTCGACGCACCCAAGACCAAGGAGAAGCAGCATGAGCCTGATGTCGATTCGTGAACTGAGTGTGTATGTGGACAACACGCAACTGCTGGCCCCCATTAGTTTTGAGCTAAACCAAGGGGAACGCCTCACTATCCTTGGACAGACGGGCTCGGGCAAAAGCCTGCTGGCGCAAGCCATTATGGGCAATTTACCGGCAAGCCTGCACACCCGAGGGGAGCTGCAGCTATTTGGCAAACCTGTAACAGAAAGTGAGCGCCAACAACTTTGGGGGCGACGTCTAAGTATGTTGCCTCAAGAGCCTTGGAATGCCCTCGACCCATTGATGCCAGTGGCTAAACAGCTTAGGGAAACCTATCAATTGGTCGCCGGTGATGCCCCACACCAAGCCCAAGAACGGGCCAGCTACACCCTGTCGTTACAAGGCTTAGCACAAAGCGGCCACAAACGGGTGGATCAACTGTCCGGTGGTATGGCACAGCGTGTCGCCATAGCTTGTGCTATGGCGGGTGGTGCCCCGGTACTGCTCGCTGACGAGCCTACCAAGGGGTTAGACGTGTCCCGCCGAGATCAAGTGGTCGCCCAGCTATTAAGCCAATCCGAGCAAGGTGGCCTCATCACCATCACCCACGATGTGTCCGTCGCTCGACAAATTGGCGGCCGTATGATGGTCATTAAAGCCGGGGAACTGGTAGAAGCCGGTGACGCGGAGCAGATTTTGTCGGCGCCACAGCACCCCTTCACCCAAGCCCTGATTGCGGCAGACCCGGTAAACTGGCCATCTCCTATCCCACGGGAGCTGCAAAGTGAGCCGTTACTCACCACCTCCGGGCTAGTGATTGGCCGCGACAACCATGCGCTCACCAAGCCATTAAACTTATCCTTCGCTAGAGGGGAAGTAGTCGGTGTTGTCGGGGATAGCGGCTGTGGCAAAAGTACCCTAGGGGACACATTACTGGGTTTGACACCAGCGCTTTCTGGCAAGATCGAACGTCATCACCGTCCCGCGCAGGGGTTTGCAACTGTTGCTGATTTTATGTTACTGTATGTATATACATAGTAATATATTGGTGTAAATGAAGCTTTCAGATTGGGCAAGAAAACAAGGAATAAGCTATCGTACCGCATGGAACCAGTTTCGTAGCGGCAAGCTTCCTGTGCCTGCAAGGCAGCTGCCTACTGGCACGATCATTGTTGATGAGGTTGTTAGAGAGTCTAAAGCTGTTATTTATAGTCGCGTCTCCAGCTCCGATCAGAAAAAGGATTTAGATGGTCAAATCGCCCGCTGCCTGAGCTTCGCAAATGCTCAAGGAATTGCTGTATCCGCTACTGTCTCT
>NZ_VFRR01000001.1 GCF_006385675.1 Maribrevibacterium harenarium | reverse complement strand
TCATCGGCATAATGGTGGTTTATCTCCTAATGAGAGTGAGCGGCTGTATTGGAAAAACTCTAAAACCGTGGCCAGATTTACTTGACCACTACATGGATCGGTTGGGAGTGCCCTAAACCGAAACCGGCGGTTAAGCTCTTATTTTAAGGTTATGCACCGCAAAAAAACAAAACCCCAGCAAAAAGCTGGGGTTTATCGACACTCTGAGCTGCCTTTGCAGCTCTTTTTTTGTTAAAAAAGTATGATTGTTGAACGAATCTAGGAGAGATTCATGCCACAACGTACCCAAGTGCCTACCTCTTATCTCAGACAAATGTTATTGGCTGTGGAGCGTCATGGTCATGATATTCACGCCTTATTGGCTGCTGCCGGAACTTGTCACCAGGCCATTTTCCAGCAAGAAAAGATGAGTGCCTACGAATATGGCTTACTTTACCAGCAGATCCTGTTGCTAATGAAGGATGAGTCTTTTGGCATTTTATCTGGTGGTCGGATTCCAAACGGGGCGTTTCGCATGATGTGCTTGGCGATACTCCATGCTCGTAACTTGGAAAGTGCCTTACATCGCTGTAGTGACTTTTACGAAATTTGTCGCGGTCCGACGATTAAGCCGGTGCTGATTCGTAAGGGACGCCATGCCAAAGTCACTTTCGCGCCAATATTCAATGTTTCCCAAGGCACTGATTCGAACTTTCTAGCCAACAGCGATCCCGAAACGATTCGTTCCACCTTATCCATGTGGCATCACTTTATCAGTTGGCTTATAGGGCGACGCTTAGTATTAAAGGCTGCCTATTTTTCTTTCCCTCGCCCGGACGATGCCAGCTACTATCAAACCTTATTTCAGGCGGATGTGAAATTTGATCAGCATGCTAATGCCCTAGTGTTTAATGGGGACTATTTGGATATGCCACTGGTTCAATCTGAAGATAGTCTACGGTCATTTCTAAAAACGGCTCCATATCAGTTGTTGGTGATGGTGGATGATGATAACTCATTGAAATCTCAGGTAATGGCGGTGCTAGGACGGGATTTTTCTCGCGATTTGCCAAGTGCCGAAGAAATGGCTCAAACCATGTGTATGAGCGTTTCCACTATGAGGCGCCGATTAGCTGAAGAGGATACCTCCTATCAACAGATTAAAGATGAATGTCGTAAAGAAGCGGCAATCACCTTTCTAAACGCCCCCCAGCTCGCTATCAATGAAATTGCCCGATTGATGGGATTTGATGAACCCAGCGCATTTTTCCGTTCCTTCAAAAAATGGACGGGAATGACGCCGGGAGAGTATCGTAAGGCCATGCACTTACATGAGCCAGAAGTAGGATGATGGCAATTGCTATGAATTCTGGCTCCGGCTCTTTTCAGTCCATGCGGTGGCTGGTATAAACGCCCTTTATTTTATTAAGGATCCCTATGAAACTTTGGGTCGATGCGGATGCTTGTCCAAATGTGATAAAAACCATTTTGTTTCGGGCGGCTGAGCGCGTTCAGGTTGAATGTATTCTGGTCGCCAACCGTCCCGTTGCTGTACCTCCATCAAGATGGATCAGTCGTATCGTGGTGAGTTCCGGCTTTGATGAGGCTGACGGTCATATCGTCGAAAAAATTGAACCGGACGATATCGTCGTGACTGCGGACATTCCGCTAGCTTCCGATTGTATTGATAAAGGCGCGACGGCAATTAATCCCCGTGGTGAACACTATACCAAAGAGAATATTCGCCAACGGCTCAATATGCGGGATTTCATGGAGACCATGCGTACCTCCGGGGTGCAAACGGGTGGGCCACCACCTTTTAGCCAGCAAGATCGAATGGCCTTTGCCAATAGTCTTGATCGACTTTTAGCCCAGCGAGCACGCCCCTAGGTGTGTTTAGCTAACTGTTATTAGTATCTACTTGATAGCGGTTAGCTAAACACATAGCTTGAGGTAATAACATGCAACGTATTGTCGTCGTCGGTGGTGGAGCCGGGGGATTAGAATTGGTGACTAAACTTGGTCATCAATTTGGCAAGTCTAAACAGGCTGAAGTGATCTTAGTAGATCGCAGTTTCACCCATATCTGGAAGCCCTTGCTCCACGAAGTGGCCACTGGATCATTGGATGTGAATACTGATGGTATTAACTATCGCGCCCATGCGGCCAAGCATTACTATAAGTTTCAGTTGGGTAATGTGATTGCCGTCGATCCTGATAATAAGAAGCTAACGCTGCAAGAAATTCGTGATGACAAAGACCACTCGGTCTTGCCGGAACGGACGGTTAAATTCGACACCCTGATTATGGCGGTCGGTAGTGTGAGCAACGATTTTGGCACCCCCGGCGTGGCCGAACACTGCTATTTTCTTGATTCTCACCAGCAAGCGGAGCGGTTTCAACAGGCCCTGTTGAATCAGTTTTTACGGATCAATCAGCAAGGGGAAGACAGTCACTTAAATATTGCCATTGTC
Source organism: Maribrevibacterium harenarium (assembly GCF_006385675.1). Classification (GTDB taxonomy): domain Bacteria; phylum Pseudomonadota; class Gammaproteobacteria; order Pseudomonadales; family Marinomonadaceae; genus Marinomonas; species Marinomonas harenarium. Next base: position 255,600 of record NZ_VFRR01000001.1, on the reverse strand, counting down.
GGGGCAGGGGCTACCGGGGTAGAACTGTCGGCGGAACTATTCCATGTGGCGGATTTGCTACGCACTTACGGTATGCCTCTAATGTCGGGTAAACGTATTCGCGTCACCTTAGTAGAAGCGGGGCCGCGTATTTTACCGGCGCTACCAGATCGGATTGCCAATAATGCCCGCAAAGAACTGGCGAAATTGGGTGTAGAGTTGAAAGAAAACACCCGTATTGTTAGTGCCAGTGATGAAGGTCTTACCACTGCCGATAATGAATTGATTAGAGCGGACTTGATGATATGGGCCGCAGGCGTGAAAGCCCCCGACTTCATCAAGCAAATCCCAGGCTTCCAGACCACTCGCACCAACCAAATTGTGGTGAAAGGGACGTTACAGGTACCAAACTACGATAAGATATTTGTTATTGGCGATTGCTGTGCTTGTCAGCAGCCCAACGGTAAGATGGTGCCGCCGCGAGCCCAATCGGCCCATCAAATGGCGGATATCGTGTTCGCCAACATCAAAGCCCAATTCCGTTCTGAGCCCTTAAATGACTATATCTACAAGGACTATGGCTCTTTGGTCAATCTTAGCCGCTACAGCACGGTCGGAAGTTTGATGGGGAATCTAATGAAAGGCTCCATGTTTGTGGAAGGCCGTATCGCGCGATTTGTGTACGTTTCATTATATCGTTTGCACCTGATTGCCATCCACGGTTGGTTCAAAGCCATGATTATTATGGCAGCCCAGCGCATTGCCAAAGTTGTCAAGCCGAAATTGAAGCTACACTAAGGTGCGCTACTCACCCTTGTGCTTGAGGCAAGGGTGAGCAACTGTTATCTATAATTTTGCAATCAGTACTGAGCAGCTTGGCAATACCAAGCTGGAGTGCTCGATATGTCCTTCCTTGATGCCCTCCGGCAAGGTAATTTGCTGGGCCTGTTTGACTGGCAAGGGCAAAATTTCCGTTTCATCCCCCGAGTTTATGGCGATAAGCATACTCTCCTGTCCCAAGTGGCGACTGAACACCAAGCATTGTTCATCATGGTGATGGAAGGTGATGTCTCCTTGAATTAACACCGGATGATGGCGGCGGAAATGCAGGAAATCCCGATAGGCATGGAGCACGGAGTGACGTTCACCTTCCTGCTCTGCTACCGCTAAAGGTAAGTGGGTGTCGGACACTGGCAGCCAAGGCTCAGCAGTTTGACTAAAGCCGCCATTGGGCATTGTGTTTTCCCAAGGTAGCGGGGTGCGACAACCATCGCGCCCTTTAAATTCTGGCCAAAAGTTAATGCCAAACGGGTCAACTAGTTGTTCGAAGGTAAGTTCAGCTTCTGGTAAACCTAGCTCTTCCCCTTGGTACAGGCACACGCTACCACGAAGGGAAAGCTGCATGACCATATAGACCTTAGCCCGAGCCTGGCTAACCTCTTTACCTCTACGCCAGCGGGAAATCACCCGCTCCACATCATGATTACCAATGGACCAGCAAGGCCAGCCGTCCCCTAAGCCTTTTTCCATTGTTTCTACCGTATTGCGAATATGCTCCATAGAACTGTCATGGGTAAGTAGGTCAAAGGAGTAGCACATATGTAGCTTATCTCCCCCTTGACTGTAAGCCGCCATGGTCTTTAGGGAAAAGTCGCAACCTATTTCCCCGACAGTCGTTGTGCCTGGGTATTGGTCGAGTAGGGCGCGTAACCGCTTTAAGAACGCAATATTTTCCGGGCGGGATTTATCGTAAAGATGAAGCTGGTAGGCATAGGGATTGTCTGGTCTAACACCAATACTACCTTCGGCAATATGAGGTTGCGGAGGATTGTCCCGCAGTTGTTCATCATGGAAATAGTAATTGGCAGTATCCAGCCGGAAGCCGTCGACACCCCGTTCCAACCAGAATTTAACCGTGTCTAACACCGCATCCACCACCGCAGGGTTGTGGAAGTTCAGGTCTGGCTGACTATCGAGAAAATTATGCAGGTAATACTGGCGACGGCGACTATCCCAGCGCCAAGCGGGACCGCCAAATACCGACAGCCAGTTATTGGGGACACTGCCATCAGGCTTCGGATCAACCCACACATACCAGTCTGCCTTAGGGTTATTGTGGCTGCTGCGCGATTCAATAAACCAAGGGTGCTGATCTGAAGTATGATTAAGCACCTGATCGATGATGACTTTAATATTTAGCGAATGAGCCCGTTCAATTAGCTCATCAAAGTCCGCTAGATCGCCAAAAATGGGATCCACATCGCAATAGTCCGATACATCGTAGCCAAAATCTTTCATCGGTGACGTAAAGAAGGGTGACAGCCAGATGGCATCTACACCTAATTTGGCGATGTAGGGGAGCTTTTCCGTAACACCTTTGAGATCGCCAATACCGTCGTCATTGGCATCGTAAAAGCTGCGGGGATAAACCTGATAGATGACGGCACCACGCCACCAGTCCGTTTGTTGATTGTGTTGCATGTTGCCCCCTATGGCGGTTTGTTAAAGCTAGTTTAGCAATTCCCTCAGAGATTGTTAGATGCAAATTTAGCTTACTTGCCCCATACTTCACCGCTTAAAACTAATTTAGACCGAAAGGTTAAGATTGCATGTTTAGTAAAGCGTCTGCTCCAGTGGCTTGGCCACTCTTTTTCTATTTCTTCTTTTTCTGTAGTGTCATCGGGGTTCTGATGCCCTATATGTCGGTGTATTACCAATCCATCGGCTTAACTGGCTCAGAAATTGGTCGTCTCATGTCCAGTTTTACCTTAGCGGCCATTGTTGTACCGCATTTTTGGGGGTGGTTAACCACCAAAACTGGGCGACCAAAGCGCACCTTGCAAATAGCAGCGTTCGGTTGTGGTCTGGCGCTACTGCCATTTGTATGGGTTGGGGAATTTATCTGGCTCTGGTTGCTGTCAATAACCGTAGCGCTGTTTTATAGCGCATTGACACCAATGGGGGATGCGTTAGCCGTGCGCAGCACTCGCCATTTAGATGTGCCGTATTCAAGGGTGCGGGTTGGTGGCTCTATTGGCTATATTTTTTCGGTCACTATCTTCGGTGCACTGATCGGCTGGTTTGGCCCAAGCACGATTATTTACGCCGTGATTGGCTGTGTGTGGATGACTTTTATCGCCACCTTCTTTCTGAAGGAACAGACTAGCCAATCTGCATCGGTACAGGTGAAAGGGCAGTTCTTGAAATTGCTGAGACAGCGCCAATTTGTGATTTTCTTGGCGTTGGCATTTTTGTCTTATATGTCCCACGCGCCTTTCAATACCTTCTTTGCAGTGCATTTACTTAATGCTGGTTATAGCAATGATGTGGTAGGTCTGCTGATTGCCTTTGGCGTGATACTGGAAATTGTGCTGTTTATTTTCTTAGGCAACTATGTAAAACGCGTTAACCGCCAATATCTGTTTGCCTTGTGTTTCATTTGTGGTGGACTGCGTTGGGTGAGCATTGGTTGGTTTGCAGAAATCTTCTGGGTGGTGCTTGCTACCCAGTTGCTACATTGCATTACTTTTGCCCTGTTTCATGTGGTGTCTATCGAGCAATTGAAAGACTTGGTGCCCGATCAATACGTGAGTCAGGGACAGGCGGCCTATAGCGGTATTTCCGCCGGTTTGGGTAGCGGTTTAGGCATTGTTGGCGCTGGGTATTTATGGGATTGGTTCGGCGGCGGCTGGACCTTCACCGCCGCCTCATTAGTATGTGGTTTGGCACTAGTTATTTTGCTATTGAACCAGTTTAGTCGGGGCAGCGCTATCCGCGTGCAAACGCACTAAGTCGATGAACGCCTGGGCTGCGCGGCTTAGGGTGCGCTGGCGGTGGTAAATGACCCCAAGCTTGCGTTCTATTTTTAGGGCTTCAATATTCAACACGATCAAGTCACTGGTCACCATGGTTGCCGGGATCAGTGACCAACCCCAGCCAATACCGGCGAGCATGGCTAATGTCTGCAAGTTATTGGTATTCATCCGCACTTTGGGCTTTACCCCATGACCAAGAAAGACTTTCTCGGCAATTTGTCGGGTGAAGGTGTTCTCGTGGGGCAAGACACATTCATATTGGGCTAGCTCAATGACGCTCAATTGGTGAATCGGGAGTTTTGCCAGCGGGTGCTCGGGACTGACGACACAGGCGAGGGTATCGGACCAGATATGTAATGCCGCTATCTGGCTGTCTTCTACTTGCGACAAGGTAATCACCCCAAGCTCCGCTTCACCTTTCACTACTCGGCGGTAGGCTTCCTCTGATTGAGTAAATTCAATCATCAGCTTGGCGTTGGAATAATCCTGCTCAAAGCGCTTCAACGTTGAGGGTAAACGGTGCAAACCAATATGATGACTCGTCACCACTTGTAGCTCCCCAACCACGTCTTCCATCTGCAAACTCATGCTGCGTTTGATATCCGCCAAGTCTTCAGCAATTTGTTTCGCTTTTGGCAGCAGTTTGCGACCCGCTTCGGTAAGCTGCACTTGGCGTCCGATGCGATCAAATAAGCGCACACTCAAATTGCTTTCCAGAGCAGCAATACGCTTGCTAACGGCAGGTTGCGTCAAAAAAAGACGTTCCGCTGCCTCGGAGAATGATTCTGTTTCGGCGACTTTAATAAAGGTCAGTAGTTCGGCAATATCCATGATTCCTAAAAATTATCCAAAACATGAAAAATATGAATTGGAGTAATTAAAGCGCAAACGCTAGCATAGGACAACGACAATACAGGAGAGAGAGTATGTCCGGTAAAACACTTTACGATAAGTTGTGGGATGCCCACTTGGTGCAACAGCGTGACGACGGCAGTGCGTTGCTTTACATCGATTTGCAATTACTGCACGAAGTAACCTCACCCCAAGCGTTTGAAGGTTTGCGCCTAGCGGGTCGCAAGCCATGGCGTGTGTCTTCTAACTTAGCTACACCGGATCACAACGTACCGACCACCGTGCTAGAGCGCAAAAGCGGTGTCGACGGTATTGCTGACCCTGTATCGAAAATTCAGGTAACTACCCTAGACGACAACTGTAATGAATTTGGTATCACTGAGTTCAACATGACCGATATCCGCCAAGGTATCGTACACGTCGTGGGTCCAGAGCAGGGCGCGACCTTGCCGGGCATGACAGTGGTGTGTGGTGACTCCCATACTTCTACCCACGGTGCGTTTGGCGCGTTGGCCCATGGCATCGGTACTTCGGAAGTAGAACACGTATTGGCGACCCAATGTTTGGTTGCGAAGAAAATGCGCAATATGTTGGTACGTGTAGATGGCCAGCTGAATCCCTATGTAACGGCTAAAGACGTAGTATTGGCGATCATTGGTAAAATCGGCACCGCTGGTGGTACCGGTTTTGCCATTGAGTTCGGTGGCTCTGCGATTCAGTCCCTGTCAATGGAAGGCCGCATGACTGTTTGTAATATGGCGATTGAAGCAGGTGCCCGTGTTGGTTTGATTGCCGTTGACCAAACCACTATCGACTACGTGAAAGACCGCCCTTACGCGCCAAAAGGCGAGCAGTGGGATATGGCCGTTGCCGCATGGCAAGACCTTGTTTCTGATGCTGACGCGGAATTTGACGAAGTCGTCGTACTAAAAGCAGAAGATATCAAGCCACAGGTTACTTGGGGTACATCACCAGAAATGGTGATCGCCATTGACCAGCCTATTCCTAAAGCCGAGGACCAAACCGACCCAGTGAAACGGGAAAGCTATGCCCGCGCTTGGAAATACATGGGCTTAGAAGGCAAAGAAACCTTGGGCGATATCGTTTTAGATCGCGTCTTTATCGGTTCTTGTACTAACTCTCGAATCGAAGACTTGCGCGCTGCGGCGGAGGTAGTGAAAGGCCGTAAAGTGGCTTCGACATTGAAACAAGCCATCGTCGTTCCTGGTTCAGGTTTAGTGAAAGCTCAGGCTGAGCAAGAAGGTTTGGACAAGATCTTCACCGAAGCAGGCCTCGAATGGCGTGAGCCAGGCTGTTCTATGTGTTTGGCGATGAACGCCGACAAATTGGGGCAGGGCGAGCATTGTGCGTCTACTTCTAACCGTAACTTCGAAGGTCGCCAGGGCTTCGGCGGTCGCACTCACTTGGTAAGTCCAGCCATGGCTGCGGCTGCGGCCATTGCCGGTCGCTTTGTCGACGTAAACGATTTGGTTAAACAATAGGAGATCAGCATGCGTCCATTTACAGTACATACAGGTATCGCAGCACCATTGGATTTAGCCAACGTGGATACCGATATGATTATCCCGAAGCAGTTTTTGAAATCCATCAAACGTACTGGCTTCGGTAAAAACCTTTTTGACGAATTACGCTACGAAGACGAAGGTCAACCAGACCAAGAGTGTACCGGTCGTCCATTGCGTCAGGATTTCGTGTTAAACCAACCACGCTACCAAAGAACCAGCGTCCTGCTAGCGCGCCAAAACTTTGGTTGTGGCTCTAGCCGTGAACACGCGCCTTGGGCATTGGATGATTTTGGTATCCGCGTCATCATCGCCCCAAGCTTTGCAGATATTTTTTACAACAACTGCTTTAAAAACGGTTTGCTACCCATCGTGCTTCACGAAGAAGAAGTCGATCAACTATTCCGTGAAGTGAATAGTACCGAAGGCTACCAATTGACCGTTGATTTAGAAGCACAAACAGTGACTACACCAAGTGGCACTAGCTTTAGTTTCTTGGTGGATACGTTCCGTAAACACTGCTTGCTAAAAGGTTTAGACGATATTGGTTTAACTCTTGAAGAAGCAGACCGCATCCGCGCTTACGAAGAGAAACGTCAACAAACTGCGCCTTGGTTATTCGCGCCACGTTCACTATAAGGAATTTTGTTATGTCTAAAAATGTATTGGTTTTACCGGGTGACGGCATTGGCCCAGAAATCGTGGCCCAAGCGGTTCGCGTACTAGATAAGGTAAACGAAAAATTTAACTTGGGTATCACCCACGAATCTGCTCTTGTTGGTGGTTCTGCTTACGACGAAACCGGCTCTCCGTTGCCGGAAGATACCCTAGCGAAAGCCAAGGCAGCCGATGCCATTTTACTTGGCGCCGTAGGTGGCCCTAAGTGGGATAAACTCGATATGTCGGCGCGTCCAGAAAAAGGTCTCTTGGGGCTACGTTCTAACTTGGATTTATTTTCAAACTTACGTCCAGCAATCCTTTACCCACAATTAGCGGAAGCATCGAGCTTGAAGCCAGAAATCGTGTCTGGTTTGGATATCTTGATCGTGCGCGAACTGACCGGTGGTATTTACTTCGGCCAGCCCCGCGGTATCCGTACCCTAGAGAACGGCGAACGTGAAGGTTTTAACACCTACGTCTACAGCGAATCGGAAATTCGCCGTATCGGTCGCTCTGCGTTTGAAGCAGCCCGTCAGCGTGGTAAGCGTGTTTGTTCCATCGACAAATCCAACGTATTGGAAGTGACGGTACTCTGGAAGGAAATCATGGAAGAAGTGGCGAAAGAATACCCTGATGTAGAACTTTCGCACATGCTAGTGGACAATGCTGCCATGCAGCTTGTTCGTGCGCCAAAACAATTCGACGTGATGGTTACCGGCAATATGTTCGGTGATATTTTGTCAGATGCGGCAGCCATGTTGACAGGCTCTATCGGTATGTTACCTTCTGCTTCTCTAAACGCAGAAGGTCGTGGTATGTATGAGCCATGTCACGGTTCTGCACCAGATATTGCTGGAAAAGGTATCGCAAACCCATTGGCGACGATTCTTTCTGTCGCTATGATGTTGCGCTATTCATTGGACGCAAAAGAAGCGGCTGATGCCATTGAGCAAGCGGTTAGCAACGTCCTAGATCAAGGCTTGCGTACTGCTGATATTGCATCACAAGGATGCACAACTGTAGGTACTGTCCAAATGGGTGACGCCGTACTTGCAGCTCTAGACGCCTAATCAAACTATTAGGCATTAACCGGGATACTGCTCTTGGTATGAGTAGGCCCACACTAAAAAGGTAAATGAAATCATGTCAAAACAAACTGTAGGTTTAGTCGGCTGGCGCGGAATGGTTGGTTCTGTGCTAATGCAACGTATGCGTGAAGAAAGCGACTTCGATCATATTGATCCGGTGTTTTTCTCCACGTCTCAAACAGGTCAAGCTGGCCCAGATATCGGTAAAGATATTCCAGTACTTCAAGACGCCAATGATATTGAGTCCTTGAAGAAGATGGACATCATTATTACCTGTCAGGGCGGCGACTACACCAAAGCCGTATACCCACAGTTGCGTGAGGCAGGATGGAATGGCTACTGGATCGACGCGGCATCTTCTTTGCGTATGGAAAAAGATGCCATCATCGTACTTGATCCAGTAAACCAACACGTCATCAAACAAGGTCTAAAAGATGGCGTGAAAACCTATGTGGGCGGTAACTGTACGGTTTCCTTGATGCTTCTAGCTCTTGGTGGTCTGTTCGAGAAAGGCCATATCGAGTGGATGTCATCTATGACATACCAAGCGGCTTCTGGCGGTGGTGCCCGTCACATGCGTGAGCTACTGACTCAGTTCGGTTTACTAAACGCAGAAGTGGCATCTGAGCTTGCTGATCCAGCCAGTGCGATCCTAGACATCGACCGTAAAGTCGCGGAGAAGATGCGCTCTGGTACACTGCCGACTGACCAATTCGGCGTACCACTAGCAGGTTCTTTGATTCCTTACATCGACAGCCAACTTGATAACGGCCAAAGCCGTGAAGAGTGGAAAGCACAGGCTGAGTGTAACAAGATCCTAGGTATCAATGGCAAACCAATCCCAGTGGACGGTCTATGTGTCCGTATCGGTGCCATGCGTTGCCACAGTCAGGCTTACACCATCAAGCTAAACAAAGATATCCCAGTAGCGGACATCGAAGGCTTGCTGGCTGAGCACAACCAATGGGTTAACGTTGTACCAAACGACAAACAAGCCACTATGGAGCAACTAACTCCGACAGTGACTACTGGTACTCTAAATATCCCAGTGGGTCGTATCCGTAAACTCAACATGGGCCCTGAATATATCAGCGCCTTCTCAGTGGGTGACCAACTACTTTGGGGTGCAGCAGAGCCACTACGTCGTATGTTGCGTATCCTGATCGAAGACTAAGGTCTTTGGGTTAGTGTTAGATTGAGTTAGAAAGACCCGCTGCTGAAAGGTAGCGGGTTTTTTATTTTATGTAAGTTAAATTGGCAAATACGCTGATCGAGCTCTTAAAAGAAAGACCACTTGAACAGGTTAAAGAGCTGGTTGATCTGACGATCCCGCTCATGGCCTCATTTTCAGCTTCACCCCTATCATCTCACTCAGATCGTAGCTCTTGATCCAAACAAAAGACCCTTTAATCTGGAAAAAATTTAATTAACATGTTATCTATTATGCTACTTGCATTAGATACTGTAATAATTATAAGAGGGTCGTGAGATGCAATATCACTTAAATGGCTTTAAGCCTGGTAATTACCAAGTGCCTGATAAGGCCCGTAAGCCTTATCCTAATCCTCCTATCGTGAATTTACCGCAAGAGGTCGATGTGCTGATCGTCGGTACTGGCCCCGCTGGACTAACAATGGCGCGTCAGTTGGCAGAGTTTGAAGATATTAAAACCTGCATTGTGGACAAGGCACCGGGGCCGCTGCTGTTTGGCCGTGCTGATGGCATTTCCTGCCGTACTATGGAGATTATGGAAGCCTTCAATAGCAGTGAGATGGTGGTAAAAGAAACCTATCAGCTCAAACAAAACACATTTTGGGAACCAGACCCACAAAACCCGCAACATATCAAACGTACGGAGAAGATTGCCGATGCCCGTGCTGGGTTATCTGAGTTCACCCATGGCATCGTCAACCAAGCTCGTTTACACGAGTTGCTACTAGATGGTATGCGTAACTCCATTACCAACCTAGAACCCCATTACAGCCGCGAATTAATTGAACTGGACATTGATGATAGCTTGACTCAAGACCTCAGTGCCTACCCAATTACTGCGACCTTCAAGCGTACCGACGAAGCTGGAAACGGCAAACTAGAGACCATTAAAGCACGTTATCTGGTTGGCGCTGATGGCGGTCGTAGCCGTGTGCGTAAAGGCATGGGAATTGAACTGAAGGGTGACTCAGCGAACAAAGCTTGGGGGGTAATGGATATTCTGTTGAATACGGATTTCCCTGACATCCGTGTTAAGAGCTTCATCCAGTCTAAAGATCATGGCGCGGTTATGACCATTCCACGGGAGGGCGGTTACCTGTGCCGTTTTTACGTTGAGCTGGATTTGCTCGACAAAGATAAACGAGCTGCTGACGTCAAACTAACGGATAAAGACATCATTGCGAAGGCCCAGAAGATTTTCCAGCCTTACACTTTAGACGTAAAAGAAACCGCATGGTGGTCAATCTACGAAGTAGGGCAGCGGATTGCCGAGCGTTTCGATAATCGCCCACTAGGTAGTTCTGAGGACGTGATTCCCCGAGCTTTTGTTGCGGGGGATGCCTGCCATACCCATAGTCCAAAAGGTGGTTGGGGGTTGAATACCTCGTTACCCGATACTTTCAACCTTGGTTGGAAATTAGCAGCGGTACTTCAAGGTAAAGTGGCACCGAAGATTCTCCACACCTACGAGACCGAACGTCGCAAAGTTGCTCAGCAACTTATTGATGCCGACCGAGAGCTTTCTCGCATAGTGGCGACACGCCCTGCTGCTGGCGATAACTCTGAGCAGGCTCAGGTCAACACCGCCAAAATCGAAGCCTTTATGAAGCGTCAAAGCGGATTTGTATCCGGCACGGCGATAGAGTACTACCCATCCTATATCTGTACCGGCCAGGAAAATCAGCATTTGGCCCCTGGGTTCAAAATTGGTCAGCGGTTCCACTCCGCCCAAGCTCAACGTACAGCAGATGGTCGCATCGAGCATTTGGGACATCTGGTCAAAGCGGACGGTCGCTGGCGTTTGTTCGTGTTTGGGGGGGAGCAGTCGCCAACGGAAACCAATTCGGACGTTTATAAGTTGGTGGATTTCTTGGCCAATGACAAAGCGTCTCCCGTAGTGAAATTTACGCCTACCGGCGCGGATGTTGACTCGGTGATTGATACTTACGCGGTGTTCCAGCAGCAAGATCTATCCATGCACGACCTACACCCCTACCTGTGGCCCGCGAAAGGCAAGTATGGTTTGCACGACTACGAGAAGGTATATCAGTCCCAGATCGGTAACGATGTATATGATCTACGTAGTGTAAATCGTAAAGAAGGTTGTATGGTGATTGTACGTCCTGACCAACACATTGCCGCGATTTTGCCAATCAATGCGCGTCAGGAACTGGCAGACTTCTTTGATTACTTTATGATTGAGCAGGACTAAATTTTGTGGCTCGTAAACGTCCTGTTTACGAGCTACTGATTTCAGGGAAGAGATTGATCTTAGGCGTACACCGATAGGTGTACGCTGCTTACTTACACTTTGAAGAACGCTAGTTGCTGTTTGACATTTCATTTTATTCGACCTGTTGCGCATTTTTTGTACTAAGTCTGTGATTTTATCGGTATTTTTACGTTATTTTGCGGTTTATCAGTTGAAAAAGTCCGTAAACGGCCTTAGCTTTATAGATGTGACAACGCAACGCTAAACATCTCTCAACAAGAAGAGATTGGTAGAAGGAATATAATATATGTACACACTAGATATCAGCGGTCACCACGTTCACACTACTGAAGAAGTTCAACAAATCATCAAAGACGGTATGGATCACTTGGCTGACATCAATAGCCACATTACTTCCATCAAAGTTATCGTTAATTCCGAGACTCATCACAACAAGAGCGAATTGATTTTAGAAGCTAAGGTCCATATTCCTGGTCATGATCTGTTCGCTTCTGTTACTACCGACAAGCAGCTCAGCACCGCAGTTGATATGGTCGCCGAGAAATTAGAAAAGCAGTTACTAAAACATAAATCTAAACACGAAGGTCGCAAACACCATCCTGATGCCCACGACGTAGAAAGTGATGATGAGCGAGAGCAGCAAGACGAGTTTAACGAACTTGCGGATCGCGGTGCGATATAGTTAGTTATCCTATCGAAAACTGAAAGGCTCCCAAGCGGAGCCTTTTTTATATCTCGAGAAAGCGAATGACAAAAAAATACCCGCGCAAGGCGGGTATTTTGTTATCAGGTATGGCCCTTACGCTGTCGCGTCGGTAGCAATCACAGATGAGGCTTTCTTGACGTAATCGCCCATCTTATCGAAGTTCAAGTAGTTGTAAACTTCAGATGCCATGCTGTCGATCTTGCTAGCGTATTCCAAATATTCTTCAGTTGTTGGAAGCTTGCCAAGTAGGGATGCCACAGCCGCCAGTTCCGCAGAAGCTAGGTAAACGTCAGCGCCGTTACCAAGACGGTTCGGGAAGTTACGAGTAGAGGTAGAAACCACCGTTGCTTTGTCAGCAACACGGGCTTGGTTACCCATACATAGTGAACATCCTGGCATTTCCATACGCGCACCCGCTTTACCGAAGATGCTGTAGTAGCCTTCAGCAGTTAGTTGCTGTTGATCCATCTTAGTTGGTGGAGATACCCATAGACGAGTAGGAACCACTTTACCTGCAGCATCTAGAAGTTTACCAGCGGCGCGGAAGTGACCGATGTTAGTCATACAAGAACCGATAAATACTTCATCGATCTTAGCACCTTGCACATCAGACAATAGGCGAGCGTCATCTGGATCATTTGGAGCACAAAGAACAGGCTCTTTTAGGTTATCAAGGTCAATTTCGATAACAGCAGCGTATTCTGCATCCGCATCAGCGCGCATTAGTTGAGGGTTAGCTAACCATTCTTCCATGGCTTTAGCACGACGCTCTAGTGTGCGAGGGTCACCGTAACCTTCAGAAATCATCCAACGTAGCATTACGATGTTAGATTTTAGGTACTCAGCGACAGACTCTTCAGATAGGTTGATGGTACAACCCGCTGCAGAACGCTCGGCAGAAGCATCAGAAAGTTCGAATGCTTGCTCCGCGGTTAGGTGCTCAAGACCTTCGATCTCAAGGATACGACCAGAGAAGATGTTTTTCTTACCTTTCTTCTCAACTGTTAGGTGGCCTTCTTGGATCGCTTGGTAAGGAATAGCATGTACTAGGTCACGTAGGGTGATACCTGGTTGCATTTTACCTTTGAAACGTACCAATACAGACTCAGGCATATCCAATGGCATTACCCCAGTAGCAGCAGCGAAAGCCACTAGGCCAGAACCTGCAGGGAAAGAAATACCTAATGGGAAACGAGTGTGAGAGTCGCCACCAGTACCTACCGTGTCAGGAAGTAGCATACGGTTCAACCAAGAGTGGATGATACCGTCACCTGGGCGTAGGGAAACACCGCCACGGTTCATAATGAAGTCTGGTAGCGTGTGGTGTGTTACCACGTCAACAGGTTTAGGGTAAGCAGCAGTGTGACAGAAAGATTGCATCACTAGGTCGGCACTGAAGCCAAGACACGCTAGGTCTTTAAGCTCATCACGGGTCATTGGGCCAGTAGTATCTTGCGAGCCAACTGTCGTCATCTTAGGTTCGCAGTAGGTGCCAGGACGAACACCCGCTACGCCACAAGCTTTACCAACCATTTTCTGTGCTAGGGTGTAACCTTTACCACTGTCAGCCACAGAGCCAGGCATAATGAATAAATCAGATGGTGCCAAACCTAGTGCTTCACGTGCCTTGGCAGTCAGGCCACGACCGATGATCAAAGGAATACGGCCACCAGCGCGTACTTCGTCTAGGATTACCTGAGTTTTTAGTTCAAACGTCGTGATAACTTCATCAGTGCCATGTTTATTAACAACGCCTTCATATGGGTAGATGTCGATAACATCGCCCATTTCCATGTTGCTAACATCCATTTCGATCGGTAATGCACCTGCGTCTTCCATTGTGTTGAAGAAGATTGGAGCGATTTTACCGCCGATACACACACCACCACCGCGTTTGTTCGGGATAAATGGAATGTCGTCACCCATGTGCCATAGCACAGAGTTAGTCGCAGACTTACGGCTAGAACCCGTACCTACCACGTCACCGACGTAGGCAAGAGGGAAACCTTTCTCTTTCAGCTCATTGATTTTACTGATCGGGCCGATTTCACCGTCTTTGTCTGGCACGATACCATCGCGAGCCATTTTTAGCATGGCATTAGCGTGTAGTGGGATGTCAGGACGAGACCAAGCATCAGGAGCAGGAGATAGGTCGTCGGTGTTGGTTTCGCCAGTTACTTTGAATACAGTAACCGTGATTTTGTCGGCTAGCTGTGGCTTGCTCGTAAACCACTCGCCATCAGCCCAAGACTGAATAACTTGCTTAGCAAACTCATTGCCGGCGTCGGCTTTTTCTTGCACGTCATGGAAGGCATCGAAAATTAGCAAAGTGTGAGAAAGTGCTTTTGCTGCAATCGGTGCGATCGCTGCGTCATCAAGACATGCAATCAATGGCTGTACGTTGTAGCCGCCAAGCATAGTACCCAAAATTTCAGTCGCTTGTGCTTTGTCAATCAAAGGAGAAGCGGCTTCACCCTTAGTAATCGCAGCTAGGAAGCCTGCTTTTACATAAGCAGCTTCGTCTACACCGGCAGGAATACGATTTTTAAAAAGGTCTACAATAAATTCTTCTTCGCCTGCTGGGGGCGCTTTAAGCAGCTCAACTAGCGCAGCGGTTTGCTCTGCGTTAAGTGCGGTTGGTGGGATGCCCTGGGCGGCACGTTCTTCGACGTGTTTACGGTATGCTTCTAACACAATAGTTCCCCTTTGTTAGACATCAGCCTATTTAGCTGACGTGTTAAAGCGTTGGCTCTGAATCATGGTGCTCCGGTAAAGATCACCAAGAGAGCGCACACTGGCTAATTTCATTGTTTCGACATTCTATATAAAAATGTCGCCTCCGAGAGGGTATTCACCATTTTAATTTAGAATAGGTGATATTTATGACGCTTATTCGCTATTTGCAAGCGCCTGAGAGTCAGGAATAACGCGGACTACGCGAAACCCCCAGTTGCTCGCTTTAAGGGCTGCATCCGCACGATAGCGTGTGGCGCTGCGGCCCACCGCGGGTATGTCATACCAAGAACCGCCTCGCAATACGCGACCAGAGCAGCTATCTGAAAGCCAGACCTGATTGGTAGTAGGCGCTCCCTCGTAATTATCGTGATAGCAATCTTCGACCCATTCGGCCACATTGCCGTGCATGTCGAATAACCCGAATGGATTAGCAACTTGTGAGCCAACCGGGGCAGAGGAGACACCATCCCATTGACTACCGCAGCTATCGCATACGCTATAGCCCGGTTTAAGTTCATTGCCATACCAAAACGCCGTATCTGATCCGGCGCGGGCGGAATATTCCCATTCAATTTCCGTCGGCAGACGATATTCGGCGCCAGTTTGATCAGAAAGCCATGCTGTATAGGCTTTGGCGTCATACCAAGACACATTGATTACCGGACGCTGGCCGCGTCCCCAACCATTGTCTGGTGGTAATGCTCGTCCGGTGGTGCGCGCGAAATGATCGTACTGGGCAAAGGTCACTTCATGCTTACTAAAGTAAAAGCCTTTTGGTATCAGGACTTTACGTACTGGGTATTCATTATCATCTCCCACCCCATTGAGGTCGCCCATTGAGAAAGTGGCAGGAGCAACCTTTTCTACTTTAGGAGCGGTGCCGCCAACTTGTAGGGCTTCTTCCAAGGTTTGAGGAAGACCGTCAAAACTCGTTTGCGTCGGCGTTGACTTTGCCGTAGCTTTTTTGCCCTTATTGGTTGGAAGTTCTTCAGCACTGGGCCAGAGCAGAGCAGTAGCAAGCAGGGCAACGCCAGCAGCACTGCTATAGGCTGCCCCCTTGGCTAGTTGACGTCTACGCTTAGCAGTTAGCACACGGGACTTTACCGGCTTGGCGTTCGCTTTATTGCTGGTTTCGAATAAGCTCGCCCGCAAGAGTCGCATAACTTCTACTAAGGATTTAGGACGATGACGCTCAGCGGGACGTGTCCAATTGCGTATTGCATGCCAAGCATCGTCTGACAAATTCGGCAAGCTGTCTGGGAGATCGTGAAGACTGCCTTGGTCTAACCAAGATTCGCCGGCAAAAGCCGCTACCAGCAAGCGCATAAACATATAGCGATCCGATGCGGGGGTGCGCTTTTGTTTGCGTTTCAAATACTCCGGCGGCATAAAGCGCCGATCCATATCTTCTTCAGTGATACGTTCAAGCCAATGATGAGACCCAAATCCAGTCATCACGCCGATGCCATTCACTACATGGACGCTATTGAGATCTAGATGCCCATGCACATAGTCCCGTTGATGAACCTGATCTAGTGCTTTGGCGATTGGGTCGAACACGCTAAGAATGACATTGAGTGGGGCGCCTTCGGGATATTTCCCCAAAAAGCTAAATAGTCGCTCCCCACCACATACTGCCGATAAAGCAAACACCCAAAGATCAGAATAGAAGGGCGGGTAACTTGGGGTAATCGCAGGGTGTTTTACGGCGGCATAGCGCCTTGCTGTGCGAATGAAATCGTCTAGCTCGCCACGGTCAGGACGGAAAAAACGCAGCACAAATGAACGGTCTCCCTGATCCGCTACCCATATGCTTTTATCGGCACTCAGGGGGTAGTTCAGTACATGGGGGTCTATTTCGACTCCCACATGCTGTCCAATGGTTAGCTTACTGACGTCATAAAACTGGTTCATTAATGAATTGATTTCCAAATCAATGGCTTGTGATGTGCTGCTAGCAAAACTTAAACCGAGTATAATCTCCTTTTTCAAAAGATAAAGGTTTAGTCATGTTAAGCGAGTATCCTGAGCTGGTCGCCTTTTTGCCCTGCGAATCTCCCCAAGCATGGGTGCAATGGGCATTGGAAAATGAAGAGCTGCTACTGGTTGATCATGCCCATTGTGAGAAAAAAGCGGCTTCCACAGCGATGAGTCTCATGTATCGCTATGTAGATCGAGACAATCTACTGACAAAAATGTCTCAGCTAGCGCGGGAAGAATTACTGCACTTTGAACAAGTACACAAAATTATGCGTCGTCGTAATATCCCGTACGTTCACTTAGAAGCTTCCCGTTATGCTCACGGCTTACGCCAGCATATTCGTACCCATGAGCCTGCCAAGTTAGTCGACACCCTGATTATCGGCGCTTTTGTGGAAGCTCGCTCCTGCGAACGCTTTGCGGTGCTGATTCCCCACTTAGATGATGAATTGGCTAAATTCTACCGCTCTCTACTTAAGTCGGAAGCACGTCATTTTGAAGACTACCTCAGTTTGGCGGAAGAATATGCCGGAGAACCCATTGACGAGCGTATCGCCTTTTTTCGAGCGCTGGAACATCAGCTAATCGTTGCGCCGGATAATGAGTTTCGAGTGCATAGCGGGCCACCAAAAGCGGCCTAATTAAACAAATTATTACCATTGGTTAACGCATCTTAAGAAGTTTTTCACTTCACAAGTGCCATTGTGCTGCTACACTGCAAGGGTAGGCTCCAACAACGGGAGGGCAGCACAATGAGTACCAATATGAATGACTTATTGCCGGATGTGACCTACTGGCTAACGCTACAGATCGCTAAGAGTGAACCCGGTATCGACCTAGAGCAGGTGTATCAGGGTACGGTGGAACTGGATTATCTCTATCAAGTACTGACCAGCAAAGCGCAGCAACATTGGTGGTCTACTTACGGAGTAGAACTTAGTCCGGTGACAGTAAACAATGCCTTTTTCCGGGCCATTGCTCTGTTGCACGATCGTAATATGGAATACAAACGCTCCCGAGATGGAGCCGAAACTGGCTGGGTCAAAGAACTGTTACATTTATAGCCGATGCAAAACACTTAGAGAGTGGCAATTGCCTGTCACTCTCTTTGCTTGCCCGCTATTTGCCAGTGATGCCGTTGGGTCACATTGTCCCAATTGCTACCAACTAAATCAGACACTGAGGTAGCATACTGTCTGATCTCTTCCATGTTTAGGAAGGCATACCATATGAATTCATCCCAGTCGCCAAGAACTAGTCGCGGTGTTTTATCGTTTAGGTGCAGATTTGGTCGATGGGTATGTCCGTGAATTAACAGATCTGCCTTCTCTTGAGCTAATCTTTCACTAATGGCCCCTTGATTAACATCCATTATGTAGCTGGCTTTTTCACTAGACTGGCTGCGACTGTCGTCTCTTAACTTGCGTGCCAGCTGTAACCGTTCTGTTATTGGTAATGCCAGGGTCTGTTGCTGCCATTGTGGTGAGCGCACCAATGCACGAAATTGCTGATAAGCCACATCATCAACGCAAAATTCATCCCCATGACATAGAAAGAGTTTTATTCCGTCAAGCTCGACCTGATATTGCTCTGGTAGCAATAGACAACCACACTTGGCTGCCCAGGTTTCACCGACCAGAAAATCCCGGTTTCCATGCAGAAAATAGGTGCGTTTGACAGGGGAATTGAATTTTTTTAATGCGTCGTTGATCGGCTCCATCCATTCGGGTTCATAGTCGTCACCAATATAGGCTTCGAAAAAATCCCCAAGAATATAAAGCTTTTCACACCCTTGTTGATCCATTCTTGCGAGCAGCAAACAAAACGCCCGGATGAGCTCCAGGCGCGCGTCACTTAGATGTAAATCTGAAATGAAGCAAGCAGACATGTTTATTTGATCAGTTCAGCTGATTCAATGATCACGTCTTCCGCTGGCACGTCTTGATGGCCAGCTTTCATAGTGGTTTGCACTTCTTTGATTTTGTTTACAACATCCATGCCTGCAGTAACTTTGCCAAATACCGCGTAACCCCAGCCGTCTGGCGTTTTGCTGCGATGGTTCAAGAAGCTATTGTTGGCAACGTTGATAAAGAATTGAGCAGAAGCGGAATGTGGATCCATGGTGCGCGCCATAGCTAGCGTGCCTACGGTGTTTTCTAGACCGTTGTCTGCTTCGTTTTCGATTGGAGCACGAGTATCTTTTTGTTTCATGCCAGGCTCGAAACCGCCACCTTGGATCATAAAGCCATTGATTACACGGTGAAAAATCACGCCGTCGTAAAAACCAGAAGTCACATATTCCTCGAAATTTTTGGCCGTTTTTGGTGCTTTTTCGTAGTCTAGTTCGATTTGGATATCACCAAAATTGGTATGAAATACGATCATGATAAATTCCTAAAATAGATAGATTGGGTATCGATATTAATCAATGCCCAGCATTTTATGTGTTTGTAAGCTAAGTCGCCACTGTGGATGTGCTAAACAATAGCTAATCGTTGCCTGTTGGCTATCATTTACAAGGATGTAACCATCGGGTAGGGCGCTCTGATCCATCGGTTGTAAATAGAAATGGTCAAATTCTAGCCCAGTGAATAATTCAGGGGGCAAGTGGGCTTGAGGGTAAACCAGTTTTAACTCATTACCTTGCGTGACCATCAGGGGGGCGGCTGTTTTCGGGCTGACACAAATCCAGTCAATACCGTCTGGTAGCAAAAGTGTACCGTTTGTTTCGATGGCGATGGTGTAATCATGCTCTTTGGCGCAAGCGATAAGGGCTTCATCTAATTGGAGTGCTGGTTCACCGCCGGTGAAGATTAGATACTTGTGGGCTGCGTTGGTTGGCCATAGGGTATTTAGGTGGGCAATGAGATCCTCAGCGGTATCAAAACGACCACCGTTTTGGCCATCGGTGCCAATAAAGTCCGTATCGCAAAATTGACATTGAGCGCTGGAACGGTGTTTTTCCTTGCCACTCCATAGATTGCATCCGGTGAAACGACAGAAAATCGCTGGACGACCAGCATGGGCGCCTTCCCCCTGAAGAGAGTAAAAGGCTTCTTTGACAGTGTACATAGAGCTTGAATACCTACAATCACTCGAAGACAGTCGAGGCTGCGTTAATCAAAATAACCATCAGCGAGCCGGCGACCGGAACCCAACGGCAAAGCGTTTAAGATTTAGTGATCTTAAATTTCATAACTAAGTGGATCTTGGGTGTTTTGCTCGGCAAAAGCTTCCAGACGTTCATTACAGGCACCACATTTACCACAAGCCTGTACACGGCCATTATAACAAGTCCAAGTTTTGCTGTAATCCAACCCCATTGCTAAACCGGCAGCTAAGATTTCACCCTTACTGGAATTTAAGAACGGGGTGACAATTTCCACTGCTTGATAGTTAGCAATACCTGCAACCGCATTCATGGCATGGACAAATTCAGGTCGACAATCTGGATAAATATGATGGTCCCCAGAATGAGCGCCGTAATAGACTTCTGGCGCCTCAAGTGACACTGCATAGGCAATCGCCATGGATAGCAACACCATATTCCGATTAGGCACGACGGTATTTTTCATGCTTTCTTCGGCGTAATGTCCCTCTGGGATATCAATATCGCTAGTCAGGGATGACCCTGCCATTAATTGGTTAATAGCAGAGATATCAACGATTTTGTGCGAAACACCCAATTCGGCACAAACTAGAGCGGCAACCTCTAATTCTTTGCTATGGCGCTGACCATAGTTGAATGAAAGTGCGTACACCTCTTTGCCTTCAGCAAGTGCTTTGTGTAGCACGGTATAAGAATCCATCCCTCCGGAATAGACAACTACAGCTCTGTTTGACATGGATTTTTACCCCTTCTAATCAAGGGCGCGAATTATAGCAAATAGGCATTGGCTGGCCAGTCTTAACGGGAAATTACCTTATTTTATACTCGTCGGAGCACTTGTGCGTAACTGGTTACGCATATATCATTCGTAACCAGTTACATTGTTGTGTTGAGGGTGTTGTTTATGGAGCAGTTTGGCATTTTGTCACTAGGTAGTCGTTTAAAGCGTCTTAGTGATTTTCTCTACAGTGAAGTTCAAGCAGTCTATGGCAATGAATCTCTCATGATTTCTTCGACCTATTTTCCGATCCTGCGTTTGTTGCAACAGGAATGCTCTTTATCCGTCGTTCAAATATCTGAGCGACTAGGGTTGTCTCACCCCGCAGTCAGTAAGCAAGTCGCAAAAATGCTAAAAGAAGGTTTACTACTTAAGATTCAAGATGAGAGCGATCTGCGGCGTTCAGCTATCTGTCTATCGGAGCTATCACAGCAGGAAATGCATAAGGCTGAGCCAGTTTTGATGGCTATTGGAATGGAGTTGGATTTCTATCTTCGGCAGCTATCAGGCCCCTTTCTGATGCAGCTTGAAGGACTCGAATCGAAATTGCTGAATGGCCCCTATGCAAAACGCGTTATTTTAAGGCTACATCCAGAATTGCTGGAAATTCGCGATTGTCAGTCAAGTGAAGACTATGCGGCTTTCAAAGCACTTAATATGGCATGGCTGGAACGCTTTTTTTCCGATGACATTTATGAGAAAGACCATTTATTGCTGAATAATCCCGAAACACACATTCTCGCCAAAGGGGGGAAAGTCAAAGTTGCTACGCTCGATAACAAGGCAATTGGTACGTATTTTATCATGCCAACAGATAGAAACATGATGGAACTGGGCAAACTGGCAGTCGATGAGCGATTTCAGCGTTTAGGCGTGGGGGAGCGATTGCTGGAGGATGCTATCTCAGCAGCGACCGCCATGAATGCAGTAGCCCTGGTACTTGAATCTCACACTTTACTTGAGCCTGCGCTCGGGTTGTATCAGAAATTTGGTTTTGCAGTAGATTCTTCAAGTTCGAGTTTTAGTGTGCCACGGGCAAATATTCGCATGATCAAGCACTTGGGGGGCAGCCATGAACGCCTATAAAAATGCACAGCGAGGCGCTTTTGCCTCCATCCCGATGATCATAGGTGGCGTCCCGTTCGGCCTATTATTTGGCTCGTTGGCGGCTGCGAATGATTTGAGTATCTGGTTTGCGATTGCCATGTCGAGCATTGTCTTTGCAGGGTCGGCGCAATTCGTGGCGCTGGGGCTAATTGCGGCAGACGCGCCATTGTGGGTGATCATATTGACCACTTTTGTAGTCAACCTGCGTCACATTCTGTATGCGGCGGATATGTTGCGTTTTGTAAGGCATTTGCCCTTAAGGCTGCGTTTACTGATGGGGTTTGGGTTGATTGACGAAACCTATGCAGCAGTGCGCCCTATGTACGATATGGGGTCGGCGAATAAAGCCGATGGCCACCAAGTCTACATCGGTTCCTTTTTGAGTTTTTATCTTATGTGGAACGTCACTACCGTTTTGGGTGCATTGGCAGGGGAGCTTATTCCGGGTATTAGTGACTGGGGTTTAGAGTTTGCTATGGTGGCAACATTCATCGGAATCGTAACGCCATACCTCAAGAGCGTGCCATATTGGGGAGCTTTTGGTGTAGCGATTATTGCTTCAGTAACACTTAAAGAGATGCCTAATCACCTTGGTTTGATTCTTGCCACACTGCTGGCCGTGCTGGTTGGATATTGCCTTGATCGATATTCAGAAGTAGATAAGAAGCGAGGAGCTGCAAATGTCTAACCTTGAATTGGCACTGATTATTCTGGGAATGTTTATAGTGACCTACGGTATTCGTGTGGTTTTATTTGCTGGCGCTCATCGAGCAGAAATTCCAGAGTGGCTTGATAAAGCACTTAAGTTTGTACCTATCTCGGTGTTAACTGCCATTATTGCTCCTATGTCCCTTACCAACAGCGAAGGTCTGGCGCTAAGCTTGCTGAATCCGTGGTTTGTCGGTGCGCTGACTTCACTCTTAATTGGTTTAGTGTTTAAACGTCAGTTGCTTACCATTTGTGTAGGGGTGTTGGTGTTTTTCTTAATGAAATTATTTGTTGGTGGCTAGAAAACCCGTTAGGGCGTACCCATTGCTAAAGAAAATCAGATATACTTAGGCGCTTATTTA
Organism: Maribrevibacterium harenarium; assembly: GCF_006385675.1. Taxonomy (GTDB): domain Bacteria; phylum Pseudomonadota; class Gammaproteobacteria; order Pseudomonadales; family Marinomonadaceae; genus Marinomonas; species Marinomonas harenarium. The sequence continues at coordinate 232,752 of NZ_VFRR01000001.1, read as the reverse complement.
TAAACGTTTCCAGAACACCTCACGGGACCCACATTCAACATGTCAGACACGTCAAAAACCGGGAACTTCATCACCCAAATCATTGATAAAGATAACGAAACTGGCAAGCACGGCGGCAAGGTCGTTACTCGCTTCCCACCGGAGCCAAATGGCTATTTACACATCGGTCATGCCAAATCCATTTGCTTGAATTTTGGTATTGCCCAGCGTTATCAGGGTCAATGTAACCTTCGTTTTGACGATACCAACCCTGAAAAAGAAAGTGTTGAGTATGTGGAATCCATCAAGCGAGATGTAGAGTGGTTGGGCTTCCAATGGCAAGACGAGCCGAAGTACGCATCAGATTACTTCGATCAATTGTTTGATTTTGCTTGTCGTTTGATCGAAATGGGTAAGGCTTATGTGTGTGAACTGACTCCCGAGCAGATGCGCGAATATCGTGGCACATTAAAAGAGCCCGGTAAAAACAGCCCATACCGTGACCGTACTCCTGAAGAAAACATGCAGCTATTCTTGGAAATGCGAGATGGCAAATACACGGATGGTGAGAAAGTGCTACGGGCCAAGATTGATATGGCAAGCCCCAATATCAATATGCGCGACCCAATTATCTATCGCGTACGCCATGTTCATCACCACCAAACCGGTGATAAATGGTGCGTTTACCCCATGTACGATTTCACTCATTGTTTGTCTGATGCATTAGAAGGCATCACTCACTCCATTTGTACATTGGAATTCCAAGATCACCGTCCACTATACGATTGGACTTTGGAAACGCTTGGTACGGCTCATCCGCAGCAAATCGAATTTGCTCGCCTGAATCTTAACTATACGGTGACCAGTAAGCGTAAGTTGAAGCAGTTGGTCGACGAAAAACACGTTGAAAGCTGGGATGACCCTCGTATGCCAACCATTTCTGGTATGCGTCGTCGTGGTTTTACTCCTGCGTCGATCCGTAATTTCTGTGACCGTATTGGCGTAACGAAAGCTGACGGTGTGGTTGACGTGAGCATGCTGGAACATGCTATTCGTGAGGATTTGGATGCCAATGCTAACCGTGCTATGGCGGTACTTAACCCAATCAAGGTGACACTCACTAACTATCCAGAAGATAAAGAAGAGATCTTCACGCTTGGTAATCACCCGAAAAACGAAGCAGCAGGCTCCCGCGAAGTACCATTCAGCAAAGAGCTTTTCATTGATGCGGCTGACTTCGAAGAAGTTGCCCCCCGTAAATGGAAACGCTTGAGCCTCAATGCGGCAGTGCGTCTACGTGGTGGCTACGTGATTACTTGTAACGAAGTGATTCGCGACGCAGCAGGTAACGTGGTTGAGCTACTTTGTACCTACGATGAAAATACCCTTGGCGTGAATCCTGAAGGATACAAGCCTAATGGCGTTATTCACTGGGTCAGTGCAAAACATGCGGTCGATGCTACGGTGCGATTGTACGATCGTCTGTTTAACCATGAATCCCCTGATGCGAAACACGAAGGCAAAACCTTCTTAGATTTTATCAACCCAGATTCATTAACTTTGGCTACTAATGCAAAACTAGAACCATCCCTTGCCAACGCGGAACCAGGCGTGGGTTACCAGTTTGAGCGTGAAGGCTATTTCTGCCGTGATCTAAAGGAAGAAGGTATGGTGTTTAACCGCACCGTTACACTGCGTGATTCTTGGGCAAAAATCGAAGCGAAAGGTTAATCAGCGACTCATGTTAAAAGTATTTAATACCCTATCGGGGAAGAAAGAAGAGTTTAAGCCCATCGAGCCAGGCAAGGTCAAGATGTACGTCTGTGGCATTACTGTGTATGACTACTGTCATATCGGTCATGCCCGGGCGATGATCTCTTTCGACGTGATTACCCGATTCTTGCGTCATATTGGTTACGACTTGACCTATGTGCGCAATATCACGGATGTGGATGACAAAATCATCAAGCGTGCTGATGAGAACGGTGAAACACCGGCGCAGCTTACAGCGCGTATGATTGATGCCATGCATGAAGATGAAGTGGCCCTTGGCAATAAACTACCGGATATTGAGCCCAGGGCCACCGAATTTATGCAGCAGATCATCGACATGATTCAGGTGTTGGTGGATAAGGGTTTTGCTTACCAAGGTGAAACCGGTGACGTTTATTACCGAGCCAGTAAATTCGCCGAATATGGTAAGTTGAATAATCGCAAACTTGAAGAAATGCTGGCTGGCGCTCGTATCGAAGTGGAAGCATCGAAGGAGCATCCGGCGGATTTTGTGTTGTGGAAGCCTGCCAAAGCCGGAGAAGTGGCTTGGGAGTCTTCTTGGGGTAAAGGACGCCCGGGTTGGCACATCGAGTGTTCGGCCATGTCTACTCACTGTCTTGGCGCACATTTCGATATCCATGGTGGTGGACCGGACCTTAAGTTCCCCCATCACGAAAACGAAATTGCACAATCCGAAGCGGCTACCGGCGAGCAATACGTAAATTACTGGATGCACTGCGGTGCCGTGCGCGTGAATAATGAAAAAATGTCCAAATCTTTGGGTAACTTCTTCACCATTCGCGAAGTGTTAGAGAAGTTCAATCCCGAGGTTGTTCGCTATCTAATGGTATCTAGCCAATACCGCAGCAGTATCGACTATTCTGACGCTAGCTTGAAAGACGCGAAAACGGCATTAGAGCGTTTATATACGGCACTGCGTGGTCAAGAGGTTGCTTCCGAGTTTACTCCTTCGGAGTTCACTCAGCGTTTTAAAGAAGCCATGTGCGATGACTTTAATACTCCAGTAGCGCTATCGATCATGTTCGAGTTGGTACGTGACCTGAATAAAGCCCGAGCGGAAGGCAGTGCTGAAGCCCCATTGCTTGCTGCGGAGTTAAAAACGTTGGCTGAAGTGCTTGGTCTTTTGTATCAAGATCCAGAGTACTTTATGCAAAACAGTACGATTGCAGAAGGCCTCTCGGCAGAAGAAATCGAAGGCTACATAGCTGAACGTGCTGCAGCCCGTAAAGCCAAGGATTTCGCTCGTTCCGACGAAATTCGTGATTTGCTGCTGGAGCAGGGGATTACGCTACTTGATAGTCGCGAAGGGACTACTTGGACGCGCAACTAGTCAATTTGGAAAAGTTTAAAGGGAGACGTGTAAGTCTCCCTTTTATTTTGGCAACTATTTATTGCCGTTTACCCGCACTGCAAGTACGTCGCAAGGCGCCCCATGTAGTACACCGTTCGCAGTCGAACCTAACAGCAGCGCTAAGCCGTGGCGACCATGACTACCGACAACAATTAAATCAGCCGCTTTGTCTTCAGCTATACGATGAATTTCGCTCTCGATACCTCCTTGGGTGACTTGAGTTTCTCGCACCGGAATACCTAGCTGGTCCACTAGTAGAGTCATCTTCTCGTGAGCCGCGTTTTGTAATTGCTGTTGTATGTCGGTGATGTCGATTGGTACGTCACCGCCATAGGCGTAGTTTAGAGATTCAATAACGTGAATAATGGTAAGATCTGCCTCGAAGGCTTTACAGATTTCAACGGCTTTATTAGCGACCAGGATGCTTTCCTCGGTCAAGTCGACGGCCAGTACCACATGCTTAAATGACATAACGTGCCTCCAGTGTTCCGTGATGGGGTAGCTTTAAGAGTAAAACAATGACTGAAATAATCGTAGTATTAATTGTATTTTCATTGATGGGATCCGCATTATGGATACTTCCGTCAAAAAAAGAACGACAAATAATGGATTTGCGTATGCGGGCACGTAAACACGGGATTCAAGTGCAACTTACGCAGGTCACCTTGCCTGATAAATGGGATAAGGTCACGACTAAGCAAGCTGCTTGTGCTTATCATCTACACCGAGACAAGCCGCTCAAAGACTTTACACAAATCAATCTGTATCCATTTGAAGTCTGGAAGCATGAATTACTAGTTAGTGGCTGGTATGTCAGCGCTCCGATGGCGATAGAACAAGAGTTGCGTGAAGCTCTGGAACAGATCCCTGTTCCGTTATTTGCTATCGAAATAAAAGCAGAAGGGGTAAGTCTTTACTGGAAAGAGCAGGGCAGCCAAGAGACGGTAGATCATTTGGCTAATGTCTTGCGCCTTTTGTTGGCGTGGCGTTAGTTTTAGGTGCTTCCGCCTCTTCTAGCAGTTCAGCATCAGACATACCATCCATGCTAATGAGTAAGTCTGCTAGGGCTTCTTCAGGGTGTTCAGAATTCTGCAGTGCCATAATCTGAGGAGCTATAATCTCTTGGATGCGTTTGTGCACAAACTGCTCTAACTCTTTCTTTTCCGGACGATCTAAATTATTGGATTTTAAGTGGGAGTGAACCACTCCATAGAGGGTTTGTGCCACGCGCATATCGCCAGTATGGAAGTTCTTGGCGGCTTGAACGAGCTGGCGATTAAGCTGAATCCATACGTTTAACCAACGTAAATAGTCATAACACAGTTTATAGTGAGTGTGGCTTATACGCCCTTTACGACGCATATATAGCAACATTTTCGCCGCTTTTGTCAGGCGTTCTTTGTATTTGCTTTTCTCTTGAAAAGACAGCTCGCTTGGTTCTGGTTCGATAGGATTTGGCTCGTGCTCACGCTCTCGCTCGGCAGCTGCGATACGGGCTTCTATCTTCTCAGCATCGTCGGTGTAGTCTAGTAGCTCCCGCAAGCAATCAAGGTAAAAGTCGTAAAAGACATCACTAACGATATTGTCGGTGTTAATGGGGGCTAAGCCCTTAATATGTTGCTCAATACGATCTGCTCGGTTGGTTAACTGCATTTGCTTGAAGCGCCGTTCAGTTAACTCCCGCTCCTTTTGTTGCGCGCGACTGCCGATCACTACAGATAGGATAACAATGATAAAGAGTACAGCAATTGTCAGGATTTGCAGTAAAGCCATGATTGTCCTTTGTCTATGATTTCAGTATGGTGTAGGCGAATTTACAAAAATATGCTTTACACTGAAGTCGCAAACAATACAGCGATAGCTTGTCATATAAAAGCGCTTTGCTTAATATCTGCGCCCCGTGGCTCAACGCGTATGCTATCTGCTTTTTTATTTTGATCAAATAAGGCTTTTAATTCTCAATGGGAAAATCTCTGGTTATTGTGGAGTCGCCGGCGAAGGCGAAAACCATCAACAAATACCTCGGCAACGATTTTGTGGTGAAATCGAGTGTCGGTCATATCCGCGATCTACCGACCGGATCTACTGCGACTACGACCCCTCAAGAGCGTGCTAAGCAAGCGGCTATCACCCGCAAAATGAGCCCCGAAGAAAAAGCTGCCTATAAAAGCCAAAAGTCCCGCCAGAAGCTTATTGAACGCATGGGGGTAAACCCGGAAAGTAACTGGGAAGCCCACTACGAAGTACTACCAGGCAAAGAAAAAGTAGTAGATGAGCTTAAGCGCTTAGCGAAAAATGCCGACACCATCTATCTCGCAACGGACTTGGATAGGGAAGGGGAAGCTATAGCCTGGCACTTACGTGAAGCTATTGGCGGTGACGATGCCCGCTATAAGCGCGTAGTGTTTAACGAAATCACTAAAAATGCCATCACAGCGGCATTCGAGACCCCGTCTGATCTTGATATGAATCGGGTTAATGCCCAGCAAGCCCGTCGATTCTTAGATCGTGTGGTCGGTTTTATGGTGTCGCCCTTGTTGTGGGCGAAAGTTGCCAGAGGTCTGTCGGCTGGCCGTGTGCAGTCAGTGGCCGTGCGCTTGATTGTGGAGCGTGAAAAAGAAATTCGCGCCTTTGTGCCGGAGGAATTTTGGGAACTGGATGCTAACCTGCTTACCACGGATAGCAGCAATGTCACTTTTGCTACTACCAAATACCAAGGCAAAGAATATCGCCCAGTTAACAAAGCCCAGTCAGACGAGCACCTAGCGCGTTTGCAACAGTTAGCCTTTACAGTAGCGCAGCGGGAAGATAAGCCAACCAGTTCTAAACCTTCCGCTCCCTTTATCACCTCTACGTTGCAACAAGCCGCTAGTACTCGGCTAGGCTTCGGGGTGAAAAAAACCATGATGTTGGCTCAGCGCTTATATGAAGCAGGTTACATTACCTACATGCGTACTGACTCCACTAACCTAAGTGCTGAAGCGACCGAGGCGGTACGTGACTTTATTCAGCAGCGTTTTGGTGACGCCTACTTGCCGAAAGACGTTATTCGTTATTCCAGCAAGGAAGGTGCTCAAGAGGCCCACGAAGCGATTCGCCCATCTGATGTTCATGTTGTCGAGAGCCAGCTACAGGGTATGGACAAGGATGCGCACCGTCTATACGACTTGATTCGCAATCAGTTTATCGCCTGCCAAATGACACCAGCCCAGTACACTTCTACCACGGTTACGGTGACAGCAGGGGAATATGAGCTAAAAGCCAAGGGGCGCATTCTACGTTTCGACGGTTACACCCGCGTACTTACGCCAATGGGGCGTAAGGGCGAAGACACTATCTTGCCCGAAATGCAAAAGGGTGAAGTGTTAGCTTTACAAGAATTATTGCCTGCCCAACATTTCACCAAGCCGCCAGCCCGCTACAGCGAAGCTAGCCTAGTAAAAGAATTGGAGAAACGCGGCATTGGTCGTCCGTCCACTTATGCGTCCATTATTTCCACGATCCAAGAGCGCGGCTACGTGCGGGTAGAAAATCGCCGTTTCTTTGCAGAGAAGATGGGGGATATTGTCACCGATCGTTTGGTACAAAGCTTTAATAGTTTGATGAACTATAGCTTTACCGCGCAGATGGAAGAGGAGTTGGATGATATCGCCCAAGGCGAAAAAGACTGGATTAAGGTGTTAGACGATTTTTATAGCGATTTCAGTAACACACTGACCGTGGCAGAAAGTGAGGACGGGGGCATGGCACCCAATGAGCCTACACCCACTGATATCGCTTGTCCCACATGCGGTCGTCCAATGCAAATCCGTACTGCCAGCACCGGCGTATTTCTATCCTGCTCTGGTTATGCCTTGCCACCGAAAGAACGCTGCAAAGCTACTATTAACTTGATTAGCGGTGACGAAGCTATTGCGGTTGACGACGAAGAAGGCGAATCCAAAGCTCTCATCAACAAGCGCCGCTGCCAGAAATGTGGTTCTGCCATGGATAGTTATTTGATGGATGAACACCGCAAGTTACATGTTTGTGGTAACAACCCAAGTTGCGATGGATACGAAGTAGAACAGGGTAACTACAAAATCAAAGGCTACGATGGCCCGCTTATCGAGTGTGACAAATGCGGTCACGACATGCAGCTAAAAACGGGCCGTTTTGGTAAGTACTTCGGCTGTACGAATGAGGCTTGCAGCAACACTCGCAAACTGCTCAAAAATGGGGAAGTTGCACCACCGAAAATGGACCCAGTCCCAATGCCGGATTTGGCATGCGAAAAGGTCGAAGACCACTACGTATTACGTGATGGGGCGACGGGACTGTTTTTGGCTGCTAGCCAATTTCCGAAGAAGCGCGAGACCCGCCCGCCGTTAGTCAAAGAGCTGCTGCCATACATGGATCAAATTGATCCTAAGTACGCTTACTTCGCCAAGGCTCCCACCCAAGATAACGAGGGCAATCCAACTGTCATTCGCTTTAGCCGCAAGACTAAAGAGCAATACATTATGACCGAAGTGGATGGTAAACCAACTGGTTGGAAGGCTTTTTACAATGGTAAGCAGTGGCTAGTCGAGGAAGGGAAAAAGAAATAATGTCCCAAGTCAGTCATGCTAGTGCGACTAATCAGCGCCTTGATGCGGCACGACGCCTACTCCAGCAAAGTCAAATGGAACAGGCCCAATGGCTGGTTGGCAGTTTAGAGTCTTCCGCTGTGTACCAGCTTCGCAGCGCGGTAAATGGGCTACTACAGGAGATTAAGCAAGGCTATCGCCTGAAGGCTGATCAACTGACTATAGAGCAGTTGCAGCAGGCGGCAGCGACCGCAGAGCAGAGTATTCCGGTACTGAATGAACTTAGCCAGCAATTATCGCAACCTCAATCTTGGTTGCGGCAATTGTTCGAGCGTTACGATACCCAATTCGAGTGTCGTCAATCGCCGGTACAAACTGCCACTCCTGCACAGCTAATTGGTAAAGGCTCCGACGGGGGAGCCTCGACCAAATTTATCCTAGATGCACTAGTAGAGTTAGTCTTGCGCTACCGCGAAGATGCGTCAGAGTACTGATATGAAAGATACCTTTTTAGAAATTGTAGAACTGGAAAATGGCGATATCGTGCTGCGCCCAGCCCACGATGAAGGGGAAGAGGAGTGCCCGCCTTTAGCGGTACTAAAAATTTCCGACGACACTAAGGATTATCTAAAAGATCGTTATTTTGAACTAGCAAAACGCATGTTTCACGCAGGTATCGATTTCGTCTATTCGGAGGGTTTCGAGGACCTTGATGATTATGACGAGCTCGAAGAAGAGGAACTTCCCAGAATACTCCACTAACTGTTAGCATCCTTGCTAGCAGTTAGTGCCGAGCTTAATGACCGCGGCGGATGACACCTACGGAGAGACCTTCAATGGTGAGCTCTTCACTTTCTAAGTCTACGATGATGTCATCAAATTCCTCGTTTTCAGGAATTAAGTGAACCATGCGCCCTTGTTTTTGGAACCGCTTAACGGTGACCTCATCACCGATCCGGGCCACAACGATTTGCCCATTTCGTACAGCATGAGTTCTATGTACCGCAATCAAGTCGCCGTCGTAAATTCCGACGTTCTTCATACTCATGCCACTTACTGATAATAAATAGTCGGCTTTAGGAGAGAACATATCGGCAGGAATCGCCACGCGGGAGTCGATATTTTCCTGAGCTAAAATGGGAAAGCCTGCGGCGACTCGACCAATAATTGGCAAAGTGCCCTCGTCGTTAGCGGCATCGGGGGCTTCTTCCACAAGACGAATACCGCGGGAAGCGCCGGAAAGCATTTCAATTGCGCCTTTTTTACAAAGGGCTTTGAGGTGCTCCTCGGCGGCGTTAGGTGAGCGAAAACCTAGCCGTTTAGCAATTTCAACGCGGGTCGGTGGGAAGCCGGTTTCATCGATAAAGGCACGGATGGTTTCCAATACGTCGGACTGTCTTTTGGTTAATTTAATCATAAAGCATCTGTTTGTTTGTACAGGTACTGGTATTATATACAGCAAAGTTTAGGTTTCTCAATAGTTCTCATGCTTTCCGACGAATTAAAACAAAGTATTCAACATGCCTACCGCCAATATCTCAAGTCAAAGGGCCATAACGCCCGTGTAGGCCAGCGCCACATGATCGCGACCATCGCGCGCACCCTAGGCGGGATAACGCAGGGTTCCGAAGGGGAGCGGCTGGGCGAAAAGCACATTGCCGTGATCGAGGCCGGAACGGGTACTGGTAAAACTTTGTCTTATTGTTTATCAGCGATTCCGATTGCTAAACAAAAGGGCGTCAAATTAGTTATTTCCACCGCTACCGTGGCTTTGCAAGAACAGATTTTGCACAAAGAGCTACCTGATTTGCTCTCCCTAACCGATTTGCAGTTTCGCTACACCCTTGCGAAAGGCCGTGGCAGATATCTTTGTCTTAACCAATTAGACAGTCTGCTCAGTACCGAAGATACCCCCATGGAAGACATGTTTGCCGGTCTAATTGAACAGCATTTATCGCCGGACGAAATCAATACTGTGTTGTATCAAGAAATGGATAAGGCGCTACGGGACGGTAATTGGGATGGCGACAAAGACAACTGGGAAGGCAGCTTACGTGAACAGGATTGGCAACGGATTACCACCGACCATCAACAGTGTACTAATCGCAACTGCGCCAATTTCTCTGCTTGCCCTTTTTTCAAAGCGAGAGCCGAACTGGAAACGGCGGACATCATAGTCGCGAACCACGATTTAGTACTGGCGGATTTGTCATTAGGTGGTGGTGCCATCCTCACTGCACCGGAAGAAACTATTTATATATTTGATGAAGGACACCACCTGCCAGATAAAGCCATTTCCCATTTTCGGCACGAAGTACGGCTACAGCAGAGTATCCAATGGCTAAAGCAGCTTGATAAGAACTTGATTAACCTGCGCCAAGAGTTGACGGAAGAGGTTTGTGTGACGGGGCAACTACTGCTAAAGATCCCCCAACAGATCAACAGCATTGTTAACTTTATTCAATACGCGCAGCAGGGACTTGCACCGTATATTGCAAACTTAGGCTTGGATCAAGAAACCCGATTTCATCGGTTTGAGTTCGGTGTAATACCCGATGAGTTGCGACAATTGGCTTATAGCTTAGCAACCTCCTATCAGAAGCTACATGGACAAATTGATAGCATTCTCGATGAGTGCAAAAAAGCGAAACAAAACGAGGGTATGGGGATCACTGCAGAGGTAGGCGAGGCTTGGCAGCCCATATTGGGTGTGATTTTAGGCCGTTTGGAAGCCTCCCGAGAGCTGTGGCTATTATTTTCTCTGCAAGACGATCCCACCTATCCGCCGAATGCACGTTGGTTGGCCGTAACAGGAGTAGGGCTAGACCAAGATATTGAATTGGGTGGCTCTCCCATATTGGCAGCCCATACATTACGTATGCAGTTATGGGATAAATGCTTTGGTGCGGTGGTAACCTCCGCTACCTTGACTGCTCTGAATGAATTTCACCGTTTCAATATGCGCTCCGGCGTGCCACGCACTAGCGAATACCTGCGGGTGCTGAGTCCTTTCGATTTTGCTAACAAAGGAGCCTTATGTATCCCCAATATGCAAGCGGAACCCAGCGCTGGTGATTTGCATAGCAAAGAGGTAATTCGTTATTTAAACGACCACCTAGATGTGAGTCGCGGAAGTCTGGTGCTATTTTCCTCCCGGCGTCAGATGGAAGAGGTGGCTGCGGGGCTGAATGAGCCACTTAAAGATCTGCTGCTGATTCAGGGAGAGCAATCAAAACGCATTACTTTGGACGCCCACCGCAAGGCCATCGACGGAGGAAAAGGGAGTATTCTTTTTGGACTGGCCAGTTTTGCCGAAGGGGTAGATTTGCCAGGCAATTATTTGACGAGGGTGTATATTGCCAAAATCCCATTTGCCGTGCCAGATGACCCAGTTGAAGCGACACTGGCTGAGTGGATACAAAAGCGGGGCGGCAATCCTTTTATGGAAATCTCCATACCGGATGCGTCATTACGCTTAGTACAAGCTACCGGTAGGCTGCTGCGTAGTGAACAGGACGAAGGGGAAATTCATATTTTAGATAAGCGCTTGCTCACTAAACGATATGGTTCCCAGCTAATAAACAGTTTGCCTCCCTATCGGCGACTACAAAACTAAGGGTGATAAAAGTAGTGCATATTGATACACTCAGCCCAAACTCACTAAATCTCCAACGAGAAACGAAACAATACATAATGGAAAATACCCAAAAAGACGCCAGCTCAGAACGCAAGGGCCCAAAACGCTCTCGCCGTCCACGTAATAAGTCACCACGTCAAAAATACCATCGTGAACGTGTGGATCAAGGCAATGATGAAACCATAGAAGAAAAGTCAATGCCTCTACAAGCCGAAGCAGCGCCAACCAAGCGAGCCGACAAAGGGCCAAAGCCTAACACAAGCAATGATCAGCAACCTTGGTCGTTAGCCCAGTTTCAGGTACCAGAGTTGACTGGTAAGGCTCGCTTCCACGATTTAAATCTTCCTGACCGTGTTCTTAAATCCATTCAGGAAATGGGGTTTGAGTACTGCAGTGAAATTCAGGCTGAAACATTACCGATTACCCTACAGGGCTATGACTTGATTGGCCAAGCGCAAACCGGTACTGGCAAAACGGCCGCTTTTCTAATTGCGATGATCAGTGACTTTCTTGATTACCCACTTGAAGAAGAGCGTCCAAGTCACTTTGCCCGAGGCCTAATCATTGCGCCGACACGAGAACTTGCGCTACAGATCGCCGACGAGGCGGAAAAACTAACCACTAACTGTGACCTAAACGTGGTTTCTTTAGTGGGTGGTATGAGTTATGACAAACAACAACGAGCTTTAGAAAGCGAATCTGCTGATATTGTGGTTGCGACTCCGGGACGTCTGTTAGATTTCGCCCGCAACAAAAAAGTCATGCTGAACAAAGTTGAGTGCTTGGTGTTGGATGAAGCGGATCGAATGCTGTCCATGGGCTTTATCCCGGATGTCAAGAGCATCATCCGAATGACTCCGCACAAGGAACGTCGCCAAACCATGTTGTTTAGTGCCACGTTCCCACGGGACATTCAAAATTTGGCGCGCCAATGGACTTACTTGCCTAAAGAAGTATCTGTGGTTCCAAAAGAGACTACCAACAAAAATATCGATCAAGTCATTTACACGGTTGAAGCTGAACAAAAATGGCCGGTATTGAAGTCTTTGATCGAAGAGAATGGCTCCCAGCGCACCATCATTTTCGCCAATCGTCGCGATGAGACTCGCGATCTTTATGAGCGTTTAAAAGATGCGAAATTTAGCTGCGCCATGCTATCTGGAGAAGTTTCCCAAGATAAACGAGTTAAGACACTCCAGAACTTCAAAGATGGTGTGATTCAGGTACTTGTGGCGACGGATGTTGCCGGTCGTGGAATCCATGTGGACAACATCGAGCTTGTGGTCAACTACACCCTGCCGGAAGACCCAGAGGACTATGTTCACCGTATTGGTCGTACTGGTCGTGGTGGCGAGACGGGTAAGTCCGTCAGTTTTGCCAGCGAAGACGATGCTTTTATGATCCCTGAAATTGAGAAGGTGGTCGGAGAGAGTATTCGCTGCGAATACATGGTCGATAACGGCTAATCCCTATGCAGCTACACCATCGTTTTGCAGCATTAGGCGATGATTTTTTTCTTCACACTCGTGTGCAGCCGTTGGCTGAACAGCGTTTAGTAGAAGGCAACGCCGACCTCGCTAATTTTCTAGGTGTGGATCTAAAAGATGACTCCGTTAAGGCTGTCCTTAGCGGTGCCATCGACATCCCTGAAACGCTCAGTATGGTTTATGCTGGTCATCAGTTTGGAGGTTTCACCCCCCGGTTGGGTGACGGTCGTGGTGTGTTACTTGGCGAAGTCCAAGCGGCCGATGGTAGTTTTCACGATCTCCACGTGAAAGGAGCTGGGCAAACGCCTTACAGTCGCATGGGTGATGGTCGCGCGGTGCTGCGTTCTTGTATTCGAGAATACTTGTGTAGCGAGGCTATGCATGGTTTAGGCATTGCAACAACGCGCGCACTGGCACTATTTGATAGCCGTGAGGCGGTTTATCGTGAAAAGCCAGAGCCAGGGGCTATGCTGGTTCGCACTGCACGAACCCATATTAGGTTTGGTCACTTCGAATATTTCTTTGCCCATCAACGTTACGACAATCTTGATCAGCTAATAGATTACACGTTAGCCAACCTTTTTCCGCAATGTGCTACCGCTCGTGACCCTATTGAGGCGATGTTTATCGATATTGTAGAGCGCACCGCGGTTATGATTGCCAACTGGCAAGCCGTTGGTTTCCAGCATGGCGTGATGAATACGGATAATTTCTCTATTATCGGCGATACTATCGATTATGGTCCGTTTGGTTTTATGGAAGACTATGATCCTAAATGGATCTGTAACCATTCAGATTATGAGGGGCGCTACGCTTTTCAAAATCAACCAAGTATCGGCCTCTGGAATTTAAATTGCCTAGCTCGCTGTTTTTCAAGACGCTTAAGTCGTGAGCAGCTAATCAACGCCTTACAGCAGTACGAACCTAAGTTGCAAAGTACCTACGACCAGCTAATGGCTGCTAAATTGGGTCTATCCAGCAGTAAAGATGTTGAATCGTTACTTGATGGACTTTGGACGATTCTGCGCCAAGAGCAGATGGACTACACTCTCTTCTGGCGTAAACTTTGCGCCTGTTCCCGTATCGACAATAGTCCTGTCCTAGATGAGGTGATTGATCGCCAACGTTTACAGATCTGGCTAGAGCAGTACTGGGAACGCCGTGATGACAGTCGCGACCAGCACGCAGTTGCCCTTGAAATGTATGCCGTCAACCCCAAATTTATACTTAGAAATTATCTCGCTCACCATGCTATAGAGGCGGCGGAGCAGGGCAATTATTTACCCATGCGCCAGTTACTAAAGGTTTTGGCAACGCCCTTCGACGAGCATAGTGACAGTGAGCAGCTTGCCAAACGCCCCCCTGATTGGGGACGCAAGCTTGAGGTCAGCTGTTCATCATAACAATAAGGCACATTGCAGAAATGGATAAACAATCAGTTTGTGTACTGGGTGGTGGTAGTTTTGGTACTGCTTTGGCGAACATCATGGCTCAGAATGGACATCAAGTTAGCCAATGGATGCGTAATGAGCAGCAAGTCGAAGAGATAAATTTAACTGGCCTCAACAGCCGTTATTTACCAAATGCTCCTTTGCACCGCGAATTGCTAGCCACTAGTAACTTAGAATCCGCCATTAGAGCCAGCGATACTATTTTTGTTTCTATTCCCTCCAAGTCATTTGAGCAGGTAGTGGAGCGAATTCGCCCACTGTTAACTCCCCAAAAACTATTGATTAGTACAACTAAAGGGTTCAATCCAAGCCGCTTTGAGTTGATGAGCGATATCTTGCGTCGCAATGGCGTCACGGAACGAATCGGTGTGTTAAGCGGTCCAAATTTGGCAAAAGAAATTGCGGCAGGACAGCTCACTGGTTCTGTGATCGCCAGCGCCGATGAAGGGGTGCGCGATACGGTTATCGAACTGCTCAAATCCAAAACTTTTCGTGTCTATGAAAATGAAGATGCCACCGGTGTCGAGTTGGCTGGAGCGCTAAAAAATATCTACGCCATTGTTTGTGGACTCGCCAAAGCACTTAAAGTTGGTGAAAACACCATGGCGATGATCATGACCCGTAGTCTCGCGGAGATGAGTCGTTTTGCCGTGCATTTTGGCGCTAATCCCATGACTTTTTTGGGTTTGGCGGGCATGGGGGATTTAATCGCTACCTGTACGTCACCGCTAAGTCGTAACCATCGAGTAGGTTTTGCCCTCGGTTCTGGAAAAAAACTAGAGGACGCAGTTGCCGAAATTGGCGAAGTGGCGGAAGGGGTCAACACCCTGAAGATGGTTGTAGATGAAGCCCAGAAACATGGGCTTTACATGCCATTGGCGGCGGGATTATATAAGTTAATTTTTGAAAATGCGTCCCTAGAATCTCTTATCGGTAGCCTAATGACCGGAGAGCAAAAATGGGATGTTGAGTTTGCAACGGCAGGAGAATAAGGCCATGTCAAAGCCTGGTTACAAAGATCAAAGCATGTGGATTCGCCTAGTATTTATGGCACTGTACTGGGGTTTAATCAACTTAGCAGTATGTGTATTTGGTTTTCTTTTAGTCATCGTTACCATTATTAAATTGGCGTCTCGATACGAGCCTTATACCCTTGGCGGTTGGTTAACAAGTCTGTCAACTTTCATTCAGCAGAGCTTCCGCTTCTTAGCGTTCCAAACCGAAGAAAAGCCTTTCCCGTTCCAAGCTTGGCCGAATGGTGATGACAATGGCCACTAAGCGCCTCTACGTACTCCGTCACGGTAATGCTCAAGCATCTGGCTACGAGAATGATGCCTCTCGCTATCTTACCGAGCTCGGGATGGCAGAGGTTCAGTCAACCGCCATGCAATTCGCCGAAACGGGTGAAGACTTTGATGCAATTTTTGTGAGTCCTTACCTTAGGGCGCAACAAACCGCCAATGAGTTTATTAAAGTATTCGGCACACAAGCTGAGATACAAACTGTCGATACGATCACGCCAAGTGGTCGCGAGCTCGATGTGGCATTGTGGTTAAACGATCTGCCCTATCAGTCCATTTTACTCGTAACCCATCAGCCATTTGCCTATCAGTTAGTTGATATGCTCGCCGATGCTCCTTTGCCCCATCAATTTAGCATGGAAACGGCTGCCTTAGCGGCAATGGAAGGGGATTTATTCGCCACAGCATGCTGCCAATTTCGTTGGGGAATCTTACCTAAATTAAAACAACGTGCTTAGCTGGGGAGAAAATGGCAAAAGAAGTTGTCTTTAATCTAGGCTACAGCAAGTTAGCCGGTAAGCAGTGGCTATCATCCAATCCAAGTGCTTTGCGCGTATTGTCTTTACATGGATGGCTAGATAATGCGGCCAGTTTCGATAACCTTGCTCCGTATCTGAGTGACTTTAATCATGTTGCTCTGGATCAATCTGGGCACGGCCTGTCGGATCATAAGCCTGACGGAAGTTTTTATCACCTATGGGATCATGCGCTAGACGCTATCCGAGTGTTACAAAATAGCACGCAAAGTAGCTGGGTAATTGGTCATAGCATGGGGGGAGCAGTCGCTATGCTGGTTGCAGCATTAGCGCCTGAAAAAGTACGTGGCTTAATTATCTTAGATAACATGGGGCCACTCTCTGCCAGTCCACATGAGCGCGTGGTGACAATGCAGCGCGCCATGCAAAAAATGCTCAAGTATCGTGGTGATCGCCAGGTGCGTTACCCGCAACTGGCAGATCTGGTTCATGCACGAATGCAAGGTATGACGAAACTGAGCGAAGCGGCTGCAACACCCCTTGTGCGTCGAGCTGCACAAGAAACGGAACATGGTTGGCATTGGCGCCATGATCCGAAGCTGACCTTTCCGTCTCCATTTCGTATGGATGAGGCGGCAGTGGAAGCCTTTATTAGTGAGATCAAATGCCCCACATTGGCGTTAGTGGCCGAAGAGGGTATTTACCAAGACAACTTAACGCTGGTGAAAAAGCGATCAGAAGCCTTCCCGTGGATCAAACTAGAATGGTTGCCCGGTGGGCATCATTTTCACTTGGAGCCAAGCACCGCCACTTTAGTGGCACAGCAGATTACCAAATTTATTGATCAGAACTAAGTTTGGTGACTTAAGGGGAAGTTTTATGGCTATGAAGGTAACTTACAAGCACCTTATCGGTGCTGCCGCGATATGCAGTTCTGTTAGTGTCTCCATGTCCTCAATGGCCGCCATGTTAGAACCCTTTCGGGCAGCTCAACTAGTCAAAAGCGAATCTGCGCAAGCGCCTTTTATTGAAATTCCTCTCGCCAAGATCGCACGAGTTGGTCGTGGCTGGGAGCCAGAGCAAGTTACCAGAATCGCTGGCGAGAAAACTGCGACTCTCTACAAGATAGATCGCAATGCCGATTTGGAAGAGGTGATTCGCCATTATCAAACTCAGCTTACCGACTATTCCATTCTATACCAGTGTGAAGCTCGTGCTTGTGGTAGCGCTAATGCTTGGGCGAATAACTTCTTTGGCGATTATCTGTTATACGGAGCAGATGGCAGTCAGTGGTTAGCGGCAGCCCAAGACAATGCTGGTAACTATTTGACCATATACATCAATCGCCGGGGTGCTGGTGATGTGATGGTGCGTCTGGATGAAGTCTTACCAGAGCAGAATTCGGTTGATGATGGCATCATCGCCCAGATGGACGTATCCGACATCCCGCGTATTCGACGATTTTTAAATGATTATCCGGATCGCCACCTTATTGCCTTGGTCATCGGGGATCGCAATACGCCGGAGTCCGCTATTGTTAGCGGCGATGAACATATTAGTAAATTACGTGAACTGTTGCCGCTTGAGGCACAATCACAAGTGCGCTTTATCAATAGTGCCCAGATTGCGGCGGAACGATATGGCAGCAACCGCGTATTATTCATGTTTTCCCCAGACAATTAATACCGGCTATCTAATAAGCACAGACTAAAGGAAGCTTCATGAAGAAGACAGTTGCGCTGGTGTTAGGAAGTGGTGCTGCCCGCGGTAATGCTCATATCGGTGTGATTAACGCAGTATTGGAGCAGGGTTACGAGATTGTCAGTCTTGCTGGGTGTTCCATCGGCTCCATAGTCGCTGGTGCCTATGCCACCGGAACCCTTAACCAGTTTCAGGAATGGAGCGAATCCCTCGACAGAGTGGATGTGCTACGCATGTTGGATATGTCTCTGTTTCACGGGGCTTACATTCGCGGTGATCGTTACTTTCATGCGATAGAAGAAATAACCGGTAATCCTAATATCGAAGATCTTACTATTCCTTATACCTCCGTTGCTGTTGATTTGTTGAGTCAAAAGGAATGTTGGTTTCAGCGGGGCAGTCTGATTTCTGCTATGCGGGCATCTTCAGCCGTGCCCTCCATTGTCACCCCGGTGCAGATTAATGGTCGTGTCTATGTGGATGGGGGTGTGCTCAATCCTTTGCCCATTATCCCAACGGTTGCCGCTAATGCGGATTACATCATTGCGGTGGATTTGAATGGCCCTGCTATGCACGGCGAGGAAAGCCACTTGCCCCAACCCATTGATGATAATGAGCCAGAATGGTGGTCGTCAGTCAAAGGCTTGTTTGGCCTCAATCGGGACGATGAATCTGAAGAGGTTCTGCCTAAGCGTTATGACCCCGAAAGTTGGGGGCGTATTCAGACTATTAATATGATGTTCGAGACCATGCAAGAATCCCTGACCCAATACAAGTTGGCAGGCTATCCGCCGGATCTCCTTATCTCCATCCCTAAAGATGCCAGTGGCTTCTACGAATTTTGGCGTGCAAAAGAACTGATTGATCTTGGTTACGAAGCTGCCACCAAGGCACTGACTGATTTAACGGCAGGCAAGCGCCCGTTACATTCGTTCCCCAAAGGCTATTAGTGTTGCTTTCCTCAAACGCGAACTAAAGATAAAATAAAAAATTAATCTATCTATTTTATCTTTAAAATTCAAGGTGCAAACAAATGGCACGTAAAGCGAATATTAGCCGTGAAGAAATTATCGAGGCCTGCTGGGTCTTACTCGACCAGCATCGTTATCCGAATATTCCACGAGTTGCAGAATACTTCGAAGCGCTTGATGGTCGCCGGGGCTCTAACACAACCTTGCAAAATGCCATTAGTGAATGGGAAGAGGCCTACCGGGAGCATCAGCAAAACGAGCTCAAGGAATATGCAGATTACTTACAGCCCGCTATTGATAGATTTAAGCGAGATACCCTGCAAGTCATGATGACGGTGGTGGATGAGCATCTTGCCCAAACGTCGCAACAACAGAGCTTAAAAACCCAAGCGATAGAAGGGCGTTACGATAGCCTGACGGAAGCTTTACTCGCGGCAGAATCTGAAAACACCGAGCTAAAGACAAAGCTGGCACAGCTTGAAAATCAGCTCTCCGAAGTCGGTGCACAAAACCATACCTTGACGGAGAAACTTCAATATACCGCTAGCCGCAATCAATTATTGGAGCGAGAGTTGGGCGAAAGTCAGCAAAGCCACAAGGAACTGCTCCATAGCTACCACCAGCAACAGGTAGAGTTGGCTAAACAAGATATCCAGCTACAACAGCTACGCCAAAACAACGAGCAACTTGTGGGCACGCTGGCGGAACGGGAAAGCTATATAAGTCAGCTACTCAAAGAGTATGCTAGTAGCAGTGCAATGCAGCAAAAATTGGATGAGATTGTTAGTAAAATGCAGGTGTTGGAACATGCCGAAGTACATGGAAAAAAACGGTAACGATAGAGTCGAGTGCGGGTTCACGTTATACTACGCAACAAATTCAATCAGTTAACAGAGCCCAATGAGCCGACATCAATCCGCGATTCGCGACCTTCATTCGATTAAAGATTTTCTACGCTGGACTTATAGCCGCTTTCGTAAAGCGGATTTGTTTTATGGACATGGCACTGACAACCCGTGGGATGAAGCCGTACATCTGGTGCTTGGTGCACTGGAGCTGCCCCTTGATTTTGATCGGGATATGCTCGATGCACGCCTTACCACCGATGAGCGTAAACGCATAGTTAAACTGATCGACACCCGTATTACCAAACGGGAGCCGTTACCCTATTTGCTTGGCAAAGCTTGGTTTATGGGTCTGCCATTCTACGTCACTAAAGACACATTAATTCCTCGTTCTCCGATTATGGCGTTGATCGAGAATGAATTTGCTCCATGGCTAGGTGGTTACCCGCAAAGTATCTTGGACATGTGTACCGGATCTGGGTGTTTAGGTATCGCTGCTGCACTGACTTTTGAAGATGCCCAGGTGGATATTACCGATATTTCCCCCAAGGCGCTTGAAGTGGCAGAGAAGAACATCGCACTACACGAAGTAGAAGATCGGGTTGCGGCCTTTGAATCTAATATGTTCGCGGCCTTAGAAGGACGCAAATACGATTTGATTATTTGTAACCCACCTTATGTAGATGCAGAAGATTTTGCTACCGCTCCAGCGGAATTTCATAACGAGCCGGAATTGGCACTCACTTCCGGCGATGACGGCTTGGACTTCACCCGGCAGTTCCTTGCCCAAGCGGCGAATTATCTTCACGATGGTGGCATCATCGTTTATGAAGTAGGCAACAGTGAAGTCGCCTTGCAAGAAGCTTATCCTGATGTGCCCTTCATGTGGGTAGATTTGGAAAATGGCGGCAACGGCGTCTTTGTGCTCGGCAAAGAAGAATTAGAAGCACTGTTGGATTAGTATCCAGCATTACAAGAACATTGATAAAGAGTAACTAGCACATGGCTGGCAATACATTTGGAACACTTTTTCGCGTCACTACCTTTGGTGAAAGTCACGGCGTAGCGTTAGGAGCAATTGTTGATGGTTGCCCACCGGGGTTAGAAATTTCTGTTGACGATCTACAGCGGGATCTTGATCTACGTAAACCGGGGACCTCTAAGCACACAACCCAACGTCGCGAACCGGATGAGGTTGAAATCCTGTCAGGGGTGTTTGAAGGCAAAACTACCGGCACCTCCATTGGTCTATTAATTAAAAACACGGACCAGCGCTCCAAAGATTACGGTAATATCAAAGATACCTTCCGTCCTGCCCATGCGGATTACACCTATGATCAAAAATATGGTTTCCGTGATTACCGGGGCGGTGGCCGCTCTTCAGCCCGTGAAACAGCCATGCGTGTGGCTGTCGGTGCTATCGCTAAGAAATACCTGAAAACCACCTATGGTATTGAGATTCAAGGGTTCCTTTCACAACTTGGGCCAATCAAACTCGAAGCGAAAGACCTGTCTCAAGTATACGAAAACAGCTTCTTTAGCCCAGATCCTGATGCCATTCCTCAGCTTGAAGAATACATGACCAACTTGCGCCGTGAAGGGGATTCCGTCGGCGCTAAAATCACTGTGATCGCGAAAAACGTTATGCCAGGGTTAGGTGAGCCTGTATTCGATCGTCTGGATGCGGATATTGCCAAAGCCATGATGAGTATCAATGCGGTTAAAGGCGTGGAAATCGGTGATGGCTTTGATGTGGTAGAGCAAAAGGGTAGCCAGCATCGGGATGAAATGACGCCAGAAGGCTTCCTCAGTAATCATGCCGGTGGTGTGCTTGGTGGCATTTCCTCTGGGCAAGATATCGTGGTTCACATGGCTCTTAAACCAACCTCTAGCATTACTATCCCGGGCCGCAGTATTGACCGTGAAGGGAACGCCATTGAGGTCATCACCAAAGGTCGTCATGACCCGTGCGTAGGTATTCGCGCGACCCCAATCGCCGAAGCCATGTTGGCATTGACCCTAATGGATCATCTATTGCGTCACCGCGGCCAGAACCTCGAAGTGGATTGCCAAACGCCGGTAATCAAAGCGCAAGCCGACTAATTGGTGTTCTCTGCATAGGCCGCTTGTGGCAGCCTGTGCAGATTCTCTCTACTGCCTTATGCGTCTGACGCATAAGGCATGTCACTATTTCGATTGTCTCCATTCACCTTGCTTCAGTACTCTTCCTGTACGCGATCTGTGCAACTTCCTTGCTGATTTGTATAGCGCGGTCATATCACAAAGAACCGACTACCTATTCTGATGCGCTTCGTATGAGGAACAGTAGATCGACATAATGATAATTACGGAGAGTTACTATGAAAATGAAGTTAGCGGCATTACCTCTTGCGCTTATGGCTGCCGGTGCCATTGCCACTTCGGCCCACGCAGCAACTACCTTGGTTTATTGCTCAGAGGGAAGCCCTGAAGGATTCAACCCAACTTTTTACACCTCAGGTACCACCTTCGACGCCAGTTCAAAAAATATGTTTAACCGCTTGGTCGAGTTCAAACTAGGCACAACGGAAACTGAGCCAGGCTTAGCGGAAAGCTACGAAGTCTCGCCAGACGGTTTGGAATACACTTTCCATTTGCGAAAAGGGGTGAAATTCCACAGCAGCAAGGACTTTAAGCCAAGTCGTGACTTCAATGCCGATGACGTCATTTTCTCCTTTGCTCGCCAGTGGGACAAAAACCATCCTTACCATACCGTATCCGGTGGTGCATACGAGTATTTCAATGGTATGGGTATGCAGGACTTGATCAAGGATATCGTCCGCGTAGATGACTACACGGTGAAATTCGTGCTTAATCAACCAGAAGCGCCATTTGTTGCGAACCTCGCTATGGACTTCGCCTCAATTTTCTCGGCAGAACAGGCCGATTACCTAATGAAAAAAGGGACGCCGGAGCAACTTGATATCAACCCAGTGGGCACTGGTCCATTCCAGAAAGTCCAGTATCAAAAAGACTCTTTGATCCGTTACACCGCATTTGAAGACTACTGGCAAGGCAAAGCCAAAATCGACCGTTTAGTCTTCTCTATTACTCCAGATGCATCAGTACGTTACGCCAAGCTAAAAGCGGGTGAGTGTCATGTTATGCCATATCCGAATCCAGCTGATTTGGCCCAAATGGAAGCGGATAAGAACATCAATCTTATGAGTCAGGAAGGCCTGAACGTTGGCTATTTGGCATTCAATACTCAAAAAGCTCCTTTTACCGATACCAAAGTGCGCCAAGCATTGAGTCTAGCTACCAATAAAAATGCCATTATCGACGCCGTATTCCAAGGTGCCGGTAAAGTTGCCAAAAACCCAATTCCACCAACTATGTGGTCTTACAACAAGCAAGTTAAGGACTACAGCTACGATCCGGTTAAAGCCAAAGCGTTGTTGAAAGAAGCAGGGTACGAGAATGGCTTCAAGACCAATATTTGGGCAATGCCAGTACAGCGTCCCTACAACCCAAATGCACGCCGTATGGCGGAAATCATCCAAGAAGATTGGAAGAAAATTGGTGTAGACGCGGAAATCGTCAGCTATGAGTGGGGGGAATACCTAAACCGCTCGAAAAAAGGTGAGCACGATACCGTTCTACTAGGTTGGACCGGTGACAACGGCGACCCAGATAACTTCCTTTATGTGTTACTAGGTTGTGATGGAGTTGGCGGTTCAAACCGTGCCCAATGGTGTAACGATGAGTTTAACGATTTGCTGTTGGCTGCTAAACGCACGGCTGACAAGGCCGAACGTACCAAGTACTACGAGGATGCTCAGCAAGTATTTAAACGTGAAGCGCCATGGATCACAGTGGCTCACTCCGTCGTATACGAGCCGATCCGTAAAGAAGTGAAAGGCTACAAAATTGACCCACTTGGCGGTCACTACTTCTACAACGTCAGCCTAGAAAAATAGGCTCAATTATCGTTGAACCCTAGAAGCTTCACCCAACTAGCTGGGTGAAATATAGCCGCTCTTGATTTTACCAAGGGCGGCTACCTCTCTAGCCCAAGAGCAAGTCTGTTATGATTCAGTTTATTTTACGCCGCTTGAGCCTGGTCATTCCGACCTTTATCGGTATCACCTTACTGACCTTTACCCTAATTCGGCTAATTCCCGGCGATCCCATCGAAGTGATGGCAGGGGAGCGGGGCGTTAGCGCCGCACGTCATGCGGAGCTAAGTGCCCAACTAGGCTTTGATCAGCCCCTCTATTTACAATATTTCCGTTATGTTAGTGGTGTGTTGCAAGGTGATTTAGGCAATTCCCTGGTCACTAAGGAACCGGTCATGAGGGAATTTTTAACCTTGTTTCCTGCAACGATCGAGCTGGCCCTGTGTGCCGCTATTTTCGCCATATTAGTAGGACTACCTGCTGGCATTATCGCTGCGGTTAAGCGGGGGACATTATTTGATCACAGCGTGATGACCTTTTCTCTTACCGGCTATTCGATGCCCATATTCTGGTGGGCACTGCTATTAATGCTTATTTTTTCTGTAAATTTAGGATGGACGCCGGTATCAGGACGTATTGACGTAGTGTATTGGATTGATGATGTCACCGGTTTTATGTTGATCGACGCCTTTCTTTCCGGTGAAGAAGGGGCTTTTGGTTCTGCTGTCGCCCATTTGATTCTGCCCAGTATTGTTCTTGGGACCATACCCATGGCCGTGATTGCACGTATGACGCGCTCCTCTATGTTGGAGGTGTTGAGCGAGGACTACATTCGTACGGCTAGAGCCAAAGGCATCGCACCGTGGCGTGTCATTATTATTCATGCTCTGCGCAATGCGCTCATCCCCGTCATTACCGTCATCGGTTTGCAAGTCGGGATATTGTTGTCCGGTGCAATCCTAACTGAGACCGTATTTGCTTGGCCAGGAATCGGTAAATGGCTAATTGAGTCCATCAGTCGCCGTGACTATCCGGTCGTACAGGGCGGGATACTTATCGTCGCCACCATCATTATTGTGGTCAATCTGTTGGTGGATATTACCTACGGCATCGTTAACCCACGTATTCGTCACAGTCGTTAAGGAGCACCTATGACAACGCAAACACTTTCTGCTCCGACGCCAAGAACACCATTACAAGAGTTCTGGTATTACTTTAGCAGCAACAAAGGGGCCGTCGCTGGACTTGGCTTTATTGTAGTCATTGGTTTTATGGCTATATTCGCCGATGTGATTGCCCCCCATTCGCCATCGGATCAAGCACGGGACGCCTTACTCTTGCCTCCCGCTTGGATGGAAGGGGGAAATTGGGCTTATCTACTTGGGACAGATGACGTAGGCAGAGATATCTTATCCCGTTTGATCCATGGGGCGCGTCTGTCTCTGGCCGTGGGGATGGTGGCGGTAACGGCTTCCCTCGCCATGGGAATATTGCTCGGCTTAGTGGCTGGCTATTTCAAAGGCATGATCGACACCATCATTATGCGTATTGTGGACATCATGCTAGCCATGCCGAGCTTGCTATTGGCGATTGCCATTGTTGCGGTGCTTGGCCCTAGTATCGTCAATGCCGCCCTGGCGATCTCTATTGTCTCTTTACCCCACTATGTACGTTTGACCCGGGCAGCAACCATGGCGGAGATGTCTCGGGATTATGTGACATCTTCTCGCGTTATTGGTGCGGGCCCTCTGCGGCTGATGTTTATCTGTATTTTACCAAACTGTCTTGCACCACTTATTGTGCAAGCAACGCTGGGGTTTTCCTCCGCGATTTTGGATATGGCGGCACTGGGTTTTCTCGGTTTAGGAGCGCAACCTCCCACCCCTGAGTGGGGCAGCATGTTGGCTGATGCCTTGCAATTCGTGCAGCGAGCTTGGTGGGTCGTTACGTTCCCTGGCCTGATGATTTTGCTGACCGTGTTGGCCTTCAACCTAATGGGTGACGGCTTGCGTGATGCCCTTGACCCGAAATTGAAGCAGTAGGAGCCGTTATGTCATTACTAACTTTAGACAAACTTTCTGTGACGTTCGGTAACTTTCGCGCCGTCGATCAAATTAGTTACAGCGTCGAAGCCGGCGAGGTCTTGGGCATAGTAGGGGAGTCCGGCTCGGGCAAAAGCGTGAGCTCCCTATCTGTGATGGGACTGATTGACCATCCAGGCAAAGTGAAGGCAGCGCAGTTAACCTTTATGGGTCAAGACTTGCTCGCTATGGGGGAAAAACAGCGTCGCAAAATAACCGGTTCCGATATCGCTATGATATTTCAAGATCCAATGACGAGCTTGAATCCCTGTTATACCGTGGGCTATCAAATCATCGAGGCGTTGAAAACGCACCAAGGTGGCAATAAAAAGCAGCTACAACAACGGGCCATTGAGTTGTTAACTTTAGTCGGCATCCCAGCGCCCGAAACTCGCATGAGTGCTTATCCTCACCAGCTTTCCGGCGGTATGAGTCAGCGGGTGATGATCGCTATTGCCATTGCCTGCAACCCCAAATTACTGATCGCTGACGAGCCGACTACGGCACTTGATGTTACCATTCAGGCGCAAATCATTGACCTCTTGATCAATTTGCAACAGCAAAAACAAATGGGATTGGTGCTTATCACCCATGATTTAGCCTTAGTTGCGGAAGTAGCTCATCGAGTCATCGTCATGTATGCCGGACAAATCGTTGAAAGCGGACCAGCAGCAGAAGTATTCAGCACCCCCAAACATCCTTATACCCAAGCATTACTGGCATCCCTTCCAGAATCCGCGGCGGGAAAGTCCCGTTTAATGGCATTACCTGGTGTGGTACCGGGACAGTTTGATCGCCCAAGCGGCTGCCTTTTGAGTCCCCGTTGCCCCTATGCAACAGAGCGCTGTCATGAAGAAGTCCCTCCAGCGCAGGGACCTTTAACTCGACAAGTGAAGTGCCATACGCCGCTAGATATGAACGGGAGCCCAATTAAATGAAGCAGACAATCCTAGATGCACGAAATCTGAAGCAGCATTATCAGGTCAAACAAGGGCTATTCAAACCTGACGCCCATGTAAAAGCAGTGGATGGCGTGAGTTTTTCCCTTGGTAAAGGGGAAACCTTAGCCGTGGTTGGGGAATCTGGCTGTGGCAAATCGACCTTAGGGCGGATGCTCACCATGATTGAAACTCCAACCTCCGGGGAGCTGAAATATGGGGATGAAGACCTGCTAAGCCTATCGAAACAGGCCCAAGCAAGGTTGCGCCAGAAAATTCAAATTATCTTCCAAAACCCTTATGGCTCATTAAATCCCCGCAAAAAAATCGGTGCTATTTTGGAAGAGCCCCTAGTAATTAACACCAAGCTTTCAGCAGGGGAACGCAAGGCAAAGGCTTTTGCAATGATGGCAAAAGTAGGTCTGAAACCTGAGCATTATGAACGTTACCCCCATATGTTTTCTGGTGGTCAACGGCAACGTATTGCTATCGCTAGGGGGCTGATGCTGGACCCAGATATCATTGTGGCGGACGAGCCTGTTTCCGCTTTGGATGTGTCAGTTCAAGCACAAGTATTGAACTTGATGATGGATTTACAGCAGGAATTTGGCCTAAGCTATGTGTTCATCTCCCATGATTTATCTGTCGTGGAGCACATTGCTGATCAAGTGATGGTCATGTATCTTGGCAAGGTGGTTGAGCATGGTTCCTGTGCTCAAGTATTTGAACAGCCAAAGCATCCTTACACTCAGGCTTTGTTATCCAGTACTCCACAATTGGCAGCAGAGAAACGACGACAGCGTATTAAATTACAAGGAGAATTGCCCTCGCCATTAAATCCACCCAGTGGTTGCGCCTTCCATGGCCGTTGCCAGTACGCCGAGGATCAATGCCGCAGTCAGATGCCATCCCTACGCAGCCTTGCTGATGGTCATTTGATCGCCTGTCATTTAGTCAACCAATAACCTAGGAGTAAAACATGGTAATGCGTACGCTGATTTGCTTGGTATTAACGGTATGGTTAAGCCACGCCCAAAGTAAGCAGCTGCGCATTGCGGTGGAAGGCGCTCTCGTCTCCCTTGACCCCCATGAACAGCTGTCTGAGACCGGCGAACAATACGCCCACACGGTATTTGACCCCTTAGTGCGTTGGCGGCAAGACGGTACTTTTGAGCCCCGTCTGGCTACTAGCTGGGCGCAACTGGATAGGAGCACTCTAAGGTTATTCCTGCGAAAAGACGTACTGTTTCACTCAGGCAACGGCATGACTGCCGATGACGTGTTGTTTTCACTGGCGCGGCTACAACGTTCGGTTGATTTCAAAGGTTTATTCAATGTGATTGAACGAGTGGAAAAGATCGACAACTACACCGTCGATTTACACACTCGACATCCATACCCATTGTTACTAAATGTATTGGCCTATGCCTTTATCCTAGATAGTAAGTTCTATGCAGGGCGAGACGAGGTGGTAAAGTACCAAGCGACGTTTGCCTCGCAGCACGCTTCAGGAAGTGGCCCTTACACAGTTACCAAACGCATTGTAGGACAAGTACTAGAGGTTACTCGCAATCCCCGTTATTGGGATAGCGAAGCTACCGGTAATGTGGATGCGCTAACCTTTATTCCAATTCGTTCCGATTCAACCCGGTTGGCTGCATTGCTTTCTGGCGAAGTGGATGTGGCAAGCCCTATTGCTCCAGTGGATATTGAGCGAGTTCAGCGAAATCCTGCTCTTAAGATGTTTGTGGAACCGGGGACTCGTATTGTGATGTTACAGCTTAACCAGCAACGTCGCACAGAGCTTAAAAATCCCCGCATACGTAAGGCTATTCGTTTAGCCATCAATGAACCTTTGCTAGTACAAAAAGTGTTGCGCAACATGGGGACGGCAGCAGGGCAGTTGAGCGCCCCTAGCTTTCTCGGACACTTGGAGGATCTACAACCGGAATATAATCCAGACTTGGCCCGTGCCTTGATGCGCGAAGCCGGGTATGAAAAAGGATTTCGCTTGACCATGATGGCCCCCAACAATCGTTATATGGCGGATGAGCAAATTGCTCAGGCGGTGGCTGCCATGTTGGCGAAAATCAATATTCATGTGGATCTCAAGACATTTCCCAAAGCGCAATATTTCCAGTTCTATGACCAACGTGCCGCCGATATCTTAATGCTCGGCTGGCAAGCGGATACCTTTGATTCCAACAATATCTTTGAGTTTGTCTTGGCCTGCTCTGATATTACCAAGGGGACGGGCGTCTACAACTCCGCAGGCTTTTGTTCCGCGGCAATCGACAGTGACATCGCCCAAGCCAACCGAGAAATGAATCCGGAACAACGGGTACGGACGCTACAACGGATAGAGCGTACCGCCCGTGAAGAAGAAGCTGTGCTACCGCTTTATTGGCAACCACTGGTGTGGGCATCTAAGCAAGAAGTACCCCTTGAAAGCGTGATAAACTTCCTAAACGTTCCCTATTGGGGCGATTTGACAGTACCTTGAGGTTCGCTTGGTAAGAGCGATTAATGGGAAACGGATGGAACAGGACGAATGATCGGTTTTATTTTGCGACGTTTGCTGCAAGCTGTTTTGGTAATGTTGACCATTAGCTTTGCCAGTTTTGTTATACAAGGGAAACTGGGTGATCCGGTGACGCAAATGGTTGGTCAAAATGTCACCTTAGCGGAGCGCGCGCAACTGACAGAAAGTCTTGGCCTAAATGATCCACTGCTACAACAGTATGCCCGTTATTTGTCTGATGCTTTATCGGGAGATCTCGGCGTATCCTATTACCATAAGCAAGCCACTTTAGCCGTGATTGGTGATCGTCTGCCAGCCACACTTGAGTTATCTTTTTGCGCTTTGCTAATCGTCTTGTTAACTGCGACCCCATTAGGTGTGTTCGCGGCTATTCGCCCCCGTCATATCCTGTCACGACTGATTGTTATCGTTAGTACCCTAGGTTTGTCGGTGCCTATTTTTGTGGTGGCGATGTTTCTGGTGTATTTCTTTGCCGTAGAGTGGCAGTGGTTACCCAGCTTTGGCCGTGGAGAAACGCACTTACTGTTCGGATTTTGGTCTTCTGGCCTGGTCACTAAAGATGGTTTACAACACCTCTTATTGCCTTCTGTTTCCCTCGCTTTTGTGCTTGCCCCCATATTTGTACGTTTAATACGGGCACAGATGTTAGAAGAACTCGACAGCGATTATGTTCGTTATGCTTGGTCAAAGGGCATTCCAGCGCACCGGGTGTATTTTGTTCATGCCTTAAAAAACACTATGTTGCCGGTGATTACCGTGGGTGGGATTCAAGTAGGCACCTTAATCGCTTATACCATATTGACGGAGACCATTTTTCAGTGGCCGGGAATGGGACTACTGTTTATGGAAGCGGTTAGCCGCGTCGATGCGCCCTTGATCTCTGCCTATCTGATTGTGGTTGGATTGATCTTCGTATTGATCAATACGCTAGTGGATTTGATCTATCTCTGGGTTAATCCCCGCGTGAGAATTCCGGGGTACGGTCAATGAATATGTTCGAGCGGCAGCCGCCAACAGCACCAACGCGGTTATCTCATCTTTGGGGTGCCATTAAGAGTGACAAATTAGCCCTGCTTGCCCTATGTATCTTTAGCTTTTATTGCTTGGTTGCGCTATTGGCTCCATTCCTTGCCCCTTATGATATCGATAACCCTGCATTTATGGATCTTATCAACGGTGAATTACCTCCGGTATGGCTCGGCGGTGACGCCGCCTTTTTCCTTGGTACAGATGTGCAGGGTAGGGACATTCTCTCTAGTATTTTGTATGGCACTAGACTGTCACTTACCATAGGAATCGGAGCCGTACTCATTCAGCTTTGTTTGGGGATTTGTATTGGGCTGCTGTCCGGTTATTTAGGGGGGAAATTAGACGCTTTCTTAATGCGTTACGCGGATATTCAGTTGTCTTTTTCCACCATGATGGTAGCCATTGTTGTGTTAGCTGTCTTTCAATCCATGTTTGGCGGTGCGGCCTATCAGCAACTGGCGATGCTGATGTTAATTCTAGTATTGGGTGTGGCGGAATGGCCTATATTCGCCCGAATGGTCAGGGCAGGCGTGCTTGCTGAAAAAGATAAAGAATATGTAGATGCCGCAAGAATACTCGGCGTAAGCCGCTCCCGGATAATGTTTCGCCATATTTTGCCAAATACGGTTTCCCCCTTGATGGTGATCATCACCATTCAAATCGCCAACGCGATTGTTGCCGAAGCTGCTTTATCTTTCTTGGGGTTGGGTATGCCGCCGTCGCAACCCTCACTTGGTGCACTCATTGCTTCAGGCTTCGATTACATTTTTGCTGGTGCGTGGTGGATTGCCGTATTTCCCAGCATTACCCTAGTCATTCTCATTTTTGCCATGAACCTGTTGGGGGATTCGTTGCGTGATCATCTCAATCCCAATGGAGGATGGCGTTGATGGCGTTACTGACCGTGGAGCATCTACAAGTAGACTTTCGCTTGCGCCAGCAAACACTAACGGCTCTATATGACATTAGCTTTACGCTGAGTCCTGGGGAGCGGCTGGCCATTGTAGGGGAGTCCGGTGCGGGTAAATCACTGCTTGGTTATGCCATTGTGAACCTATTACGCCAACCAGGTTATATCAGTGCCGGGGCAATCCACTTTCATGAACAAAACCTTACCAAGCTAGGTAGCCGCCAATGGCAGCAAATCCGTGGAAAGAAGATCGCCATGATATTTCAAGATCCTATGGTGACGTTAAACCCCGTTCTTACCGTAGGGGAGCAAATGGTAGAGGCTATCCGAGCACATCAAAAGATTAGCGCTCAGGCAGCAAAGCAGTTGGCTATTCATAAACTGAGTCAGGTAAAAATCAGTGCTGCCGAGCAACGCTTCGAACAATATCCCCATGAGCTTTCCGGCGGGATGCGGCAACGGGTAGTGATCGCTATCGCTATGTTGCTTAATCCAGAGATTCTGATCGCCGACGAACCCACCACCGCACTAGATGTGACCATTCAGGCGCAAATTCTGCACCTGCTAAAACAGCTATGCGAAGAGCAGGGGGTAGCGCTAATACTCATCACCCACGATTTTGGTGTTGTCTCTCGTATTGCAGAGCGTACTTTGGTCATGTACGCAGGACGGATTGTAGAACGGGGGCCCACTTTAGAAATCATTAACGATCCCCAGCATCCTTACACCCAAGGCTTACTCAATGCATTGCCACAAATGGCATTAGCAGGACAGCGTTTGAATCAGATTCCCGGACATATGCCAAGTCTTGGGGAGCATCCATCTGGCTGCGCCTTTCATCCCCGTTGCCCTTATGCCACTGAGAAATGTCGATGGCAGCGTCCTCGCCCGATATATAGCGGTATTTCTACGGTAGCTTGTTTTGCTATCGAGGAATTGCTAGCAGAAACAAATCTTGAAGAGGGGGATGACAACCATGACTAAGCCCCTTATTGCATTACAACAGATTGAAAAATCATTCCGTGGTAAACGGCGAGGACATTGGTTTAACTGGCTCAAACCCAGCCCTGGGCAAGATATACACGCCCTAAATGGCGTAACCCTGACGGTTCATTCGGGGGAAACGCTCTGTTTGGTTGGGGAAACCGGTTGCGGCAAATCCACTCTAGCCCGTGTCTTGATGGGGCTGGTAGAACCGAGCGCGGGTGAAGTTCATTATCGGGGTAAGCGCATTGATCAGTTATCCGAACAAGAGCGCATGCCATATCGCCGCCAGATGCAAATGGTTTTTCAAAACCCTTATGCCTCCTTAAATCCGCGCATGACGGTTTATCAAATCTTGGCCGAAGCGATAAAACTGCATCACCCAAGCTATGGACGTCAGCAAGTTCAAGACAGCATCAACGAATTGCTGACCTCGGTAGGGTTGCCATTGGACATTCAGGATCGGTTACCGGGAGAATTTTCAGGTGGCCAGCGTCAGCGTATCGCCATCGCCCGAGCTTTGTCTGTGGAGCCAGAATTTATCGTCGCC
Organism: Maribrevibacterium harenarium; assembly: GCF_006385675.1. GTDB lineage: Bacteria > Pseudomonadota > Gammaproteobacteria > Pseudomonadales > Marinomonadaceae > Marinomonas > Marinomonas harenarium. Next base: position 200,219 of record NZ_VFRR01000001.1, on the reverse strand, counting down.
GACGAACCGTTAGCCGCCCTAGATGTGTCGGTGCAGGCACAAGTTCTGAATCTGCTCATGGATAAGCAGCAAGAACGAGGTCTGACCTACCTATTTATCACCCATGATTTAGCGGTAGTAGAACATATAGCTAGCCGTGTCGTTGTCATGTATCTGGGGCGTATCTGTGAAATTGCCAGTCGGGAAAGTTTATTTTCCCAACCACAACACCCGTATACGCAAGCATTGTTGGCTTCAATACCACGTCTTGATTCTCTTGATAATGCCCCTTTGCAGTTGGAAGGTGAAGTTCCGCCCCCGACAAGCAAGCCAAGTGGCTGCAGTTTTTGTCAACGTTGCCCGTTAGTGAACCAACGCTGCTACGAAGAAGTGCCGCGATTACTGCCCCAGCGCAACGGTAGCATGGTTGCCTGCCATGCGGTTGAGGAGGGGCGAGCATGGAAATAAGATGGCTTGAAGACTTCATTGCCTTAGCCCGCACCCGGCATTTCTCCCGCGCTGCAGACGAGCAGAATGTTACCCAACCGACTTTTAGCCGACGCATTAAATTATTGGAAGAAGAAATGCGGGTCACTTTGGTTGATCGTAATACACTGCCACTGACGTTAACGCCTGCTGGGGAGATATTTCTGCAAAGCGCAGAGCAAATTACCCGTCAAATACGTGAAGCCAAGGCCCGTTGTCAGGCGATTAAAGAGCAAGACCAATCTACTGTTCGCCTGGTGACAACTCAGTCTCTGTTGCTAGGCTATTTCCGAGATGTTTTCGAGCCCCTATGCCAGAAACTAGAGCTGAATATTGAAGTCAACATGCAAGCAAGCTCCTGGCCCAGCAGCATGTTTATTGATGCCATTAACGGTAACGAATGTGACGTGATGCTGTGCTTTTGGCATCCTGCCATGGATTTTTTCTCTGGTTTAGACCCAGAGCATGTTGAATTTATCTTACTGGATAAAGAGTTACTCATTCCTTGTGTCGCAGCTGATAATGCCGGCCAACCACGCCACCAACTTCCTGGAACTCGGCAAAAGCCACTACCATACATTGCCTATGATGACGGTGCATTTTTGGCACCGGTAGTAAGTGAACATTTAAAACGGCAACCTGAAATGGCCCAGCTACAGGTGCAAACTAGTGATTTGCACGCAGCGAGCATCAAAGCGCTAGTAAAAGAAGGCTTCGGGATTGGTTGGCTGCCCGAGCGCTTAGTGACCGATTCCCTTCAGTTTGGGTCATTAGTCAAAGCCGGTGATACAAGCTGGCATATTCCATTAGAGATACGCTTGTACCGGGACAAACGCAATCCCCACCCCAAAGCCAACCAGTTTTGGCAACGCCTACAAGCGACAATATCACGCCAAGAGTGAGTATTAATCCTTCACCACGGGATAAGCCGCTTCGCCCCAGAGGGTGTGGTTACTATTCATCATAATAGCGATAATTCGCGGCACTAGCTTGCCTAACAACTGTGTACAATCTTTAAGCTGTTTACGATTGGTTTGACTGTTGTAGGTAGCACCCCCGTGCATAATTTGGTTGCGCAGGATATATAAGCGGGAGAGGGTGATCGCCAGTACAGTGGCCGTGTCCGATTGGCCTAGTGCTGCGTGAGCCGCCGCGGTAGCGTTATGCCGTGCTAGTTGCCATTCTTGGTTGGATATTTCCCCGGATTGGTAGCGCCAAAAATCGGGAAAAATAAACTCATTATTCAAGATAATTCGGATGGTATTAGAAAACTCTGACCACACTAGGTCAGCCAATAGATCATCCTTATCCAAATCCACTAATTTACTGATAAAGGCACCATAACGGTCACGCTCTGTAAAAAACGTGCGCTCCTGATGCTTTTGCGCATAGGCTGCATTGAAGGCAATCCACAGAAAAATAAAACGTGAATCCTCATCGTTGCTATCTTCGGCTTTACCTAACCAACTTAGGGATCGATGAATACGCAGGGATAAAGACTCTTGCTGTTGCGCTCGTACTAAACGGTGCTGATCTTTTAATGCGGCGAAGGTGTACGTCATGTGAGCTTCCTTGTGTCCTTGAATAGTCTGATGATTGAAGACAACCGCCAATAAATCAACTGCAAACCGATGAAACTTTTAAGAATGACTGACAATCTTGATCTAACGAGAGGTTTTATCCGTGTAATTCCAAGAATCGCTTTGATAGGCTGATTTTAGCCATGATATTTCCGATAAATGTTATTATCGGAAATAGTGAAATATTAGGAATTAGGCCCATTTCTCAGCTTTTTCCGTTTATCAAGCTCATGAAACCTCAGTTTGACCCAGTTCTAAAATAAACTCATGGCTAATTGGGTTCTGGATAAAATGCCCTTGTAAATAATCGCACCCTAGTTCTGTCATCTTGGTCATTTCAGCTGGCGTTTCAATATGCTTAGCCACCACATCGACCTCCATCGCTTTTGCCATAGCGCACACGGCAGCCACAGTTTTGGCTCTAATCGGATTCGTTTCTGCCTCAATCGTCAGATTAGAAGCCAACTTAATCAGCTTCACATCCAGCTCACTAATAAGCTCGATGGAAAAATAGCTTTCACCAACATTATCCAAAATCAAACCAATACCATAGCTTCTTGCTACCGCTAAAGTTTGCATAATACGTTCCGATGGCTGAAACAAAATGTCCATATCCACTTCAAAATACAATTGACTCAGTGAGTTACCTTCCACATCCAATTGTAGTAAACAGGCCTCCATTTCTTCTGGCTGCGCTAGAAACAATGGGGAAATATTGAGCGATATTTCGATCTCAAACTCCCGTTTTTTCAGATGATTAATCAACTCAACCGCTTTGATGATATTGAGCGACTCGATCTTAATGATCGCCCCAGTGCTTTCTGCAATGGGGAGAAACTCTTTGGGCTCGATGCGGGCAAATTTACTGTGACGCCAGCGGGTTAAGCCCTCAAATATGGCAAAGTCACCGGTTTTAGCACACAGCAACGGCTGAAATTCCAAGGAAAACTCATGCGCTTGAATACTCTTATTGATCTCTCCAGACAGATAATTGCGCCGAGAGTTTTCTATTGCCAATTCATTGGTGAACAATTTATAACAGCTTTTACCGCATTCCTTGGCCTGGTACATAGCCTGATCAGCTTGGCGCATTAGGGTTTCTAGCGTGGCAAACTGGGGGTTACCCAATACGACACCCAAGCTGGCACTGATATTGATGATATGTTGGTCGATTTCAAACGGCACGGTTAGACACTCTAATAACTTATCGGCAACCCGAGTGAGATCCGCTTGATCTTTGATATTTCCGATAATAATAGCGAACTCGTCACCACCAAGCCGAGCAATGGCATCACTTGAGCGCAAGGTGGTTTGCAATCGTTTGGCTACGCCAGTTAGTAAAAGATCGCCACATTCATGGCCGTAGGTATCATTTACCTCTTTAAAACCATCCAAGTCCAGCAAGATCACCGCCATGGGTAAATGCTGTTGCCGGCTTTTTAGCTGAATACGCTGAAATTCTGCCTTCAAATGGGTTCGGTTAGACAGCCCAGTCAAAGCATCAAAGTTAGCCTGTTGCCAGATACGCGCTTCATTTTCTTTATGTTCAGTAATATCGTGTGAAATCCCGATAATGCCGATGATCTCCCCTAACCTATTTTTTAACGGCAACTTGGTAGAAAGGTTCCAGGTCTCGTGCCCATCTTGCCAAGTCTCATGATGTAGTTGATTAAAGATTCCTTTCCCTGTCGCCATAATTTCTTGCTCTTCTTTGGCTGTCACACTGGCATGCTCTTGAGTATAAAAGTCCGCATCGCTGCGTCCTATCGCTTCATTGGGATCGGCTATGCCATAGCGTTGCGCCAATGCTGGGTTGATACGCAAAAACCGTGATTGGTTGTCTTTGATATAGACTTGCTCTGGGATGGTATTAATCAAGGAAACCAACAAGGCATGTTCATCTTGAAGTTTGTTGTATAGGTTGTACTCATGGGTCACATCACGCCAAACTTCGATTTCTCCGACCATACCGTTAGTGAAGGTCATCTCAAACGTAGCTCGCCGATAGCTTATCTCTGCCTTTTTGTGAGAGTAGTCCCGGATCGGCTGACTTTTATTTACCGTCGTTTGAACAAGAGCCCGATCAACATGAACAGGAAGAAAGTCCTCTATTATCCGTTGCTCTATGGTATGTGTAGTGAGTATACGTTCTGACTCTAAGTAACGTGGTAGCTGCCACAAGCTAGCGAAGGCCTCGTTGTAATATCTCGCCTTACCGGTCTCTTTGTCGAAAATGCAACAAGCAGCGGGGAAAGCCTCGATCAGGTGCATCAAGTCACTACTTTGTATTTTGAGTCGATCCATATACAGTCCCTGAACTTATCAATGCTTTTCTTATGTATAGTTGGTGTCTAGGAGGTTCGCTACAGATATTAACGATTTTTATATATTAGATATTGCTAAACAAAAGAAATACTATTACCATCAGATTCATTGATTAGGGAGTTCTAATGTCTAAGTATCTTAAATTTGCCTTCGTAGGAGTATTCATTATGGGTCTATTTGGTTCACTATTTGCTTCAGGGCCATCGGCCCGTGCTGAACAAGCTTGGCAGGAAATCGCATCAGGTGCTGTGGTGGTTGATGTACGTACACCAGCGGAATTTGCTAGCGGACACGTCAAAGGCGCGATCAACATCCCCCTTGATCAAGTCGCCCAAGGCTTCGCCAAGTACGATAAAAACACCAACATTGTAGTTTACTGCCGTTCTGGCAATCGCTCAGGACAGGCACAATCTTTCTTGCTGCAAAACGGCTTTACCAAAGTCCACAACGGTGGTGGCGTGAGCGAAATGCTTGAGGCTGAGCCGAAGTAATTTTTTCTATAGCTACTTATTCTCCAAAGTAGCTCCTCCTTGAAAACCTTATAAAACTAGAAAGGCGCTTTGGATCTCTCCAAAACGCCTTCTGCTAGTTTTTCAATACACACTCAACTGACTAAAATCGGTGGCCCTCTGGCGCTGTGTATTCTGAGTACATCTTTGGCGGGGCTTGGCTGTTGCCAATCGTTGCTGGCGATGGCGGCCAAGTTCCCTAAGTTAGATTGAAATACCGTAGCGGTATCATAGAAAAATTGCGTGCAAGGGCAGCTTTGGTTGATATGAGTGGTAGCACTTTGGGATGTGGTGCTCGCCCCCTGCTCGTCTACATAGATAACTTGTGTGCCAGCGGTGGTACATAAGATCAACTGGCGTCCATTGATTTCGCCCATACCATTTGCCAGTGGCACAGCGAAATACGCTGACCAGCAGACAAAAAACAGTATCGAGCGACCAGTAGACATTGGCGAATCCAGTAAAGTTAAGGGGTTCAATCTAGGGGAATAAACCCAAAGCAGCAATCAAGAAAGCTCTTTTTGCTGCTTTGGGTCAAGAATTTTCTTTAACGCTGTTTAGGACGATAAAGTCGTAGTCGATTCGCGTTGGAGACTACCGTAATGGAAGACAGGGACATGGCCGCTCCGGCGATCACTGGGCTAAGCAACCAACCGGTAACAGGGAATAGAATTCCTGCCGCCAGAGGAATCCCCAAGCTATTGTAGGCGAAGGCCCCCCATAGATTTTGCTTAATATTGCCGAGGGTGGCACGGCTAATAGCGATTACGTCGGAAACATTATTCAAATCATTACGGATAAGGGTGATATCTGCGCTCTCCATCGCCACATCCGTTCCGGCTCCCATGGCAAAACCGACGTTTGCCTGTGCTAGTGCTGGAGCATCATTAATACCATCCCCAATCATGCCGACCATATAGCCTTCGCGCTGCAGGGCTTCCACCGCTCGAATCTTGTCTTCTGGAGTCTGCTGGCTACGGTATTGGTCGATGCCTACGGCGCTGGCTACATATTGGGCGGCGCTTTCTTGGTCGCCGGTTAGCATAGTGATGTGGATACCTAGCTCATGCAGGCGAGCAATCGCGGCTTTGGCACCCGGTTTAATTGGGTCTTCAATCTGCAACAAAGCAAGAACCTCGACGCCATCCGTTAAATAAACCAAGGATGCCGCTGGCTGAGTTGTAGCAACGCTAGGTAAAGTTACTCCTAGATGACTGAGCAAAGCCTGGTTGCCAATGCCATATTTTTTACCCTGATAAACACCAGTGACGCCTTTACCGGACAAGGTTTGCACCTGATCTAAAGAAATTGGCGCAGCGCTGCCCTGTTGTTCACAGTAGGCAATGACCGCATCAGCTAATGGATGCTGAGTACTTTGCTCTAACTCTTTGGCGATGGTTAAAGCTAGGGCTTGGTCGGTGTTACTGGTGAGCCAGTCTACTTTGGTAACCGTTGGCTTCCCAGCCGTGATGGTACCGGTTTTATCCAATACGATGGCATTGATACGGGTGGCGGTTTGCATCGCTTCCCCGTTGCGGATTAACGCCCCGTACTCTGCGGCTTTACCTACGCCGATCATAGTGGATATGGGCGTTGCCAGACCCAGTGCACAAGGACAGGCAATGATCAGCACCGAAACTGCCGCAACCAACATATTGACCACTACTGGCTGTGGGCCGAAGGCATACCAAAGGGCGGCGGTCAGCAATGCGATCAATACCACTACTGGTACAAAAATGGCGGAGATCTGGTCGGCTAGTCGACTAATTGGGGGTTTAGAGTTTTGTGCTTTACCCACCATGTCGATGATTTGAGCCAATAAGGTATCGCTACCAATTCGAGTTGCCTGGTACGTTATCACGCCATTACCGTTAACCGTACCCGCAGCAAGGGAGTCCCCCGCTTGTTTACTGACTGGCATGGGTTCACCGGTGAGCATGGACTCATCCACTTGAGACTCACCCGATGTTACGGTGCCATCTACAGGAATCTTCTCGCCAGCACGAACTTGGATGCGATCTCCTACTTGTATTTGGTGAACGTCCAGCGTATGCCAACTACCGGAGCGTTCGACTAAAGCGGTTTTCGGACGCAGGTCAAGCAAGCGGCGTAAGGCATCGCTGGTTTTGCCGCGGGCGCGTACTTCCAATGCTTGTCCAAGGTTAATCAAACCTAAGATCATCACACTGGCCTCGAAGTAAAGGTGACGTGCATGGTTCGGTAGGCTTTCCGGGAACAACACCACAAACATGGAATAGAGCCACGCTGCCCCTGTGCCCATGGCGATCAAGGTGTCCATATTGGCATGACCGTGGCGTAGCGCTGTGATCGCGTTGCTAAAGTAGTGTCTGCCAGACAATACCATCACGATCAAAGTGACGAGGCCAATTACCCCCCAAGTAATTTGATCGGTCGGCGTCGTTACCATCATGCTGCCACCGAGCCAACCCCACAGCATCATAGGTACGCCTAACCCTACACCGAGCCAAGTATTACGCAGTTTGCGCTGGTATTCCTGGGCTTCTTGTTGGGCTTTTTTGTCGTAGGCTTTATTAGGATCTTCGATTTCCTCCGCCCCGTACCCTACTTGCTGCACGGCTGCTATTAGGGTGGCGGCATCTACGTCGGTCATCACTTGAGCCGTGCGAGTAGCAAAGTTTACCTCTGCCTGGTCAACGCCAGGGACATTACTCAAGGCTTTTTGAATGGTATTCACGCAGCCGGAACAGGTAATCCCCTGCAATGACAGCTGAATGGCGTTATTTGAGCTGGTCGATGTAACTGGCACAGCTTTTGTCGGTGTTGGAATAGCGGCTTGTTCAGGCTCTGCCAGCGTTTCTACAGCTTCCTTAACCTCTGCTTGGGTTTGATCACCGGACTCGGTGGGCACGTAGTCCCCATGATGTTGATAGCCAAATTGCGCCAATACGCCATCAATGGCCTCCGCAGTAAGCTGGGTTTCCACTTCCAGACGAAAAGCTTTCGGGGTGCCAACCACATTGGCGTCTGGATCTTGCTCCTGAATGGCAGTGCGGACTTTTTTGACACAGCCCTGGCAATTCATGCCGGTGACATGCCAATCATACTGGTTAACGTTAGTTGCCATGACAACACGCTCCTTGGGAGTCTTGGTTTTGCTCCCACTCTTCGATTAAACAGCAAATGGAATGACCATTGGGGGTGCCATCGGCCATGGTTGCCCAAGTAGCCAAGGCGGCTTCCATTTTGGCAAGATGAGCCTGTAACTCGGCAATTTTGCGCTTGGTTTCTGGGACTTTTTGTTCCAGCAGCTCGCGCACTAGGGGGCATGGAGAATCCCCTTTGTCAGCTTCGGCTAAAATTTCCGCTATTTGCTTCAAACTAAAGCCAAGAGTTCGAGACTGTTGGATAAATTTAACCCGCTGTAATGCCGCCCGGTTATACTCGTGATAACCGTTAATTGGGTTTTTATCCGCCGTGATCAAACCCTCTTTGGTATAATGCCGCACTGTATCTGGGGTCACGCCACACGCTTTGGCGAGTTCACTGACTTTCATAGGTGCTCCAAACATTCGTCTAATTGTTGGTATTCATCAATGTTTGTAGCATAAAACCTTTGCCTAACACCAAGGTCAAGCTCCTAGCTTTGCTGTTACATTATTTATCCCTAACTTCCTAATTGATAAAGGAATCCCTATGCTCACTGTTTTTGCTCAAGCACTGGTGCCGGTAATACTCCTAGCGGGTCTCGGTTTTGTGCTTGCTAAGAAAACCGACTACCTCAGTCCACCGCAGCTGGGTCAGTTGGTATCAAATGTGGGCGTACCGGCGCTACTGCTCAACTCTGTGCTCAAAATGGAAATGGAAGCGTCTGGTATGCTGCTGTTGATTGGCGCGACTGTCGCTATTCTGGCGAGTGTCGCCATTATAGCGGGCGTTGGTTTAAAGCTAGCTGGCTTACCGCTCCGCTTTTACTTACCGCCGTTGGTCAACCCCAATACTGGCAATCTGGGCATTCCTATGGCCTTCGCTTTATTTGGGCAGGAAGGGCTTGCAGTGGCGGTAGTGGTGTCGTCCGTGGTGCAAATCAGCCACTTCACTTTAGGGGTGGGGTTCATGTCCGGCAGCTATCACCCAAAGCAGTTGCTTAAAAATGGCCCCGTCATTGCATTGATATTAGGGGCACTTTTGCTGATCACTAATATAACCTTACCTGCCCCTATTATGGGAACCTTGAGCATGCTCAGTAATATCACATTGCCCATCATGCTGATGCTCTTGGGTCGCTCGTTAGCCGATTTAACCTTTGAAAATCGAGGTATGCTTAAACGTGCCGGTTTACTTGCCCTAAGTCGACCCGCTCTTGGAGGCATTGTTGCCTCGACCCTAGTGTTATTCTTGCCGCTGTCGCCGGTTGAAGCTGCAACTATTGTGATGTTACACACCATGCCGGTGGCGGTGATTAGCTATATGTTGGCAACCCGTTATGAAGGCCCGAAGGACGAAATCGCCTTGATGATTTTGCTGTCCTTGCCGGTATCACTGATCGCTGCCGGCAGTGTCTGGTGGCTCGCACAAGTTTAACAGACTTATCTTGGGCTTAATGAAAATCCCGTGACGCAACATTAAGCCCATGCCATAAATCGGATCGATCAAGCAAACGCCCAGCGATCACGTGGCAGACCTGCCCTTCCTTTTCCAAAACACCATGTACTTCGAGAAGTTGCGCCCCTAGCAGGGCTTGCCGCTGTGCCCGTGCGGTCGCAAGCCACACAATTACATTGATATTGCCAAATTCATCTTCTAAGGTGACAAAAGTCGCACCGGATGCCGTACCGGGGCGTTGCCTACCGGTGACTAAGCCACTAACACGAATTAGGCTACCATGGGGGTGATGCAGTAATTCATTGCTAGGGGTACAGCGGTAGCATTTGCCCTGTTCGCGCAGAATAGCCAAGGGATGACGCTGCAAAGACAACCCTAGGGTTTGCCAATCCTCCAACAAATTCTCGGTCTCAGTTGGAGCGTTAAATTCCACCTCAGGGTTTTGTTCCAGTAATAACGGTAATGCTGTAGGTTGCTGATATCCCAGCATACGCCATCTGGTCTGATAACGATGACCGCCCAGCTGTGCCAATGCCCCTGCGGCAGCTAATGCTTCCCGGTCGCGGGTGTTTAAGCTCACTCTCTGTAACAATTGCTCTAAAGAAGTGAAATTACCCGATCGCTGGCGCTCAGTGACCAACTGATCAGCCGCTACTTGGCTCAAGCCTTTCACAAGTCGTAAGCCTAATCGTAATGTTTGGCTGTTGGGATCAGCTAGGGTGTGATCCCATTCACTATGGTTCACACAGGGGGGCAAAACCTGCACCTGATGACGCATGGCGTCTTGTACCAATTGGGAGGGGCTATAAAATCCCATAGGCTGGCTATTTAGCAAGGCGCAGCAGAAGATCGCCGGTTCGTGGCATTTTAACCAAGCAGAAAAGTAGACCAAGATAGCGAAACTCGCTGCGTGGGACTCGGGGAAACCGTATTCCCCAAACCCCTGAATTTGCAAACAAAGGCGATCGGCAAATTCGCTATCATAACCCCGTTCTAACATGCCTGCCTTGAGCTTGTCTTGAAAGGGTTTAAGTTGACCGGTGCGTTTCCATGCCCCCATTGCTCGGCGTAATTTATCCGCTTCACCGGCACTAAAGCCCGCTGCCACCATGGCCAGTTTAATCACTTGCTCTTGAAATATGGGAACGCCGAGAGTTCGCTCCAATACTTCTTTGACCGCCGAACTAGGATAACTGACCAAACTTGCATCTTGGCGACGTTGCAAATATGGGTGCACCATTCCCCCTTGAATTGGTCCTGGGCGTACAATCGCCACCTGCACCACTAAATCATAGAACTGCTGGGGTTTTAACCGAGGCAGCATATTCATTTGGGCGCGGGATTCCACCTGAAACACCCCGACACTATCCCCCTGCTGCAACATACGATAGGTGGCGGGGTCTTCTCGCGGAATATCTTGCAGCCGCCAAACTCGCCCATCACGGCCACTCAATAATTTAAGGGCTTTTTTGATAGCGGATAACATCCCCAATGCCAATACATCGATTTTTAATAGCCCTAGGGTTTCCAAATCATCTTTATCCCATTGGATAATGGTGCGCTCCGCCATGGCAGCGTTCTCCACCGGCACCAGCCGATCAACCCGATCTGCGGCGATCACAAAACCACCCACATGTTGTGACAAGTGCCGGGGGAACCCTAAAATTTCCTGACTCAAGTGCAATAACTGTTGTAGCCGGTGATCCCCACTAGCGCCAATTAATTGGCGTAACTGCTGTTGCCAAGGCTCGGCCTTATCCCGTCGGTCCAGTTGCTTTAGCAATTTACCTAAGTAGTGCCCATCAATCCCTAGGGCTTTACCAACTTCTCGCACGGCGCTTTTCACCCGATAGCGAATCACAGTGGCAGTGAGCCCAGCTCGCTCACGACCATAGCGTTGGTAAATATATTGAATCACCTCTTCCCGGCGCTCGTGTTCAAAATCCACATCAATGTCCGGTGGCTCGTGGCGTTCTTTCGAGATAAAACGCTCGAACAACAGCTGAGTATTGGCTGGGTCCACTTCGGTGATATGCAAACAATAGCAAACGGCAGAATTGGCAGCGGAACCGCGCCCTTGGCACAAGATATCTTGGCTACGGGCGAAGCGCACCAAATCCCAAACCGTCAGGAAATAATGCTCAAATTCCAGTTCATGAATGATTTGCAGCTCTTTTTCTAACTGAGCTTGCACACCGGCGGGAATACCATTGGGGTAACGTAGTTCCGCACCAATATAGGTTTGCAAGCGTAAATAAGCGGCGGCGCTGGTATGGGCGGGCACCAGATCCTTGGGGTAGTCATAACGCAGCTCTTCTAAAGAGAAATGGCAGCGTTCGGCAATAACTAAGGTTTCCGCCAAATACTCTTTGGGAAAGAGACGCTGAAGTTTGCGTTTGGATCGTAAATGGCTTTCTCCGTTGCAGGCCTGTCGGGACGCTAACTTTGCCACGCTGGTATGGTGATGAATCGCGTACATCACATCCCGAAGGGGCTGTCGCTCCGGCACATGCATATCCACACTACCAATAGCGACGATAGGCAATTGCAATAATTGCCCGCTGCGCTGGGTTAAAGCTAATAAATCGTCATCGTAGAGGTTTAAACGTTGCCTTACCCCAAGCCACATTCGCTCTGGAAATAGCTGACGTAAACGGGTTAATTGATCATGGTATCGACCATGATTATCCAGCAAGGCCATGGGTTCCAGTAGCGCGATAACCAAGCAATCTTGTAAACAGGCAAAGTCATCTAACTCAATTTGGTAACTGCCCTTGGGAGCTCGGCGTCGACACTGACTGATCAGCTGACAAAGCTGATGGTAGCCGTTTTTATTGGTGACGATGGCGATTACGATCACATCCTGTAGGCGAAATTCGCTACCGATATAAAAGGGGAATTCTAATTCCTTGGCGGTACGATAGGCGCGCACAATTCCCGCAAGGGAGCATTCATCGGTTATCCCAATGCCGTGATAGCCGATTTGCATGGCTCGACTGACCAATTCTTCCGGGTGAGAAGCCCCCTGTTGAAAGCTAAAGCAACTCCGGCAGTGCCATTCGATGTAGGGAATGTCCATGGCTACACCTCATCCAAACCAGCCATGTAAGTACCAGATACCCTGATCATCGCGAAATAACCAAGCTAAGCGACCATCTTGGCTTCGAGCAATAACATAATCCCGTCGGTAGGGTTGCAGCGTTTCCGTAGGTTGCTTTTGCCACCAATGCCCTACCACCCGCTCTGATACTTTTAATTGGGTAAATTCTGCAATATTCACCGCTTGGGGTTGAGGCAATAACCAATTCGGGCGCTGATAGCGCCAAGCGCGGAGCAGAGGTCCATGGATTTCAGGGCGTTCTTCCGGTATCGGCTGGCTGTTTTTCAGATGATATGGAACATAGCTGCCGCTCATTTCAGGCAGGTGATGCCCTGAAAAATGGGCCACGCTCAAGGCCTGCTCCCCAAGTCTCGCCCTTAGCCGACTGAGAAATATGGCTTCGTCAGCCTTGCGTTGTCGGTTGTCATCAAAAAGATCGGCATTTTCCTCATGGCTCGCTTCCCAACGCCCGCTAACCACCGTGAGTTCACGTACCGGTGCTGGCAATAGCATTTTGCCGAGCTTTAGCTCCGCAAGTTCTAACCATAATTCGGCCCTGTCACTACCAAGATCATGGCGCAGTAACAGGACAACCTCGTCTTGCCCTTCTGCGTGCCAAGCCAGCTTTAAAGTCAGAGACAAATCAAACAAACGCCACCGATGACGACGTAGAAACAAAGCGAGTTGTTCCACAATCCGACGCAAAGGAAATAGCAGACCTAAACTGTATTCAATTTCACGATCAAAAGTGACATGCCTTTCAAACTGGTCAGGAAGTACATAGAGAGGTTGCGGGTCCTTGATAACGCCGACCGCTTTACCGAAGTCTTGATAAAGTGACTCGCCAAGGTGACGCCTGAGATCCGAAAAAGGTAATTTATGTAAATATATTATGCTTTTTATTCCTAAACCGGATAATCGTTGCACTTCTTGTTGTGACCATCCTATCGCCGTAATAGGTAAATTACTTAACCAAGTTTCAATGGCCATGGTTTGTAAGTCTGCTAGGTCTTTTACGTCTTCTTGGGGCCAAAGTGCCAAGTGACTCCGAGCACGCCAAAGGGCCAATAGCGGCGTCGGCGCTAGCCCTATATCACAGCCAGAAATGAAATTTGGAATGGTGTTTTGTAGCTCGGAAATTAATGTCGCCAACCCATGAAAGTAGCGACACATGGAAGCTACTTCAATGACAATGGCATTACCCCCCCGCTGACAAACAGTAGCCGAGTATTGGCTCAACCATTGACACAAACTGTCGAGTAATTGCTGTTCAGCGAGAGGATCGACTTCGTATACCTGTAGTTCGGGGCTCAGGGTAAAAGCTTGGGCTAACGGCATATCGGCTTTAATGCCTTGGTGACAAGCAGCAGGATTGGCCAACGCAACTCGATTACCACGTCGATTGAGCACAATGGATGGTGTTTCGACAACACCAGCACCGTGGGCATCAAGGGGTAATAACGGAAAATGAAAGCCAAGCCACATTTAGTTGAGACTCCGTAATTCGACATTGTTCCCTGGCAAAGGTGGTAATTTAGGCTTAGCAGTCAAATCCAGCCGAACACTTTCACCACCCCAACCACCACGACGTTTTAAAGCGGTTACTTGAGCCTGTCCCGCAACGGATTCCAGTTGCAAACGGTAAGGGGCTGGCGTAGCAGATTGCTGAACAGAGGTAGGACGAATACTAATACCCAAACAGCGCCCTCGCTGGGCAGCATGGTGTAACTTACGTAATGTCGCCGGGGAAGTTTTAGCGTCATGCCACATAAATAGAGCACAACAATGCCCTTCCTGTAAGCACTGTTGCTGTGACCAGAGCACTTCCCGCTGGTTTTGAGCACGCAGCAACCACACCTGTTGGGGTGCAATACCATAGGCAACCAAAGTGGCAATATTGGGTATCAATGGCGCGTTAATAAATGCCACCTTTCTGCCTTCTTCTTGAATCGTCCGAGCAAGCCAAGGTAGCAATAACGACAACTCGCCGACCCCATTAGCAGGCACTAACAGCTCGACCAATCCAGATTCGGGCCAGCCACCACACAACAACAGCCGATCAAGCGCCTCAAAACCCGTTGAGCGATTTGGCGCGATTTGTTGATTTAATCCATCGGCGGACCGAGTCTGATTCCCTTTCCAGATCAGCCCTTGTTCTGACAGTTGCCCCAGAGAACCCATAGACACCTCAAATACTGTACATGCATACAGTATCTTACAAGTGCGAACCTATGACAAGCTCCAGAACGACAGACACATGATGAATAGAACAGCTTTTTTGATCAATTTATTAAAATATTTCGTTTGATAATATTTAAAAGATAATAAATAAAACGAAAAAAGCCGGCATTTATTAGCCGGCTTTTTTAAACTCTTAGATATCAATTATAGAATACTAGATATTCTTATATATTATTTAGCGAAGTGAATTTTATTGAATGTTGCTTGAAGTTCAGCATATTTATTGTTGTAAGCATCTTCTTTTTGTGAGAACGTCATTGGACGATCAAAAGAAACCGGCTCAACTGTTACACCCATAGTGCCAAGCTGCGCTGAAAGCGCGTCAACCTTGGCTTTCGCTTCACGCATATCATCGTAAGAAGAGGCAAATGCAGAGCCTGTCGCAGCAGCAAAGATGGCAGTTACTAAAGATAATTTCACTAATTTTTTCATTGCATGTTACTCCAAATAATTGTTTAAATTCTGCTCAATAAATATTGTGAGCATTAACTCTTGGGTTTCCCCTGTCAGTGAGTTAATTATTATTTAGAAAAAATTTATAAAAAAGCCCCTAAAGTTCTGTTTCAATATTAATGCTTTAAGTGACAAAATCCTTAAATATCCTATTAATTAAGCCAAGATTAATGACCAATTTATGAAATGAGAACAGTTTTCATTGATTGTGCAAAAATTTAAGGCGGATACGAGCGATCAGGGAGGGGCAGCAGGACGATGGTTTGACGATCAATAGATATTGATGAAGTCTCCTTCAATTTATAGAATGAGCGCCATGGACTTCTTTTCAGCACGGGATGTGCGGGTTCGATTAGGTTGTACGAATGCGCGGTTTAATCCTTGTGGGTGCCCTCCTGTTGTCATGGCCGTTTACTGCCTATGCCGAAAATGTGCGTGTAGATAAAGTGATTTCGGTGTATGACGCCGATACCTTTCGCGTTGATATCGCCGGTTGGCCCGATATCGTCGGCAAGAACATGTCGGTACGCGTGAACGGCGTAGATGCCGCAGAAATACGCGGCAAATGCGAAGGGGAAAAACAACTGGCTCGCCAAGCCCGTGACTTTACCCGTCAATTCCTGGCCAACGGCCAAGTGATAGAACTTCGAAACATCCAGCGGGGCAAGTATTTCCGCTTATTGGCCGATGTCTATGTGGACGGCCACTCACTGACCGACGCCCTACTCCAATCTGGTTTAGCGCGCCCCTACGACGGGGGGAGTCGGCAGGGTTGGTGTTAACACCGACAAGCACCAAACGCTTAAGATTCCAGTAGAAGTTTTCGTGAGACCCAACCGCCTCAAGATATATTAGACGTGGTACTTCTTCTACAGTATAACCGAGCAAATACAGTGTTCATGCCCCTTGGGATAAGTGGTAACCTTGGCACATTCTGAAAGAGACTGATGCATGGCACCGTATCCTTTAATCGACAACTTAGAGCATCTTGCTAACCCTTTTACCCAGTTTGAGCGAATCCACAGTGCGTTAGTCGGTGGAGAGCCTAAACTGCAAAACCCAGATTTTCGTCGGGATCTACAACTGGCTTTGTGCTTCATTTACAGCTACAACGGTTCTCAAGCCACGTTTAACTCCTATCGTCGCGAAGTAGAGCGTTTGTTGCTCTGGGCTTGGCATGTGAAAGACTCACCTGCTAGTCATCTGCGTCGGGATGAAATCGAGGAGTTTATCCACTTCTGTGTCTCACCACCGGAAGACTGGATTGGCACTAAGAACGTGGCGCGCTTTAAATCGCATATGGGGGAGCGTGTCCCCAATGATGAATGGCGTCCCTTTGTTGCCCACGTCTCTAAATTGGCGTTTCGTAACGGGGAAGCGCCCCTATCACAACATTACAATCTTTCCCAGGCGGCGATACGCGCCACTTTCTCGATTTTGTCGTCTTTTTACGGCTTTTTGATGCAAGAAGAAGCGGTGCAGCAAAATCCCGTCGCGTTAATTCGCCAGAAAAGCAAGTTTATTAAAAAGGAAGTAACCCGCCGCCAAGTGCGTCGCATCTCGAATCTACAATGGGATTATGTGATCGAAACGGCGGAATTATTAGCGGAAGAAGATCCCGCTACCCACGAGCGCACTTTGTTTATTATGAACGCCCTACTGGGTATGTATTTGCGGATTTCAGAACTGGTGGCCGATGAACGCTCCGCCCCAGTAATGGGGGATTTCATTAAGGATACTGATGGTCATTGGTGGTTCAAAGTGCTGTCGAAAGGCAATAAAGAGCGCCTTGTCAGTGTGTCCGATGAAATGCTAGACGCCCTAGTCCGTTACCGCCGCTTTCGGCAATTGCCGGATTTACCCACCGTTGCCGAGACGACGGCGCTGATTCCGAAAAATCGTGGTCAAGGTGCGATGACCAGTTCTCGGCAAATACGCAATATTGTGCAGTTTTGCTTCGATCAAGCCTACGAGCGTATGTGCAGTGATGGCATGAAGTCCGACGCGGAAGATTTACGTGTAGCAACCGTCCACTGGTTACGCCACACGGGGATTTCCGAAGATGTGAAAGTGCGCCCGAAAGAACACGTCAGAGAAGATGCCGGACACGCCAGCATGGCAACCACAGACAGATACATCGATACCGAATACCGCGAGCGCCATGCCAGTGCCCGCAAAAAACCACTGCGCCCCCATTAGCATAGCGGCTAGCTACTTCGACCAGCGCTCCAGCGATGCTTCATCGGCGGCTTTGGCTTCCACCCAGTGGCTTTGGCCTTGGCTGGTTTCTTTTTTCCAGAAAGCCGCCCGACTTTTTAGGTAATCCATAATAAAGTCACAGGCCTGAAACGCCTCCGCACGGTGGGCGCTGCTGACGCCAACAAATACAATCTGATCGTCCACCCGCAGTTCACCGACCCGATGAACGACGGTCACCGCAAGTAACGGCCAGCGTTGCTTGGCTTCGGTGACGATTTTTTCGATGTTGCGCTCTGTCATGCCAGGATAATGTTCGAGCAAAAAGGACGCATCTTGATCCACTTGCTCGGTAAACTGTCTAACTCGCCCAACAAACATGGCCACTGCGCCGGTGTCATTGGCAATGCATAAGTCTTGATAAAGGGCTTGTACGTTAAAATCTGCTTCTTGCACCAAGACCATGGTTTATCCCCCGGTTACCGGTGGAAATAGGGCCACTTCCCGGTGCTGCTGCGGATCAACCAAATCTTCATCGCGAGCGAAATCTTGATCAATGGATGCTCGTAGTTTCTCTACTTCTGCTAATGGCACATCAAACTGACTAGCCAATTGTTGTTTCAAGGCTAGCACGGTACAAGCCTCTTCAAGCACTACGTCGGTTGCGGCACAGCGAAATACGTCCTTTGCCGAGGCAAAGAACAGCACATTAATTTTCATGGGTACGACTCCAATCACCACTTTTACCCCCTTGCTTGGTGAGCAAGCAGGTTTCTTGGATAACGATACCCTTATCAATGGCTTTACACATGTCATAAAGCGTCAAGGCTGCGACACTAGCGCCGGTCAGCGCTTCCATTTCTACCCCAGTTTTACCACTCAACGCACAGGTGCAGCGAATTTCGATACAGGTATCATTAATCGCTTCTATCTCGACACTTACCTTGGTTAGCATCAGTGGATGACATAGTGGAATAAGTTCCGGCGTCTTCTTAGCCGCCATAATGCCTGCTAGACGAGCTGTCGCAATCACATCCCCTTTTGGTAGTCCACCAGCCATAACCGCAGCTAGGGTAGCTGGTGCCATTACGACACGGCTACGGGCGGTGGCTTCACGTTTGGTTATGCTTTTATCGGACACATCCACCATGTGGGCATGACCTTGGTCGTTGAGGTGTGTAAGCCTATCGGACATGGATAAATCGTTCTCTTACGGGTTAAATAACTAATTAGGCGCCATAGTGGCAAAGCCTGAGAGAATTGCAAGCCCAGTGTCGTGTTTGTTCAAGCGCATAATTCAGGCATAATGGAAGCACTTTAACTGGAACCGTTTCATGAGCCTCATCGACGATTTTCGCTTATTAGAGTTGCCCACCAATGCAACCGAGCAGGATGCCAAAACCGCCTATCGTCGTTTGGCCCGTCGCTATCATCCAGACAAAAACCCTGGGATGGATACCACGGAGCATTTTCAGCGCATTCAGGACGCCTATCGTAATGTGTTGGCGGCCATGAAGCAGTCGCAGAATGCCGGCGGGCAAGCCAACTGGCGTCCCTACGAATTTACCAATACCGCTAAACCTTCCCAATTTGACGAATCCGGTTATGAGTTTGCTACGGATGCGCAACAACGTCGTTTTGTTAAAGAGCAGCAACGGGCTTATCAAGAAATGAAGCGCAATAGCGCCCAACAGGATCGGGTGCGGGAAGAAGCCTTGCGTACGGCACGCAATACCCTCCATGAGCGCCGAGTGAAAGCCTTGTATGAGGAAATGCAGAAGCATCAACACAACGCCACGTCTCAGCCACGGCAAGAAAGCGATTATCAGGCGTTTTACGAGGGTTTCACTGCCGCCCAAGGTCAGTTTGATCCGGAACCACCCAGTCAACCGGAGGCAAGTAAACCGCTAGCCGAGACAGAAAGTAGTCGTAACGTAGCAAAAATGGTGTATATTGCGGCTTCTTATTTGGCTTGTTTTGGTGCCGGTGTGTATAGCACCCTGTTCTGGCTCGATTCTCAGCAACCACCAACCGATAACGCCAGTGCTTATATTTCAGGTTTGTATCCCCAATTCCGTGAAGGTCAAAATTACAGCCTAGTGGACGCCTCCCTTTATAGCGAACCCAGTGCGGATGCCAGCGAAGTAACGGCAATCCCCGCCCATACCAATGTACAGGCGATTAAACTGCAAGGGGACTGGCTCACCCTACGTTATGGTGACATCACCGGTTGGGCAAAGGCCGAAGATTTTGCCTTTGGTAGTGTTGAGCACGCCCAGCAAACCGGTTGTTACGGCCAACCTGGGCTAGCTCCTGACCATGGTGAAGTGATTGGTAAAGCGGATGGAACCAGCCGTTTACGACTACTGAATCAGTTAGAACGCCCCAGTTTATTGCATTTTGAATCCTTAGATGGTCAGGCCCCTTTCGCCATATACCTCAATGCGGCGCAGCCTTTCGCCGCCAATTTCATTCCCCGTGGGCGTTATCGTTTGGTATTGGAAACCGGTTCCCTGTATCATGGCGCCTGCCAACATTTTCTGTTTGAAAATCGTAGCCGCATCATTTTGGATGACGTGGATTTTGCCAGTACTGAGCAAACCTTGACCCTGCGCGCTGCCGTAACTAACCCTTGATTTGGTTCTGTTTTCTACCCATGCTAAGCAATATTCGTATCGTACTGATCAATACTTTTCATCCTGGAAACGTGGGGGCTATCGCCCGTGCCATGAAGAATATGGGGCTTACCAACCTCTATTTGGTGGATCCCAATGACTACCCAAGCGAAGATGCCACCAGCCGTGCTGCCGGTGCCGTGGATGTCTTAGAACATGCCACCATCGTACCCACGTTGGCGGAAGCGATTGGTGATTGCTCCTTAGTGATTGGCACCAGTGCTCGCCACCGTACTTTCCAACTGCCAATTATGAGTGCGCGAGAATGTGCGGAACAGGTGGTGCGAGAAGCCGATAACAGCAATATCGCGATTTTGTTCGGGCGGGAAACCATGGGGCTGTTGAACGAGGAAATGGCTCAATGTAATCGTCAAGTTTATATTGATGCTAACGACGAGTATCCGGTGTTGAATATTTCTCAGGCGGTACAGATCATTGCCTATGAGGTCTGGATGGCTCACCAACAGCGGGACAAACAACCGCAAGAACTGCCGGAATACCCACAAAAGCAAGAATTGGATTTATTCTACGAGCACTTAGAAGAAACCTTATACGGTATCAATTTTATTATCCGTAACCATCCGGGTAAGGTGTTAGATAAGCTAAAACGCTTTTTCAATCGTTCTCGACCAGAGAAACAAGAGTTAGGCATTCTGCGAGGTGTATTAGCCGCCGTACAGCGGGAAGCTGGTCTCACGGAAGGCAATAGTCATGAAGTTAAACGCCGCCAAGCGGAACGAACTGAACAGGACGATAAGGCGGAATAATCCGGTTCAAATAGGGTCGCAAGAGGAAAGTTTCGACAGCCTTCCTCTTGCTTCATCGGACTATCTCTACTGGGCTAACTCTTGCTGCACCGCCAGCTTTGCTTGAATAAATTCCGAGTGGGGCATAAACAGCAATTCACTGATACGCCGAATGCGATGATCTTCGTGGGCGTCCAAGTCCCCATCCGCATAGGCCACATGCCAAAGTCCTTTTACTAATTCAAATTTTTGCAGATGACTGGCATCGGCATTAATTACCTTGGTGAACTGATAAAGATCCGTCGCTTCGTCGAAACCTTGCTTGGCTTCTTCATAAAGCACATCCACATCATCGCCCAAATCGGTCGCCTCTTTCAGGAAGGTTTTAATGGCAATTTCCTCCTCAGGGGCGATATGGTGATCTGCAAACATCACCTCCATTAACAAACCCGCTACCGCACGTTGGTAGGAAAGCTGCGGTGCTTGCTGGGGAATCGACTGTTGGAATAGTTGTTTTAATACTTGAATCATAAAATCGAGTGCCGAGATCGTAATTTAAAACCCTAACTATACGTCAGATAACGCCTATTTGTTGTCAGTATTACGCAACAAATGGGGGTTTTCACTGTTCCTTGCGGCGTAGCTCATTTCTACAAAGTTTCCACTTTGATCAACCTATAATGCGGCATTATTTTAGTATATACTGATTAAAATCAAACTAATTAAGAGGTTTTTCATAAATGGAATCCATTTTGACCCCTTTAAGTGGCGGCTTGATCATAGGTCTCGCAGTGGCAACTTATCTGCTACTAACCGGCAAAGTAGTGGGTATCAGCGGCATATTAGCTCAAACCTTGTTCAGCAAAGCACGGTTTTTACCAATGCTGTTCATCGTCGGTTTGCTAATTGGTGGTAGCGCCTATGGCGTACTCACCACACAAACCGTGCCTTTTCCAGAAGCGCGTCATCCCCTATTACTGATCGCCTCTGGGTTACTGGTAGGTTACGGCACTCGCTTGGGCAGTGGCTGTACCAGTGGTCACGGGGTATGCGGCATTTCCCGTCTATCGCCCCGCTCCATCGTTGCCACCTTAACCTTTATGGCCGCCGGTATTATTACGGTCGCTATCGTTTACTAGGAGATTGTCATGATTGCTTTCATCACCTTTGTGACTGGCTTGATATTTGGTCTAGGGCTAGCTATCGCGGAAATGACCAATCCCGCTGTGGTGCTCGCTTTCCTGGATATTTTTGGTGACTGGAATCCGTCTCTGATTTTTGTCATGGGTGGCGCTGTCGCCGTTGGCATGATCGGCTACATGATTCGCAACCGCCGCAGCAAACCTTGGTTAGCAGACAAATGGTATATCCCGACCCGCCAAGATATTGATAAAGACTTACTCTCCGGTGCGGTTATGTTTGGTATTGGCTGGGGATTATCTGGTTATTGTCCAGGCCCTGGCTTAACCGCTTTAGTGAACAATCCTGCTGAGGGTTTTTACTTTATTGGCGCCGTCATCGCTGGGAGTACTTTGTACCATTTACGCCGGGATGGTAGCCGCGCCGGGCAACCAAATCAGGCCCCATAAACCTTAAACAGCTGTTTATAACTTGCACCTAAAAAGGAGCTGCCTCACCAGCTCCTTTTTTTCATCTATAATTCATCAAAAAGTCCTTGACGATAAAGTCGATGGATTCTACATTTCGCATCCGCGTCGTTGCTGAACATATTCCGCACCGCTTCAACTGCTGCGCTCGTCGCTTAAGGCCCTAGAGCCGGATAAGTAACAGCCATAAGTAGGATGGAGGGAGGTAAAGGCGTGATCACTTTCGGACTATGTTTTATATAGAAATAGGAGCAATGCGCTATGTCTATCGATGTAAATTCTTTCTACACTGCAGAACAATTTAACCGCCTAAAATCTTTTGCAGACACTAAAGAAACCCCTTTTGTTGTGATTGATACTCAGATGGTCGATGAAGCCTACTCTGAGTTGACCAAAGGCTTTCCAACTGCCGATATCTTCTACGCTATCAAGGCTAACCCGGCGCCAGAAATCCTTAAGCTATTGCGTGACCGTGGCTCAAACTTTGACGTTGCTTCCCGCTATGAGCTAGACAAACTACTGAATATCGGTGGTATTTCGCCGGAACAGGTTAGCTACGGTAACACCATTAAGAAGGCTCGCGATGTGCGTTACTTCTTCGAAAAAGGTGTACGCATGTTTGCTACGGATTCCGAAGCGGATCTACGCAATATTGCGAAAGCGGCTCCTGGCGCCCGCGTTTATGTTCGTATCCTGACAGAAGGCACCGTATCTGCAGATTGGCCTTTGTCACGTAAATTTGGTTGCCGTCCTGATATGGCCATGGATCTTTTGATTCTTGCCAAAGAGCTTGGTCTAGAACCCTACGGTGTTTCTTTCCATGTAGGCTCTCAGCAACGTGATATCGGTGCTTGGGATGCGGCTATTGCCAGCGTTAAAGTTATTTTCGAGCGTTTGAAAAACGAAGATGGCATTAACCTGAAGATGATCAATATGGGTGGTGGTTTCCCTGCAAACTACATCAGCCGTACCAATGATCTAGCCACTTACGCTGAAGAAATCACTCGTTTCCTAGAGGAAGACTTTGGTGATGATATGCCGCGCATTATCCTTGAACCAGGTCGTTCATTGATCTCTAACGCCGGCATCCTAGTCAGTGAAGTGGTACTGATTTCCCGTAAATCTCACACTGCTCTAAATCGTTGGGTATTCACCGACGTGGGTAAATTCTCTGGTTTGATTGAAACCTTGGATGAGTCAATCAAATACCCGATTCACGTAGAAAAAACCGGTGAGCTTGAAGAAGTCATCATTGCCGGCCCTACTTGTGACAGTGCGGACATCATGTACGAACACTACAAATACGGTTTGCCATTGAACCTAGCCATCGGTGATCGTATGTACTGGTTGTCTACTGGTGCTTACACCACTACTTACAGTGCAGTTGAGTTTAACGGCTTCCCTCCGTTGACCCAGTACTGCATCTAAGCAGTAAACCAGACTAGCTGAAAAAAGAGGCCCCGAGCCTCTTTTTTTTATGGCTCCCTTGAAGCAAATTTTATGCAGCGCTAGTTGCCCATCTTTGGGTTTGTGGTTAGGCTGAACTTTCTATCAAAGAGGTATCCATGAGCGCTGTCACCCAACTCTATATTTATCCAATTAAATCCGTAATGGGCATCCCACAACATCAGGCACAAGTTTCTTTCTCTGGCTTGTTACACGATAGGCGCTACATGTTGATCGACATGGAAGGCAAGTTTATCACCGCCCGGCAATTCCCTGCCCTATCGCTGGTGCATGCTTTGCCAAGTACTACCGATGTCTTGACCCTAACCCATCAACAAATGCCGGAGTCTCTCATACTTAGACCCAGTAGTTTTAGCGATCACTATCTGTCTACCCAAATTTGGGGGGATGACGTGGCTGGTCGCTGGGTGGATCAGCATGCGGATGAATGGTTTAGTCAATTACTAAACACGCCAGTCAAACTGGTGTTTTTTGGCGATAAATCAGCACGTTACACCTCTAGGCGACCGGATCAGCCGGTGGCTTTTGCTGACGGTTATCCATTTTTACTCGCCAATGAGGCTTCCCTCGGAGAGCTTAACCGCACCGCCCTCGAGCAAACCGATATGCGTCAATTTCGTCCGAATATTGTTGTCGCAGCGGATACGCCTTTTATCGAGGACAGTTGGCACCGTATTCGCATCGGTACGGTTGAGTTTGAAAATGTAAAACCCTGTGTGCGCTGTGTTTTTACGACGCTAAACCCACAAACAGCAGAGCGCAGCCCAAATGGAGAGCCGTTACGCACCCTATCGAAGTTTCGTCGTTGGGAGAAAAAAGGCGTGACCTTTGGTATTAATTTAGTCGCCTTAAATGAAGGGATCATTGAACAAGGGGATAAAGTAGAAGTCTTAACATGGCGCGAGCCGGAACAATATCAAGATTTACGCTAAATCATGCACTTACGTCCTTATACGTATTGTTACGGTTTGACTACCAAATATCCTTGATCAGTAATGGCGCATTTTCTCCTAAGCACATAGGCTAAAGAGGTAATCCCTGATGTGGAGGTCGTTATGCAAACCATCAGCATAAAACAACAACAATATGACCTATCGCCAGCAACATTGAAGCAAGGCTCAATCTTTGGGGCAATAAGTAACAGCGCCATTGAGTTTTTGCTGTCCGAGGGGAAACTATGTGAATTTGCCGCTCAAGAAGTCATCTTCCACGAAGGTGAAGCAGGGGATTCTTTCTATATCTTATTGTACGGTGATGTGGCTTTTTATAAGGGGCACGCAGAGCGCCCTACTCTCATTCGCACCATTGTTCCCGGCGAAGCGCTTGGCTATGTCACCATGATTGCTTTGAGTCCGCGAGCCGGCACCGCACGTACCGAAAAAAACAGCTTGCTGTTACGCATCGACAGCCATGTCTTTGCGGCTTTTCATGATGAGCACTCCTTTGATTTCGGCATTATGATTTTGAACTTATCACGGGATATGGCCCGTCAAATCCAGCGCCTGTCTGGCACCATTGCTGATTTAACGGACGTCACCCGAACGGTATTTTAACGTTCTAAAACTCAAGGCCTTTTTGTGCTTTGATACCGCGCTTAAAGGCGTGCTTGATTTCTTTAATCTCACTAACCGTGTCAGCAAGTTCAACCAACTCATCGGATGCACCACGACCAGTGACGACTAGGTGTTGATTCTCTGGACGATTCATTAAGGCGCTAAGTACCTTCTCGGCATCTAGGTATTCGTAGTGCAATAGATAGGTCAATTCATCGAGCACCACTAAATCGTAGCTCTCGTCTTGCAGTAAGGTCTGCGCATGTTGCCAGGCTTCCTCCGAACTAGCTTCGTCAGCGGCACGATTTTGTGTTTCCCAAGTAAAGCCCGATCCCATGATATGCCAAGTGACATTCGGTTGTGCTTTAAAGAAACCGATTTCGCCGGTATCCCAAGTGCCTTTCAGGAATTGCACCACACCCACTTTCATCCCATGGCCTAGAGCACGAGCCACCATACCCAATGCCGACGAAGACTTGCCTTTGCCGTTCCCTGTTAGTAATACAAAAGTACCTTTGTCTTGTTGAGCTTTGGCAATACGACGGTCTACGTGTTCTTTAATGGTCTGCATGCGTTTTGCGTGCTTTTCAGGGTCTTTTATCGCCTTACTCATTGGTTCTCCCAATACTCTTTTATACTGTTTAGCCACAAATCGAGGCTCAATTGAAATTGATGGGCAAATCGCGGCCAGTAGCGGGAAGCGAAATAGCCATCGATTGCGAAAGACATACTCAGCCGCGTCCGATTTGGATCAATCGGAAGGCAATGAATCGACACCGTTAGGCGATGGGATAGCAACCAGTAGCGAAATTGGTGCTCAAGTTGCAGATGCAGTGGCGGCTGACTTTCTAACACTTCTAGTTCTAGTGCCTTTGGGCCAGCCAAGGTTTGCAATACCAACTGCCAGATGGAGCCGGTTAACGCCCCCATACTGGTACTAAATTCAGGCAATGCTTTGTTCCACCGACTCTGCTGGGGTGCAGCAATCATCCCCCAAACTTTCTCTGGGGGATGATTAACAATCAATTCGTCGGTAAGACAAAACGGACTATACGCGGTCATCCTCTGGATCGTACCCTAGATTCGGTGCCAACCAACGTTCGGCGTCGTCCTTCGACATGCCTTTACGGGCGGCATAACTGTCCACCTGATCTGGGCCAATTTTACCGACTCCAAAGTAAGTAGACTCTGGGTTAGCAAAATACCAGCCACTGACTGCAGCCGTCGGCAGCATGGCGTAACTTTCCGTTAGTTGCATACCGATGCGGTTTTCTACATCGAGCAAAGACCATAGTTTGTCCTTCTCGGTGTGATCTGGACACGCTGGGTAGCCAGGAGCCGGACGAATACCTTGATAACGCTCTTTGATTAGCTCTTCGTTGGTCAGATTTTCTTCCGGTGCATAGCCCCATAGCTCTTTACGAACTTTCTCATGGAGATACTCCGCTGTGGCTTCTGCTAAACGGTCTGCGACGGCTTTGATCATAATCGAGTTGTAATCGTCGTGATCCGCTTCATAACGGGCAACGATCGAGTCAATACCAAACCCAGCGGCACAGGCGAAGGCTCCCATGTAATCTTTCTTACCGCTGTCTAGGGGCGCCACAAAGTCAGCCAAACATTGGTTGTATTTACCTGCTGCAGTTAGTTCGTTCTGATTGCGCAAGAAAGACAAGCGCGTAAGCTCTTGCTCGCGGCTTTCATCCGCATAGATAACTACATCATCATGATCCACTTGAGCCGCAGGGAACAGACCCACTACCGCTTTGGCATCCAACCAGCTTTCTTGGATAACCGTATCTAACATGGCTTTGGCATCTTCAAACAAACGAGTTGCTTCTTCACCAACAACTTCATCGGTCAAAATGCGCGGGAAGGCACCAGCCAATTCCCAAGTTTGGAAGAATGGCGTCCAGTCGATGTAGTTTTTTACAACATTGAAGTCGATGTCTTGCTCGTTAAATACGGTGATACCCAACTGTTTCGGTGTGACGATCTGATCAAAGCTCACCGGAGTTTTGTTTTCCCGTGCTTTATCTAGGGAAACACGACGTCCGGCGCTGGCTCTGTCTTTGTAGCGAATCCGGGTTTTCTCGTAATCTGCTTTGATCTCGTCAATAAAGGCTTGGCGTTTCGCCGCATCTTTCGACAACAAGGCACTGGCAACACCGACACTGCGGGAGGCATTAGTCACATGCACCACTTGGTTGCGCTTGTAGTTCTGCTCGATTTTAACCGCCGTGTGTGCTTTCGACGTGGTCGCGCCACCAATCATGACTGGGATATCAAAGCCTTGGCGCTCCATTTCTTTGGCAACGTGTACCATTTCATCGAGGGATGGGGTGATCAAACCGGAAAGACCGATAATGTCGGCGTTTTCTTCTTTAGCGGTACGCAGGATTTTTTCCGACGGCACCATCACACCTAGGTCGATGACTTCAAAGTTGTTACATTGCAACACCACACCAACGATATTCTTACCAATGTCGTGCACATCGCCTTTTACCGTGGCCATAATGACCTTACCGGCGCTAGAGCTCTCGGTGCTCTGGTTCGCGGCTTTCTCTTCTTCGATATAAGGCATTAAGTAAGCAACCGCTTTCTTCATCACCCGGGCGGACTTCACTACCTGAGGTAAGAACATTTTGCCGGAGCCAAACAAATCACCCACCACGCCCATACCATCCATTAATGGGCCTTCGATTACTTCAAGTGGACGGGAAGCTTGCTGGCGCGCTTCTTCCGTATCTTCGTCGATAAATTCCGTAATACCCTTCACCAAAGCATGGGTAAGACGCTCGTTTACTGGCAGAGAACGCCATTCTTGGGTTTCTTTTTCTGCCTGTTCACCCGTGCCAGCAAACTCACCGGCGATAGCCAGTAGGTTATCGGTGGCTTCTGGGGTACGATTCAAGACCGCATCTTCTACCGCGTCACGCAATCGTTTTGGGATATCTTCGTAAACCGCTAACTGGCCCGCGTTAACGATACCCATGGTCATGCCGTTTTTGATGGCGTGGTAAAGGAATACTGCGTGGATCGCTTCCCGCACCGGGTTATTGCCCCGGAAAGAGAAGGATACGTTAGAAACGCCACCGGAGATTTTTGCGTAAGGTAGTTCACGTTTGATATCGCCAGTTGCTTCAATAAAGTCCAGCGCGTAGCGGTTGTGTTCCTCAATGCCCGTAGCGATAGCGAAGATATTCGGGTCAAAGATGATGTCTTCTGGCGGGAAGCCTACTTTATTGACCAACACATCGTAGGAACGACGGCATATTTCGATCTTGCGTTCACGGGTGTCGGCTTGTCCTACTTCGTCAAACGCCATGACGATGACCGCCGCACCGTATTTCATTAGGGATTTGGCCTGTTGAATAAACTTCTCTTCCCCCTCTTTCAGGGAGATCGAGTTCACTACCCCTTTACCTTGAATCCACTTCAGACCGGCTTCGAGGATTTCCCATTTAGAAGAGTCCAACATGATTGGCACGCGGGAAATATCTGGCTCAGAGGCGATCAACTTCAAGAAGCGCTCCATGGCCGCTTGCGAGTCCAACATGCCTTCATCCATGTTGATGTCGATGATCTGAGCACCATTCTCAACCTGCTGACGTGCCACATCCAGCGCCGTATCAAAATCGCCTTCTTTAATAAGGCGTTTGAACATGGCGGAACCAGTAACGTTGGTACGTTCGCCCACGTTGACAAACAGGGTGGTATCGTCGATGTTGAATGGCTCCAGACCACTTAGACGACAGGCTTTCGGAATCTCAGGCACCACCCGCGGTGTGCTATGGGCGAAGGCGTCGGCGAAGGCTTTGATATGGCTTGGTTCAGTACCGCAACAACCACCAATAATGTTCAAGAAGCCAGAGTCGACCCAACCTTGAATCTCTTCCAACATTTCTTCCGGCGTTTCATCGTATTCACCAAAGGCATTGGGTAAACCCGCATTGGGGTGGGCAGAAACCCGGACATCGGCGATACGGGAAAGCTCTTCAACATATTGGCGCAAATCTTTTGGCCCTAAAGCACAGTTCAAACCAACCGAGATCGGCTTGGCATGAGCGATAGAGTTCCAGAAAGCTTCCGTGGTTTGACCGGACAAGGTACGACCGGAGGCATCGGTGATGGTACCGGAAATCATAATCGGGTAACGCTTGCCGGTGTTCTCAAAATACTCTAGCGCGGCGTAAATAGCCGCTTTCGCGTTCAAGGTATCGAAGATGGTTTCAATGAGGAGGATATCGACCCCACCAGCAACGAGACCATCAATGGCTTCCGTGTAAGCGGCAACCAGTTGATCAAAATGAACATTGCGGAAACCGGGGTCATTTACATCTGGAGAGATAGTACAAGTACGGCTCGTAGGGCCGACCGCACCAGCAACGAAGCGTGGCTTGGCTGGGTTCTTGGCGGTAAAAGCATCGGCGGCGGCACGGGCGAGTTTAGCCGACTCCAGGTTAATCTCCCGGCTTAAGGATTCCATATGGTAATCCGCCATGGAGATAAAGTTAGAGTTGAAGGTATTGGTTTCGATAATATCCGCACCGGCCTCCAAGTACGCCTCGTGGATAGCGCGAATAATTTGCGGCTGGGTCAAGGACAATAAATCGTTATTGCCCTTCAGTTCACTTTGCCAATCCGCAAAACGTTCACCGCGGTAGTCCTGCTCCTCTAGCTTATAGCTTTGGATCATGGTACCCATACCACCATCGAGTATGAGAATGTTTTCGTTTAATCGCTGCTCGATTAGAGCGTATGACTCAGACTTAACCACTTGGACTACCTCAAAAAATTTTAGCTACGGTACTATAATGCAAGTTCTGCTGTATGGTGTTGAATTTTAGTAATACCGAAATGAATCAGATAAGAAAAAAGAGGCATTATGCCTCTTTTTCAACCGGTTGCTTAGTTAGCTACGACTAACTGTTGCGCTTATTTAAACGTCCGAACAGGAAACCGCCCGCTAAGCCAGCTAACACGGCTGCACCCCAAGGCCAATATTTACCAAACCAATCTTGATCGGTAAGGGATACAGCCACATCATCACGGTAAACCATTCGGTTAAAGCGGGTATCCGAGTAATTCATACCTTGGTGAACGATCAGATGAAGCTGCGCTTCTGGTTGTTCATTCAATCCACTGACACGCCAACGGAAGGTGACACGACCGTTATCAACTTGAGCATCGGCTTCAGCGGCACTCATTAAGGTCAACGCGCTATCACTAATCAACTCCGCGTAGAAACGCTGCCCCGGTACACTATTTTGCACATCGGCAGTGACCAACACCTCGAACACATCATTGATATTTGCACTGGTTGGCAACTGCCAACGTACATTGGCCAATTGGGTAGTGAGCTGCTGATTGAGGGAAAGGACTGCCCCTTCAAAGGGAATCAGGTTGTTAACTTGGGCTTCTAGTGACGTACGCAAATCCGCGTCTGCCGCACTTTTCTGCTTAATTTGATCAAGCTCAGCTCGCAGCGCTTGTTGCTGTTGGCGACTCGTTTGCAGGGCTTGCTCTAGCTCTGTAACCTTCTCTTTCTCAGCGGCTAGCTCGGATTCCAACATGGCAATTTGCACCGTGAGCGCTTTGTGCTTGTTCTCCAACTGTTGATACTGGCGCTCTGATGCCTGTAACTGACGCTCATAATGAGTTCCCGCATCCAACTCCGCTTCTAAGCGCACAATCTGGTCTTGGTAATCTGCTAGTAGCTTATTTTGTGCTGTAAGCTCAGAACGTAAACGATCAATTTTGGCTTCCAGTTCCGCGTTGTTATCCTGCACTTCGGTAGTCGTCTCAGAGGTAGCTGGTGCACTTACAAGCACCATTTTCTCTTTACCTAGTTCCGCATTACGTGCTTCCAGATCATCAATCACATCCCGCTGCACTCGAATCTTATCCCACAGCACTTGATGCTGCGCCCGTGCGTCAGACAGTGCACCACCAAGACGTAGGTTTTCCGCTTTAATATCCGCCAGCTGAGCCGTTAATGAACTGTTGCTTTGCTTGAGGCGGTTATAGTCGGAACGTAATTGCGCATGTTCCAGTTGCAAGTCACGATACTCTTGGCTAAGGGCGTAATGCTTACTATCGAGGGTACGATAATCTTTATTAAGCTGCATAAAGTCGGCTTCGCTTACCATGGGCTCCGATGGAACGACGGTTGGCGTTGACTCGACTTTAGGTTTTGTAGGTGGCGTAGGCTCTGTTTGGGCAAGCGCTAAATTTGCTTGCTGCTGTTGGCTAGCAAGGAGCTGTTGGTTGAGTTGTTCGATGCGTTGGTTGAGCTGAGTATTTTCCGTTTGTAGACGTAAAAAATCGTCTTCAAGCTGATCCCGCTGAGCCTTAACTTGCTCTAATTCCGACAGTTGGGTGGGGGCCATTTCCGGCGCTTGTTCTAACTCAGCGATACGTGCTTCCCGTTCATTGAGTTGACGGTTTAATTCAGCGATAGTCGCTTGATTAGCGGAGACATCTTGCTCTAGTTCCTTGATACGCGCCTTTAACGAAGCAATCTCCGCGGAGTTATCTGTCTGAACTGACGCCACTGGCTCGGGATCGACAGCAGGCGTGGGAGTAACTGGAGCAGCCACCGTTTCGGCAACTGGCGCGGCATCTGACTCGATTGCTCCCACATCTTGGTTTTGCTGAGTTGTACTACATGCTGCCAAGGTCAAAGCAAGGGCTATTGGTGTTAGCCTAGCAACGCTTCTCATTTTCCCACTCCCGCCTTTTTGTTAAACAGAACAAGCGATTATCATAGTTTTACTTGGTTATGCCAGATTTGCCAGTGAATTGCAAAGCACTTGCCACAGAATAGCCCTAAGATTGATCTTAGAAACGACCTTTTAACGAATTATTACAATCAAAAACGCCACCCGTAGGTGGCGCTATCAAGCGGTTAGCAACATTGATCCGTATTAATCCGCTAAGCTTTTTGATACCACTTCGTACACATCTTTCGACAAGTCCCCTGCCGCCAGTTGCTGTAAAGCGGACTTCATTGGATCGGACAAACTCGGAACCATCTTGCGCCAACGGGTCAGTGGGGTACAAAGACGGGATGCGATTTGCGGATTACGCTTATCCAGTACCGCAATCTGATCGGCTAAGAAGCGATAGCCAGCACCAGAGGCATCGTGGAACAAGGTGACGTTTTGCGTTAACCCTGCAAACACCGCACGCAGTTTGTTCGGGTTTTTCAGATCAAAGCTTGGGTGCTGCATCAAGCGTTCGATACGGCCAAGCCCCTCAGCGCTGGTTTGACTGGCGCTTAGGGTTAGCCACTTATTCACCACGAGGGACTCTTGCTGCCATTGTTCATAGAACGACGCCAGCAATTCATCAGCTACTTCTAAGTCCTGATCAACCGCAGTCGCCAGAGCCGCATACTGATCTGTCATGTTATCCGCATTACGGAATTGGTTTACCAAGGCCTGTTGCGCCTGCTCATCACCGGAGGCTACCCAGTAGCTCAGTGCCACGTTTTTCAAGGCACGGCGAGCAATTTGCGCTTCGTTGGGCTGATAAGCTTCCTGGACGTTCAAACGCTCATAAGTGCTAGCGAATGACTCCGACAAGGCTTTGGCAATCTGTCCCTTGAGATGGTCACGAGCCGTTTTAATGGCTTGCGGATCGATCTGCTCCGCCAATTCGGATAAGTAGGCAACAGAGGGCAAGGTCAGGATAAGGGCGACCATGGCAGAGTCCAATTGCTCATCAGCCAATAGCTGGCTGAAGCCTGACACCAAGGCGGATTCTTGATTGAGGGATTCACCGGACTGCACCTGCGCAATCAAGGCTTGTAATTCATTCACAGCGATTTGCTGACCGCTATTCCAGCGGTTGAAGCCATCACTATCATGGGCAAGCAAGAGAGCCAGTTGCTCGGTGGTGTAGTCGTAGCTAAGTTTCACCGGTGCTGAAAAGCCACGCAACAAAGATGGCACAGGGCGTTCTGCAACCTGTTCAAATACCACCGACTCTTCACCTTGCGTCAAGGTGATGACGGTTTCTGTCGTTGTTTCGCCTGCTAGGTTGAAACGTAAACTACTACCATCTTGGCCAATTAAGCCCATTTTAACCGGAATCACGACGGGGAGCTTGGTCGGCTGCCCTGGGGTTGCCGGTGTCATCTGGGAAAAATTGAGGGTATAGGTTTGCGCTTGTTCGTCGTACTCATCGGTCACTTGCACTCTTGGTGTTCCCGCCTGAGAGTACCAGCGTTTAAACTGGGTTAGGTCCACGCCATTAGCGTCTTCCATGGCTTTGACAAAGTCATCGCAGGTTACCGCTTGGCCGTCATGGCGGGAGAAGTACAAATCCGAGCCTTTACGGAAGCCCTCTGCCCCCAACAAGGTGTGGATCATACGCACTACTTCCGAACCCTTCTCATACACGGTCAAGGTATAGAAATTGGAAATCTCGATGTAGGACGCTGGACGTATTGGGTGCGCCATCGGGCCGGCATCCTCAGCAAACTGGGCAGTACGCAGGAAGGACACGTCCTCCACTCGTTTCACTGTTTCAGAATGCAAATCCTCAGAGAAACTTTGGTCACGGAAAACGGTAAAGCCTTCTTTTAGACTTAGTTGAAACCAATCACGGCACGTCACTCGGTTACCAGACCAGTTATGGAAATACTCGTGGGCAACAATGGCTTCGATACGTAGATAAGCATCATCCGTGGTGGTATCAGGACGTGCTAATAAACAAGATGAGTTAAAAATATTCAGGCCCTTGTTTTCCATGGCCCCCATATTGAAATCATCCACCGCCACGATCATAAAGATATCCAGGTCGTATTCACGACCGTAAACATCTTCGTCCCACTTCATGGAGCGTTTTAACGCCCCCATGGCATAGTCTACTTTGTCGATATTGTGTGGCTCAGTGAAGATTTTAAGCGTAACGTCTCTGCCACTACTGGTAGTGAAGGTATCACTAATGTGCTGCAAATTACCGGCAACCAACGCAAACAAATAAGCAGGTTTCGGATGAGGATCATGCCAAGTGACTATCGTTTTACCTTCGTCACTGACGCCACGTTCCACCTCATTACCATTGGAAAGCAATGTGGGGTACTTCTCGCCATCTGCGATCAATGTTGTGGTGAAAATCGACATCACATCGGGACGATCTAAATAGTAGGTAATATGGCGAAAGCCTTCTGCTTCGCACTGGGTACAGAACATACCGGAGGAGCGATACAAACCTTCTAATCGGGTGTTGTTTTGGGGCTCGATAACAGTTTCCACCGTCAGCAGGAACTGATCTGGCGTCGCTGTAATCACCAGCTGATGCTCGGCATTAATATGGTATTCTTCCGCTGGCAAGGTGTAGTTATCGATGGCGACACCGATCAGTTTCACATCTTCCCCACCGTCAAGTACGAGGGGCGTAGTGATACGACCTGCTGATGGATTGCGACGCATATGCAGCTTCGAGGTCACCACGGTAACACTGTCGTCTAGATCAAACACCAACTCGGTGCGATCAATTAAGAAATCTGGGACGCGATAATCTTTCAAGTAAATGGCGGCAGGTTTGTTCTCGCTCATGGTGCGCTCCTAGGCAGTAAATTCCACTTCATATCCGGTGTACTTACGAAGGTTAATCACCCCCGTATCTAAAATCCAATACTGGCCTTTGATACCCAACAAGGTACCGCTAATCTCTGGCTGTTTTTCCGCATTTAAGCTGACTACTTTGGTCGGATAGGACAATACTGGGTAGTCAAATTGATGTGTTTGGCCGTATTCCACTTCGGTAATGGCTTGAATACCAAACTCATATTGCAAGCCATCTAACTGTTGCCATACCTGCCCAATCAAACGCTCTTGTTCTGCTTCCAAATCAATAAGTTCACTGGGGCCTTTCAACATGGTGCGCCAATTGGTTTTGTCGGCGACCACATCTTTGAAGATGGTTTCCACTAAACCGGATAGACGTCGATTAGGGACGATAAACATGGCACGCGCTTGGGTAGCGCCCTGATCTAACCAACGGGTTGGGAGCTGATCACCACGGGTAATACCGACTTTTAAACCAGAGGAATTGGCAAGGTATACATAGTGGCTTTGCATACAGTACTGCTCGGCCCACTCTGGCTCGCGGCAGGTACCTAAATGGTAATGGCACTTTTCTGGGCTCATAATGCAGCTGTCGCAAGCGGCAAGCTTCTTGAAGCAAGAAAAACAATACCCTTGGCTAAAGGACTTTTTCGTCGGTCGGGAACAACCGATACAGCGGATTGCGCCGCTAAAACGTAAGGACACTGACTGCCCAATGTAAGGGGCTAAAGGCACAGTTTCATCGTTTAGCTGTAGTTGGTAACTCACCGCGCCCTGCTCGTTCACAGCGGTACGCATTTTTCTTAGGTTGCCAATCATGCCTTACCGTCCGGGTTTGTTACCCACTTGACGGTGTCGTGTTCCAAGGTATCGGTTTTGCTGTCACAACCAGAGTGAGCTTCCCGGCTAATGTAACCCACTCGATCTTCTTCGTTCTTACGGGTATAGTCGTACGTAATAACAGCCTGTAAACACAATTCCTTTTGCTCCTCAGTGAGCTTGACGCCATTTGGCCATTTGCCGAGCTCTACTGCTTGTTTTAAACGCCCATATACTGCTGGCGTCATGTTGTCGATCATGTCTCTAAAATTCATTGTCTTACTCCGCTCTCAAAACTTACTGCCAAGGCGTCGGAACACCAAGCGCACCAACAAGGCACCACAAATGCCGCCGACGAGGCCAGATAAATGGGCTGTATTCGCCATATTGCCCAGTCCAACGCTACCTAGTAAATCGGTATAACCTAACGCCAACCAAATCAAAAAGAACACCATCAAGGGTTTGGAGATAAGCGTCGGTATGCGGGGAAGTAATAGTGGCAATAGCCACGCAAAACCCACTAGGCCATAAACCACGCCAGATAGTCCGCCAAAAACCGGATATTCGTCGATCACAAACTGGGCTAAATTACTACCGACCGCAACCAGTAAAAACCCGATCAGGTAGGCGAGCTTACCCACCAATTGTTCGATCTTGCGCCCTAAATCCCAGATCCACAAACTGTTAAAGACGATATGCATCATGCCAAAGTGTAAAAAAGCAGGGGTAAGCAAACGCCACCATTGGCCCTGCTCCAACACCTGATCCAAGGTTAGAAAATGCAGGCTGTTGCCACTGACGTAAAATGGGGTAATGGTGAACCAGCTCACTGTCGCGAGGTCTTCCCCCAACGAGGTCAATAGCGCGACAGTAGCAGTAAGTAAAAGAATAAGAGTGGTTACAGGGGAGCCTAAGAAGGTAGCAGCGATCCCTGATGGCTTAAGTTTGACTTTGGCTGAAACTGCCATCTCAGGGTGTTGTTGCCACTGCTGAATGACTGCGGTGGCTGCACCAATATGGTTCGGATCATAAAGCCAGACTTGCATACCACGATCAGACGGCATGATTCTATGCCCGATAGAATTGGCCCAAAGGCGCTTACTTAGTTCTCCCGGATCTTCGCCAACTGCAAATTCGTAAATCAATATCATGGATACACTCTGGGCTTACTATCACTGAAAGCAACGTTCACGGAACACCAGCGAAAGTTGCTTCCACTCGATGTTCATTACTAGGGGCGATAACCGCTTTGCCAACCCAATTTCGTTCGACAAACATCGTAAAAATCGTGACTTTTCGGATGAATCAAACGTAACGCACCAGCACGGCGGTTGATAAAGATTTCGTCCCCCGGCGCGGCAGTAATATTGAGCTGACCGTCACAACTTACGCTGGGATAGGTCAAGTTGGATTCACACACTACGATGCGAATTTTTGCGTTGGCATCAATGACAATAGGACGATTACTGAGGGTGTGAGGATGCATCGGCACAAGCACCAGGGCTTCAAGCTTGGGTAGCATAATTGGTCCACCAGCAGACAAGGCGTAGGCTGTGGAGCCAGTCGGTGTTGCCACGATTAGCCCGTCGGATTTTTGATTCATCACGAATTGATCGTCGATAAATAAATCAAAACGAATCATGCGCGCGGATTTGCCGGGGTGCAACACCAAGTCATTCAAGGCTAAACCTTCACCGCTAGGGCGATTTTGGCGTTTGATCTTCGCTTCAATCATGAAGCGTTTTTCTTCAAGATACTCGCCATTGAGTATTGGCGTTAGGTCTTCTTCAAAGCTCTGGGGGGAGATATCGGTCAAAAAGCCCAGTGTGCCGCGGTTAACACCAATCACCGGCACATCGTAAGCACAAATAGCGCGAGCGGCTCCTAGAAAGCTACCGTCACCACCGACAACCGTGACCAGATCACAAACTTCACCTAACGATTTTAGCGGCGCATTATCGACCTCAACACCGGGCAACATGGCCGCTAGGTCAGACTCTAACACCGGCGCAACGCCCTTTTCGATCAAGAAATCCATCAGGCGTTTCACTGTATCTAAAATTTGTGGCTTGTCTAAGCGGGCAATAATACCGACGCGTTTAAAAAGACTCATGTGCCGCTCTCTTCCGTCTGCTATGTAAAAGGGGTACTTGATACCAAATCAAGGAGGTCTCGGTGCGTTATGACGCACTCTCGTATAAAAACACCCGAAACGCTGGGTTGTTAACCCAGTGGGCGAGCTGACTTTATCACGGAAGCACCTATTAGCGCTATTCACCCGATTCTCGGCAGATAAATTTTACCCGTTAAAACCACGCCACCCTTGCAAGCCACCGGTATGAATCACCAGCGTGCGGGTGTACTGCCATCGACCACTGCCCATCAGCGCATTTATTTTGTACAACGCTTTTCCAGTATAAATAGGATCGAGTCGTACACTGGGATTAAGCTCATGAAAAACTTCGATAAATTGCCGTAGGGGGTCGGAAAGCTTGCCAAAACCACCATTCCAATCATCATCCCAGAAGCTCAGACACGTTTTACCTTGGCCCACTTGCGCTACAATTTGCTGGTGCTGTACCGAGGCTCCTTGCAGTGCACTGAAAATACACAAATTCTCTACTTGTTGGGCTTGGATAAGTCCAATAGCGGTAGTGCCGGTTCCTGCTGCCACGGCCCAGGCGTCACAACCAAGCGCCTGAGTACGTTGCCCAATTTCATACCCCCAATCACGGCACCCTTGGACACCCAAGTCGCCGCCACCGCCTTCCGGCACCCAATACACTCGCCCATATTCCTGATCTATAGCGGCTTTTACCGAGGCATTTAAACCAAGTCGATAATCCTTACGTAAACTGGGAAAGAGTATAGCCCCTGCGGCAACGGCATCCTTTAAAGTTGGAGTAAGCTGGGGAGCCGTCTCGCCACGCACCACTACCAAGGGCGTCAAGCCGGCCTTGGCGCAGCTGCTGGCAAAGGCGTGTATATGATTGGAGTAGGGACCACCGAAGGTGGCGATATAGGAGTATCCTTCCCATAACGCACGCTGCAGGTGGTGTTTGAGCTTGTGCCATTTATTACCCGGAGCGTCAGGATGCTCCTTGTCACCTCGATAGAGATAGAGCTCTACCCCGGTGGGTTGATTGGGTAATTGAATAGTGTCAACCAAGGCATTCGTCATTCTCGCTGCAGTGTGTATTGGAAGTTTCGCCATGAGCATTTTGATCTATATCAACTCTATTTTTCATGCAAGAAAATCACGAAGCAGGAGCAATGTTTGATAGAATCACCCTACCCCCATAAATCGGAGACAGTAACATGATTCCTAAGCTCTCTGAAGTCTCGCCCGTTCAGGCCAAATACCTCGCATTTATCGAGCGCCTGAAGGCTTCAGGATTTTCCGGTGATACCAATCCAGACTACGCCAACCGTGTCGTACTTGCCACTGATAACTCAATATACCAGGTATTACCACAAGGGGTGATTTACCCCAAGAACACCGCCGATATTCAGCTTTTAACGCGCCTTGCCAATGACAAGGAATTTCACGATATCGTCCTAAGCCCTCGCGGTGGCGGCACCGGAACCAATGGCCAATCTCTTACCGATGGTTTGGTGGTTGATTTATCCAAGCACATGAACCAAATCTTGGAAATCAACGCTGAAGAAGGTTGGGCGCGAGTACAAACCGGCGTTGTTAAAGACCAATTGAACAAGGCCATCGCCCCCTATGGGCTGTTCTTCGCTCCAGAACTATCCACCAGTAACCGGGCAACCATTGGTGGCATGATCAATACCGACGCCAGCGGACAAGGCTCGGTGATGTACGGCAAAACCCGTGATCATGTACTGGAACTCAAGACTGTCCTGTTAGACGGTACCCTACTTGATTCTCACTCCATCAGCGATGATGAGCTTCACGTTATTTGCCAAGGCAGTGACTACGCCGCCCACGCCCACCGGGTGGTGAACAATATTGCCGAGACCAAGCAAGAACAGATTAAAGCCACTTTTCCAGAGCTGAACCGCTGTCTGACGGGTTATGATTTAGCCCACATCCGTGATGAAGACGGCCGCTTCAATATGAATAATATCCTCTGCGGCTCAGAGGGCACTTTAGGCTTTATTGTTGAAGCCAAAGTTAATTTACTACGCATTCCTAAATATGCCGCGCTGGTTAACATTCGCTATAACAGTTTTGAGGCTTCGCTACGCCACGCCAGAGAACTACTTGCGGCCAGTCCAACCTCAATTGAAACGGTTGACTCTAAAGTATTAGGGTTGGCCAAAGGCGATATTATTTGGGGGTCGGTGGCAGAATTTTTCCCCGAAAATGCTGGTGAAGACATACAGGGCATCAACTTGGTGGAATACACCGGCGATAGCGAGCAGGAAGTGCTCGGCAAGATTAAAGTGCTGACCGACCGCCTCGATCAAGTCGTGGGGAAACCGGGGGAAAGCACCCTTGGCTACACTATTGCCAATGGTCACGCCGACGTAAATAAAATCTGGGGGATGCGCAAAAAGTCCGTTGGTTTACTAGGCAATGCCCAAGGGGAGCGTCGACCAGTGGCCTTTGTGGAAGATACTGCCGTACCACCGGAAAACCTTGCCGACTACATTATGGAGTTCCGTGCCGTGCTCGATAGCTACGGGGTAGCCTACGGCATGTTCGGTCATGTGGATGCTGGGGTGTTACACGTACGCCCTGCCTTGGATCTGAAAGAAGAAGAGCAAGAACCACTGATCAGAGAAATCACCGATAAAGTAGCCGCCCTGACACAGAAATACAACGGGCTATTGTGGGGCGAACACGGTAAAGGGGTTCGCTCCGAATACGCACTCGAATTTTTCGGCG
This sequence comes from Maribrevibacterium harenarium, assembly GCF_006385675.1. Taxonomy (GTDB): domain Bacteria; phylum Pseudomonadota; class Gammaproteobacteria; order Pseudomonadales; family Marinomonadaceae; genus Marinomonas; species Marinomonas harenarium. The sequence goes on along the minus strand of NZ_VFRR01000001.1, from coordinate 159,460 downwards.
ACCTGTATCCCGCTATCCAGCAAGTCAAAGGTGCTTTTGACCCCCGTAACCAATTGAATCCCGGTAAAATTGCTACTCCTTTCGAATTGGGTGCAGAATTACTAAAAATTGACGAAGTGCCCATGCGCGGTCAATTTGATCGGCAAATTCCCCTAAGTAACCGGGATCAATTCAAAGAAGGCATGTACTGTAACGGCAATGGTGCCTGCTACAACTTTGACCCCCACGATGCTATGTGTCCGTCTTGGAAAGGCACCCGGGAGCGTATTCACTCACCGAAAGGGCGCGCGTCTCTGATGCGGGAATGGCTGCGCGGCATGAGCAATCAAGGCGTAGATGTGAAAAAGCAGAGCCATATCGCCCAACACACTGGGTTTGTGGCAAGCTTCTTCCCGCGCTTGAAAAACACCCTAGCGAAAAAACGGGGGGAGTACGACTTCTCCCATGAAGTTCACGAATCCATGATGGGGTGTTTAGCCTGTAAATCCTGCGTTGGTCAGTGCCCGATCAAAGTCGACGTACCTGAGTTTCGCGCTAAATTCCTTGAGCTTTACTACAGCCGCTACCTACGTCCTGCCAAGGATTATTTTATCGGCGCATTGGAATACATGATGCCGACTATGGCTCATTTCCCACAGCCCTATAACTGGCTCATGGGGCAAGGCTGGTTTAATACCCTGTCCGCAAAATACCTAGGGGTATCCGATAGTCCGAAACTTTCTAAGTACAATTTGAAGAAAGAAATGGCCCGTCGAGGAATACGTCTTGCCACTCCCATGGCGATTGAGGCACTTAGCCCGAAAGATCGCAAACGGGCAGTGATTGTGGTGCAAGATGCCTTTACCAGCTACTTTGAGACCGAGCTAGTGCTAGACATCATGGAGCTGTTAACGCGCCTCGGTTTCCAAGCCTACCTCGCCCCCTATATGCCGAATGGTAAGCCTCTACATGTGCATGGTTTTATGCGGGCCTTCTACAAAGCCGCCCGTAAGAACTTAGACATGCTGCAAAATCTGTCATTTTATGGTTTGCCATTAGTTGGTATAGACCCTTCCATGACACTGACTTACCGTTCCGAATACGCCAAAGCCTTTGGCAACACTCGTCCGGTGCCAAAAGTTCAGTTGCTGCAAGAATGGCTGGCGGAACAAACTCATCATTTAGAAAAGCGTGGTATTACTCCGGCAGATCGCACCTTCCATATGATGGCTCACTGTACCGAGAAAACCAATGCGGCCCCGTCCATAGGCGATTGGCAGCAAGTGTTCAAATTGCTTGGACTATCCCTGAAAGTGGAGAACGTGGGGTGCTGCGGTATGGCAGGTACTTATGGTCATGAAACCGCCAACAAGGAAACCTCCCAGAAGATCTACGAGCTGTCTTGGAAAGACAAGGTCAATGACCCTGCCCTGCAAGATAAACTGGTGGCCACCGGCTACTCCTGTCGCTGTCAGGTGAAACGCTTCGATGACGCCATCATCAAACACCCTGCTCAGGTACTTTTAGAACACGTTAAAGCGATCTAACGTGCTACAGGAGCCGACCACTTGGTCGGCTCCTCTTTTAGGAATCCCCATGACGGTTATTTATCAATGCCAAGACGAGTTTGGCCAAATCAGCGTGATCGATGATGGCAAATTTCGCCTACTCTCATTTGCCGAAGGGGATGAACAATCCCGCATTTGGCTACAAAAGCCCCATGTACTGCAACATGAATACACCCAAGCCATGGTTCTACCGTTGTTATTCGCCGCGCCTAAACGCATCACTTTGCTGGGGCTTGGGGGCGGCACCCTAGTTGGCGCACTAAATCAGGTGTGCAACAAAGCCCATATCCATGCAGTCGAACTACGCCACGAGATTATTACCATCGCCCAAGAGTTTTTTCGTCTACCTTCCGGCAAGCGCATTACCCTAGAACAAGGGGACGCCTTTGCCTATCTGGACAACCCCATAGAAAAGAAACAAGACTGGCTAATGACCGATCTATACCAACATTTTGGCATGGATAAGCGCGTATTAGCGGAGCATTTTGTTGCCCAGTGCAAACAGCAATTAAAAAGCGACGGCATGCTGATATTAAATTGTTGGACGGAGCACCGCACTCACCCAGATCTAAACGATGCCTTGAGCCAGCATTTTGCCCATATTTACGGAATCGATACTGGTGCGGGTAACTGGGTGATATTTGCGACCAACCACTGGCCAGAGCTAAGTAATAAAGCAGCTAAAGACTACTGCCAACAACTCGAAAGCAGCTTAGGTTTTTCACTGCAGAAATGGTGGCAACGACTGGAGTGCGTTAAATAAAAAGGCGCCAATCGGCGCCTTTAGGACAGTAACATTCACTTAGGCGCCAGCTAGCACCTGATCCACCAACGCCACTGCAGCTCGTTCTAACTCATCAAGATGAGTCTCAGAAACAAAGCTTTCTAAATAGATTTTATACACGTTTTCCGTGCCGGATGGACGGGCAGCAAACCAGCCGTTATCGGTGACAACTTTAAGCCCGCCGATTGCTGCATTATTACCCGGTGCATGGGTAAGCTTTTGGGTAATAGGATCACCCGCTAGCTCCTCCTGCGCAACCATTTCTGCTGAAAGATTCTGCAAGATACGTTTTTGCTCCGGCGTCGCCGCCACATCAATACGCTTGTAATAAGGACGCCCGTATTTAGCTACCTGCTCTTCAGACAATTGATGGGGTGTTTTGCCAGTTACTGCCAAAATTTCCGCCGCTAACAGAGCTAGAATAAATCCATCTTTATCCGTTGACCAAACAGTACCGTCTTTACGCAAGAACGACGCACCGGCACTCTCTTCGCCGCCGAACGCCATGGTGCCGTTAAACAGCCCATCAACGTACCATTTAAAACCAACCGGCACTTCACATAGCGTTTTACCTAGTCCCGCCACGACTCGGTCAATCATGCCGGAGGAAACGAGTGTTTTACCAAATTGAATGTCGCTCGGCCAGTTAGGCCGGTGGGCAGCCAGATAGCCGATTGCCACCGCCAAATACGCATTTGGATTCATCAAACCTGAATCTGGGCAAACGATTCCATGACGGTCATAGTCCGGATCATTACCAACAGCAATATCAAATTGATCTTTGAGTTTCAGCAAGTTCTGCATGGCGAAAGGCGAAGAGCAATCCATACGGATTTTGCCATCTTTATCCAACGGCATGAAACTAAATGTAGGGTCAACTTTTTCGTTTACGACCGTGATATCAAGACCATACTGTTCAGCGATTGGTTGCCAGTAGGCGATACCGGAACCACCCATTGGGTCAACGCCGATACGCACACCCGCTTTGCGAATGGCTTCCATATCTATCACATTACCTAAATCACTAACGTAATGATCTATGTAATCAAACTGTTGTACCAATGGGCTGGCTAACGCCTCAGCCAAGCTCACTTGCTTTACGTCGGTCAAACCATTGGCAAGCAAGGCATTGGCGTTGGCGGCAACCACATCGGTGATATCTTTGTCCGCTGGCCCACCCATGGGTGGATTGTATTTAATACCACCATCTTCTGGTGGATTATGAGATGGAGTAATAACAATACCGTCCGCCAACTGGGGGTGATGTTTATTGTGCGTTAGGATGGCATGGGAAATAACCGGCGTCGGAGTGAAGCCCCCACCCTGCTGCACACGCACATGGATTCCGTTCGCTACTAGCACTTGCAACACGGTGCCAAATGCCGCTTCCGACAACGCGTGGGTATCTTTGCCCACATACACCGGGCCAGCAATACCTTCACTGATGCGGTAATCTGCAATGGCTTGGGTAATGGCTAAAATATGATTTTGATTAAAACTTGAGTTCAGGGCGCTGCCCCGATGACCTGAAGTGCCAAAGGCTACACGCTGAGTGCTTTCTTCCACATTTGGCTGGTACTCAAAATAGGCACTCACCAAAGCGGGTACATTGACAAGAGATGAAAGTGGAGCAAGCTGCCCTGCTTGAGGGTGGGACGCCATAGACAAGGTTCCTTTTCGTATTCTGATACAGAGTTATGATTATGTTGTCTGAAGATTATGACAGTTTCAATGCCATTGTGACGACGAATATCAGCATTCTGGTACCAACCCCATTGGCTGATACCAGATTAAGTTCAGCATACTAGGCGGCGCTAACCTTGAACAGCCCCACTAGACGTGACAATGACTCACTTTTATCACGTACTTGCTCAGAACTGGCGCTCAGAGTGCGCATACTCGTGGTCATTTGCGTCGCACTAGCTGCCACTAAATGGGCCTGATCCTCGTGACGCTCGGTGCTGGATGCAATTAGCTCAATGACATCGAACATTTCGCCCGCGATTTCCGCTAGTTTTTCACTGTCATTGGTCGCTGCCTCGTTTTTCGCTAAGCTGCTATTCACATCGGCCACCCCTTTTTCCATAAACACTACAGCCTTGTCCGTTTCAAGACGAATCCCTTCTACCACCTTACCGATATCGGCCGCGGCAGAAGCCGTCCGGTTTGCCAAGGCACGAACCTCGTCGGCCACAACAGAAAAGCCACGCCCAAACTCACCAGCTCGAGCTGCCTCAATCGCCGCATTCAGTGCCAACAAATTGGTTTGACTGGTGATATCGGTAATTTCCTCAACAAACTGACCGACATTAGAAGCTTGTTCCGATAGACGATTTACCGCGTCTGCAGAGGATCTAACCACATCGCGTATGGTCTCTGTCGATTGGCGCACCAAAAGGTATTGCTGCTGAGCGTTACGCACCGCCTCTTGCATACTGTGACGCATGTTTTGTGCGGTAGTTGAAGCTTGCGCCACATACCCAGTTTGATGATTGGCAAGGGTTAATGATTCAGCGGCAGCGTTACTAACTTGAGAAGACGCTAGCTTCACTTCATTGTTGAGTTGTTCCATTTGCGTGGCAAGTTTATTCACCTCTTTGGCCGAGACAATCACTTCACCAACGATATTGTCTAGGTTATCGATAAAGCTATTCACCCAACGACCAAGATTACCCGCTTCATTGGGCGGCAGTTTCTGTACATCCATCCTTTGGGTTAAATTACCTTCCCCCTCTGCCAATTCGCGAATAACCCGAGTCATACCATTAAGCTGACGCGCCAATCGACCAGGCCCCACCCTGTTGAATAAGTAAGATAACATGATCGCGATTGGTAGCACCGCTAGCCCACTCATCCAGCCACTTAGCCCAACCAAACTTTCCAAGCTAGCTTGAGCCAAGATGGTTACCAACATCGCCAACCAGTACCATCCCATAGTGGTGACTTTTACAGAACGGGGACGGTACACCTCCTCCAGATCCGCTTCGCACATCATTCCCCAAGTGTCGTCAGAGCCAGGCATTTGGAAAGTGACACCTTTACCAATGACGGGAATATGACGATAGTCCGAGTAGCCAGGATACTTCACATAAATATTGGCACCATTGCGAATGGTTTCTCGCACACCGGGATGCAGTTGCCCCGTGGCTGGGTCAGTAAAACGCAATTCCAATTCGGTGTGTTCTTTTACTGTTACAGTGCCATATTTGGTGCGCACACCTTGTTTGAGGTTATCACCTAGAAAGAATGTATCGTCTTCAAAGCGGGAGCGAGATAAAGCCACCCCGGACTCAATACTAGGATCGAAAACCGATTTCACCATGAATAGATAGTTGTCACCAGACTCGTGATAGATGTGTCCGGCTTCCCGCTGAATAAGGTCTCCCAAAACATCATTGGGCACACGAATGGTAATAAATTTACGTATTTTACTATTTTCGTCTGCTAGCGGCTGATAGAACATCAGACTAACTTGATCGTGAAAACGTGACGTTGTCGACCCAAGGCTCAGGGTGACGGGATCCCGGTACGGACCATGAAGGAAGCGCCCCTTACCTGCTCTGGCTAAGGCAGACTTGTTTTCATACTCAACTCCTACCCTAGTGCTCACGGTAGAATAATGGACAATGCCGTCCTCTCCCACTAAAGCAACCTCCGAGGCTTCAGGTATAGAGCGTAGGAGCTGCTGTAACATGGATTTTTCTGAGCCTTGAGCTAACTCGATGGACTTTGCGATCGCCGCTGCCTTATCCCAGATGGAGGTAGCAAACATCATCAACAAACGCTTGCGGGTGGCAGCAATTCCCTCGAAGGTAGCTTCTATATCTGCATAGGAATTGCGATTCAGAAAGCAACTCCAACCCATGGATAGTTTTCCTGTTGGTCCAATTAATGGTAACCAACGGCGTTCAGAGTGACTAAGTGCCATCTTATTACTGCCAAGCTCGGCCATACTTTCTCCTCAATTTGAATTCGACTCTCATGGGGAAAGAGCCAAAAAGCGACCAAAATAAGGGGTCGCGCGGGGGTGATATGGCGTTAATTGGCAACTTTTATACCAAAGCACGCAAAAGCAAGAAGCGATAATAGGCAGCACAACTAAATTGCACAACCAAATACCAAAATGTCATTCGATTCTTCTGAGATCAACCGTAAACGACAGAATAAAGTTTTGTAATTACGCCAATTACAGATCGTTACATTTTTACAAAAGAGTTAATTTTACCGACATATCAACGATATGAGCGAATATTAGCGGGCATTAAATATTCCTATTCACGACATAAGCCCCAATATAGCGCAGTAAGAAAAAAATCCGCACCACTTCAATGCAAAGCATCGAACATGCACCAACCAAGCAACATAGCCGAACAAAACCATTACATTTATCTCTTCCGACTCGTTGTAAATAAGCCATACTGATTAGAACAGGAGGTGAATATGACAAATCGAAAAGCCCTTGTACTAGCCGGCGGTGGAGCCAGAGCGGCATACCAAGTCGGCGTATTAAAAGCCCTAGCACAACTCACAGGCTCACAAGACCATTCACCTTTTGATATTGTGTGTGGCGTCTCTGCTGGTGCACTGAATGCTTGCCACTATGGTGCCAGCTTGCCCAATTTACATCAGGGCGTTTTAGAGCTTGAACGCATTTGGCAGCACTTAAGCCCCGAGCAGGTTTTCCAAATGAGCCAGTGGCCCATCGCCTCCTCCATTGGTCGCACCATCATCAACGCCTTTATGAAACAGTCTCAAGGGACTAGCCTATCTTTAATGGACAACTCTCCTTTACAAAACTTACTGCAGCAGGAGATTAACTTTGATCAATTACATCGCAATATCGACGCGCAACTATTGGGTGCACTCACAATAACTGCAACCAATTACAGCACCGGCGTTTCACACACATTTATCGAGACTTGCACCGAACATGAGAGCTGGGACGAACCTCGCACTACCGGTGCGAACACTCAGCTAAATTGCGATCATCTGATGGCATCTAGCGCATTACCCGGCCTATTCCCACCACAAGCTATCGAAGGACAGTATTTCGGTGATGGCGCGATACGCCAAGGATCTTGTCTGCGTCCTGCCATAAAACTAGGCGCCGATAAAATTTTGGTGATTGGCTTATCTAATACAAGGCGTCCAGAAGCTGACGATACCCCCTTTAATCCACCCACGATCGTACAAGTTATCGGACATCTGTTTAACGGTGCTTTTCTTGACCCCCTGGCGGACGATATTCGCCGAGTGGAAATGGTAAATAAGATGATTACTCCTGTATTAGCGACCGGAGCACGTTCAAGTTACCGCCCAATTCAAGTGGAAGTGATTACCCCAAGTAGAGGGCTAGATGAAGTCGCCTTGGATCACCTTGACTCACTTCCATCAGGACTGCAAAAGCTTTTAAAAATAGCCACTGGCGATAACCGTACTCGCGGCGCTTCAGCCGCTAGCTATCTATTATTCACAGGGGAATATTGTGGTGCATTGATAGATCTTGGCTATCAGGATGCCATGGCGCAACAGGCAAAACTCAATATTTTTTTTGAGCAATAAAAAAGCAGCTCGAAAGCTGCTTTTTTGGACGCTAACTCTTCGTTACAGAGTTAAACGACGTACATCGCTCAACAACGCATTCAGATAAGTCATAAATCGACCTGCATCAGCGCCGTTTACCGCACGGTGATCGTAAGACAAGCACAATGGCAACATGGTACGTGGCTCAAACTCTTTACCATTCCAACGTGGCTCAACATCGGCCTTCGATACCCCTAGGATACCTACTTCAGGCGTGTTCACGATTGGGGTAAAGCCGGTACCACCCATAGCACCAAGGCTAGAGATAGTGAAACAGCCACCTTGCATATCAGCAGGTTTAAGCTGCTTCGCCAACGCTTTCTTAATCAGTTCGCCCGCCTCGGCAGCAATCTGCAATACAGACTTCTTATCCGCATCCCGTAGCACAGGCACCACCAGACCGACTGGCGAGTCTACTGCGATACCGATGTGAACGTATTTCTTCTGCACAACGCTTTCACCGTCAGCATGAAGTGAAACGTTGAAGGCCGGATTCTTCACTAGTGCCTGAGCAACAGCTTTGATCATAAATGGTAGTGGCGTCAGCTTAATACCTTGTTTTTCCATTTCTGGCTTCAAGGTCTTACGGAAGTCTTCAAGATCCGTAATATCGGCTTTGTCGAATTGTGTTACGTGAGGCACATTCAACCAAGAACGCGTCATGTTGAATGACGTGATCTTTTGAATCTTGCTCATTTTAACAACTTCAACTTCACCAAACTGGCTGAAATCAATCTCAGGCACACGTGGAATACCTGCACCTTCGGCTACAGGTGCTGCCGACGCCGCTGGAGCAGCAGCCGCTTTTTGTACGGCAGCTTTCACGTAAGCATGTAGATCTTCTTTGGTGATACGACCGCGAGGACCCGTCGCACGCACAAGAGCTAGATCTACGCCTAGCTCACGAGCCAATAGGCGAACCGCTGGTCCAGCATGAACCTTGGTGTTTGGCGTTGCTAGCACGGCATTTTGGTCAACCACTGGCGCAGCAGCTTGCGCTACCTCTTGCTTAGGTTGAGCTGGTGCAGACGCTTGAGCTGCAGCCGGTGCCGGAGCAGCCGCCACAGGAGCGGAACCTTCAACTTCAAGCTCAAGGATCAAAGTACCTTCGGATACTTTATCGCCTTCTTTGATCGCGACCGACTTAACCACACCTGACTTAGGTGCTGGAATATCCATTGAAGCCTTGTCAGTTTCCAGAACGATAATAGAATCACCCTCAGAAACCTTATCACCGACAGCTACAGACACTTCAATGACATCCACATCTGTTGCGCCACCGATATCAGGAACATTCACTGCTTCAACGCCGCCAGCCACTGGCGCGGCAGCAGGAGCTGGCGCAGCCTCAGCAACAGGAGCTGGTTGAGACGCGGCGACTGGTGCAGTCTCAACAGGTGCTGCACCTTCCGCCATGATTACCAGAATGTCATCACCTTCAGATACGGTCGCACCTTCTTTGATAAGCAACTTAGTTACTTTACCAGTGAATGGCGAAGGAATATCCATTGAAGCTTTGTCGGTTTCAAGCACGATAATGGAATCACCTTCTTGAACCACATCCCCCTCAGCCACACATACTTCGATAACGTCAACGCCGGTAGCGCCGCCAATATCTGGCACAACAACAGTCTGTTCCGCAGAAGCCGCCACAGGAGCTGGCGCAGCAGCAACGGGAGCAGGAGCTGCTTCAACCTTTGCTTCTTCTTTGACCGGTTCTTCTGTGGCAGTTGCACCAACTACTTCAAGAGTTAGGATATCGCTACCCTCAGAAACCGTATCACCCTCTTTCACAGAGATAGCGGTCACTTTGCCTGCTAGAGGAGATGGTACGTCCATAGACGCTTTATCAGTCTCTAACACAATAATGGATTGGTCGACTTCAATGATGTCGCCGACTTTAACGCTCACCTCGATCACATCAACGTCGGTAGCGCCACCAATATCCGGTACTCGAATAATTTCAGTACTCACGGAAATCTCCTTTGTCTGTAATAGACGAATCAAACTTTAACTAACCTGGAGCGGCAAGGATGCCACTCCAGAATACCTAACCGAGTTAGCAAGTAACTGGGTTTGGTTTGTTAGGATCAAGACCGAATTTAGCGATCGCTTCTGCAACGACAGCTGGCTTCACTTTGCCATCTTTCGCTAATGCACTTAGCGCAGAAACCACTACCCAGTAACGGTTCACTTCGAAGAAGTGACGTAATTTTTCTCGGGTATCGCTGCGCCCAAAGCCATCTGTACCCAACACATTGTATGTGCCGTTAACAAACGGACGAATTTGATCCGCATAAAGTTTGATATGGTCGGTCGATGCAATCACTGGACCTTCGTTACCAAGACATTGCTCTACATATGAAACGCGTTGCTCGTCAGTTGGGTGCAAAAGATTCCAACGAGATACATCCAAACCTTCACGGCGTAGTTCGTTGAAAGAGGTCACACTCCAAACATCAGAGGCAATACCGAAGTCTTCAGCAAGGATTTGAGCCGCTGCTTCGACTTCGCGCAAAATAACGCCTGCACCTAGTAGCTGAACTTTCTCGCCTTTAGCTTCGACAGTTTTCAGCTTGTACATACCTTTAAGGATGCCTTCTTCGACACCTTCTGGCATATCTGGGTGCTCGTAGTTTTCGTTCATTACCGTTAGGTAGTAGAAAACACTCTCACGCTCTTGGTACATACGACGTAGGCCGTCTTGTACAATGACCGCTACTTCGTAGGAGTAGGTTGGATCGTAAGACACACAGTTCGGGATAGTGCCCGCAAGAATATGGGAGTGACCATCTTCGTGCTGTAGACCTTCACCGTTTAGGGTTGTACGACCAGCGGTAGCACCCAATAGGAAGCCACGGGCTTGTGAGTCACCTGCCGCCCAAGCTAAGTCACCAATACGTTGGAAACCAAACATGGAGTAGTAGATGTACACTGGGATCATTGGGTAGTTGCTGTTGCTATAAGAAGTCGCCAGCGCCAACCAAGCAGACATAGCACCTGCTTCGTTGATACCTTCTTGTAGAATCTGACCTGACTCTGACTCTTTATAGAACATCACTTGCTGATGGTCATGTGGGGTGTAGCGTTGACCTTCAGAAGAGTAAATACCTAGCTGACGGAACATACCTTCCATACCAAAGGTACGTGCTTCGTCTGCAACGATCGGCACTACGCGCTGACCAATACCTTTGTGCTTGACCATATTGTTCAAGCAACGCACAAAGGCCATGGTGGTAGAAATTTCACGACCAGCGGTACCTTTGATTTGCGCTTTGAAATCTTCCAAAGTCGGTACATCAAGCGCTTCACAGTCACGACGACGCACTGGGAAATGGCCATGTAGCGCTTCGCGACGTGAGCGCAGATATTTCATCTCTGGACTGTCTTCTGCCGGACGGTAGTAAGGTAGGTCTTTCAGCTCTTCATCGCTGATTGGAATGCCAAACTTGTCACGGAATTGCGCCAATGACTCTTCGTCCAGTTTCTTGGTCTGGTGAGCGGTGTTTTGCGCTTCTGCGGCCTTGAACATACCGTAACCCTTAACGGTTTGCGCAAGGATAACGGTTGGTTGACCTTTGTGTGAAGTTGCGGCGGCGTATGCTGCGTAGACTTTGTAAGGGTCGTGACCACCACGGTTAAGGTTCATGATGTCATCGTCAGACAAATCCTTAACCATTTCTAGCAATTCTGGGTACTTACCAAAGAAATGTTCGCGAGTGTAAGCACCACCATTGGCCTTGTAGTTTTGCAACTCACCGTCACAAACCTCGTCCATGCGCTTCTGCAGCAGACCTTTATGGTCTTTTTCAAATAGCGGATCCCAGTGACGGCCCCATAGACACTTCACTACGTTCCAGCCAGCACCACGGAACACACCTTCAAGCTCTTGAACGATTTTGCTGTTACCGCGCACAGGGCCATCTAGACGCTGTAGGTTACAGTTGATCACGAAGATTAGGTTATCTAGCTTCTCGCGGCCTGCAAGTGCGATAGCACCTAGTGATTCCGGCTCATCACACTCACCGTCACCTAGGAATGCCCAAACCTTACGGTCACCCTGATTCACAAGACCACGACTATGTTGATATTTCATTACGTGGGCTTGATAGATCGCTTGCAATGGACCAAGACCCATAGAAACGGTCGGGAACTGCCAGTAATCTGGCATCAACCAAGGGTGTGGGTAGGAAGACAAACCTTTTCCATCGACTTCACGACGGAAGTTGTCTAGTTGTTCATCGGTTAAACGACCTTCTACATATGAACGTGCGTAGATACCGGGGGCAATATGCCCTTGGAAGAACACCATATCCGCTTCTTGAGTATCGCTGGCACCACGGAAGAAGTGGTTAAAGCCAATGTCATACAATGTAGCTGCAGAAGAGAAACTAGTAATGTGGCCGCCCAAAGTAGAATCTTGGCGGTTTGCTTTCATTACCATAGCCAAAGCGTTCCAGCGAATAATAGAGCGAATACGACGCTCCATAAACAAATCGCCTGGAAGTGGCTTCTCATTTTGAGGTGGAATGGTATTACGGTAAGGCGTGGTGATAGATGCCGGCATTGGAGTGCCAGACTTCACAGCCTCTTTATTAAGACGGTCCAAAAGGTACTGAGCACGCTCAGGGCCTTCTTCTCTTAGGACAGACTCGAGTGAATCGACCCACTCTTTCGTTTCGATAGGATCGATATCCTCAAGGATATGCTGCTCCGTCATAGTGTTAATAACCCCCGCTATTAGAACAGTTCAATAACGACATGCTGGTAAAACGCTAGTGTTGTAGCCAAACATGTAGTCGTTTAAACAGACTCATAGGTTCTCATTAAACGGGTTTAACGAGAGACCAGCCGATACTGAAAGCTGGATAAAGCAATCGTGAGCAATCTATTCATTATTTTTATTAGTTATTGCTTGCTCGTATCAACCACCTCAGGATTGCTGAGGTTAGCCTGTTTCCATTGGTTAATGTTTCACAAACCTTTACCAAAAAACGTCACATTGCTGTTGTACAGTACCAGCAACGTTTTCTGGGGTGTTAGATGGTGAGAAACGTGACTTTTATCAAAAAATTATCGGTCACCAGCTTTCTCTATTTCTGCCTGCTGCGGCGAAACGACATCTAACTTTCCGTGAATTGGTACGTTAAATTCGCGGCTAAGAGTACCATCTAATTCTAAAAACGCCTAGATGTTGCCCTCTCCCCCCTCCTTAACCAGTATAAGGCTGGGTGTTTTCTGAACTCAAAGCTGCATTTTTGCGCCATAGTGGTGCAAATTTCATTGCTTTCCCGTTTCTAAGCCCCCTTTTTATACTTCTTTATTTCAAAAAAATATAGTCATCATTAACGAAATGAATGACAATCTGGTGCAATTTAAAGGAAAGCCTACCGACGTCACTGACGTCCTTCTCGTTAGCGTATACAATAGTGTAACTACTTGTAACATATTGAGAATTAGGCATGACCATAGACCAGCAACTGCTGCTTAATGACATTCAGCACCACGTAGCCCTCTCTCTTGCTGAAGACATTGGCAGTGGAGATATCACCGCTCAGCTTATTCCATCAGAAAATACGCTTGTCGCCACCGTGATTTCCCGAGAAGCCGCCGTGTTATGTGGCCGTCCTTGGGCCGAGGAAGTTTTTCGCCAACTAGATGATAAGGTTCAACTCACTTGGCACTTTGAAGAAGGAGATGATCTGCCCCCTAATGAGCCATTCTTAACGTTGTCTGGTTCTGCGCGCAGCATACTCACTGGGGAGCGGACTGCCCTGAACTACATACAACTTTTAAGCTATACCACCAGCGTAGCGCGCCGCTATGCCGATATCGCCAAAGCAACTGGGTTCCCATTAACCATTTTGGATACGCGTAAAACAATCCCTTCCTTACGTCTCGCCCAGAAGTATGCCGTTGCAATTGGTGGCGCGGCCAATCACCGTGTTGGGTTGTATGATGCCTTTTTGATTAAGGAAAACCACATCATGGCGGCCGGTTCGATTGCGGCCGCGGTGCAACAGGCTGAGCACATTGCTCCGGGAAAACCGATTGAAATAGAAACCGAAAACCTTGATGAAGTTGCTCAAGCGGTAGCCGCTGGTGCCCACATTATTATGTTGGACAATTTCTCTCTCGAAGACATGAAAACGGCGGTTAACACCTACCGCGGCCAGGTAAAATTCGAAGCATCCGGAAATATGACGGATGAACATATCAAGGCGGTCGCCGCCACTGGCGTGGATTTCATTTCGGTTGGAGCCATCACCAAGCATGTCCAAGCGATCGACTTATCACTAAGAGTAGTAAAGGAAGCCAATCTGTGAGTGATAACTTTCTCGTTTTAGTCATAAACTGTGGCAGTTCCTCGTTAAAATTCGCTGTCATGGGGCAGCATCCAGGCCAATTAATGGTTGAAGGTATTGCCGATAAACTGGGCAGTTCAGACAGCAGTATCACCTTTAAATACCAAGGAACCAAAGTCACGCACCCTCTAGAGGAAAGCTCCCACGCGGCTGCGATTAGCGCGATTCGGGAATGGCTCAACCGCTACCCACACATAGCCGAACGTTTAGTGGGCATTGGCCATCGAGTGGTGCATGGGGGTGAAACCTTCACCTCCTCTGCCCTTATCGATCAGGATGTATTGCAAGGCATCGAAGACTGCGCGCGCTTTGCCCCCTTGCACAATCCAGCCCATCTAATAGGCATTAACGAAGCTGCTCGTTTGTTTGCTGGGCTTGATCAAGTGGCGGTGTTTGATACCGCGTTTCATCAAACTCTTAGCCCAGAGCAATTTCTTTACCCTATTCCAATGCGCTACTACCGTAACAATCGTTTGCGTAAATTTGGCTTTCACGGTTCAAGTTATCGTTATGTTGCAGAACGCTTCGCGCAAATTAAACCAGATGCTAAAGCAGCTGGCTTGATTATTGCTCATTTGGGTAACGGTGCCAGTGTTTGTGCGGTGCAACAGGGGCAAGCGCGGGACACCAGCATGGGCATTACGCCTCTGGAAGGTATGATGATGGGTACCCGTTCTGGCAGTTTGGATCCAAGTCTTATTACTTTCATGAAAAACGCCGACAATATAAGCTCCGCCGCTGCCCTCGATATTCTCAATAAAGAGAGCGGTTTGCTGGGAGTGTCGGAGCTCTCGAACGATTGCCGCACACTTGAAGAGGCCATGCTTGCGGGGGATGAAAAAGCGCAGCTCGCATTAGATATGTTCGCTTCTCGGGCGGCGAAACAAATTGCTAGCGTCGCGACCACGTTAGACAGTTTTGATGCACTCATTTTTACTGGCGGCATTGGTGAAAATTCGAGCTACATACGTGCTGGTATCTGCCGTCGATTGGCATTTGCTGGCGTGCGACTAGATAGCCGACAAAATGATGAGACTCCACGGGGTGCGGAAGCTTCAATTGGTAAATCAACCCCTGAGATTTGGATCATTCCTACAAATGAAGAACTGATGATCGCTCGGGACACACTGTCTTTGGTTATTAACCGTCGTTAATTGGTGTCAGACCTACTATCTGAAAAAGGTTTTTATTTTATATTATGACCACAAATGTACTTATGACAGTACCTACGGGACCAGGGGTTGGACTGACCTCGGTTTCAGTCGGCTTAGTCCGGGCTTTGGAGCAACAAGGTTTAAAGGCTAGCTTTTTTAAACCTATCGCCCAACCTCATCCTGGGGATGAAGGCCCGGATCGTTCTACCGCGATGGTGGCACAAGGATCTTCTCTACGTCCGGTTGAACCAATACCCTTGCATGAAGCGGAGCGCTATTTATACAACGACAATATTGATGAGTTGATGGAGGAAGTGGTCGGACGTTTTCAGGCCAGTGTCGATAACGACTCAACCATCATTGTGGAAGGCTTGGCGCAAATTCCTGGCCACCCCTACGCCACGCGGTTAAATAAGGCGATAGCGAGAACCTTGGACGCCGGTTTAGTCCTAGTTACTGCACCAAACGACATGCGGGTTCAAGATTTAGAACACCATGTGGAAATCGCGGCAGGATCCTACGGCGGTATCAAGGCCCATGATGTCATCGGCTGCATTCTGAATAAAACCATACCAGGGTCGCTGGGGGCAAAATCTTACGGCGATCAATTTGCCCGTCGGCCGATCTTTAAGCGTAACTTTGCCCTACTCGGTCAAATTCCTGTCGCTGAAGAACTTACCTATCCGCGTGTAAAAGACGTTGCTGAGTTTTTACGTGCGCGAATTATCAACGCCGGTGAAATGGATACTCGACGCATCCAGTCTTACACTCTGTGTGCTCGGGGCGTTGAAAATGTACTAGAAGCCTTGCGTCCGGGAGTATTGGTATTTACTCCTGGCGACCGTACCGATGTAATCATGGCTACCGCTATTGCGGCGCTCAACGATATTAAAATTGCTGCACTGGTGTTGACTGGCGGCTATGAACCAAGTGCGGCGTTGATTGCGCTCTGCGGTAAAGCTATGGCTAAGGGGCTCCCTATCCTATCGGTAGAAAGCAACAGTTGGGATACCGCCATTAAGATGCAGTCATTCAACCAAGAAATTCCTCTGGATGACAAAGAGCGCATTCTCAATGTGAAGGAACATATTGCCCGCTGTATCGACCACGACTGGATAAACTCCTTCGCCCTCAATCACGAGGAGCGTAAGCTATCACCACCAGCATTCCGTTACCGCTTGATTGAGCAAGCGCGCGCGCTTAATAAGCGGATTGTCCTACCGGAAGGCGAAGAAGTCCGTACTATTCAGGCTGCGTCTATCTGCGCCGAGCGCGGTATCGCTCGCTGCACCCTGCTTGGCAAAGAAGAAGAAATCCGCCGTATTGCCCAGAATAATGGTATCGAGCTGAACCATGGCGTAGAGATTCTAGATCCTGATTCCATTCGCGAACGCTATGTGGCCCCTATGGTGGAAATCCGTAAGCACAAGGGTCTCACCGATATCGTGGCCCGGGAGCTACTGCAAGACCAAGTCGTGCTTGGAACCATGATGTTGGAACAAAACCACGTTGATGGTCTTGTCTCTGGAGCGGTACACACCACCGCTAACACCATTCGTCCAGCTCTGCAGTTGATCAAAACTTCACCTGATTCAAGTTTGGTATCGTCGGTGTTCTTTATGTGTTTACCGGATCAGGTATTAGTCTATGGTGACTGCGCCATCAATCCAGATCCAAGTGCGGAACAACTCGCAGAGATCGCGATTCAAAGTGCTGACTCCGCCCGTGCCTTTGGTATTGCCCCGAGAGTTGCCATGATCAGCTACAGCACTGGGGGCTCAGGTAGTGGTAATGACGTAGAAAAAGTGCGGGAAGCCACTCGCATTGCGCAGTCCCGTCGACCTGATCTGTTGATTGACGGACCTCTTCAATATGATGCCGCTATCATGGAAAAAGTGGCCCAGCAAAAAGCGCCAAACAGCAAGGTTGCAGGTAAAGCCACGGTGTTTATTTTCCCGGACTTAAACACCGGCAATACTACCTACAAAGCCGTGCAACGAAGCGCTGATGTCATTAGCATCGGTCCAATGCTGCAAGGCATCAGAAAACCAGTAAACGACCTTTCACGGGGCGCGCTCGTGGATGACATCGTTTACACCATCGCAATTACCGCTATCCAAGCTGGGTCGATAGGTGCTTGACATTCCCTAGACAAAACAGGGTTCTTCCATTAACTTTAATTTATTCGTTTTTGTAAGAGCCCTGTCCCATGTCTGGAAGTGTTGCGTTATCCATCGAAACTTATCCCTACACGGTTTCACGTGGTAATACATCTATCCCTGCAACATTCGCCAACGAGGCTAGCGACTCGGGCTCGCCTATCGCTAGCCGCAATCTCTCAGACTACACCGTGTCCCTATCGGAACAAGCGCAACAGCTAGGCTCAGACGATAGCTCCGCAGAGCAGCAAGAAACTCAAGCGGAAGAAGCTAATGAAACACCGCGACAAGAACGGGTAGAAGACGAGGCGCAACAGCAGCTTTCAGAAGATGAGCAGGCCGAAGTAGATCGCTTGCAAGCCCGTGACCAAGAAGTCAGAACCCACGAGGAAGCCCACCGCAGCGCCGGCGGACAGTATGCTGGTGCACCCAGCTACAGCTATACCCAAGGCCCAGATGGAAAGCGCTATATAACTGATGGAGAAGTATCCATAGATGTTGCCAAGGTCGCTGGTGACCCCCAAGCGACGATCACCAAAATGCAGCAGGTAATACGTGCAGCTATGGCTCCAGCTGAACCTTCAGCAGCAGATCATGCGGTGGCCCGCGAAGCGCAAAATACCATCAGCGAAGCCCGTGCCGAGTCTGTAACAAATGGCAACCCAGCGCCCAAGGAGAACAGTGACTCCAATCGTCCTGATACATCCTCCGCAGAACCACCACAGGCCAACGCAAGTTCAGCAAATCGCAAAAGTCTTGAGATATATCAATCGACAATGACCGAGCCTCGCCCCAATATTATTGCTAGCGCCTAAGCAAGGCGTCTAACACTTCAAGGATAGAAGTATTGACATAATCAAGGAGGATTACCATGCGCACCCGCAGCGGCTTCACTTTAGTAGAACTTATGGTAGTAATCGCTATTATCTCGGTTTTAGCGACTTTTACCGCCCCAAAACTCACCCGCTACCTCACTAAAGCAAAACTACTCGACGGCGAACTGTACGCTAGTCAAGCGATTGGCAATATCAACGAGTATGTTTTGCTTAACAATGACTTCCCTAGCTCCGCCAGTGACGCATTTATTGCTTCGAGCGCTACTGTGCCGATCGTCTCATCGGTTGCATTGAATAAGGGACAAACCGCTGGTACTGGAACCTTAACCGTTACCCTCGCGGCAACCACAGGGTTAGAAGCTGGAAAAAACCTGGTTTATTCGCGCCAAAGCGATGGTAGCTGGCAATGCACTTCAAGCTTGCCTGCGGAACTCCTACCTGAAAACTGCACCCTTGCCACACCCTAGGAGCCGCCATGACTTTGGAGCAACTTCTAGATCAAGCATTGGCTGAAAATTGCAGTGATATCCACCTTCATATCACGAACGATGTAAGCACCGTATTATTTCGCCGCTATGGGACAATCTGTCGTCGTGAGGTATTGGTAAAAAGCGGGCTACTACTCAATAGAATTAAAATTCAAGCTAACCTTGATATCGGTGAACACCGCCGCACTCAGGAGGGGCAATTCGAATATCGTTACGATGGTAACATCACATCAATACGCGTTAGCGTGATCGCGACGACGGAAGGGGAAAAGGTCGCCTTGCGGTTACTCACGCCCGCCAGGCTACTAACAATCGAAGAGCTGGCTATGCCTGTGCCGCTTCAGCAACTACTGCGAGACACATTGTCCCAAACAAGTGGCTTGATACTGGTATGTGGGGCGACTGGAGCCGGTAAAACCACCACCTTATATTCAGCGCTGCAACATTTAAATGATGGTAGCCGCACCATTTTCACCATAGAGGATCCAGTTGAGGTGGACCTTCCTGGGGTGTATCAATGCCAAGCCAATAACGATATTGGCATCTATAGCACCTATTTATTAAAGTCCTTTATGCGCCAAGATCCTGACGTGATTCTCGTGGGTGAAATACGCGACCAAGAGACGGCGGAATTGGCTATTGCCGCCGCGATGACGGGCCACTTGGTATTGGCCACATTGCATGCACACAGCCCAATTGGTGCTATACAAAGGTTACAACACTGGCAGATTGACTACTTTTCTTTAGCCAGCATTTTACGGCTAGTCGTACATCAAACCATGAGCTTTGACGCCCAAGGATACCGGCCACAGTTCAGCGCCATATTTCCTAACTGGACAACGAAGCTTCCCGCTCACTATCAGGCGCTTATCAATGAGCCAAGCAACTGGTACTGGATATAACCTATGCAATGGTATTTATTTGATCAGCGGGAATTGTTCCTAGCATCGGACGAAATGGATTTAATCGCGTATTCACAAGCTACAAACAAACCATGGCGAAATATAAAACCGGTCTCTATCCCAACACTCACCCATAAACAGATGAGAAAACTGTTGGAACAACTCTTGTTGCGACTACAGCAAGGGTGGTCTATTCGCGAAGCGCTACAGCAGCTTACTGACGCTAGTTCATCACGAGAGAGACTTTGTCTATTGGGGCTTGAGTATTATCTGAGGCAAGGACATCCATTATTCACTAGTTTAAGTAAAATCTGCCACGGAGAATTGGCTAGCTTTTTTGCACTTCTACCAAACTTCAGCAGTAGCCAGAGTTATTTAATTGCCCTTGAGTCGGTGATGGCGCAGTTGGATAAGCAGTCATCTCTGCGCAACCAATTACTGCAAGCGGCGTGGTATCCGATGTTCATTATGATAAGTAGCGTGCTTATCAAATTTGCACTTACCAATCTCGGCATGGCTACAGCAACCTTTGTAGATAACATAATAATGCTGGGCATTATCCTATTTTGTGGCCTTTTCTTGCTCTTAACCCTCTCCGGCTGGTTGCCACGCTGGCTTAATCAAACACATCAAAGCTTTTCCCTTGCAAATATTTTTGCACTGACAACGACGCAACTAAAGTGTGGGACGCCACTACATGCCGCACTACTGAATCTAACGACTCTTCCAAAACCCGCAACACAACAAATAGAGCTATGGGAAGCCAATCTGAATTTACACAACGGTAAAGACTTAACCGAAGCCCTGCCGAAGTCTTGGTTCGATGCCATCGGCTGGAGCTATATAGAGGATATTCGTGCCACAGGCGATAGTATTAAAGCTTTTCACTACACCCATGAATACCACCAAGAAAAAGTGGCGTGTATACTGAGGAGAGTCAAACGAGTTGCGCCAATAATTGGCATGATGATCGCTGCCCTAACGGTTGCAAACGCCCTAGTTTCAATTTATGGCCCCCTGCTGGAGATGAACCAGTTTGCTTGAAAATCTAGTCACCTCCCTATTATTTGGAGTCTTTTGGCTGTGTGCTGGCAGCGCCATCGCTGCGTTTACTTATCGCTGGCCACGACAGCAGGATTACTTGTGGCGCCATGAAGCTCGTGAATTGCTTGGTATTGCTCGCCAACCTTCAGAACCTAAGCCAGCTGGGTTTCATCAGGGGCGTTCCGTCTGCCCACACTGTAATCACTCATTAGCATGGCGGGATTTGCTTCCCGTTTTCAGCTTTTTAAGCAGTAAAGGGCGCTGCCGCTATTGCCAGCACCCTATTTCTTACCGTTACCCAACAATAGAACTATTAACCCTATTACTTGCTCTTCCGCTGCTTTGGATGAACCTTGGCCAGTTACAGCTACTAGCAATTTCACTCATTATTGTGTTGCTGTTAATTGGTGCGGTGATTGATCGCGAACATTATTGGATACCCGATTTTGTATCATTCGGGATTATTGCTATCGCAATCCTTCAATATCAGCCCACCCCTGCTCTGCTCGCAAACCATTTACTCGCAGGATTAGCTGCTTTTACAATTATCTATCTGCTACGAAGCTTGTATTTTTATCTTCGAGACGTTGAGGCGATCGGGTTGGGGGATGCAAAATTTTTAGCTGCGCTTATCGTATGGCTAGGTTTAGATGCACTCAGCTGGGTGCTGTTATTGGCCTCCCTAACAGGCTTGGTTATCGCAGTTTGGCGACGGCATAAGCACCGTCATATTGCCTTTGGCCCCTACCTTGCCGGAGCGGCTTACGTGTATTTTTTAGGAGAAACCTTTTGGCTGTAATCGTAGGACTCACCGGGGGTATCGGCTCCGGTAAAACGACAGTAGCAAATGCTTTCGCCAAACTTGGCGTGCAATATGTAGATGCCGACTTGGTTGCCAGAAAAGTCGTCGAGCCTGGTTCTGCTTGCCTAGCTGCGATCTTCGAACATTTTGGCGAAAGCATACGTACACCCACCGGGGAGTTAGACCGAGCCGCACTCCGCAAAATCATTTTCCAAGAGGATAAGGAACGTGAATGGCTAGAACAATTAACTCACCCTGCCATACGGGAGCAACTTAAGCGAGAGCTTGCTGCATGTAGCGGCCAGTATTGCCTTCTGGTACATCCACTACTCTTCGAAAAGGGACATGAAGCCTTATGCCAGTGGACCATTGCTATCAGCGTAACGCCAGAACAGCAAATTGAGCGAGTCATGCAGCGTGATCAGAACAACCAGCAACAGGTTAAAAATATCCTCGCAACCCAATTAAGTGACATAGAACGCTGCGCTAAAGCGGATTTTATTATCAAGAACACTGGCACTGCGGACGAATTGAATGATAAGGTTCTTAGCCTTCACAATATGTTACAGTTGCAGCTAGTATGAGTTTGACGCAAAAAAATAAGAGTATTCCCTGCCCGACTTGTCGTAAAGATGCGCAATGGAGTCCAGAGAATCCCTACCGACCGTTTTGTTGTGAACGTTGCAAGCTAATCGACTTAGGTGAATGGGCAAGTGGAACCTACAGCATTGCTCAAATCGATTCCGAAGAAGATGAGGTATTTTCCGGCGACCTCGTCGCTAACCCTAACCGTTCCTTTTTATAGTTGGGAGTAGTTGCCAATGAAAGGGATTGAAATCGATTTCAGCAGTAAGACCGCCTTACTTATCGAAGACATGGCAGAAGCGAGGATTCTGCAAAAGAAAATGTTGCAAGACTTTGGTTTTAAGCACATTGAAATTGCAATGAAAGCAGAAAGCGCCATTGATCTCTTAAAGCGACACAAGTACGACGTAATTCTGTCCGACTACAACCTTGGCAATGGCAAGGATGGTCAGCAATTGCTGGAAGAGATACGCCATTCCAATCTTGTACCTCATACCTCCACTTACCTAATGGTTACCGCGGAAACCTCGATTGAAATGGTCATGGGAGCGATCGAATTTCAGCCCGACGGCTACATTACCAAGCCGTTCTCCCAAGCGATGCTGCAACGACGCCTGTTAAAGCTATTGAAGGTAAAAGCCCAACTTGAGCCGGTAAATAGCGCCTTAGATGCATCGGACTATGAGGATGTAATTCGTAAAGCACAGAGTATTGCTACAGAAATTCCCGTACTCGCTGGCAAATGCCAAAGAATTATTGGTGATGCTTTACTGAAGCTAGGCAAATATCAAGAAGCGCTGCAGCATTTCAAACGCAATCTTGCCGAACGAAAAATGCCTTGGGCTTTGTTTGGTCAAGCAAGAGCGCTGTACTATCTCGGTCAATTCGATACTGCTGAAGACAAATTCCGTCAGCTTACCTTAGATAACAAATTCTTTGTCAGTGCCTACGATTGGTTGGCGAAAACCCTCGAAGAAAAGCAAGATATTGAGCAAGCCCATAGTGTGTTAATGAATGCGGTGTCGCGCTCGCCGAAAAACTTATTGCGTCAAATGGAATTAGGTCGCTTGAGTCTACTTATCAACGATCCAACGCTAGCGGAAATGGCTTATCGCCGAGCAGTGTTTTTAGCTAAACACTCGTGCTTTGATGACGCCGAGGTATATTTGCAACATCTGCGCTCTATTGTTGCTATTGCGCACACTGGTGAGTTGTTGCCCCGCCAATTTGATAATTTTCAGAACTCTCTGAAAAAGTTACAACAAAATCACAGTGATAACCCACAAGTAAGAGCAGATTCCTATGCGGCTGAGATAGAGCTGTATTATGCTACCGGAGAAGTACCAACAGCAAAGCAGCTCATAGAAGTCTGGCTTCATGACATTGAAAGCGGTGTCGCGAGCTCACCAAACTCGAGTACCAAAGCACTTATTAGTAAAATTCAAGCGGCCAGCTAAATGAAAAAACTCGACTTAAGTACTGTTCTTGCCAGTGCCATACACGAAAGCAAAAACCATGTTGGTAATCTATTATTTCAGCTGCAAAGTCTGAAACCTCATGTGGAGGGCACCACTGGCATGGGCGTGGTGCAGCAGATCGAAGAAGGGCTCAAGCAAATAAATGATGAGTGGGTGGAGTATCTTTACCTCTACCGGCTATCTTCAAATGGCTATGAGCTGCATTACGACTGCTGGTCTGTGGAAGAATTTCTAGACGATCAGGTTTTTGCCCTCCAACCCGCTGCGGCAGCGAAGCAATTGGACTTAAGTTTCTCTGTTGATGCTAGCTTGGTGGGGGTATTTGACGAACGACTCATGACGGCTGTGATCAGCACAGCGGTATACAACGCCCTACGTTTCGCAAAGACTGCTATTGAGCTCTCGGCAGAACGTGAGGGTGATTTTTTGATAATTCATGTTGACGATGATGGCCAAGGGTTTGTCTCCACTACTTCAGCAAAAGCCCATCACGATGACGATACTAGTCACACTGGCCTAGGTCTCTATTTCGCTGAGCTAGCGGCAAATGCGCATCGCACCCAGGAAAAACACGGACTTATTAAGAGGGGGCAAGCGCCAAAGTTAGGTGGTGCCCGCTTGTCCATCTACCTGCCCCAATAACGGTTCACTCTTCGTTATGAGTATTATCTGCCTAAGGCAGAATAATACTCAAACGGCCGCCACCTAGTTGGCTTTCATTACTCAAGCGCGTACTCCCTTTGCGTCCCTGATTGCAATGTATCGCAGCCACTCGCTCACAATAGTACCAACCCAATGTCTGGCTGCTAGCATCCAAAGCAGCTTGATCAGAAACCAGTTGCTGAAATTTCTCCAGCACTATTGGCGGGTAACCTTGCCCATTATCATCAACATGCAGATATAGATAACCGTCACTCATGCCCGCACTAATGGATATTTGACTCTTGGTGTAGCGAACTGCATTAACCAATGCAATATTGACTACCGAGGAGATTAACTGGGCATCCATATACCAGCTAATATCATCAACATCCAATTCCACTTGTATTCCTTTACTTTCCAACAAGGAACGCTGAGCGATAACACACTCTTCGACAATGTCGATCAAATAGTGCTCTGACATTTGTACCGGTAAGGTGCCGCGCTCTATAAGATAAAGTCCCAAGAGCTGGGTCAAGGTATTCTGCATGCGTGTGGCTTCGTACTGAACCGTACCGAGAGTCTGTTGATGCTCGGCAGGAAGGCCATCTAAGGTTTGCAACACCATAGACAAGGAGTTTTTCATGTCATTCACGGACGCACTTAGCAGATGTTCAAAGCTTGGTGTGTTGGTATTCTCTTGCACAGTCATCTTCCTAAATCACGATCTTGTAGTTAGTTTTGAGAAAGTCCTTTAAGTTCTCATAACGGGTATACTGCCGATGGGAGGGGTTGATATGCCGTACTCGTCTCATGGCTTCTAGGCATTCATTAATAAGGTAACGCTGCTCTCCCTCTTTCCCCATCAATTTAAGACAGGTTTGTACTAGGTTTAGATTTAAACCGGGGTGCCGCGGGGAGTACTCAAGGGCTTCTTTAAAAGCAGCAATAGCGGCAGGAAAATCTTTTTTAGCGTAGGCTGCCAAAGCAACACTGTTGCATTCCTTAGCTTTGGCTTTTGCCGTCGGTGATACCGGCTCATCCATAAAGTCGTTTATCTTCTGCTTTAGTTGAGGATCAACGTGCTGATCACCAACGAGCGTAGAGAATAAACGTTCTGCTTCTTCTTCCTTCCCGGATACAAAAAGTGTTTTCCCTAATTCTATTTGGGTTTCCATCGACAACGATTCTGGAGACTCTTGCATTGCGCTACGTGCAGCCTTAAGCGCCTTCTCGGAGTCTATCTTATTACCCTGTGAGGCATGGAAGCGGCTCTCTGCAAGGGCTTTTCTCACTTTTACAGAAGGATCGTCGTTGAAGCGTTTCCCTAATTGGGAAAGTGCAGCAGCCGCTTCATTCAAAAGACGCTTTTTATCAGCACTGTTACCTATGTCACCTGCCGCCTCTGACGCCACATCCACATGCTTCACATAATCATCTGGATTTTCATGGATAGAGTTAGTGGCTAACCGCAAAGTGGTTTGACTGGCTTTCAGTGCGGTTTGTGTGTCCCCATTAAGCAGGGAGACATCGACCATCTTACGCTGCCGATGATGAATTCTTGGAGAGAGCTTCAATGCATCCTCTAGGACTCGCTGGGCATCAAGAGTTTTATTCTTCTTCTCAAGACATTCTGCTAGTAGGTCATAGGCAGCAATCGCTTGAGGAAACAATTGTAAGGTCTTTTCTAAGTGCTGAATGGCGTCATCAAGATCGTTCTTGGCTATGCTAATTTGCGCTAGGCCAAGCAAGGCCCAGTCTAGGTCACGCGCTTCTAGTTCTTGCAAACAAAGATGCTTGGCAGACTGCCACTGACCTGTCTTTATGTAGGCCTCCACCAGGGCTTTTTTGCACCAAGCAGAAAAGCGCCCCTCACTTTCAATATGCTGGCGACACAGGGCTATCAACATCTTGTTGTCACCCGCCGCTTGAGCTTGTTTGATTTTCTCGAGCGCTTTATTTTGCTTGAATAAGCGCTCAAGACGCCGAGCTAATACCCCTTGCGTAAAAGGTTTACTCAGGTACTCATCAGGCCCCGCCTCCATAATTCCCATGACTACGTCACGGGAGGTTTCCGCTGAGACAATGACGAACATGGCGTTACTTTTCAGCAAACCTAGGGCCCGCAGCTCTTCTAAAACTTGATGACCATTTTTGCCATTACCGAGACGAAAGTCGCATAAAATTAAGTCGTACTTATGGGCGCGGCAGGAGTCAATGACACCTTTACCATTTGATGTAACGTCGACATTGGCGACTCCCAATGCGATCAGCATCTGCCTGATAGATTGCCGCGAATTTTCAAACTCATCCGCAACCAGGGCTCGTAACTTGGCGTAAGGCGATGGCTGACTGTTTGCGCGACCAACTAATATATTTGTATCCACTGAACGTCTTGCTCTTACTGTTCTAGTTTTTGAAGATAATCAACAAGCAATATACCTGCTTCCTCGATATGTTGCTGCAATAGTTTCATCGCCTCTGCCTGTTGCTTGCGCTCTAGCAAAGTAAGTAAGCGATCATGTTCCTGTTGACTGGTGTCTTGATAACCCAAAGGCCCATATTGGAACCCCATATAACGGCGAACCTGATCATTTAAGGATTCTACGGTGCGAAATAAGGCTGGACGGCAAGCACATTGGTAAAGAGTGGCGTGAAAAAGCCAGTTTAACTGTCCTCGTCCGAGCAAATCTAAATGTGGTGCATTGAGCTGGTGATTGATGTCCCGAGCGCGCCCCAACACCTCATGATTGATACCTGGTATGGCATAGGCTAATAACTGTACTTCCAATAAGGCACGCATCTGGTAGAGATCTTCCGCCTCTAGCCAATTCAGTTTCGGGATCATGACGCCTGCCTTACCGTGGGGCACTAGCCACCCCTCTGCTTTGAGCTGCATCATGGCATCCCGAACTGGGATACGACTTACCTGGTAGCGCTCCGATAAGTCTTGCTGGCGCAACGGTAACCCTCTGGGGAGCACACCGCTTACAATATCGTTTTTTAGCGTGTTATATAAATCGCCCGTAGGAGCTGTGTTCATTAAACGGCTCTTTTTGCAAATAAGTAATAAGTGGTTAACCCTACCAGTATTCCCCAAAATGCGGAAGCAACACCCATAAAACTCACGCCGGATGCGGTGACCAAGAACGTCAGCAGTGCGGCTTCCCGTTGACTTACATCCGCCATAGCCACATGCAGGTTATTTGCTATGGTAGTAAAGAGGGCAATACCAGCCAATGCAGCAACAATATAACTAGGGATCACAAAAAATAGCGCAACTAGCGTTGCCCCAAAAACCCCAGCAATGAGATAAAAAATACCGGCAAAAATGCCCGCCACATAACGCTTATTCTTGTCCTCGTGACTTTCTTTCCCGGCGCAAATTGCCGCTGTAATGGCTGCTAAATTAAATGCAAAACCACCAAATGGCGCCATCACCATGTTGACTAACCCCGTGGTCGAAATCAATGGCGAAATTGGCGTTTGATACCCCTCCGCCTTAAGGACAGCGACACCAGGAATATTCTGGGAACTCATGGTAACAATAAACAACGGAATGCCTACACCAATCAAGGCCCCGATATTCCAATCGGGGGTCTGCCAAAGCATAGTACTCATCGAGAAATTGAGCTGAACTGACTCGCCAACTTGATAGAAGGCACAAATGATAGCGACCACTAACACTAATATAACGGCATATCGGGGTAACCAAAGCTTAGCCAGCAAATAACTCACTAACATAAGACCAATGACCCAAGGTGCTTCAGCAAAAGGAGTGAATACCCCATAGCCAAAGGGCACCAAAACCCCTACCAACATGGCACTGGCGATGGATGTTGGGATTATCGCCATAAATCGACCAAACAAACCGCTAATACCGGTTATAAAAATGAGAGCACCCGTGAAGATAAACACACCGATTGCTTCGGCGTAGGTTAAGCCGTCTAAACTGGTTGCTAATAATGCCGCCCCAGGGGTAGACCACGCGGTGATCACCGGCGCGCGGTAATACCAAGACAAGCCTATACAGGTAACGCCCATACCAATACCGAGCGCGAAAATCCAAGACACTACCTGCTGCTCATTCGCACCCGCGCTATTGGCTGCCTGAAATACGATAGCCACAGAACTGGCAAAGCCAACCAACACGGCGACAAATCCTGCACTGATAGTACTGGGGGAGATATCCTTTAATAGGGACACGACTAGAACTCCTTAATGCTACGTTGATCGCAGAATAGCGAACCCGATAAATATTGTATACATTTTAATTTGTGTATACAGCGTGCCCTAAGTCAACATATAACCAATAATACCCAACATGAAGCCCATTACCGCCCCAAGCGGTGGCCCCCAATGTCGCTCCAATCGCACCTGAGGGGCGATATCCTGAAATACGGCGTAGAGTATTCCACCTGCGGCAAACAACATTAAGCCTGCCACAAACTCTTCATATTGAGCTAACCAAAAGTAGGCACCTAAGGCGGCTATTGGTCCGGTAAACGCCAGCATAGTGAACAACAAAATTATGCGCCGATTGGGCATCCGTCCAGATTCCTTAATTTCACGGAAGGCATTAAAGCCCTCAGGTATATTTTGCATAGCAATAAGCAGGGCCAATAGCAGTGAGTTAACACCGCCTAGCGCCAATGATGCCCCAAGCGCAATAGATTCAGGAATAAAATCTGTCAGCATGGCGACCAGCTGACTCGCGGAGGTTTGGTAGCGATACAGCAGGATATCGATCACCATGAAGGCGACACCACCAGATAGGAACAACACCGCCACCATCAGCGTGTCAAATTGTGGTATACCCTCGGGCACTAACACTAAAGCCACCGCCGACAATAAGGCACCGGCGCCGAACGCGGTAACACTATGGCGAAACTCCTCGTCTAGCCAGTCTGGCACAAAGCCAGGGATCGATGCCAAAGCGCCACCCAACGGCATCGCCAGCCCCGCCAATAACGTCAATAAAAGTATGTATAGCCATTCAAACAAGACAAACTCTCCTTATTATTCGAAAGTGATGGCGACACTGAGACGCCCCTGTCGGTGAATAAATTTCACCATAAAGCGCCTAGTTCCGACCAAATATCGCTTGGTAATTAAGCACGCGCACCTTAATATCCGCGCCATGTTGATTACTCGGTAACGCTATGATGAATCTGATTTCTTTTAATGCCCTACGCACCTTACATCTCCCCAATGTACGCTACATTAAACCGGAACATATGTATGGGCATCTAGAAGAAATCCGCGCCGCCGACTTCGTACTCTTTCC
Source organism: Maribrevibacterium harenarium (assembly GCF_006385675.1). Taxonomy (GTDB): domain Bacteria; phylum Pseudomonadota; class Gammaproteobacteria; order Pseudomonadales; family Marinomonadaceae; genus Marinomonas; species Marinomonas harenarium. The sequence goes on along the minus strand of NZ_VFRR01000001.1, from coordinate 129,807 downwards.
CGAATATTGGCAGATAAATGCACTCGTCCATGGTTTGCATAAGCCGATTTTTCCTAGCCTAGAGACGTACATGATTGGTCACGACAAAGTAGAAATGACGCGCACTTTTATGACCATAATTCCTGCCAATCATCCTTACACGGAAATTCGTCCGAATACACAAAATGAAGCGGATTATTTGTGGTCAATTATGCCCACGCCATTTGTCGCCAAGATTCCCCGCAGTAGTATGGGGCAAGGGGTATATCTTATCGATAGTCTAGTTGACTGGCGCCAGTATTGTGAGCGCTCATCAGTGCTGTATGTACAGGAATATCTGCCGATCGACCGAGATCTGCGCATTGTATGGGTCGGAGGCAAGGTGATTGCGGGCTATTGGCGCTTACAAGCAGAGAAAGGCTTTTATAACAATATTAGTCAAGGTGGACAGGTTGAGATCGCACTAGTACCCAAAGAGGCGCTGGATCTAGTGGAATACGTGGCTCATCACCTCAATATTGATCACGCCGGATTTGATGTAGCAATGGTAGGCTCTCAAGCCTATCTGATTGAAATCAACCGCATATTCGGTAATCAAGGAATAGTCGATTTGCAACAAGCGGTAGATAACGAGATCCTGTCTTATCTAAACACTCAATATTTGAGCCATCAGACACTGGAACTCAATCAATTGGCTTAACTCATACCGGAGGACCTCGGGTCGCTCCGGTGTGTTAGTGTATTAATTAGTAACGCGGCAACTCAATATCTGCAAATAATGCTTCGACTTCTTGGCGACCGCCAGCGGACATCGCTTCTATCACTAAATCTTTGGTTAAGTGTGGAGCAAAGGAACGAATAAATTCGTACATATAGCCACGAATAAAGGTATTGGTGCGAATGCCTATCTTCGTAACACTGTCCGCAAACAGATGAGAAGCATCCAATGCTACCAAATCGCTATCTAGCTCGGCGTCAAAAGCCATGGTCGCCACGATACCAACACCGAGCCCCAACCGAACATAGGTTTTGATCACGTCCGAATCGGCGGCAGTGAACACGACGTTAGGCTCTAGTTCAGCACTCTGAAAGGCTTCATCCAATTGCGAGCGGCCAGTAAAACCAAACACATAGGTGACAATCGGGTACTTGGCCAACTCTTGCAAAGTCAGCTGTGACACCTGTGCCAATGGGTGATCTTTGGGCACTACCACCGAACGATTCCATAGGTAGCAAGGCAGCATTACCAGATTTCCAAATAGCTCCAATGCTTCCGTTGCAATTGCAAAGTCCACTACCCCGTCGTTTGCCATTTCGGCAATTTGCATCGGCGTCCCTTGATGCATATGGAGAGACACGTCGGGGTAATCTTCGATGAAGCTGTGTATCACTTTCGGCAATGCGTAGCGGGCTTGAGTATGAGTCGTAGCAATATCTAGGGAGCCTTTACGCTCATCACTAAACTCTTTTGCCACTTTCTTAATATTTTGTGTCTGACTCAGTATTTCGCCCGCCAGAGCAATAATCTTTTCTCCGGCTGGCGTTACGTGGGTCAAGTGCTTACCACTGCGGGCGAACACTTCGATACCGAGTTCATCTTCTAGTAACCGAATTTGCTTACTTACCCCCGGCTGGGAGGTATATAGACTTTGCGCGGTAGCGGACACATTGAGGTCGTGTCGGGCGACTTCCCAGATATATTTCAATTGCTGTAGTTTCATTTGCCGCCTCTTATTCTAAAAAGAGTTAAAAACATAAGAAAATATTACTTTATAGAATAGTAAAAAAAACCTAAGGTTGCCACTTCAATTCACGTTAAGTTGAGTCGCAATGGATTTTATTTGGTACATAGTCGCGGGTGTTGGGGTCGGTTTGGCGGTGGGTATCACCGGAGTCGGTGGTGGCTCCCTCATGACCCCACTGTTATTAATGTTTGGCTTCCCACCCCACATCGCCATTGGTACCGATCTGTTATACGCCGGTATTGCAAAGAGCACTGGAGTTTACATGCATGCTCGGCGGGGCAATGTGAATTGGCCTATAATGCTCGCCATGGCCGCGGGTAGTTTGCCGGCTTCGTTAGCCACTATCTATGTGCTCTCTACCTTCGAAGGAGCCCATCACTATCAGGATCTATTGACCGGAACACTTGGGCTTATGTTACTACTAACAGCACTGGTAATAGTGTTCCGTAAACGTCTTCACGATATTTTGAATCCAAACTTTTCGCCTCGTCAGGGTCGTCTTTATATCTTCATTTGCGGTCTAGTGTTAGGAGTATTGGTTACGCTTACCTCTGTCGGTGCCGGTGCCTTAGGGACGGCCATGATGATGCTATTATTCCCCGCTATGCTAGCGAAAAATGTGGTAGGCACTGATTTGGCCCATGCGGTGCCGCTGACCTTGGTGGCGGGTATTGGTCATATTTTTCTCGGCAACATTGACTACTACCTATTAGCAGGATTACTGCTCGGCTCTATTCCAGCCATTTATATTGGTACGCATTTGGCCACTTTTGTACCCAATAAGCTACTGCAACCGGTTCTTGCCAGTGCGCTGGGTGCATTCGGTGTTAAATACCTATTTTTCTAGTAAATAAGACCTTTTTCTAAGGGTAACTGGTTCATTAAGCAGGTAAAAACGGGTAATGTAGGTCTTTCTATAACAAAAGCGTTTTTTAGACGCACCATTTAGTAATACTAGGAAACCTATAATGAGTGATACCCGTTTAGAGGACTTAAACGTCGCCTCTTTGATTCCATTGGTAACACCAGCGACTTTAAAATCCGAGTTACCCCTGACTGAAGCTGTGCGAGAGCATGTCGCTCAGTCCCGCGACGTTATTAAAAATATTCTTGATGGCAAAGATCATCGTCTTGCTGTTGTCATTGGCCCCTGCTCTATTCATGACCCAGAAGCGGCGCTAGATTATGCCAAGCGCCTGAAAGCCCTGTCTGAACAGGTGGGTGACACTCTTTATATCATTATGCGTGCTTATTTTGAGAAGCCACGTACCACCGTTGGCTGGAAAGGCCTAATCAACGATCCAAATCTAGACGGTTCTTTTGATATTGAAAAAGGCATGCGGGTGGCGCGCAAGCTCCTGATTGATTTAGTTGAGCTTGGCCTACCACTTGCTACCGAGGCGCTTGATCCCATTTCACCACAGTACTATCAAGACTTGATTAGCTGGTCGGCTATCGGTGCTCGTACTACTGAATCGCAAACACACCGTGAGATGGCATCTGGCCTTTCTGGCCCAGTGGGCTTCAAAAATGGCACCGATGGTTCCATGACGGTAGCTGTGAATGCTATGCAGTCAGTATCCCACCCCCACTCTTTCCTAGGTATCAACGAGCTAGGTCAAGTTAGTATCGTTAACACTAAAGGAAACGAGTACGGTCATATCGTCTTGCGTGGCGGCAATGGTCAGCCCAATTACAGCGTCGCCCACATCGCAGCAAGTGAGGCTGAGTTAGCTAAAGCCTCCTTGAAGGCAAACATCATGATCGATTGCTCTCACGAAAATTCAGCGAAGAAACCAGAGCTTCAGCCCGAAGTTGCAGCCGAAGCTGCGCGTCAGATCATTGCCGGCAACCAGTCAATCATGGGCTTGATGATTGAAAGTAACATTGGTTGGGGCAACCAGAAAGTGCCAGCAGATAAAACCGAGTTGCAATACGGTGTGTCGATTACCGATGGTTGCATTGATTGGGCAACGACTGAAAATTGTCTAACGGAGCTAGCCAACTCGTTGCGTGAGGTGTTACCAGCACGCCAACGCAGTTAATTGCTTCAATTAAACAAAAAAACGCGCCTCGGCGCGTTTTTTTGTGACTTTCATAGTTTAGATTACATGAAAGCGTTATCAGTAACAGTATGGTCTGTTGCGTCTTTCACACCATTTAATCCTGGAACCTTATCCATTAGCGTCTTTTCAACACCATCTTTAAGGGTCAAGTCCACTGCGCTACACCCTTGGCAACCACCACCGAATTGCAACACCGCAATGTTGCCTTCAAGCACCTCAATCAATTTCACCTCACCACCATGGGCAGCAAGCCCAGGGTTCACGTCAGAGTAAAGCACGTAATTGATTTGATCTTGTATCGGACTGTCTGCGGTAACCTTAGGCATCTTAGCATTAGGCGCTTTAATGGTTAGCTGGCCACCCATTTTTTCGGTGGCGTAGTCAACAAAGGCCTCATCAAGAAAAGGAACCGACGTTTTTTCGATATAGAAACGGATATTGGCAAAATCCAAAATCTCATCGGTTTCGTTGACTTCTTCTGGGCGACAGTAGGCCAAGCACGTCTCCGCATAAGGGGTGCCGGGCTGCTGGATAAACATGCGCACCGCCATACCAGGCACATCTTGTTTTTCTAACAAGCCTGCCAAGTAGTTTTGAGCACCTTCGGTAATCGTAATATTCATAAGTACCCTTACATCACTGCTATCGGTTGTATATGGCTAATGTTACCGACAATTTTTTGCAAACAAAAGACCTAGTAAATAACTAAGGTATTTTTTCTTAGTTTCAATATCCCTTATTAATAAAAACCCTAAAGATATAGTTAAATATTCATTTTAGGAATAAAGGATTTTTGTTAGAGTCTACCGATCAAAATTCTAAACAACGGTTTGAGTCACCTCATGTATCAGTATGACGCAATTGATCAGCAACTAGTGGAAGAGCGTGTCGCTCAGTTTCGCGATCAAACCCAACGCTATCTAAATAAAGAGCTTAGTGAAGCAGAGTTTCTGCCACTACGCTTACAAAATGGCCTTTACGTGCAACGTTATGCCCCTATGTTACGGGTTGCCATTCCCTATGGCATGCTATCCAGCGACCAGCTACGTAAATTAGCAGACATTTCACGTCGTTATGATAAAGGCTACGGTCACTTTTCAACTCGCCAGAATCTACAGTTTAACTGGCCAAAACTAGAGACAGTGCCGGATATTCTTGAAGAATTGGCACAAGTACAGATGCATGCTGTTCAGACTAGCGGTAACTGTATTCGCAATACCACCACTGACCAATACGCTGGCGTCATCGCTGACGAAGTAGTTGATCCCCGTCCTTACTGTGAATTAATTCGCCAGTGGTCAACTTTCCACCCAGAGTTTGCCTTCTTGCCACGTAAGTTCAAGATTGCAGTGAACGCTACCGAATCCGCTGACCGTGCCGCCACCCAAGTGCATGACATTGGTCTTCACATCAAAAAAGATGCTGACGGCAACATCGGCTTTAAGGTGATTGTTGGTGGTGGCTTAGGTCGTACGCCAATGGTAGGCGAAGTAATCAGCGAATTTGTACCACGGGCAGACCTACTTACCTATCTAGATGCGATTATTCGCGTTTACAACCAACATGGTCGTCGTGACAACAAATACAAAGCGCGTATTAAAATCCTAGTAAAAGCACTAGGAATCGACGAGTTTCGTCGCCGAGTTGATGCGGAATGGGCCCATTTACGCGGTAAAGAAAGCACAGTACCCATGTCCGAGTTCGAGCGCCTACAGGGCTTCTTTACGGCACCTGCATACGAAGCGCTAGCAGACCAACCTGATTCACTGCAAGAAAAACTGGCGCAAAGTCCTGGTTTTGCCCGTTGGTTTGAACGTAACACCTTTGCTCACAAGCAAGCTGGCTACCGTATCGTGACACTAACACTGAAGAAAGCGGGACAAGCGCCCGGTGATGCCACCGCCGAGCAAATGGACAAAGCCGCTGAAATGGCTGATAGATACAGCTTTGGTGAACTGCGTGTTAGTCACGAACAGAATCTCGTTTTGGCAGATGTTCGCCAAGACCAATTAGTCGAAGTTTGGGAGGCGGCCAAAGAGTATGGTTTCGCTACACCCACGCTGGGCCTACTAACCGATATGATTTGCTGCCCTGGCGGAGACTACTGTGCTCTTGCTAACGCCAAATCTATTCCTATCGCTGAACAGGTGCAAAACGCCTTTGCTGACTTAGATTACCTCTATGATATTGGCGACGTGGATTTGAATATTTCTGGCTGTATGAATGCTTGTGGTCACCACCATGTGGGTAACATCGGTATCCTTGGCGTCGACAAAAAAGGGGAAGAGTTCTACCAAATCTCCCTCGGAGGCGCATCTGGTCATGATGCCTCTATCGGTAAGATTCTAGGCCCCTCTTTTGCACAAGAAGATATTGCCGGCGTACTCCAGAAAATTATCGGTGTTTACATCGCTAATCGAACTGAAGAAGAACGCTTTATTGACACTTACCGCCGCATCGGCATGGCACCATTCAAGGAGGCGGCATATGCCAAAGTTAATTAAGAACGGCGAGATCGTCACCACTTCCCAGGAATGGGTTCAAGATGTCGAGCAACAAACCATCGATAGCAATAGTATCGTGCCGATGCAGTTTTGGTTGGAAAACAAGCCAACGGTTGCTGGTATTTGGATCGATGCGGGCGAAGGTACGGAAGCGCTAGCGGATGTCGACCTTACCCAATTTGATGTTATCGCTGTTCACTTCCCAGCTTTTGCAGACGGCCGCGGTTTTAGTTATGCCCGTCTGTTGCGCGAGCGCCTTGGCTACACCGGAGATGTTCGTGCCGTAGGCGGATTCATCCCTGATCAACTTGGTTATTTGTTACGGGTGGGGTTCAGCAGCTTCCTGTTCGCTCCAGAAGTCGACCTGGAAAAAGCGCTTAAACTGCATAAGCCATTTAGCATTGCCTACCAAGGTGATGTTCATGACCCACGTCCGCTGTTCTTACGTCGCAGCTAGTTTGGTAATCAATAAAAAGGGGTCTAATCGAACAGCGATTAGGCCCCTTTTTTATCAGTTATGCCTTTCAAGCCAATTTGGCATTTATAACCTGATAAATTGGGTAGAGCACATCCGCACCCAATATTTTGGCGCGCTCTGGTGACCAGCCCGTGATTGGGTCAGGCAATGGATCATGATCTTTAAACGGCATTTCTAGGGTTAAGGACAAACATTCATAGGTGTTACCAACCCATTTAGATGCAAGGGATAGGTTGGCCTCCCCGTAGCGGTCTTTTTCATACCCCAGTTCCGTTTGAAAATCAGGACTCACCGCAAGTAAAGTGTCGGTAAACAATTGTTCAGCTTTTGCCATAGACTCAGTGAAATTTGGCACTTCGGAGCAACCATCTACGAAATTCGCCGGTATGGACTCATCACCATGAATATCGAGAAATAGGTCGACCCCGGTCTCCGCCATTTTTTTCTGTACTGCAAGTACTTCTGGACTGCGCTCCATAGTGGCACGGTTCCACTCACGGTTTAGGTTCACGCCTTTGCTATTTACCCGCAGATTCCCCAAGGCCGCGCCATCTGGATTCATGTTGGGAACGATATAAAAGCGGCATTGCTGTAGCAGCGCTCGCGCAACTGGGTGATTTTCATCAAAGAGACGCTCTAGCAGACCTTCTACAAACCACTCCGCCATGGTTTCCCCTGGATGCTGACGAGCAATAATCCAAATGTTTTTGGCTAACCCTTGGGTTTTGCTCACTTCCAGTAAGGTTATATCTCTACCTTGGGCCGTCTCTCCTAGATGATGGGTGATACAGTCCTCATGGGAAGCCGCCCAAGACAACATATCGAGATGGCGCTCGTAGCTGTAAGGAGCAAAATAGGCGTAGTAAACACTGTCCTGATCAGGCGTATGTTCGATGACTAGCTGACCATTGACGTACTTGGTTGGCACTCGAAACCAGTATTCTCTATCATATGACGCAACAGCTTGGTATCCTTCCCAACCTTCGGCAAAGGCGGCTTGTTGGGCATTCTCCAAGACCATAACACAATTTTCACCCATACCGCCCTGCAAGCGAAAATAGAACCACTGCAGAAACTCGGACTGGCTGTCTTTACGAATACGTAGGCGGATGTCTTCGGGCGCTTTGGCATCAACTACTTCGATATTGCCAGCATCGAAAAAACTACTGATTCTGATATGATTCGTCATAAAAATCCCTAACAAAGGTGTTATTCAGTCATTATGTCAAGTTTACCGATATTCATTGCAGCTGTCGCTAACTCTGCCGATGATCCAATCTATCCTGTGCTTTTTACTTGGTCTAACCACGATGGGGAAATCAAAGAAGTATTGGTTATTCCAGATGATGAGTGGCTTGAGCAAGCGCCAATTGAACCTAATGCCCAACATATATCTGAACAGCAACTTTACGAGTTTGGCCACGAGGCTCAAGATATTTTGACAGAGTGGTTAAGCGAATTAGATACCGATGTAGTCTATGCCTTAGAACCTGAACAGGTCTCACCACTGGTTGAAGCTATTTTTGCTGTTAAACACCAAGACCCTAGCTTCGAAGTACGATCTGTTAGCGAATGGTATCAACTTCAGGGGGAAAATTTCCACGCAATTATCGAAGGTGAAGAACTTTCTACTCCGCTACACCTTATGTCACCAGATGAACAAGTACTGTTGATCTTGCAACTCGCGGCTGACAACAACCTACTGCCCGACCTTACCTAACCGACAAAATGCGAAATACCACATACTTTAGAAAAAGTAAGTCGACTTAGCTTTAGCATTTGATTCAGAGGCGATACTTTGTCTGGCAAACAAATACTTACATTTAATTACCTTAAAATTAACTTAATCACCTTCAATCAGCCAGTTGATGGTTCGATCTCAGCAATAATACCAATAAGTTATTAATATATATGGTTTATTGCTGGATCGATGTTTTTGTAAGCGCCTATGCATTAAAATGAATGCAAACTCACTTTAGACCCATGCAAATGGAATAAAATGTAACCTCATTCACTTACCCCATGCATACCTCAGTCTGGTGCGATATTATTTAGCCTGACGATTATAAAAATCATCGACTTTGGTCGAGAGATGATAAAGCGAAACATAGGTACAAACTGCGTGACGACATCCAACAATTTGCTTCACCACATTGAGCATTTCACTTCCCAACGTGACAAAGAGCTATTGGCATTTAGTTTGCTGAAAAGCATCAAGAGCATGTTTGCAACGCAGGACGCATCCATTATCAATTTTGACCATAGAGATCGACCGGTGAGTCAGATCTCTATCGTTAGTGATACCTGCCAATACAAATATAAGAATATTGTCATTCCAGAGGTAGTAAGTGATGCCGTCGAGTACATGCATAGCTGGAGCCTAGAGGAACATGTCAGCACTAGCGGCGATACTTACTTTTACTGCCATCTACTGAAGTAATCACGTCAACAGTCGCAGTTTTTGGTGATGGGATTGGATAAGAAGCTGAACAAATCAGAGTTATATATCATTAAAGGTATGCTCAGCATCTACAATAATTTCAGTAATTTGTTGGCAGAATCTCAGACAGATGAGTTGACTGGCTTGATGAATCGCAAAACCTTCGATGAGTCAATCGTCAAGCTTTATCAACATTTTTCAGACCCAATGTCTCAGGAAGGGGACCAGGCGCCCTGTACTTGGCTAGCCATCATTGACATTGATTTGTTTAAGCATATCAATGACAAATATGGGCATCTCTATGGGGATGAAATCCTGATCCACATGGCGCGCACACTACAACAGGCCTTTAAACCGACTGATTTATTATTCCGCTTCGGTGGCGAAGAATTTGTAGTGGTACTGAAAGATCAAACGAAACAGGAATGCATGCAGTCACTCGAGAACCTTCGTTTAGCGGTGGAACGTATCCTAGTAAATGAAGGGGAAAAGCTCAGTGTCAGCATTGGCGCTACGCGCTTCGATCACACGGTATTTCACATTACCCTGTTAGACCACGCCGATAAAGCGCTTTACTTTAGTAAAGACAACGGACGCAACCAGATTACTTTCTATGAAGACATGAAGGCGCGGGGACTTGTGGAAGAGGAAGAGCTTGAATCCGGTGATATCGACCTTTTCTAATTGCAAAGAACAATGGGCGACATTGTGTCGCCCATTTTAACTGCTACACCAGCTGTAACCCTATCGGCAAGGATTCCCCAAGCAACTGGGATAAACCTTCATCATCGAATTCGCCTGATGGCTGTAATCGCTCTAACCAAGCATCTGGGCACTTTTCTTTCGTCAGTTTCGCAGACACTTTGTTACGTAGCGCTACTATCTCTGACGGCTCATCATCGTTAGGTTGCACCATTAGCACGGCAGCTAATCCTGCTTGCTTGCGTTTACGCCAGTCCTCTTGCAGTGCTTTTTGAACCATTTTTAACGCCCGCTCTTGGGAGGCCACTTGGACGTCCGAAAGTAGCAAGCGTCGAGAGAACAAACGCCCCACTGTCCACCACCCGGTATCAGGCTCACTCGATTTAGCCAATCGCTTTATTAGCCAATCTGAGCATTCTAATTTGGTACTTTCAGGCAGCCGCTCTAGGGCCCCCACTAGGCGAATGAGGTCATCGGCAGCACGTTTAGGTAGCTCACTTTGCAAAGCTCGGGAACGTTGCCCCGCCGGTGAAAAGTACTTAGCAAACTGTTGGTACAAATGCTGCTGACGAGCAACATCCAAACCTCCAGCGACTCGACGATAACAGGTCCAATACTGGGACCACACCGCCGCTTCATCGAATTTCACTCCATTTTGAGTGGCATTAATTAACGCTTGAATACGCTGCTCATCCCCTTCGGCACCGTATCCAGGCCGCAGACAGAACCCGATCAATTGTAACCAGTTACGCTCGTGGGCAGCGGATTTCCCTCTTCCTGATTTAAGCGCCAAAAATTTATCCCCTAAACGACGTAAGGTCGGGAGATTCCAGCTTTCACGGGGCCCTAACAGGGACTCCAGCTTTCCTCTTAGAGACTTTATCAAATCCGGATCAGCCTTTTGACCCGCCGCGGTAAAACAGTGGGCTAGTAGCTCTTCCGCCTGACCAATATTTTTATGTAGCGCTAAACTGCTTTGGCTTTCATCTACAGAGGCTTTGCCAGTAGTTTGAGCGGCGAAATGCAATTCCCATTGGCGTCCATCCCCACTCCTGATAGAAACCCGCAGTACCCCGACTTCAGTAAGGCAGGCGCTAAGAGAGACTTCTAGGTTTTCCCCGTGACCACCGTCCAGCTCCGTAATCAATTTGGAGACATAGTGGATGCGGTCAGGCTCATTAGTGACCAAGTCACCGCTTGCTAATTGGAACGCATCATCGGCGCGATAAAGCGGGAACTGAACACTATCACCAATCTTGGCGACAAAACGCTGCTCCAGTGTAACATCCGCTCCGGTTAGAGTTCCCTTCGCTAACAAGGTGACAAACTTGTCCTCATCAACTTGCAGCAACAAATGATGTGGCGCACCGCTCTCTATGCGTAAGCTGTCCCCTTGTAATGCGCGCAAATACTGGACAGCACCGAGGGCTACGCCTTCATTAGGAGCGTCATAACCACAAATGGAGACCGGGGTTTCACGCCAGTGATTTAATGCCTCGATCAGTCTGCTACGAATAAGAGGGCTATTGAATAATCCACCGTTAAATAGAACCAAATCTGGCACGGCACTGTCACAGGCTTGTTCGATATCACTGCGATGGGTACGAAGAAATTGAGCTAAATGACGAGTGAATGCAGCATCCTGCTCGTAAGGCAACCCCAGGGTATGAACGGCATACCCGGACTTAATCACTTGGTCGGAAAAGTCACACAGGGGCAAAAAGCCGGACTGTAATTGCTCAACCAACTTATCGCGCTCTACGACAAATTTTTGCGAGCCTCCAATTAAGCGACTTCCAGCCCCCAGAACCGTTAAGATTGCTTGGGCTGGGCCGCCGTCGGATAGCAACAATTCTTTCGCTTGTCGCGTTTGCTGTACCACCGAGGCAAGACGCGTGGCGGACAATCCCGCGATCTGCTGAGGATCTAGTTGATACGCTAACGCTTGATCCAAGTTGTCACCACCAAGCAATAGATGATCACCAACAGCGACTCGAGCAAGCGCAATTTTGCCGTCATTGGTGGAGCGTATCCGCACCAGACTAAAATCTGTTGTGCCACCACCGATGTCCACCACCAGCATCATCTTTGCTTGGGCTAACTGGTCGTGATTATCTATGTTCGCTAAATAGTGATAGCTTGCTGCTTGTGGCTCTTCCAGCAGGAATAAGTTGGTTAAACCTGCGGCGTTGGCTGCTGCCAAGGTTAGTGCCCGAGCGTCTTCGTCAAAGGACGCCGGTAAGGTTAGCGCTACCATCTGTTCGTGCATTGGCGCATCAGGAAACGAATGTCGCCAAACGTCAGCCAAGTAAGTCAGCAGTATTTGCGTCGCATTAAATGGCGAAACTTTATTCGGAATATCACTACCCCATGGCAATACCGCTTCGCGTCGGTCTACCAGCCGATGACTGAGCCAGCTTTTGGCGCTTTGCACCAACTGCCCAGACCGGCGCTGCCCCAACTCTAAGGCACCCTTACCGACGATATACCCCTGCTGTTCCAATTTAGACCAAGGTAAGCCTTGACCTAAAGCGCCTTGCTCATCTTTGCCGATCAGATAAATCGCGCTGGGTAAAGACGGAAACGACCGCACCGAACCGTCCGCCATACGCTGCGGTATTTGCAAGACTTGGGCAGCTCCACCCTCCATTGGTCGGTAGGCCAGCACACAGTTGGTGGTACCCAAGTCTATGCCAATTTGAAACTGACTCACCCGTTACTCTCCCGTACGGTAAACTCAATTTGCCAACTTCGATCACTGTTTACCTCATGGGCGCGCAACATCAAGATGCCGAGATCATTTACTTGGCAAGAAAGGTAGACTCGCACCATGTCTCCAGGGGCAGACTCGCCCGCTGCTAAGGTTAGCTCTATCGGTGGCAATTCGATCAAGGCGGCGACACCAAAGGAATTAATCAGATTACCAAGGCGATCTGCTTGAGCGTGATTCGATTGGAAGAAGCGAAACCGCACCGTTTCGCCGACGATCAATGAAAACTCATTCGGTAACACTTGCTCGTCGCCCCCCTCTTCCAAACCGAGCGGTGCAATACACAAAGCATCCACTGGCGGAGCCATTCCCGGGATAGCTGGCATTGGACTAGCAATACCAATATAGTAGTTTGCCGCTAGACCATTCTTAACCTTCAAGCCACCGTTTACTTTGGTGTATTGATAGTAGGTTGCCCCTTTCGCGACCGCGTGATCCAAATGGGCAGGTTGCAACTGATCAAGAACACAATCCGCCGGCAGCAGTGAGCGCAGACGTTGTAGCAACAAATCGGCAATTGGCTTGGCATTAAACACGCCGCCATTAAAGAGCACCTTCGTTGGGAGAGCTTCAGAGCGCCGCAAGAAATCTAAAATATGGCGTGTGATCGCTGGATCACGTTCATAATCCAAATTAAGGGTCGCAAAACCCTCCCGCGGCCCTTGCTGCACCTGATCGTCCAAGGTGACCTGCGGAAAGAAGCCTTCAAGCACCAGTTGTACCACTTCGTCTTTATTCAGCGTGCTGGTGATAGCATTGTTAAACAAACTCCGCCCCCGACTAGGGACGGTAACGGAAAATTCTTCCGGGCCGCCAACGTCAAGCAAGCTCTCTTTCGCTTGACAACAAGCTTGGGTCAAACCGGTGATTTGCCACGACTCCAGAGTTTTACCTTGTTGCGCTAACTTATTGGCAACATGATAGGTCAGGGCCATATCCATATTGTCACCGCCAAGCAAAATATGCCTTCCAACGGCGATACGTTCTAGGTCTAATTCACCGGCATTTTCTGTTACAGCAATCAAAGATAAATCTGTGGTGCCACCACCGATATCCACCACTAATACCTGATCGCCCACCTCTAATTGGCTTTGCCAATCTGGGGTATCCGCCAGCCATGCATAAAAAGCAGCTAGGGGTTCTTCCATAAGACGCGCATTGATGCCCAAATTCTGGGCAACCTGCTCAGTATTCACCCGGGCTGCGGGGGCAAATGAGGCTGGCACCGTAATGACCACTTCTTGCTCTGTTAAAGGAGCATCGGCGAAGGCATGGTTCCATGCGGCAACGAGGTGGAAAAGGATGTGTTCTAACGCTGTTTTCGCCGACATCTTATCGATATCGTCAACGGCGTCGACCGGCAATATTGCTTCGTCTGCCGACACATTGCTGTGACAAAGCCAGCTTTTGGCGCTCTGTACCATCCGCCCTTGGGACTTTGCGCCCAAATCTCGGGCGAGCTGCCCCACGATCACGTTTGTCTCGCTACGTCCCCATGGCAGAATGCGATCGCTATCTAGCAGTTCGCTTGCATGGGGGGTGTATACAAAAGATGGCAAAAGTGGTCGCGCTTCGACTCTACCCGGTGCGGTGAGCTGTGGAATAAGCAACTGAGTTAATTCAGATTGCCCATGACAACCATAAAATACGGCGCAATGGGTTGTTCCTAAGTCGATGCCAACAAAGTATTGTGCCATTTACACCTCCACCTGAGCTGGCGCGATGATTTTAAGGGCTGCTGTATCCGCGATTTGGGGCAGGTCTACTTGAGTTACCGTCCAACCGGGATGGATTAAGGTACCAGCAAATGGCCCCTCCCCTTGGATTCGACCTTCTAAACGAATTTGGTGTGGATCATAGCCAGCAGGCACTTCTACCCGGGCACCTTCATCCCCTTGATAGGCCTTATCCCAACTAAAGTATTGCAGAGCAACTTTGCTACAACCCGCATGAATCTGTCGAGCGGCAGCACCTACTTCGGCATCCGTATAGGCATCTATTGGCTCCTGCACAAAATCAATAAAGCGTGCCTCTTGCTGCAATAGCTGTAATAGCTGTAGCGCGCCATCAGAACTGGCACTCATTAACGTGGGCTTTTCCACTTCACGTATCACTTCGACTGTTTCGGTAACTACTTCCGGAGCCTGCTCAAAGGCAAACTTCTCGCCAGCCCCAATTAACTGGCAACGTGCGGCGTAGTTGCCGCTGCCCAAATATTTAAAAAATTGCCCAAAAGCACCAAAAAAACGTGGCAAAAAGCCAACAGGGGAAATTGTTTTGCTCATGTGTTATCCGTTTTGCATTTCTTCTAATTCAACCCAACGCTCCATAGCTTCTTCAAGCTTGGCTTCTGCTTGGGCGAGTTGTTCAAGCATTTGCTGTACTGTTTGTGATTCTTGGCTATAAAAATCTGCAGCGGAAGTAATTTCATTTAATCGCTCCAAGTTTGCCTCTAACTCAGCGATAGTATCTGGCATAGCATCCAATTCCCGTTGCAGCTTGTAACTCAGCTTCGCTTTGCTCTTCACTGGCGTAGAGGCTTTAGCAGGCTTGTCTTTTTCAACATTAGTTGCTTTAGACGGGCCCTGTTGGGGCTCAGCTTCAGTAAACTTGCCACCTTGGCGGAGCCAGTCTAGGTAGCCACCAACATATTCTCTAACCGAACCATTACCTTCGAAAGCAATCGTACTGGATACCACGTTGTCCAAGAATGCCCGATCGTGGCTAACTAGGATCAAGGTACCATCGTATTCCACCAGCAACTCTTCGAGTAGTTCCAAGGTCTCCACATCTAAATCATTGGTGGGCTCGTCCATCACCAGCAGGTTTGCAGGTTTGGTAAATAACTTAGCTAGCAACACTCGGTTACGCTCACCACCGGACAGGGCTTTGACTGGGGTACGGGCCCGTTCTGGCGGAAATAGAAAGTCTTGCAAATAACCGATTAGATGCCGAGAGCGACCGTTGATCTCGATGGTATCCTTGCCATCTCCTACGTTGTCAATAACTGATTTTTCTGGATCCAGTTGCTCCCTGAGCTGATCAAAGTAAGCCACATCCAACTTAGTACCTAGGCGAACCTCACCTTGGTCTGGTGTGAGTTGTCCTAACAGGATTTTGAGGAAGGTACTTTTGCCGCAACCATTGGCTCCGATAAGTCCTACTCGGTCGCCGCGCTGGATAGTAATATCAAATGGTTTAAATAGAGTCCGACCAGCAAATCCATGGCTGACTTGTGTAAGTTCAGCTACCAGCTTGCCAGATTTTTCATTTTTACTGATCTGTATTTTGGCGTTGCCTTGGCGCTCAATACGAGCCTTGCGCTCTTCTCGCAAGGCTTTCAGAGCCCGAACCCGACCCTCATTACGAGTACGGCGCGCTTTTATGCCTTGGCGAATCCAAACTTCCTCTTCCGCCAGCTTTTTGTCAAATAAGGCATTATTGCGGGCTTCTTCTTCTAACTGCTTATCTTTAAATTCTAAAAAGGCAGTCAAGCCACCATTAAAAGACAACAATGAGCCGCGGTCTAACTCGATGATGCGAGTCGCAACATTTTCCAGAAAGCGTCGGTCGTGGGTGATGAGTAGAATAAGACCGTTAAAGCTTTTTAACTGTCCCTCCATCCATTCGATGGTGGGTACGTCTAAGTGGTTGGTGGGCTCATCCAATAGCAATATATCTGGATTTGATAATAACGCCTGAGCCAGAATCACCCGTCGACGCCAGCCCCCGGATAACTCTGCCATGAGTTTTTCGCCAGGAAGGTCGAGACGCTGCAACATGTGGGTGACTCGTTGCTCTAAATCCCATCCTTGGCGTTTGTCTAGCTCGCCCTGAATTTCCATCAATTCATCATGATGATCGACACTGATATCGGTTAGCAGTTGTTGATAACGTTGCATCAGCAGGTGCAAATTCCCAGCCCCTTCACTGACCACTTCACGTACGGTTTTGTTAGCCGCTTCGGGAAGTTCTTGAGGCAATTGGGCGACTCGCATACCGCCTTCAATACGCACCACTCCATCATCGGGAATGATGTCACCAGCGATCACTTTTAACAGGGTGGATTTACCGGTGCCATTGCGCCCGATTACGGCTATACGCTCACCCCGCTCGGCAGCAAAGCTAACATGATCTAGCAATGGGTTGTGGCCAAAGGCAACTGAGACACTATCAAGGGTTAACAAACTCATAGAATGGATACTGCTTTATCAAATTTGAGCGCCGATGTTACCACTTATTTGCAGCTCGGTTAACGCTCCAAAACGGCATGGGACCCAAAAGAGTATCGGTTACGTATGACACCTATCGTTAATTAACGCCACTTACGCCTTATTTTTACATTTTATCTGTAATAACTAGGTATGATGGTCAAAATTACGTTTAATTACGCATATACTTCCCAAATACTTTTAACCGATCTTTGTCTAATGGAGTAACGAATGGGTCTAAAAAATCGAGTTGGTCCAATATCCGCGGTTGCCTTAACGTCGGCCGCGGTATTTTGGATGGTCGCTGGCGGTAATGGCATTACTACTGCGCAAGGTAATACCACTCCGCCACCTAAAGCACCAGTTGCCGAGAACCCGGAGCAGCGCTTACTAGCAAAGGTTCAAGCTAAAACCATCACGGCGGAATACGTCGCTAATACGTTACCTTTGAGCGGTCACACGCAAGCCACGGACACACTTACGCTCACTCCTGCTGTTGGCGGAAAAGTAACGGAGGTATTGGTGAAAAAGGGGCAGTTGGTGGAAAAAGGCGCCGCTGTCTTGAAAATGGACACTCGCGCCCTTGAAGCCAATATTGTGGAAGCTCGTTCGTTAGTCAAACAACGCGTACTAGAGCTTGATGGTGTGCGCCAACTGGTAAGCCGAAATCTATCCTCTCAAGTGAATGTAGCGCAAGCCGACGCAGCTCTAGCCAGTGCGCGGGCGACACTCAAGTCGCTGGAAGTGCAGCTGGAAAACGCCACCTTGATCGCTCCGTTCACTGGCATCGTCAACGAATTAAGCGTAAATGAGGGTCAAGTGCTGTCAGCCGGTGCCCAGATAGGGACTCTACTAGCGTTAAATCCAATTACTGTGAGCGCCAGCATTCCTCAGACCCATGTGGGCAAGGTACACGAAGGCACCCGTGTCAATGTACGTTTTGAGAACGGCAATGATGCTGTGGGTCACGTATCCTATGTAAGTGCCAATGCCAATAGCAATACCCGCACCTTAGATGTGGAATTAACCGTACCTAATGATGACTATGCCATCCCTGCCGCGGTCACCGCGCAACTTGACTTCGTCTTAGATGAAACCCTCGCCCACGCGTTCTCGCCAGCATTATTAAGCATTGACGCAGAAGGGGACACGGCAGTAAAAACCCTAGATTTTGAGAATCGAGTCGTACAAAACAAAGTCAAAGTCATTAAGTCCGAACGCGATCATGTGTGGGTTACAGGATTACCGCAAAATGTGAACCTGATCACCGTAGGTCAAGGATTCGTCACTGCCGGTGACGTTGTCGAAGCACATTACCAAAATTAAAGGAGCTATATTGTGCAACGTCTAATT
Organism: Maribrevibacterium harenarium; assembly: GCF_006385675.1. Lineage (GTDB taxonomy): Bacteria > Pseudomonadota > Gammaproteobacteria > Pseudomonadales > Marinomonadaceae > Marinomonas > Marinomonas harenarium. Next base: position 111,559 of record NZ_VFRR01000001.1, on the reverse strand, counting down.
GAAGCCGCACTGGCGCGCTCGCGCACGGTGTTGATGCTGTTTGCATTAATACTCATCTCTGGCACGGTTTCCTATATCGATATCGCCAAGGAAAGCAGCCCCGACATTACCATCCCCATGGCCTACGTCTCGGTCTCCTTGGAAGGCATTTCACCAGAAGATGCAGACAGCTTGTTGGTACATCCTTTAGAGCAGGAATTACGCAGTCTTGAAGGACTCAAGGAACTCAAATCCACGGCATCTGAAGGTCATGCGTCGATTATTTTAGAATTTGAGTCTGGGGTCGATATCGACCAAGCCATCAGTGATGCAAAAGACAAAGTTGACCGGGCGAAAAACGATCTGCCAGCGGATGCCGATGAGCCTACTGTTAATGAAATCAACTTATCTGAATTTCCGGTAATCCGTATCAATCTAGCTGGTCAGGTAGAATTTGCGCAACTTAGTCGGGTTGCCAATAACCTCCAAGACAGCATTGAAGCGGTACCAGGCGTACTGGAGGCGGCCATTAGCGGCGACCGGGATCAACGTGCCGAGATCATTATTAGCCAAGAAAAACTCGATGCTTACCACCTGTCGCTCACCGAAGTTGCCGCCTTTGTATCAGGCAACAACCGTCTGGTCGCTGCTGGCAACCTAGATACTGGGGCAGGTCGTTTCGCCCTGAAAGTCCCCGGACTTCTAAAAACCAAAGAAGACATTCTAAATCTACCCATCAAGGTAGACGGCAACAACGTGGTTTTGTTAGGTGACGTAGCAACTGGTGAGCTTACTTTTGAAGACCCTACTAGCTATGCCCGTGTTTCCGGCGAAAGCAGCATTACCCTAGCCGTTTCCAAGCGTGTCGGTGCCAATATCATTGACACTATCGAGGCAGTTAAAGGCGTTGTTGCTGCAGAAAGTGAAGCATGGCCAGAAGGCGTTCAATACTCTATTACTGAAGACCAGTCCAAAGAGATTGAGACCTCTCTCAACGATTTATTCAATAACGTACTAGCGGCCACTTTGTTGGTAATGATTGTGATCGTTTGGGCATTGGGCATTCGCTCGTCCATATTGGTGGGCTTGGCGATCCCTGGGGCTTTCCTCGCTGGAATCCTGATCCTTCATGCACAGGGCTTCACCATCAACATGGTGGTGCTGTTTGCGTTGATTCTGAGTGTAGGTATGTTGGTAGATGGCGCTATCGTAGTTACCGAATATGCCGACCGCAAACTTGCTGAAGGCGCTTCCCGGCGTCAGGCTTATGCGGAAGCGGCGAAGCGTATGGCATGGCCTATTATCGCTTCTACGGCCACTACCCTAGCGGTATTTATGCCCTTACTGTTTTGGCCAGATATCGTTGGCGAGTTCATGCGTTACTTGCCAATTACCATTATCGCCACCCTAGCCTCGTCATTGGTGATGGCGCTAATCGTTCTTCCAACCTTGGGATCATTGATTGGTAAACGTGGCGCCTATACCGAAAAAACGCTCAAATCATTGCGCGTTGCGGAGTCTGGCGATCTTGCACAGCTAACGGGTCTAACCGGTGCCTACTACAAGGTGCTAAAATTGCTGGTTCGCTTCCCGAAAACTGTGCTCCTGTTTGCTATTATGCTTTTTGTTGGCGTGATCATGAGCTATGGGAAATTTGGACACGGAGTCGAGTTCTTCCCTAATGTGGAGCCTGAGGTCGCAAACTTGGAAGTACGTGCCCGCGGCAACTTATCTTTAGATGAAAAAGATGCCTTGGTACGCCAGGTTGAAGCCATGGTTTTGGGCCATCCCGAACTTAAGAGTGTGGTATCTACTACTTATATTAAACCTGGTAATAACGGCGCACCTGATGCGATTGGTACCATTACCATGGAATTTACGGATTGGAACGAACGTCGCCCCGCATCGGTTATCCTCGATGAAATTCGCGCTCGTACCAGCACGATTCCTGGTATCAAGGTAGCCTCTGCAGTGCAACAAGGTGGACCACAATCGGGTTCTGACATTCAGTTGCAACTAAGCTCGAATTTCACCGAGGTGCTTTATTCCGCAGCGGATGAAATTACCGCTAAACTGAATGGCCGTAGCGAAATTGTATCGGTAACCGATGATCGCTCACTACCAGGCATTGAATGGCGTATGGAAATCGATCGCGCAGAAGCCAGCCGCTACGGAGTCGATGTCAATGCGCTCGGGAACGTTATCAAACTGGTAACCAATGGCATTACCTTAGGGGATTTTTTGCCGGACGGCGCCGATGACAAGATTGATATCGTGCTACGCTATCCGCTTAACCAACGAAGCCTAGATCAACTTGATCAACTGCATATCCCAACGGCTGGCGGATCGGTGCCGATTAGCAATTTTGTACACCGTTATGCTGCCCCCGAACAAGGCTTGGTAAATCGTGTCGACGGTAAGAAGACGGTCACCATTCAAGCTGACGTTCAGGATGGTTTAGTCGTCGACGAGGTGATTAAGCAAATTCGTGCAGAGCTCGAAGAAGCTGCTCTACCCGCTTCACTGAGTTACCAATTCCGGGGCAATACAGAGGATCAACAAAAATCCGGTCAGTTCCTAATGAAGGCTTTTGGCATTGCATTCTTTATCATGGCCGTCATTTTGGTGACTCAGTTCAATAACTTCTTCCAGTGTCTACTGATCTTGAGTGCGGTAATTTTCTCTACCATGGGGGTCTTTATCGGCTTAATGCTAAAAGGTGAACCCTTTGGTATCGTGATGAGTGGGGTCGGTGTTATTGCCCTCGCCGGTGTCGTTGTAAACAACAACATCGTCTTGATTGATACCTTTAATGGTTTGCTAAAGCAGGGAATGATGGTGAAAGAAGCCGCTATACGAACCGGCGTACAGCGCCTGCGTCCGGTAATGCTGACAACAATCACCACCATTTTGGGTCTCGTACCTATGGTATTCCAGCTAAACATTGACCTGATTCATCAGTCAATGAGTATCGGCGCACCATCGGCACAATGGTGGACGCAGTTATCTACTGCTATCGCAGGGGGATTGCTGTTTGCTACGCCTTTAACCTTAATTCTAACGCCTTGCCTGTTAGTGTTAGGTTATGCAAAACGCGAGCGTAAACGACTCGCAAGTCTCCAAGTTGAAGAAGCTTGATCCGATAGCCCGCAAATGCGGGCTATTTTTTTGCACTATTGACAAAAAATTACCCGTGCGACTTGTTTGTCGATTTCATGCTCTCCATAATGGGGAGGTTTTTATGGTAACGACTAGGTATAGCAAACGATGGATTTCGCTTCTTTTATAGGTATTGTCTCCGGTCTCGCACTTATCGTTTCTGCCATCTTTATCGGTAGTAGTGATATCTCAATATTCATTAACATCCCTGGTATTATGATTGTTATCGGAGGTACCATTGCCGCGACTCTGTTGACGTTCCAGTTTCGAGACACCATGGCGGCTTTAAGGGCAATGTTTATTGTGTTCGCGCAAGATAAGCAGGACCCTCAAGCCATGATTCAAACCATGTTGAATCTGACCAAAGTAGCGCGCCGGGAAGGCCTAGTCGCATTGAGCCGCGTAGATGCGGACTCCCCTTTTCTAAAACGTGCCCTAAGCATGGCTTCTGATGCCTCTGACGAAGATTACATTCGTAAAACTCTGCAAGCCGACATTGATTCCCTCAAGACCCGCCACTTTGTTGTGCAAGATGTGTTTAAGAAGATGGGGACCTATGCTCCAGCATTCGGCATGTTGGGGACTTTGATCGGTCTGATACAGATGCTATCCCAACTAGATAATCCGGAATCCATCGGCCCAGCAATGGCGGTGGCTCTATTGACCACCTTTTACGGTTCCCTTTTGGCTACCGTGATCTTTAACCCGATCGCCGGTAAGCTGCGTGCTCGAACCATACTAGAAGTTCAAACTCTAGAAATCATTCGCGATGGTACAGTCAGCTTGCTAGGTAGTAACAACTATCTCGCTGTATACGAGCGTCTGTCCTCTTATGTGCCAGCCCACCAACGTAAACCTGCCGGTATCGCTGAGTAGGTAGGGGGTATTATGTCCGACCCATTATTTGAAGAAGACGATGGTGCAGGCTGGATTTTCACCTTTGCCGATCTTATGTCCCTGCTGCTGGTGTTCTTTATCCTGCTGTACAGCTTATCGCGGATGACGGAAACCACCCTAGTGGCAGCACTCTCCTCGATTCAGGTTGCATTAAACAGTAATGGTGCCTTGGTAAGACAGGACCCGCTAAAATATTCTGGTGGCGGCACGGAAGTTATTAGACCCGCTGAGCCGCAGATGGCAACCAATGATCAACTTACTTACGCGAAAGAACCCATTGATGAAGAAGTACGAGAACAAGTAAAAGAAATTGCCAATGATGTGGCTAACCGCTTTGTAGCCACCGCATTAGAGTCCCAAGTTTCTGTATTTGAAGATGGTGAACGTATCACGATTCGTGTGGATGGATCATCTCTATTTGAGTCCGGCGAGGCGGAGATTAAGTGGGAAGCAGAGCCTATCTATGCCACCCTTTTGAATATTTTTCAGCGTTATCCAGACTATGACATCAGCATCAAAGGACATACGGATAATATCCCCATAAGAACTTCCCGCTTCCCCAGTAACTGGGAACTGTCGGCCATTCGAGCCACCACGACACTACGCTACTTTCTCAATAATGGCATTTCCCCAGAGCGCATGACGGCGACGGGGTATGCAGACAGTATTCCGCTAGTCCGCAACGATACCGAAGAGCATCGTGCTCTAAATCGACGCGTGGAATTTGTGCTAGAAAGAGATAATAAGAAGCTCAGGTCTAAATAGCATGGAAATTCGCTCATCTTACATGCATTATGAATCCAACGACCGACGTGATGCGGTTCGCGTTACCCCTGTAACGCCAGCGTACTTTGTGGATAACGCCAATGGTGAGCGGTATTTGCTCGTCAACCTCAGCATTAGCGGGATGGCTCTTGCCACACAGAGTGAGATGAACTTACCAGCTAATATGGAAGGTATTATCGAGCTAGAACAACTCGATATTGTTGCGGCCTCTGCAACACGAATTTATAGCAATGACAAACAATCTGGATGGCACTTTAGCAAACTCGAAGGGGATGCTAGACAGCAGATCGAGGCGTACGTTTTGCACTGCCAGAAGCACGCTAGGCGCACCGAGGTAGCTGCTAAACGCATCATTGACGAGCAGCAAATCCTGAGTGCTAGCGAAATAGAAAAAACCAGCAAAGACTAGGCTACGAATCACTCCCCGTAGCCTAGTTTCCCACTACTACAATTTGGCTAACGCTTGCTCCACGTCAGCCAAAATATCTTCAATATCTTCAATCCCGACGGATACTCGCACTAGTCCTTCTACAATGCCAGCCTTATGTTTTTCTTCATCAGTAAGCCTACCGTGAGTGGTAGAGGCCGGGTGGGTCACCAGTGTTTTCGTATCCCCCAAGTTACCCGTAATCGACATCAGCTTAACATTGTTAATGAAGCGCCAAGCTTGCTCCCGACCACCATCTAGCTCAAACGATAGCACTCCGCCAAACCCTTTCTGCTGCTGTTTGGCAAGCTCATGATACTTATGTGTCGGCAGTCCACCGTAGTTAACTTTCTTAACCTTGGGATGAGCATCTAAATATTCAGCTAAAGCCTGAGCATTTGCAGAATGCGCTTTCATTCTCAATGCTAGCGTTTCTAGGCCGTTTAACAACACCCAAGCGTTAAACGGACTCATGGCCGGGCCAGCACTGCGCATAAAGCCGACGAATTTCTCACAAATCTCTGCATTGGAGATCAGCGCCCCACCAAGCGCACGTCCTTGTCCATCAATAAATTTGGTGGCAGATTGCATCACGATATCCGCCCCTTGGGTTAGCGGGTTTTGTAAAGCGGGTGTAGCAAGCACCGTATCCACACATAATAGCGCCCCTTTAGCATGGGCCAACTTGGTGACACGGGCCACATCAACCACTTCGTACAGGGGATTAGATGGCGTTTCGAAATAGCAAAGGCGGGTGCGACTATCAATTTCAATCGCCCAAGCGTCATAGTCAGTGGCATCAACATAAACAATATCAACACCAAACTTCGCTACGTAGGCGTTGAAGAATTTGACTGTAGAGCCAAAGATATTGCGCGAGCAGACAACTTTATCTCCCGCTTGAAGCAAGCTGTAAGCTAGAGTCTGTAGGGCCGCCATACCAGACGCCGTGGCAACGGCCGCCTCCCCTTTTTCTAAGGCAGCTAAACGTTTTTCAAACAGCTCTACAGTTGGGTTGGTGAAGCGAGAATAAATATTGCCACCGGCATCACCACCGAACTTAGCCGCCGCCTCTTCAGCACTCCCGTAGGCGAAGCTTGAAGTCATAAATATGGCTTCGCTATTTTCTTGCTCAGAAGTTTGTCGAATGGCCGCCTGCACCGCCAAGGTCGCTTCTTTATAATCACTCATACCCAAACACCCTCATAAACAAATAAGCCAGGCACGTTAGGCCTGGCTTGTTATCCTAACTCACCACTTCTACATAGGTAACATCAAATCACTCGATGCCGTTGCTGCCATATTTTTATTGGCATCACTACGTGCAGAAGCCAGACCAGCTAAATACTCTTCCGTAATGTTACCTGCAATATAATTACCATTGAATACGGACGTATCGAATTCACGCACATCGGAATGGCGCTCATCGACGCAGGCGTCAATCAAGTCTTGTAGATCTTGGTAAATCAATTTGTCTGCACCAATCAATTCACAGATTTCCTCGACAGTGCGGTCGTGGGCAATCAATTCTTCCGCCGCAGGCATGTCAATACCATAAACGTTTGGATAACGCACTTCTGGAGCAGCCGACACTAGGTAAACTTTCTTTGCACCTGCTTCCCGCGCCATTTCAATAATTTCACGACTGGTGGTACCGCGTACAATAGAGTCATCAACTAATAAAACGTTTTTGTCTTTGAACTCGAATGGCACAGGATTCAGCTTTTGGCGAACCGATTTCTTACGTACCGTTTGCCCTGGCATAATGAACGTGCGGCCAATGTACCGGTTTTTTACCAAACCTTCACGGAATGGAATATTTAACGTTTGAGCAATCTGCAACGCTGCTGTGCGGCTTGTGTCCGGGATTGGAATAACCACGTCGATATCGTGATCGGGCCATTCACGCTTAATTTTTTCCGCCAACTTGTCGCCCATATTCATGCGCGCCTTGTAAACGGAGATGCTATCGATCACAGTGTCTGGACGAGCAAAGTAAACATACTCAAACAAACAAGGACGCGGAGCCTTTGGCTCAGTGCACTGACGGGTATGCAGTTTGTGATTCAAGTCGAAGAACATTGCCTCGCCGGGGCGAATGTCACGCTCCACCGTAAAGCCAGCCGCATCCAAAGCGACGCTCTCGGAAGCGACCATATATTCGATCACCCCATCTTTGCCTTCTCTAGTGCCATAGATCAACGGACGAATACCATCGGGGTCACGGAACGCTAAAATGCCATATCCCGTAATTAACACAACGACGGCATAACCACCTTCGACGCGCTTATAAACTCGCTCTAGGGCGTTAAAGATATCTTCTGGAGTAGGTACGAGTTTACCTTCTTCATGAAGCTCATGGGCAAGTACGTTGACCAATACTTCAGAGTCAGATGTAGTATTCACATGACGCAAGTCCGATTCGAACACTTCACGTTTGAGCTTTTCTGTATTCGTCAAATTGCCATTGTGAGCAAGGGAAATACCGTAGGGAGAGTTTACATAAAAGGGCTGAGCTTCGGCAGAGCTGGAGGTACCCGCGGTTGGATAGCGCGCGTGACCAATACCGATGTTGCCATGCAATTTTTTCATGTGTCGGGTGCGGAAGACTTCGCTTACTGGGCCATTGTCCTTGCGCAAACACAGCAATCCATTGTGACTCGTTACCATACCAGCGGCGTCCTGACCGCGGTGTTGAAGAAGCGTGAGAGCGTCAAATATGGTTTGATTAACCATGGACGTGGCGACGACACCAACGATACCACACATGTAAATTACCTCGTGTTTTAGGGGATGGCTAAGCCAACTATGGCGAAACTATCGATAATAATTTCTTAACTGCTTAGAGCGCGATTAATAAGGCTCGGATCAACTAAATCTGAGCCTTTGCCTAACATTTCTCGCACCCAGTCCTTTAAAATGACAAGTTGTGGCACAAGTTGAGATTGTTGCCAAAATGTCGTTTTTTCAATTGCAGGACTTAAACTCAATAATGAAACAAATGCCACGATAATCAGGCTACCGCGAGCAAAACCAAATAACATACCCAGCACACGATCGGTGCTAGACAATCCCGTAACCTGTATTAGTGAGCCTAACAAGTAGCTCACCAACGCCCCCACAACCAAACTAGCGATAAATAACGTAGCGAAGGCGACTATATAGCGGATCTGGTCATTTTGAACCTGATCAACTAAGAGAACTTGCAAGTTATCGGTGAACTTAACCGCGACTAAAAAGGCAACCACCCAAGTAACAAGCGACAGGACTTCCTTAACAAAGCCACGCTTCAAACTCAACAAAGACGATAACACCACTACCGCGATGATTAACCAATCAAGCGTAGAGATCGCTTCAAAAGTGTCCATCTATTTCCCTCAATAAATCGCGGCGCAGTTTACCAGAGCGCGCCGAAAAGCAAAATAACTGATACCGAAAACCTTAGGGGTTTGGTGCATACTTAACGACAAAACCTTTAAGGCTAAACTCTTTCTGGATGTCCACCAGAATTTGCTCTGCTGCTGAGCGTTTCAACTCTGGCCCAACATAGACTTTGTAGAGGGAATTCGTTGTCACCGCGTAGGCATTATAATCTGCCTCGCTTAGCTTGCTGACGAGACGGGTGGCATTTTCACGATTCTTAAACGTCGCTATCTGTACTGTCCAACGGTCCCCTATAGGGACAGTTGGCTGGGCAGAGGCCGCTTTAGCAGACGGCTTTTTGACTTCCGCCTTGACGCTAGCTGCATCAGCCTGTTGACGGGATAACTGCCCAGATGACACCGGCGATGCTAACTTAGGATCGGGCACTAACTCAATTTCTGCGACGGAAGATACTGGTTCATTCTCCGCCTCACCCTCCCCTGCAGCTACGGCAGAAAGAGGCTTAACAGGAGCAATTTCAACCAAAGGGAAATCTGGCTCAGTAGGAATTTGAATAAGCTCATCAAGTTCGACCGGCCTTTCTCCGTCCAAAATGAGCGGCAATACCACAGCCGAAGAAGCCAATAACACCACAGCGCCAATGAGCCGGTGTCGAGACTTGCCATCCATCATCCTATATCCCCCTTTGATTAGGCTAGTTTAGGCTTAAGTATTCCGTTACCGTGATAAATGAGCCAAATACAACGATAGCCCGTTGCTCTTTCCTTGCTTCGTCACTCGCCACCGCTAATGCCTCGGCCATACTAGAGTATTGATGGGTTAGAGCAGCAGGAAGGTATTGCTTTAGATGATCCGCCTTGCTACCACGAGGCACGTCAAGATCAAGCAAATGCCAAGATGCGAAACTGTTCTCCAGCAACGCCATGACGCTGGCAATATCTTTGTCTTTCAACATACCACATATAGCAATAGGCTGACGCCCTAAACCTTGTAGCTGTTGCACTAACGTACCGGCGGCTTCAGGATTATGGGCTACATCCAAATAAATAACAGGATCATTAGCCACCTGCTGAAAACGACCAGTTAAGGTTGTTTCAGTCAATGTCTGGGACAGTATCCCGTGATCGATCTTAACCTCAGCCTGAATTAATGCAGCAATCACAGTAGCAACGTTTTCCTGCGGCAGCTTAGGAAGTGGTAGACCAACCAAGTGCTGACCAAACCCACGAAATTCCATACCTGAAGCCGTTACTTCAGTACGAAAATCCACCCCCTTCTCGCTGTAGATAGCATCTTGCTCAGCGGCTACTTGGGCGATACTAGCTGGCCCTTGATACATACCGTTGACCAATGGTTTGCCGGGACGACAAATTCCAGCTTTCTCTCGCCCAATAACCTCGATTGAATCACCTAGCCAATCCATATGATCTAAAGCGATTGATGTAATCACCGCCACATCTGCATCAATCATATTGACTGAATCTAAACGGCCACCGAGCCCAACTTCTAACACCCAGTAGTCGAGTGATTGCTGGGAAAAGACCCACAAACCTGCCAAGGTAGAAAACTCGAAGTAAGTAAGCGGTATATCTCCACGAGCCTGCTCTACTACAGCAAATGCTTCCATCAACAAGCTATCGCTACAAGGCTGACTATCTAGGGCAACACGCTCGTTAAAGCGAAGAAAATGAGGCGAGGTATAAGTACCAACTCGGTAACCTTGACGCACCAGATAACTACTGATCAGCGTGCAAGTCGAACCCTTACCATTGGTCCCGGCAACGGTGATAACTTTGTGTTTTGGCCGGGATAAATCAAGACGTTGTAAAACCGCCAATCCACGGTCAAGCCCGAGTTCAATTTCTGCTGGATGTTGGCTCTCTATATAAGAGAGCCAGGAGTCTAATGACGGATGTGCCATTGGGTTATGCTGCTTTGTGAGACAAGATAGAAAGGATGTTGTAAAGACGATCGCGGATCTCATGGCGAGGAATGATCATATCCAATGCCCCTTTATCCATCAAAAACTCGCTGCGCTGGAAACCTTCTGGTAGCTTTTCGCGTACAGTCTGTTCGATAACGCGTGGGCCTGCAAAGCCAATCAGCGCATTTGGCTCAGCCACATTCAGGTCACCAAGCATTGCCAGTGACGCAGATACGCCCCCAAACACAGGGTCGGTCATAAAGGAAATGTAAGGGACACCCTGCTGCTTCAGTTTTTCCAATACGGCAGAAGTCTTAGCCATTTGCATAAGCGAGATCAGCGCCTCTTGCATTCGAGCGCCGCCAGAGGCAGAAAAACACACCAACGGAATTCTCTTTTCTAGTGCAACATTTGCTGCTTGGACAAACTTCTCTCCAACAATTGAGCCCATTGAGCCACCCAAGAAGTTAAACTCAAAGGCAACCGCTACAATACCCATGCCGTTTAAAGTGCCTTCCATCGCTACAAGGGCGTCATTTTCGCCTGTTGCCTTCTGAGCCGCAGTCAAACGATCTTTATAACGTTTGGAGTCTTTAAACTTCAGTTTGTCTTCTGGCTCAAGACCAGCGGCGATTTCCACCCGTCCTTCTTTATCTAGAAAAACGTCTAAGCGGCGACGAGCAGAGATACGCATGTGATGGTCGCACTTCGGACAAACATCGAGATTTTTCTCTAGCTCCGGACGGTACAACACGTTTTCACACTTTGGACATTTCTTCCACAGACCTTCCGGTACGCTACCCTGACCACGTTTGGTTTCGCTGCGCATAATCGAAGGGACAAATTTATCTAACCAGCTGCTCATCTAATACTCCACATGTGTCTGGACCGAAACTAGTCTAACCTTCTGGAGGAAGTAACCGCCCCAAGTGACTGTCTCGAATAATATGTTTCTTTCAGCCGTAACGGCGGAAATATTAACTAAGAATAGGCGCATTCTACTACAGAACACGGGGCTTGATCACCGTATTCTGAACGCTAAGTATTTTTCTTTAACTAGCGCTTAAAAATCACCCGTAATACTTTGCGGCTCGGATAAAATCTCGAACCTTATCTGGATCTTTCTTGCCCGGCTCTAGTTCAACGCCACCACTCACATCCACTGCAAATGGACGAACTATATCAATGGCTTTAGCTACATTATCAATTGACAGACCACCCGCCAAAATTAACGGCTTACGTAAGCCCTGTGGAATGCTCTCCCAGTCAAATGTCTCACCAGTACCACCAGGCACACCGGGCTTATAGGCATCCAAGAGAATCGCCATTGAGCAGGGATAACTATTTGCAATGGCGGCAATGTCTAGGCCGGGCTTCATACGCAGCGCTTTGTAGTAAGGAACACTGAATTGCTCACAATATTCAGGTGTTTCTTGACCATGAAATTGTAAACACCAACGCGGGCTGCCATCCAATAACTCCGCAACTACATCCCTCGCAGCATCGACAAACAAGGCGACAGGAGTAACAAAAGGCGGAAGTTTGGAAACTATAGCTTGGGCATCACTAATGGAGATATAGCGGGGGCTAGGGGGATAAAAGACAAAACCTAATGCATCGGCTCCGCTTGAAATGGCCAACATGGCATCTTCTAAATTGGTGATACCGCAGATTTTTACTCGACAACTCATGCTAGCCTCAAACTGTAGCTGGTAGAAAATGGGGACCAACCGGGATACGAGGCAAATTGAATTCGGCAGGATATTCCACGTCTACAAAATATAAGCCGTATGGCGGCGCAGTCACCCCCCCTTTCGCCCTGTCGCGTGCTTCAAGTACCTCTTTAGCCCAAGTAACAGGCTGCTCACCGGCACCAATCGCCATCAAAACACCGGCGAAATTGCGAATCATGTGATGTAAAAATGCGTTGGCTTGCACATCAAGAACAATATAGCTACCAATCTGCTCAACGGTAAAGTGATGCACTGTGCGAACTGGGCTATGGGCCTGACAACCAATTGCTCGAAACGAAGTGAAATCGTGAGTACCGACAAAATGCTTTGCCGCCTCGCGCATTGTTTCCACATCAAGGCTTTTATAGGTCCAAGTGACACCTTTTCCTAGTAAGGCTGGACGAAATTCACTCTGATAAATTACATATCTGTAACGACGACTCAAGGCGGAGAACCGAGCGTGAAAGCCATCACTCACATAAGCGGCAAACTTAACCGAAATATCGTCAGGCAAGTGAGTGTTTACGCCTAACGTCCAAGCCCGCTCTGGACGTATTGCAGATGTCTCAAAATGCACAATTTGCGCACTGGCATGCACACCGGCGTCGGTTCTACCAGCACAAATAACACTCACCGGATGATTCGCAATCTTGGTAAGCGCCTGTTCAAGCTTTCCTTGAACCGTATCATCGGTAAACTTTTGCGCCTGCCAACCTTTGTATGCTGCGCCGTTGTACTCGACAATTAGCGCGACTTTCTTATTACTCACCTGGGAACATGCGCTCCATCATACTTTGCGCTTCCGCAATTTGGCTTTCGTTACCGACGTTCAACACATCTTCCAAGATGACTCGGGCGCCTTCTTCATCGCCCATATCCATATAGGCGCGGGCCAGATCCAGTTTGGTGGCAACTTCATCACCACTTGCATCAAAGAAGTCGATATCTTCTTCCTCATCATCGACCTCAGCACTTTCATTCGCTTCTTCAACACCAAAATCTGGCACATCCAAATCGCCAAAGTCAGATTCAATATCACCATCAGACAAGGATTCTTCAATGGATTCTTCCAGATCAACGTCAGGAATCGTATCCTGATCGTCTTCGGCAACATCCATATCATTCAGCAAATTGCTCACAAATGACTCTTCTTCAGAAAAATCCTCGGAAGGCAATTCATCAACTTCAGCGGCAACATCAAATTCATCTTCTGACGCAACCTCGTCCATTGTCGGAATATCATCTTGTGGATCTTCTTCTACCGCGAAGTCATCAAGAATATCGTCGACTTCAGTTAGTTCATCCATTTGGGCATCCAGCGCACTAAAGTCATCCTCTTCTTCAAACTCAGTACTTGGAATATCAAAATCATCGAGTTCATCCGCTACCGGAGTAACCTCTGGTTCAGCTGCTTTTGGCTCTGCAGCTGGAACTTCCATCTCGTCAAAGTCGTTAAAGGCATCAGATTCGTCCGCGTCAAAATCAAAGGCAAACGGATCTTCTTCTATCAGCTCTTCTTCCGGCTCACTTACAGTCGTGGTTACTGTCTCAGGTGCCGGTGTAGCAGGAGGCTCAGTGACAGCCGCTACGGCGGCAGTCGCTGCTGATGCCGTAGCTACAGGAGCTAGGTCAAACTCGCCATTACCAGATTCCTTTTCCTTCTTTTTGCCAGTGCGACGCATAATCAGTCCCACGAGGAAACCCAACAGTAATAAAACGGCACCAGCTACGGAGATAATAATAGGGTTGCCAAATATCTTATTAGTAAGGCTGTCTTGCTCTGCCGCCTCTTGTTCACGACGCAACTGATCTGCTTCTAACAATTGATCGACGGTATTTTTTTGTTCCTGTAAAGCTTGCTGAGCACTCATGAATTGGCGCTGCAGCTCTGCCATCTGTTGATCTTTTAGGCTGATCAGTTTTTCCAGAGTCGCCAGTTGATTGTTTAACTCTGAAAGTTTATCACTCAACTCCGCTTTTTCTCGCGACTCCTTGTCTAGCAACTCTTGGGTAGCAGATAGCTCTGATTCAAGCTCGCCAATTTTGACCTGATCTGCTGGATTGGAACCTGCCTCTTCCGCAGGCAAGACGCTCTGACCAGAGGCAAGTTGTAGTTTGTCTTCGTTATTTTCCACCGGAGCAGACGCTGTATTACTAGCGGCTTGGGTATTCATTTGTTCAGCGGCTATATCTTGCTGTGTTTTACCTGCCGCTTTAAGTGCCATCCAGGCTTGATGCTGGCGTTCAAACTCGCCCTTGGAGGCAATTTGATTAAACAGTGCGATCTGTTCTTGGGTGGGTAAACGTAGGACAGAGCCTTCTTTCAACAAATTGATATTATTCGCAAGGAAAGCATCTTGGTTGAGGGCTTGAATCGCCATCATGGTTTGGTAAATAGTCAGCTGATTATTAGGCCGGTTCGCTGAAGCAATTGACCAGAGCGTATTGCCTTTCTTTACACCTAGCTGACCTTTATCCGCCAACGCTTGAGCAGCCTTAGTCTCAGCTTCAAATACCGAGTTAGGCATCGAAGTGGGCGCCGTCGTACGAGGAGTCACGGTGGCGGTCGGAACGCTAGTGTTTTGCACCACTTCTGGTTGCGCTTTTTCAACTAACACCTGATTGTTAAGCGGCACTTGGTATTCTCGAACCACCTGCCCACTCGGCCAACTGGCCGCCAACACAAACTTCAGTTCATCCGCCTGCAAAGGCTGCGTGGAACGGACAGATACCTTAAGTTGACCATTGTCTTCAACGACCGCAAAACGCAGTTGCGACAGCACCCGTGTTGGTGCAAAGCCAGCTTGGCGAAATTCGCTTTCACTGCCGAGACGTACTGACACTTCACCCGGGGTAAGCCCCTGCACATCACTCAGCACAATAGAACCCAACAGCGGCTCACCAGCCTGAGATTGAAAGGTTAGCTCGCCTAATTCGAGCGCCGAGGCACATGATGAGAATAATGCAGCACCAACAGCGAGACTAATCAGCGTCTTTTTAAGCATACGCATCCCTTTCTTTTGAATTTTACAAAAATAGTTTGCCTGCAAGTATCTAATACGGTTTGGCAATTATCAATAGCTTTAGAATCAATGGTTTGTCGACAGGCAATATTTACCTGCTATCTTTCACCAAGTAGAAAATAAAAAAGCCCTGCACGAGACAGGGCTTTGATATTATGATTGCATGAGATAAATGATGTATGCCTAGGGCCTTACATCATGCCCCCCATACCACCCATGCCGCCCATATCAGGCATTGCAGGAGCATCAGATTTTGGCAGATCAGCGATCATAGCTTCAGTAGTGATCATTAGACCAGCAACAGAAGCCGCCGCTTGTAGCGCAGAACGAGTTACTTTAGCAGGGTCAAGGATACCCATTTCAATCATATCGCCGTATTCGCCAGTCGCAGCGTTGTAGCCGAAGTTACCTTCGCCTTGCTTAACTTTATCAACCACAACAGAAGCTTCGTCACCTGCGTTGGTAACGATTTGACGCATTGGCGCTTCCATCGCACGTAGAGCCAAAGTAATACCAACGTTCTGATCTTCGTTGTCACCTTCTAGGCCAGTTACTTTAGTTAGCGCACGAACTAGAGCAACGCCACCACCAGCGACAACACCTTCTTCTACTGCGGCGCGAGTTGCATGTAACGCATCGTCAACGCGAGCTTTCTTCTCTTTCATCGCTACTTCAGTGGCGGCACCGATCTTAATTACCGCAACACCACCAGCTAGTTTAGCAACGCGCTCTTGTAGCTTCTCTTTGTCGTAGTCAGACGTAGAGTTAGCCATTTCCGCTCGAATTTGCTCAACACGGCTATTGATAGCAGCTGCATCACCAGCACCGTCAACGATAGTCGTGTTTTCTTTGGTTAGCGTAACACGCTTAGCCGTACCTAGATGCTCAAGTGTAGCACCCTCTAGGCTTAGACCAACTTCCTCAGAAATTACCGTACCACCAGTTAGAATAGCGATGTCTTGCAACATTGCTTTACGACGATCGCCGAAACCAGGAGCCTTAGCCGCAGCAACTTTGACAATGCCGCGCATAGAGTTAACAACTAGCGTTGCTAGCGCTTCACCTTCTACGTCTTCAGCAATGATAAGTAGTGGGCGTGATGCTTTTGCAACGCCTTCTAACACTGGTAGAAGATCGCGGATGTTAGAGATTTTCTTATCAACCAACAAAATGAATGGGTTTTCTAGCTCCGCACTCATCGTTTCTTGGTTGTTGATGAAGTAAGGAGATAGGTAGCCACGATCAAACTGCATACCTTCTACAACAGCTAGCTCGTCTTCGAAGCCAGAACCTTCTTCAACTGTGATTACGCCTTCTTTGCCAACGCGCTCCATTGCTTCAGCAATGATCTTACCCACTGAGCTGTCAGAGTTTGCAGAAATAGTACCCACTTGCTCTACAGAACGTGTATCAGCGCAAGGCGTTGCCAATGCAGCAATCTCAGCCACGACAGCGTTGGTCGCTTTGTCGATACCACGCTTAAGATCCATTGGGTTACGACCCGCAGCAACTGCTTTCAAACCTTCGGTTACAAACGCTTGAGCCAACACTGTTGCTGTTGTAGTACCATCACCCGCTACATCGTTAGCTTGGGAAGATACTTCTTTAACCATCTGTGCGCCCATATTCTCGAACTTGTCTTCAAGCTCGATTTCTTTGGCAACAGTCACACCGTCTTTAGTTACTAGTGGAGCACCGAAAGATTTTTCGATAACAACGTTACGACCTTTTGGACCAAGGGTAACTTTCACTGCATCGGCCAATACATTCACGCCTTTCAACATTTTCTGACGTGCACTGTCGGAGAATTTTACTTCTTTAGCTGACATATTCTCTTAATCCTATTGTAAGTTTCGCTAATCTTAGATTGAACTAAAGCCTCGAATTAGGCTTCGATGATGCCGTAGATTTCGTCTTCTTTCATAATCAGCAACTCTTCACCGTTGATCTTAACGGTTTGACCTGAGTACTGGCCGAATAGAACGGTGTCACCAACCTTAACAGCTAGCTCGCGAACATCACCATTAGATTGAATACGACCAGTGCCCACGGCCAACACTTCACCCTGAGTAGGCTTTTCAGTCGCTGACCCTGGCAGAACGATACCAGACGCTGTAGTTGTTTCTTCTTCTTTACGGCGAACAACAACGCGATCGTGCAAAGGACGAATATTCATTGATCTATATCTCCAAAGTTAATCATTACCAGGACTCCCCTGGCCGGATTAGCCCCGCTGTAAAGCGGGATTCGTTATCGCCAACGTTTATGTGGTTGGCAAAATCTTTTTCAAGGGGCAGAAATCAGTTTTTATCAATTTTTTTTGCTTCTTCTGCATCTTTGGTGAATTCACCATCAAATACGTTGGTAGCATCGGCATTATCAAAACCGCCTTGGCGATGATGCCAGGCTGAGCGCATATTCATACGCTTAGTAAGAAAGTCTAAAGCTAGTGTTTGCGCCACCTGACGACGCAGAGGCGTAATCAGCAACACCGCTCCTAAACTATCGCTAACAAAGCCAGGTATAAGTAACATGAGTCCTGCCATCGCCAGCATAAAGCCCTCGGCAACTTCCGCAGCAGGCAACTCCCCCCGGCGCATTTTGTCTTGCGCCCGAAGCAACGTATCGAGCCCTTGGGTACGGATTATTGCCACTCCAACAATAGCAGTTAGAAAAACCAACCCCACCGTCGCTAGCGCACCAATTTCACCGCCAACGGCGATTAGCACGCTAAGCTCGATTACTGGCACCAAAATAAATAACAGCAATGCTAACCGCATAACGACCTTCTTCTCTTATAATTCCGAATATTGTTCAAAGGTGGGGGCTAAGCATGACATTTCAAGCACAGAAGGAGTTTGCGGAAGCTGTTTTAGCAATAATTGCCAATAGCAATGAGGGAGATCTACTTAGCTACGGCGAGGTGGCTCGACTCGCCCACTCCCCCAACCATGCGCGCCAAGTCGGCAAGATACTAGCAAAGCTCCCCAAAGACACAGCCATTCCGTGGTTTCGAGTCGTCAATAGCAAAAAACAAATTTCCTTTACCGAAGGGAGCGACAGCTACTGGCGACAACGAGAAAGTCTAGAACATGAAGGCTGGCGCATTGAAGGCAATCGAATACTTCCTATCAATCCGCCAGCTCGCTGAATTAGTCGCGGAAGTTATTAAACTGTACCGGTAATTCTAATTCCGAAGAGCGCACCAACTGCATTACTTGCTGCAGGTCATCCCGCTTCTTACCTGTGACTCGTAGCTGCTCACCTTGGATTTGGGCCTGAACCTTGATCTTGCTGTCTTTGATTAGCTTGACTAGCTTTTTGGCTTCAGCAGCGTCAATACCCTCTTTCAATTTGAGCTCTTGAGTCGCACGCAAATTGCTCTCTACAATTTTGCCCCGATCAAGACACTTCAAATCGATACCTCGATTTACCAACTTTTGACTGATCATGTCGACCATCTGCTTCAGCTGCATTTCCGCTTTGGCTTCCAACACAATGGCCTGCTTATCTTTAATCGTAAAACTGGCATCCACTCCCTTGAAATCGTAGCGGGTCACGATTTCTCGGTTTGCTTGGTCTACAGCATTTGTCACTTCGTGCCAATTCAGTTCGGACACGATATCAAATGATGGCATTGACGAATCCTCTCTAGTCATTAATCTAAAGGCGTTATCATAGCACGATTATGACTAGAGACACCCTCAAGTTGGAGACCTGAATGAACAAACATTGGCTAGTAATCGGATGCGGCGCATTAGGTATGCGCTGGGCTGCACGCCTGTTGGAGCAGGGACATCAGGTCACTTTATTACATCGTTACCAAACCCATCCAACAGAAATTAGTGTGGAGGACAGCAGCGGCATCAAGCAATCCTACCAGCCAAATTTTGCCACTTCAGCTAGCTTGACTTCCAAATTTGAGCAGGTACTTATCTGTACTAAAGCCTATGATGCACTTCCCGCTTTTTTAGATATAAAGTCACTCACGAGAAAATCTGCCGACATTGTGTGTCTATGCAATGGATTTGGTGCGCAACAGGAGTTAATTCCACACCTAAAAGAACACCAATCTTTATGGGCCGGAGTCACCAATGAAGGAACATTAAAAATCAATGACAGTAGCATCCGCTTGACCGGCGAAGGCGATACATTTATTGGCGTGCTTCATTCACCCACTAGCAGACCAAACCCCTTAGAAGACTTTCATTGCGCCAATATTGAGTGTCGATTATTAGAAAAGCTTGCAATAAATGCGGTAATCAATCCGTTAACCGCGATTTTTGGCGTAACCAATGGCGAGATACTCCAAACTCCTGTTCGGAATATTTTTGATGCTGCCGTAGCAGAAATTAAATCATGTTATCGCGACCAAGGCTTTCCGCACCACCCTATCACTAAGGAGCTTGATCTGGAAATGCTTGGCAATCGTATAGCCACAGTGGCACACATGACCGGACTAAATCATTCCTCTATGCTGCAAGACATCAGACTGAAACGCAAAACAGAGGTTGACTATATTTGCGGTTATTTTGCGAAGCAAGAGCAGATCGAATGCCCATTACAAGATCTGCTCTATGAAGCCATCAACAACCCGGCAGAACTAGAGTCCTACCAACGAAAGCTACTTAACTTTTTTTAGCCAAAGACACGGACCCAGGAGCCAACGTGACTTTCTTGTCTTTGTAAAGCGCACCTAGCGCCTTTTTGAATGTCGCCTTGCTAACACCAAAAGCGCGCTTTATGTCTTCTGGATTACTTTTATCGGTAATAGCCATGCTGCCACCGTTTTTTTCTAGATAAGCGACAATATCATCAAGAATATCAGTTACCTTCTGATAACCGGTTTGCTGCAGGCTTAAATCGATTTTACCATCTTCTCGGACTCGTTTGATAAAACCCTCTAGCTTCTGCCCTTTAAATACTCGATCAGGCACGTCAGCAAAAAATAACACACCCCAGAAACGCTGATCAACAATACATTTGAACCCTATATCTGTACGGTCGCCAATAATAAGCGACACCTGATCACCTGTTCGATAGGGCGGCTCCTCTCGATTCAGCAGCGCGTCTACTTTAGTTGTCGCTACAATGCGATTTGTTTCCACATCTAGGTAAACAAACAGCAAATGGGTTTCCCCAACACTTACCGTATTCTTCTGTTTGCTAAATGGCACCAAGAGATCTTTTGGCAACCCCCAATCGAAAAAGGCACCGACACTATTCACCGCAACAGCTTTGAGACCAGCAAACTGCCCAACCTGTACTTTTGGCGTTTCAGTCGTAGCGATCAATTGATCTTCTGAATCCAAATAAACAAAGACGTCTAACTGACCACCGATTTTGCAGCCTTTCGGTATGTAACGTTTTGGCAACAGAATTTGCCCAAGATTGCCCGCCTCCAAATATACGCCAAACTCTTTTTCACGAACGACTTCAAGAGTATTTATTTTACCAATTTGGCATTGCATAAATTTTTACCTTAGAACGCTGACAACAGCGTGAGTTGAAACCACTGTAAACTAGTCACCTGATTGCATACAGGTGTATAAGATTGCCTGCAGAGCGGAAACTCCCGTTTTTTCCATGAGCTGTATGTTACGCTCCGGAATTATGGAAGTGTCGCCAAAACGATCAATTGCATCACTCAACCCCGACTCACGCAGGATATGTAGCATCGGATAAGGCGAGCGATTAGTATAATTTTCTGCATCAGCAGGATCTGAGCCCGCAAAGCAATACTGGGGATGGAAGGTAGCAAGCTGATAGATACCTTCACAGCCTTGCTGAGACATTAGGGTTTCAGCATCATCCACAAAATCAAGATAATCATCAAAATGAGCACACAGCCCAGGATACACTAACAGCGTCGTCTCAGTTTCCTGATGCTCATCTAACCAAGCCACTTCATTCATAAGCTCTTGTAACGCAACCTGCTCGCTCTGAGAGCGCACGACCACAATCCGAACTGTGCCACGAACCACTTCTCGACGCGCAAACGGACAGATATTCATACCGATGATAAATTCTTCTATCCAACGATAGGTTTGAGCAATCACTTTTTCGTCTGTTAGCATCGGCCATGTCTCCGCAAATATGCGCGGAATTATAGCCCAGCCCCCAAAACAAAGCAGCACAATCCAACAGGTTATTCCGCTCCACTTGCTCACCCAACGGCAAAACCCAATAACTACCACTGCGTATCAAGGGCAGTCGTGATAAAATAGCGACTAATATTACTTGAAGAGCCCACTACATGAGTTTCTCGAACCTAGAGTTAGACTTTACCTTAGAACAAGCCCTGGCTGACATGGGCATCACTGCCGCAAAACCGATACAAGAAGCAGCAATCCCTCCCGCTTTGGAGGGATTGGACATCATAGCTTGCGCCCCTACAGGTACGGGCAAAACACTGGCTTTTGCTTTACCGGCGATTCAGCACATACTGGATCGGGACGAGCAAAGCACACTTTCACCTAAAGTATTAATTCTTGCCCCGAGTCGTGAATTGGCTCGCCAGACTCATCAACAAGTTCAACACCTTTTGAGCCACACTAGAATCCAGTTGCAACTTATTGTTGGGGGCACACCTTATGGCAACCAACAACAGCAACTTAGCGAGGTCTGCGATATCTTAGTTGCCACGCCGGGGCGCCTAGCCGAACTCAATGAAAGAGGTTGGCTGGATTTATCTGACACCAGCTTCTTAGTGATTGACGAGGCTGATCGCATGCTTGAGATGGGCTTCGCTGATGCCCTTACTAGCCTCGAGAAAGAACTGCCAGCGCACCAAACGTTGTTTTTTTCCGCCACGCTAGACAACCAGAAGCTAGGCAAATTTGGCCGCCAGTTTATTCGCGAAAATGCCGCCGTAATCGACTTGAGCGAGTCTCCTCGCGCTGTTAGTTCACTGGTCAGTCAAAAAGCAATACGAGTCGATGACGATGAGCACAAACTCAAAGTACTCAGTCACCTACTACAGCAAGAGTCCGTGAAGCAGGCTTTGGTATTTGTAAACAATCGCGACCACGTTGAAACTTGGGTAAATGCCATCCGTAAACTAAATATCCGTGCGCGTGGATTGCATGGAGAAATGAAGCAGAGTGATCGCACTGAGACCGTGAAGCAAATGCAAAAAGATCGCATTCAAGTCCTAGTAGCGACCGATGTCGCAGCACGGGGCATTAACTTGGTCGACATTAACACTGTGATCAATTTACGCTTGCCGCGTCGCGCCGACACCTATATCCATCGAGCCGGCCGTGCATCTAGAGAAGGTGAGCCCGGAAATTGTTTTAGCTTGGTGGACATTCACGACTTACCCATGATTGAAAAGATCCAGCGCTTTATGGGGAGTCCAATTAAATTTACCAAGATCACCGGACTTGAACCTAAAACAAAGGCCCGAGGCGGAAAAAAAGGGAAAAAGAAGAACTAAGCTAGGCAGGAAAGTAGCCACCTTGAGGATTCAAGGTGGCTACTAAATTAGTCAAATTTCAGAGTGTGTTGCTTGCGCTTTACTTTCGCCTCTAAATACTGACGGTTGTGCTGATTCACGTGCACCGCAGTTGGAACAATCTCAGACACTTCAATTCCATTTGCCACTAGCTGGGAAGCCTTATCTGGGTTATTGGTTAACAATCTAACCTGCTTTTCCCCCAATGCCAGCAACATTTGCGCCGCAATAGAAAAGTCACGCCCATCTTCCGGCAAATGCAACATTTCATTGGCTTCGTAGGTATCATAACCCTGATCTTGCAATGCGTAAGCCTCTAACTTGGCGTACAAGCCAATACCACGACCTTCTTGACGCAAATATAAAATGTATCCACCTTCCTCGTTGATCCGGTCGATCGCTTCTTCTAGCTGCTCACCACAATCACAACGGCCAGACCCAAAAACATCACCTGTTAGGCACTCAGAATGAAGCCGAACCAAAGGCACAGTAGCGGTCTTATTGGTTCCCGCCATATAAATACCAATGTGTTCTTTGCCACTATCATCTCCCGCAAAAGAGATGAATTCTGCCATCACCTCCCCCGCTCGCATCGGTATGACTACACGGCGTTTGACCGACAATGTGCTCATTTATAATCTTCTCTCGTTAACATGCTAAGTCTAAATGGGGCGCATTATAGCGACTTTCAATACCTATGTTTACGTACAATAGGTAAATTTCGGTCAAACTAAATTAAATGCTCCAATGGCAATGACGTTCGATCGACGATGCGACGCAGTAAGAAGCTAGAGTGCACGCCGGTAACACCCTCAATTCGAGTTAGCTTGCCGAGCAATAATTCTTGATAATGATCCATATCTTCAACCACGACCTCTAACAAATAGTCAGCGGATTGACCGGTTACCAAGCTGCAAGACTTCACCTGCGGCAGTGCCATAACCTCTCGCTCGAACACCTCGAATCGATCCGGCGTGTGGCGATCCATACTTATCTGGATAAAAGCTGTTAGCCTCAAGCCAAGCATATTTTGATTTAGCAGGGTGACCGAGCCACGGATAAGACCACTTTCCTCTAAGGCTTTTACACGACGCAAACAAGGAGAGGGAGACAACCCCACCTGATCTGCCAACTCCTGGTTAGTGACGCTAGAATCTTGCTGAAGCACAGCAAGAATACGCAAATCAATCTTATCTAGCTGCATTCGATTGGGCATTTTCACCTCAAAACAAACTTAAGTTGGCATATAATAGCTAAAAAATCGAAAAACCCTACACAAAACGCAATCTTTTTTCGTTTCACTTTAGGTATGATATGTGTAACTCGATGCTAACCGGCATCGCCACTGAACAAAGCGGCCATCCGCCGTAGAACAAAAAGGGATAAAACTCATGCAATCTTTTGACCACCGTAAATATCGCCCATTTGAACCCGTCTCAATTCCAGACCGCACATGGCCAGAGCAAACCATTACCAGCGCACCGATTTGGGCTAGCGTCGACCTTCGCGACGGCAACCAAGCTCTTGTTGAGCCAATGACAGTGGAACAAAAGAAAGAGTTCTTTAAGTTGTTGGTGGATGTGGGCTTTAAGGAGATCGAGGTAGGTTTTCCGGCTGCGTCACAGCTTGACTTTGATTTTGTGCGCTGGTTGATTGAAGAAAACCAAGTACCTGATGACGTCTACATTCAAGTTCTTACACAGGCTCGTCCAGAGTTGATTGCACGTACTTATGAGTCCTTGAAGGGAGCGAAAAAGGCGGTGGTTCACGTGTACAATTCGACTTCTAAAACCCAGCGTGAGCAGGTGTTCCGCTTAGATAAAGACGGCATTAAAGCAATCGCAGTGAATGGCGCTAAGTGTGTTATGGAGCATGCACACCAGCACCCCGAAACGGAATGGGTATTTCAATACTCGCCCGAAAGCTTCACTGGCACAGAAACCGACTTTGCAGTGGAAGTTTGTGATGCGGTGATTGACGTTTGGCAACCTTCACCAGAGAAAAAATGCATCATCAACCTACCTGCGACGGTTGAAGTAACCACTCCTAATCGTTTTGCAGACCAAATTGAATACTTCTGCCGTAACGTTAAACGCAGGGATAGCATTATTGTTAGCTTGCATACCCACAACGACCGAGGCTGTGGTGTTGCTGCCGCTGAACTTGGCTTGATGGCTGGCGCGGACCGCATCGAAGGCACCTTGCTTGGCAACGGCGAGCGTACTGGTAATATGGATGTGGTCACCATGGCAATGAACATGTACAGCCAAGGCGTTGATCCAAAACTCGCTTTAGGCGATATGGATCGAATTGTGAGTGTAGTTCAGTCTTGCACACAACTTCCGGTTCACCCACGTCACCCCTACGCTGGGGAGCTTGTGTTCACCGCATTTTCTGGGTCGCATCAAGATGCCATCAAGAAATGCTTGGCTAACCAGACAGACGACAAACCTTGGGATGTGGCTTACCTACCTATTGATCCTCGTGATGTTGGTCGTAGCTACCAAGAAGTTATCCGTGTTAACAGTCAATCGGGTAAAGGCGGTATGGCTTATGCCCTAGAACAAGAGTACGGCTTAGCACTACCACGTTGGCTACAAGTGGAGTTTAGCCCTATCGTGCAGAAGTTTGCGGAAGAAGACGGCGGCGTAGTCGAAGCAGCTGAAATGAAAGAACTATTTGAAAAGAGCTTTATGACCGCCAGCTTCCCTTACCGCCTAGGTAAGTATGAATTAAGTAAGGCTGATCGGGATTCGGTCACTGCCGAGCTAATCGGCACAGACGGTCCGGTGAAAGTTACCGGTACTGGCAATGGGGCCTTGTCTGCATTTAGTGCGGCTCTAGGTGAACAATTTGGCATCCGTGTCGACATCGTACAGTACCAAGAACACGCCTTGACGGTAGGCAGTGATGCTCAGGCCATCGCTTACGTACAAGCCAACATCGATGGGCAGCGCTTCAATGGCGTAGCGATCGACAGCGACATTGTTTCAGCATCCATTCAAGCGGTGCTTGCGACCGTCAATCAGTGCCTTGCCTCTAAGTAAGGTACTGACTGAACAAGGTCATTTGTAGACACAATCAACAAATGACCCTGCGCCGGGTTACCTCCCGGCGCTATTTCTTACGAACTTCAAAGATGTATTCCCCTTCACCACGTTGCTCTTGGCGTTCTAGAGTATGACCGAGGAATTGGCAAAATTTGGGGATATCCCTTGTGGTTGAAGGGTCCGTAGCAATAACCCTAATAAGGTCACCACTATTTGCTTTACGCACCGCTGCATGCAACATCATTACGGGCTCCGGACAATATAAGCCCTTCGTGTCTATCTCTATTGTCTCATCTGTCATAATTTTAAGCCCTCTAATCTTCAATCTTTCCGGTGCACCACGGCACCACTTCTTCCACCAAGTATTTCATGACCTCGACAGCACAATAACCTTCCCGTTTCAGGCCTTGAAAGTCATGATCCAAGCCAGACAACCATTTTAATGTAACAGATTCGGGCAGCTCCACCCCTGACAACCAGGACGGATCACCAAACTTATCACGATTACCTTGAAAGACCACACATGGTGTATTTCCTAACCCATTGAAATGATGCAGACGACTTTTTTCCGGCTTCCCTACTGGGTGAAATGGAAAACCCAACGCTATACAGCACTTAACCGGTATGCGGGCAGCAATCTCCAGCGCAATCCTCGCCCCCATTGACTTGCCGATTAAGACAACTTCCGCATTCTTGGGCAACTGAGCGATGACCTCATCCACCAGCGTTACCAGTTTTGGTGGAGGTCGACGCCTGCCATCAACCTCCATCTCCTTCATATAAGCTAACGTAATGGGAGTCACTTTCACTCCCAATGCTAAACTCAACTGGGTATTGAAGTTTTTCATAAATGGACTGGTATGACCGACTCCAGCCCCGTGTAAGGTAAAGACATAAATCATGAGTGGTAAAAACGTTGCTCTGTGACAAAGAATGCCCACATTCTACTCGGCAGCTTCATAGAAAAGAAATGTGAAAAGACTTAGAATGAGCCCGCTAGTCTGAGTTATCCAAGTGTAATTTTTTTCCTAAAGAATGTTATCTGCGATGGATTGCAATCTTTAAAAAAGAAATACACCAGGATGGCATTTTCAATAACAGGTCAATCACTCAACGTGGATTGTGGAAGAAACTATGAGCACAGCTTTTGATCACCCAACATACAACTACAGAGTGGTGCGTGCATTCACCATCATGACTGTGGTATGGGGAGTCGTCGGCATGTCACTAGGCGTATTAATTGCGTCTCAGTTGGTATGGCCAGACTTACTCGCTAACATCCCATATCTTCATTTTGGTCGTTTACGCCCACTGCACACTAACGCAGTAATCTTCGGCTTCGGTGGATCGGCACTTTTCGCCACCTCCTACTTCGTTGTTCAACGAACAACTCAAGCCCGATTATTTTCCGATGTACTTGCAAGCTTTACCTTCTGGGGTTGGCAGGCAATTATCGTCGCTGCTGCGATCACGCTACCTTTAGGTATCACTCAAGCGAAAGAATACGCTGAACTTGAATGGCCTATCGACGTTGCGATCACAGTGGTTTGGGTAGCCTATGCTGTCAACTTCTTTGGAACCATCTGGAAACGTAAGATGAAACACATCTACGTTGCGAACTGGTTCTATGGAGCTTTCATTATCACAGTTGCAGTATTGCACCTTGGTAACAGCGCAGTTATCCCTGCCGGCGCATTCAAGTCTTACTCTGTTTACTCAGGTGCGACTGACGCAATGGTTCAATGGTGGTACGGTCACAATGCGGTAGGCTTCTTCCTAACTGCAGGCTTCTTAGGGATGATGTACTACTTCGTACCTAAGCAAACTGGTAAGCCAGTATTCTCTTACCGCCTATCTATCGTGCACTTCTGGGCGCTGATCTCTATTTACATTTGGGCAGGTCCGCACCACCTTCACTACACTGCACTACCAGATTGGACTCAGAGTCTAGGTATGGTTATGTCTTTGATTCTACTTGCTCCATCTTGGGGTGGTATGATTAACGGTGTAATGACTTTGTCTGGCGCGTGGCACAAACTACGTACCGACCCAATCCTACGCTTCCTAGTTGTTTCATTGTCTTTCTACGGTATGTCTACCTTCGAAGGCCCAATGATGGCAATCAAAACTGTTAACGCCCTATCTCACTACACTGACTGGACAATCGGTCACGTACACGCTGGTGCTCTAGGTTGGGTTGCAATGGTAAGTATCGGCTCTGTTTATCACCTACTACCAGTGGTTCTAGGTCTTAAACCTGGCCAAATGCACTCTATCAAACTAATCAACGTTCATTTCTGGCTATCGACTATCGGTACTGTACTTTACATCGCTTCAATGTGGGTAAACGGTATTATGCAAGGCCTAATGTGGCGTGCATTTAACAGTGACGGCTCGCTAACTTACAGCTTCGTCGAAGCGGTAGATGCAAGTTACCCTGGCTGGACTGTTCGTGTAATCGGTGGTGCACTGTTTGTACTAGGTATGCTTCTAATGGCATACAACGTATACATGACTGTACGTTCTGCTAACGGCAAAGTCGCTTCACTACAAGCAGAAGCACAAGCAGCATAAGAGGATTGTAAGAGATGCGTCACGAAACAATTGAAAAGAATATGGGGTTAATGATCGTACTGATCGTCGTTGCGATAAGCTTCGGCGCATTGGTAGAGATTGTTCCTCTATTCTTCCAAAAATCTACTACCACTCCAGTAGCTAATTTACGCCCTCTAAATGCTCTTGAGCTTGAAGGTCGTGATATCTACATCCGTGAAGGCTGCGTTAGCTGTCACTCACAAATGGTTCGCCCATTCCGCTCTGAAACTGAACGTTATGGACCTTACAGCGTTGCTGGCGAGTCTGTTTATGACCACCCATTCCTATGGGGCTCTAAACGTACAGGGCCTGACTTGGCTCGTGTTGGCCAGCGCTACAGTGATGAATGGCATCGCGCCCACTTGTACAACCCACGTGATGTGGTTCCAGAATCAAACATGCCAGGATTCCCATGGTTGTTTGAGAACAAGCTAAGTGGCAATGACACTGCGGCGAAAATGGAAGCACTACGCATGGTGGGCGTACCATTCACTGATGAAGCAATTGCCGGCGCCAAAGATGAAGTTCGTGGCAAGCGTGAAATTGATGCGCTTGTTGCTTACCTACAACAACTTGGCACTGTAATTGAACGATAAGGCCTAGACATGGATATAAATACGCTTCGCAGCATTGCTACCCCACTTGCTTTTATAGCTCTAGTAGCGATTGCAATATGGACCTTTAGCAAAAGTAAAAAGAAAGACTTCGATGAAGCTGCCAACTTACCTTTTGCAGAAGACGATGACGCGAAACGCGATCCATCTGTGGAGAAAAACAAATGAATGAATTGAGTACTTTCTGGAGTGTGTGGATCAGTGTGATTTCACTCGGCTCCATAATCGGATGTTACTTGTTGCTATCAGGGGTTCGCAAAGGTCAAACAGTTCACACTGAAACCAGCGAAACCATGGGACATAGCTTCGATGGCATCGAAGAATACGATAATCCTCTACCACGTTGGTGGTACTGGAAGTTCGTGCTAACCGTTCTATTTGGTTTGGGCTATCTAGCTCTGTACCCAGGTCTAGGCAACTACCAAGGCTTGCTAGGATGGACACAAACCGGTGCGTATGACCGTGAGGTCGCTAAAGCAGAAGCCGAGTTCGGCCCAATGTTTGCTAAATTTGCACAAACACCAATCGAAGAGCTTGCTCAAAACGACCAAGCCATGCGTATCGGTCAGCGTCTATTTGCAAACAACTGTGCGGTATGTCACGGTTCTGCAGCGACAGGTGGCTACGGCTTCCCTAACTTAACTGACAATGATTGGTTGTATGGCGGCGATGCGGCTGCAATCAAACAAACCATTCTTAACGGTCGTATTGCTGCTATGCCTGCATGGGGTGCCGTGTTGGGTGAAGAAGGCATCCATCAAGCTGCCCAGTACGTACTAAGCCTAAGTGGCCGCGAGACTGACAAAGCAGCAGCAGAGGTAGGTAAAGGTCTTTACAATACCAACTGTATCGCTTGTCACGGCCCTGAAGCTAAAGGTAATTACATGTTTGGCGCTCCAAACCTTACTGACAACATCTGGTTGTACGGTGGTTCTGAGCAACAAATCATGCAAACCCTACGCAATGGCCGCGCAGGTCAGATGCCAGCTTGGAATGCCATTTTAGGTGAAGACAAGTCTCACATTGTTGCGGCTTACGTTTACAGCCTATCAAATCAATAATACTGATTTATATCAAAAAGGGTGTGACACACTGTCACACCCTTTTTTTTGCTCTTCAATATAATATTAGCCTAAGTTAATAAAGCTTAATCAGACCTGTTAAGGAAGGCTGTATATGAGTGAGCAAATCCCCCTAAAAAATGAAACTCCAGATGTGGTCGAGTTCGACCTCTATCAAAAACGCAAAAAGATCTATACACGCTCGATAAAAGGCACATTCAATAGCCTTAGAACCTACACCCTTTGGGTGCTAATGCTTGGTTACTTTCTGACGCCATGGGTTAATTTTGGCGAACGTCAGGGGGTGTTGTTTGACTTGCCAGCACGTCAATTTCATATCTTTGGACTCACGTTCTTTCCCCAGGATTTCTTCCTTTTAGCCTGGATTCTCATTATCGCCGCATTCGGACTCTTCTTCGTTACGACTTTGTTCGGTCGGGTGTGGTGTGGCTACACGTGCCCCCAGACTGTTTGGACTATGATCTTTATGTGGATCGAAGAAAAAACAGAAGGTGGTCGCAATCAACGTATGAAGCTCGACAAAGAACCCATGAGTGCAAGCAAATTCCGTAAGAAGTTTGCCAAGCATGGTCTTTGGGTGCTGTTCGCTTGGTTAACTGGCATCACCTTTGTCGGCTACTTTGCCCCGATTCGTGAACTGTTGATCGACTTTTTCACTTTCAACGCTCACCCTTGGGCTTATTTCTGGGTAGGCGTGTTTACTGTGGCGACTTATCTATTTGCCGGTTGGATGCGTGAGCAAGTATGTACCTACATGTGTCCGTATGCACGCTTTCAGTCTGTTATGTTTGATACCAATACATTGGTTATTTCCTATGACGCCAAGCGGGGGGAATCTCGCGGTGCTCGTAAACGCAACGCTGATCCTAAAGAGCTAGGCCTTGGTGATTGCATCGACTGTAATATGTGTGTGCACGTATGCCCTGCTGGAATAGATATCAGGGATGGCTTGCAATACCAGTGTATTGGTTGCGCCCTATGTGTAGACGCATGTGATTCCGTAATGGATAAGATGGGCTATGAGAAAGGCTTAGTAAGCTACACCACAGAGAATCGCCTCGAAGGGCAGAAATCATCTATTTTACGCCCCAAAGTTATTGGCTATGGCATTGCCATGATCCTAGTCATGATTGGCTTCACAACAGTAATGGGAGGAAGGGAACCTTTAGGTTTGGATGTACTCAGAGACAGGAACCGCCTGTATAATGAGACCCCAAGTGGTATGATAGAAAATATTTATACCATAAAGGTCATTAATATGGATCAGAGCGCTCACGATTTTGAAATTAACGTCGAGGGCTTGGAACCCATGACCCTGATTGGTCGCACACAGGTGAATGTTGCCGCGGGTGAGGTGCGCTCTGTGCCCTTCTCGGTACAAGTGCCACCCACTGCGCTATCAGAGCAGAAAAATAAGATTTTCTTCTCAGTGAAATCTACTGACCCAGACTATGAAGCCAGCAAAGTAACAGAAAGCCGCTTTATAGGCCCGGTTGGTAACTAATGAAAATGCTGCCCTAGGGATCTAGGGCAGCTCTCAATTTAGATAGGAGTAGACCTTGTCAGTAGTTGCTTCAAAGCCTTGGTATCGTCATTTTTGGCCTTGGTTTATCATCGCTGTCCCATTCACGTCGATGGTGCTAGGCGTAACCATGATTTATCTGGCACTAAATTCTTCCAATGATCTAGTTAAAGAAGATTATTACAAAGAGGGCTTAGCAATTAACGTAGAGCTAGGCAAACGCCAAGTCGCGAAAGAAATGGATATTCAGGCGGTACTGACTGTTGACGAACTGACTGGAGAATTACTACTGAAGACAGAGAACACCAATGCTGATAGCATTTCTTTAGTATTTACTCACGCTGCTTATTCTGACAAGGATTTCAATCTTGACGCCGTTAGAGTGAGTCCTGGAGAGTATCGCGCGCACCTTGAGCGCCCATTGTCAGAAATCTGGAATGTATACCTCGAATCCTCGGAAGGTTGGCAAATGTCAGGTCGAATTAATGCCAACATTACCCAGCGTCTGAATTTCAATCTATGAGTAGCTGTTTCCATTGCGGAGACCCAATCCCCTCAAATCTCACCATTGAATCGACAATTAATGGTGAGCAGAGAGGGTTTTGTTGTCACGGCTGCCAAGCCATCGCTGAGTACATCGAAGACGCCAATCTATGCCGCTATTACGAACGCCGCGAAGTAGAGAACATTAATTCAGCCCAAAGCCGAATTGATACCGACAAAATATTTGCGCTGCTAGACAACCAAGACATCTACAATCGTTACGTTTTTCAAGAGGACAATAGGCACCATATTCAGCTATCTGTTGAAGGCATTACTTGCTCGGCCTGTGCTTGGTTAATCGAGAAGCATCTATCGAGCTTGGAAGGCGTTGTACACGTAGGAGTAAACGTCTCGTCCTCAGTTGCGTCGATTGAATGGCTGCCGGACCAAATTTCCATTAAAGATGTTGCCTTTGCCTTAAAACGCATTGGCTACGCTTCTCTACCTTACCTACCGGGTGAGCGAGCAAATTCACTCAAACAAGAGAAGAAACGCGCTATTATTCAGCTCGGTATTGCGGGCGTTGGTATGATGCAAGTGATGATGAGCGCGGTAGCAATGTACGCGGGCGATATCCAAGGAATGGAAGACATATACCGCAACCTATTACGCTGGACTAGCTTTTTCTTCGCCACTCCCGTTGTATTCTATTCGGCTAGCAGCTTCTTTAAGGGCGCGTGGCGCGACCTAAAAACCCGTCACTTTACTATGGACCTTCCGGTTTCCATCGGCATCGGACTGGCTTACTTCTCATCTGTGTATGCCTTGCTTACAAATGGCGGTCATGTTTACTTTGACTCAGTGACAATGTTTACGTTCTTTTTGCTATTAGGGCGCTTCCTAGAAACCTTAGCTCGCAACAAAGAATTTAATGATGGTGAAGATAACGCACTTCAAGCAACAGAAAGAAAGTCGAAGAACGGCTGGGAAATCACGTCAGTATCTTCTTTAATTGTGGGCGATATTATTCGCGTTAAACCAGGCGAGACCTTTCCGGTTGACGGCTACTTGTTAAATAGCGCAACTCAAGTAGACGAGTCTTCACTTACTGGAGAGTATCTACCAGTAGTTCGCAATCCCGGTGACGCGATCAGCGCGCAAACTGTCAATGTGGATCAGCAGGTGGAACTTGCGGTAACAGCAGCCGGTGCCAATACGAGAGCGGCCGCAATCACACGTATAACCGAACGGGCGATTGCCGAGAAGCCCAAAGTCGCTATCATTGCTGATGCTGTGGCCCATTATTTTGTTATTGGTGTTTTAGTCACCGCCGCACTTACCTATTTAGGCTGGTCTTACGTAGGTAATGACAATGCCTATTGGATCATGGTCAGTGTACTCGTTGTAACTTGCCCCTGTGCTTTGTCACTTGCAACCCCTGTTGCCTTGACCAGTGCAACAAACTATTTGAGGCAGGTAGGTTTGTTAGTCACCCGCGGCCATACGCTGGAATCACTCTCCGCAACAAATCACGTCGTATTTGACAAGACAGGGACACTCACCCAAGGCAGTTTTTCGATTACACAGATAGATGTGTTAGCCTCTTCTCTTAGCGAGGATCAAGTGCTTACCATTGCAGCCAGCCTTGAACAACATTCGACCCACCCAATAGCCAAGGTGTTCAAGCAGTTTACAGCAATGCCGGTCAACGACCTACGCAACATCATTGGTAAAGGTGTCAGCGGTACCATAGATGAACAGCTGTACTTCTTGGGCAACAAGCAACTTGCAGAAGAAGCCGTTGGACATACTCTTTCTTCAAATGTGGCGCAAGGTCTCGTACTTTATTTATGTACACACCAAGAGTGTGTTGCCCGGTTTCATCTCACAGATCAAGTACGTAAGGAAACTGAAAAAACGCTAAAGTCACTGCGGAATCTTGGCATCCGTGTCTCTTTATTGACCGGCGATACGATTGGGTCAACAAAATCTACCTTCCCCTTAGAGTGGTTCGATGATGTTGAAGCGAGCGTTTCACCAGAAGGCAAATGGGAATGGCTTAAGCAAAATAGCAAATCCCACGTGGTTATGGTTGGCGATGGCCTCAATGATGTACCAGCTTTAGCTGGCTCAACGACTTCTATTGCCATGGGCAGCAGCTCCGATTTAGCTAAGACTCACTCTGATGCAATTCTGCTAAACTCAAATATTGCTTTGATCCACAAGGCTATTTTAAAGGCAAAAAAATGCTCTCGTATTATTAAGCAGAATTTGTCATGGGCCCTCGCCTACAACTTGATCATGTTACCGGCAGCCGTAGCTGGCTTCGTTCCACCATGGGCGGCAGCGATTGGCATGGCATTGAGCAGTTTATTGGTTGTTGTTAACGCCACACGATTATCACGAGACAATTAAATGGAAAGCTTATTTATCCTGGTGCCTCTAGCCACCCTATTCGTCATTGTCGCCGTCTCGATATTTATTTGGGCAGTGCGCAGGGACCAGTTTGAGGACCTTAATCACGAGGG
This sequence comes from Maribrevibacterium harenarium, assembly GCF_006385675.1. Classification (GTDB taxonomy): domain Bacteria; phylum Pseudomonadota; class Gammaproteobacteria; order Pseudomonadales; family Marinomonadaceae; genus Marinomonas; species Marinomonas harenarium. The sequence continues at coordinate 76,917 of NZ_VFRR01000001.1, read as the reverse complement.
CGAGCGTATTCTTTTTGAAGAGGATGATGAGGAATTTAATTCTTCTAAGAAGAGTAAGCGCTAGTGTTAGATAGTCATGTTACAGCGTTTCTCATCGGCTTGGCTGGTGCAGGACATTGCTTAGGCATGTGCGGTGGTATTTCTTCATTGGTTGCTCTGGGTACAAATGCCAAGTTGCTTTACCTCGCGTTGTATAATGTCGGTAGGATTTTATCCTACGCTGTTGTCGCCGGCTTGTTAGCTTGGCTGATCAATATCGGCCAAGAATCCATCTATATTGATGTCATGACGCCACTACGCACTTTGTCCGGCGTTATTCTGATACTCACTGGATTATATTTGCTGAACATCACCCACCTCATTATCCATGTGGAAAAATCTGGTAAATGGCTGTGGAGTTTACTTGCTCCCTTGGCAAAAAAAATGCTTCCAATTAACAGCCCTTCAAAATCTTTCATTGCTGGGCTTATCTGGGGTTGGCTCCCCTGTGGTTTAGTTTACTCCACTGTTCTTTGGTCATTGGGCGCTGCTACTCATGGAGCGCTCTCATCCGCTACCTTACTCGTTGCCTTTGGCATTGGCACCCTACCCGCTATGTTACTCACCGGCGTCGCCGCCAAGGAATTTAAATCACTTTGGCAACGTTACCGAGTCAATTATGCATTTGGTATGTTATTGATCATCTACGGCTGCTGGAGCATTCCCCTTATCCAAAATCAAATCTCGCCTCTATTCCATTAGAGATAAGTTTTGATATATGTCACTAAGCACAAAATTGAGGAGAGTAAACTCCGCTATTAGAAAATCTAATAGGATACCACGATGATTTGGGACTCTGCTTTAATTCAAAAATACAATCTTTCCGGCCCGCGTTACACGTCGTATCCAACGGCCCCTCAGTTTTCTACTAGCGTTAGTAAAATCAATTTGATTGACCGTATGTTAGCAGAGTCAAAGCAACCTCTGAGCTTGTATTTCCACGTACCCTTTTGCGCTCATCTTTGTTACTACTGCGCCTGCAACAAAATTGTCACCAAACAATACGACAAAGGTACTGAGTACGTTGAGTTGCTAGGCGAAGAAATGCGTTTGCGAAGCCTAATGGTTGACCAAACTCGTCCAGTCAATCAGCTGCATTTTGGCGGCGGCACTCCTACTTTCCTAAGTGAAGACAACTTAACAACCCTATTTAACGGGATAAAACAATATTTCAACTTAGTTCAGGATGGCTCACAGGACTACAGTATCGAGATTGATCCTCGAGAAGTAAGCCGTAGCAAAATCGAATTACTCGCACAACTTGGTTTTAATCGTGTCAGTCTAGGCATTCAAGACTTTGATGAGGAAGTGCAAAAAGCCATCCACCGCACCCAAAGCGTTGAACTTGTGGAAACCGTTGTGGCAGATATACGCGCTGTCGGCATCAACTCCATCAATTTCGATCTAATTTACGGCTTGCCGAAGCAAAGCCTAGAGGGCTTCGACCAAACACTAGAGACGGTACTGGCATTGAGCCCAGACCGGATTTCGGTATTTAATTACGCTCATTTACCGCAACGTTTTATGCCCCAACGTCGCATATTAGATGAAGATTTACCAAGTCCTGAGCTCAAACTCGCAATTTTGAAACATACTATTGAGAAGCTTACTGACAGAGGCTACGTCTATATCGGCATGGATCACTTTGCTAAACCCAATGACCCACTGACTATTGCTCAACAGGAAGGTAAGTTACAACGTAACTTCCAAGGGTACACCACTAACGCCGATACAGATTTGATTGGTTTCGGTGTTTCCAGTATCAGTCAATTGGACGGCGTTTATATCCAAAACCACACGGATTTATCGCTCTACCAAAACAGTATTGAGAACGGTCAGCTCGCTATCATGAAGGGCTATATCAGCAACGCTGACGACCGCATTCGTCATCGGGTGATAATGAAGTTGTTGTGCGATTTTGAGTTGCATACCAAAGAGGTTGAACTATCCTTTGGTATAAGTTTCCGTGATTATTTCGCGGAAGAGCTAGACAGACTAAAGTCATTAGTAGACGATGGCGTAGTAGCGATTGTAGAAGAAGACGAAGATCTCACCATTCGCATTACGGAAGTTGGACGGTTACTTGTCAGGGCGGCCTGCATGGTATTTGACCGTTATCTTGGCGAAAATGCCACTTATTCTAAAGTTATATAATTACCCGATCGAGCTCAGGGAGAGTTTTATGCCTATTTCTCATGCCAACAACCGCTTCAACAGCAAGCTCACTTCGCAATGCCAAAATTGCAGTTTGAGCGCATTGTGCTTACCTATTGCACTGGCGGATGAAGACGTAAATCGTCTAGACCAAATTATTGAGCGGAAACGCCCCCTCAAGAAGGGCGAACTACTATTTCATCAAGGCCAAGAATTTGACTCTGTCTATGCGGTACGTACTGGCACACTGAAAACCTATAACATTACCAACTCTGGCGAAGAGCAGATCACTGGCTTTTACTGCCCCAGTGAGCTTGTTGGCCTAAGTGGCATTGACAATAATCGCTATCCGGTCTCTGCAAAGGCACTTGAAACAACTACAGTATGTGAGATTCCATTCTCTCACTTAGAACAGTTGTCTTCACAAATTCCATCGCTGAAGCATCAGTTATTCAAGCTAATGAGCCGTAAGATCTGTGATGATCAACAAATGATGGTGTTGCTTGGCAAGAAAAATGCTGATGAGAAAGTGGCCTCTTTCTTAATGAACTTGTCCCATCGCTTTAAAAAGCGGGGCTACTCTGCGACCGCATTTCGTTTAGCGATGTCACGGGGAGAAATTGGCAACTACTTGGGCTTAGCGGTAGAAACAGTAAGTCGCGTCATGACGCGTTTCCAAAAGAGTGGCCTAATCGACGTAGATGGTAAAGAAATTGCCATCGTAGATCTTGAGGAGATGCAAAAGCTCGTCGGCATCGCTGACGAATGTGATAAAATCGAAGCGGTAAGTTAATTCTAGATTAAGGTTTTATATGCTTTACGATGACTTTTACGTCAAGTCGCTAATTCGCACTGTGGATGATTGGCCCAAACCTGGTATCAGCTTTCGCGATATCACTCCTATTTTCACCAATCCGAAAGGCATGAGAATGGTGGTGGATGCCTACGTTCATCGATACATCGACAGTGACATTACTCACATTGCTTGTATTGACGCACGTGGTTTCTTAATTGCATCAGTATTAGCTTATGAGCTTCGTAAACCTCTAGTGTTAATCCGTAAAAAGGGCAAGTTACCTGGCGAGACCATTTCTCAAAAGTACGACTTGGAATACGGTAGCGCTGAGCTGGAAATTCAGGTGGATTCCGTTAAGCCCGGAGACAATGTACTTCTGTTTGATGATCTAATTGCCACAGGTGGTACCTTGGTCGCTGCAATCAGTCTACTACAAAGCCAAGGTGCGACTGTTAAAGAAACGGCCGCTATCATTGACCTACCGGACCTAGGCGGTAGCAATAGAATACAGTCGTTAGATATTCCTGTATTTGCTCTCGCCGCTTACGAAGGGGAATAAGCACCTCGATTCACTTTTAGGGTGTAGAATACGTAAAAAGGCCGCTAAGCGGCCTTTTTCATGTCTAACAGACAAATAACTCAGGATTAGAACGTCGCAACAACACCTAACGCAACTTCACTATTCATTTCAGCTACATCTTCAAAAGAAGTGAACTTGACCCCGGTTTGACCATAGCGCACGAACACTCGGGCGTTTCTTAGGGTACGATACTCACCGCGGATTTCGCCTTGGTATAGGTAATCCACATTAGTAAAAGACAACACTTCTGGTGCATAGTAGGCTGACGCATATAGACTAAAGCGGTTAGCTTTTGGGAAGGTGTATCGGTAGAAACCGCCTAATGCAACCGCAAACCCTTCATCATCGTCAGAATACTCACCATCTACGACGATAAGACGGCCAGCTAAGCCTATTTGTAGCGGATAATCTTTGCTGGTTTCAGTATCTTCGATATGGGCGCCAATGTAGCCGTAGCGACCATCATCAGTGTGATACATAGCACCGGTATCCAAAAAGTAAGTTTTACGGTCGATGCTCACATCCACCTTAACCGATTGATTCGATAACGAACCATCAAAGGTTGATGCTTGTGCAGAAATTGCCCCTGCACCAATTACCACTGCTAGCAGTTTCTTGACTTGCATAAAGCTTGGATCCCTCTTTAAATAGATATAACGTTTAACTTCTTCAGTGCGTCTTCGGGTTGCTTCAAATCCGCGAAATTAAATAGATTCGTGTCGGCCAGATGGGATGGAACCACATTTTGCATCGCAGTAAACATGGTGTCTAAACGGCCCGGATGCTGCTTATCCCAACTTTGTAGCATCTCTTTCACAACTTGACGCTGTAAGTTTTCCTGAGATCCACAGAGATTACAAGGAATGATTGGGAAAGACTTGAGTAAAGCATAGGCCTCGATATCCTTTTCTTTGCAATATGCCAATGGACGAATCACCACATGCTTCTGATCATCACTTAGTAGCTTGGGCGGCATTGACTTAAGTTTTCCGCCGAAGAACATATTTAGAAACAGGGTTTCCAAGATATCGTCCCTATGATGCCCTAATGCGATTTTAGTAGCGCCAATCTCTTCGGCAAAACCATATAGAGAGCCACGACGTAAACGTGAGCACAGGCCACAAGTGGTTTTTCCTTCCGGCACTAACTCTTTAACGATGCTATAAGTATCTTTTTCCAAAATGTAGTGTTCAACACCTACCTGGGCGAGGTATTCCGGCAATACATGCTCGGGAAAGTCGGGTTGTTTCTGGTCTAAATTCACAGCCACAAGCTCAAATTGAATTGGCGCGCTGCGTTGTAAATTCATCAGAATATCTAACATGGTGTAAGAATCTTTGCCACCGGACAAACACACCATGATTTTGTCGCCATCTTCAATCATATTGAAATCAGCAATCGCTTGACCGGTCATACGACGTAGCCGTTTCTGTAGCTTATTGAGCTCTAATTTTTCTTTAGGATTGTTATCGAGATCCATGGGTATCCACCAAAAAATAAACGGGGCTATATTACTATATAGCCCCGTTTATCGCACTAACGCAGAAGGGAAGTATTGAGCAGATTGATTACGCAGATTGCTCGCGAGTGACTTGTACAACGTCAACGATTACCCAAGCAGCAGCCACAGCCAGAATTGCGGGCACCATAGCAGGCGCAACACTTCCAACGAAACCAGCAACACCACCTAAAGCAAAACCCGCGATCAATTTAGTAACCCACATACCTAGCTCCAATACTACGATTAAAAATTGATCTGCATCATACATGAACTTTGATTCAAATCAAGATAGAAATGTAAGGGGTTGTTTGCATTGATTACATAAGTACTTTTGTCGTCGCAATTGCACATTATTGTGACGCCGCGTACTCAACTGATGCACCCGACAGCCACACTGATAGGCATATTGTTTTACCGCAACGCCAATATCGAAGTCATGGGTTCGCCGTGGAGCTAGGCCAAATACCTTAGACATAATATATTGCCATTCGCGACCATGGGGACGAATTTTCGCTCCATGTAATTGATAGGCAATTAGGTGGGCAGCCTCGTGGGGAATCACTTCCCCTAGAAAAGCACGTATATTATGGCGACACAAAGCCATATTTAGACGAATCTCGTTGCGCTGCAAATAAGCTACCCCAGCCGCCCGACCGCGTTGTTTGAAGTTAATGCTAGGTTCAAGGAAACTTCTTTGGAAGTGAACTTCAGCCAAACTCAGGCAACGTTTTAGGTTGACTTCGGCCAGCTGTTGCAGCTGCTCATCTGAATAGCTAGTCATGATGCAACAAGTCCTCTACTCCATGCTGCAATAACACCTCCTTTGATACGCCTGTCAGCCGTGAGACTGCGGCAATACTGGCTGGTTTAGCCTCATGTATCTGATGGAGCTGTGTTTCACTGAAGCCAAGCCCACTATTGTATCGTGTGGCCCATTGATAGACTTTCTGCCAACTGGACTGCAACCAATGCTCAATCTGCTCTCCTGATAGGGGGCGATAGAGATAGTCTTCCTGCAATACGACCCGTTGCTCACTTTTGAAAATCGCGCGCGATGTGGGCGTTAGCGCCAGCTGTAAAGGCCAACAGCTAAGGATTTCTATCCCACCTATAGCAATAAGCTTACGAATTAAACTTTTCCACTGGTTGGCGCTTAGCTCTCTTCCCACCCCAAAAAGACGATGTTGCTGCAACCCTAACTCGATGACAGACTTAGTAGATTTTCCTATCAGTACATCAATCATGGTCTGAAAATTTACCAAACCACGGGTAGCATGGATCAACGTCAATATTTTTTGCGCTGAAACTGAAGCATCGTGACTGGTTGCCTGATTGCGACAGCGGTCACAATGTCCACACGGTGCTGACGAAGACGAAGCAAATTCTCCTGCTAGCGCTTGCTGACGGCATTCTTTGCTCTCTAAATAACGCAACATAGCAAAGAACGCATCTTCTCCCTCTCCTTGCTCGGCCACGAAACGTAGGCCCTTGAGAACGTCCTGTAGACCATAAAACAAAATCGCCTCTGCAGCCTGCCCACGACGACCTGCTCGACCGATTTCCTGTACATACTGCTCGAGACTGAGTGGCAAATCCATGTGCACAACATAATCCACGTGCTGAATGTCTAAACCCATTCCATAGGCAACTGTGGCGATCAACACCTTGATGTCACCATTTTCAAATTGGTGGTGAATACGGTTTCTATCCTCATCCGTCAGCCCCGCATGATAGCAGCCAGCCACTAGATGATGCTCTTGCAAAAACGCTGCCAGCTGCTCACTTTGCCGGCGTCCTCGGCAATACACTATGCCCGCCTTCTGCGCCATTTCACGCATCAAGAAGCCGAGTAACTGATGTTTCCCGTTTTGCTTTTGTGAGATACGCAGTCGGAGGTTGTCTCGGGTTACACTGGCGCGAACAACTTCAGGATCGTTTAGCTTTAGGATATGTTGTAATCGCGTAATGGCTTGGTCACCGAGACTTCCCGAAAGCGCGACCATAGGCGTAGCTGGAAAACGCTGCTTCAGCTGTCCCAACAAGGCATACTCTGGTCGGAATTGCTGCCCCCAACTAAGCACACAATGGGCTTCATCTACGGCCAACACACTTATTACGAGATCATCTAACAGACCCATGACAGAAGGCTGCAGCAGTTTCTCAGGCGACAAGTACAGAATATCAACCTGTTGCTGCCTCAAGCGCCAAAACAGGTCATTCTGTTCGGCACCGTTTAGCTGAGAATTGAGGAACTCCGCCCGAATACCCGACTGCTTCAGCCTTTCTACCTGTTGCGACATTAAGGAAATCAGAGGACTTACGACAACACCAACCCCTTCTCGGGCCAAAGCGCACACTTGGTATATAACAGACTTACCAGAGCCAGTGGGTAGCATAGCAATCAGGTCCTGACCACCAAGCAAACAGTCAACGCATTTGCGTTGTTCCCCAATAAATTCGCTGTAACCCAGCTTGTGTAGAGCAGTGTAGGATGCATTCATGGGGCACATTATCTAATAGTTATCTTGCTTCTTCATGGTTTTTTTTGCCGCATCTGTTTAAACTCTGCATCACGCAAATAAAGGGTACGCACAATGAAACACCAACCGTTGGATGATCTTGAATTAGACTTTCTCGAAACCTTCCTCGATTCCGATCAGGTACATGAAGACTGCCAAAACTTCGTTATGGCGCACGGTTTTTTAACCGCACTTGCTATCGCCCCACATTCTCCGACACCAGAACAATGGCTGCCAATTGTATTCGAAGAAACACCAAAATTTCAGGATACTAAGGAGCAAGAACGAGTAGAAGCCCTGCTTAAACGCTTGGCCGTTGATATTCAAATCGAGCTTGAATCGGAAGATGAATTTCTCGTGCCCTGCGACATGGAAATTGGTAATTATGGGGAAGAGCTAACTGAACTCCAAGAGTGGGCAACTGGCTTTATGGAAGGTGTCTTTCTGACAGACATTCAATGGTTCGAGCATGAACAGGAAGAACTGATAGCTCAACTTTTATTACCGATTATGGTTGCCTCAGATTTGTTTGACGACGAAGAAGTGGTTCAGATTCGCCAAGAGACGAAAACAACTCAATCCTGCATCGAACAAATCCCCCACGTACTGACTGATTTATTCCTAACGCTGAGAACCGAGCCGGAAAAGAAGGCAAAGCCTGTGACACGTAAACCGGCCCAGAATAAAGGAAAAAACAACCAGAAGAAGAAAAAGCGCTAATCTAGGCCGAGAAAAGGAATCGGACTACCACATAACCCACGGTAGTCCCTCTTTCGCCATGTCGCGAACATCTTATTGGGTAATGGTGAAACGCTTATCAAAGCGACTGATCATTAAGATGTTTCGGATAAAACCATTGGCATTAGCCAACTCAATCATTGCTTTATCGCCAAGGGCTGTTTTCATACTCAACAACATCCCTAGCGCAGCACTGTCTAAATACTCAACCATACTCATATCGATAACAAAATGCGTATATTGTCCGATATAGTTGCTGTAGGCATCTCGAAATTCATTAAATAGCGAAAAATCGAAACTTCCGACAACGCTGATTTCTACTATACCTTTAATATCATTAACCGTTACGGAAATACTCATAGATATGGGCCTTAGCGCCCTCCTCCCATACAATTTGGCGAATTGGGCGCACTTTCACCTTGAGCAACCCATTCCTCTGGGGTGTACAAGTGCAAGGCTAATGCGTGGATTTTCCCCATCTGTTCCGTCAAGGCGCCATAAACCAGCTGATGGCGCTGAACTAAACGCTTACCTGTAAAAGCCGTCGCAGCCATAACCACCTTAAAATGGGATTCACTACCCGGTGGCACATTATGCATATGACTTTCATTTTCCACTTGGCAATAAGTGGGAGTGAAAGTTTGTTGCAATAGGTCTGTGATTTCCTGCTGAATCTGCATTAGTTTGTCACCTCTTCCTGGGCCAGTACTTGGCTATCGTCGCCGTTCAATAAGCTTTGCCCTTTGTGTTGCGGATAGGCCACATCAATCGACACAGCCCCACCTTCACGCCAGACACTGATAATGGTATCCATATTCGCTGTCATCACCGCGCGTTTGTCGTCGGGTGCTGCGGCGATAACCTGCAAACCTATATCTCGCATAAAACCCATACAGGTTGACGTTTTTGCCATATCGATTTTATTGAAGGCTTCATCAAACATCGCAATAGAGAAGCCGCCGACCACCTCCCCTTCAAGGGTTTCATGCAATCTATAGGTGGTAGAAAGAGCCGCCGCAATCGCCAGATAGAATGGAATTTGGTGTTCACCACCTGAACCCGTTTGAATCCGCTGGGTCAAGGTCGTTTTTTTCTCGCCATTTAGGTCGAGTATATCCACTTCGAAATTATAGAACTTACGATAATCCGCTAAATCCTTTTGCTTCTCTTCATCGGTAATAAGTTCTTGTATGGTCGCCAAAGCCTTGAGGTGATCGGGATTACCAATCTTCTCGGGATCAAACAGTCCACCCACATTCGCTTGATCTTGGGCGCTGAATCTTTCCACTAAATCAAGAATATCCTTCATATCTCCGTTAGGGTAATAACGGAACTGATAAACCTCTTGGTTGAATGGGCGACGCTTCAAGCTGTGATTCAGCTCACGAATAATATGGTCAACCTGATCCAATGAGTCTTTCAGTTTTGACACATAGTCGCTGCGGAAGGTTTCTTCAGCTTCTCGGCGAGCCAACTCCGCGCGCTTAGCGTATTTGGCCAATTCAGTATCACCTAGCACGGCGATTTGATGACGCACATAGTGCTCAAATTCTTCAAAGCGCGACTCTAGATAATCAAGCTGGATATCATTATCGATGTTCGCATTGTGGTATTTGGCGTAATGATCGGCCACCTCTTTACGCACTTTCTGATCCATCGAGCGGACTTTTTCAGCAGCTTTCTCGGAACGACTGATCGCTTCCTTATAAATCGCGGCACTGTTCCCCATGCTTTCTTCAAGCAAGCCGTAGCGCTCACTTGCAAATTCTGCATTGTATAAAGGATTAGAAGTAATTTTAGTACGCTCTTGATCCAAAGCTGAGAGCGCTTCAGCCAGCTGACTCTTCTGGGTATTAAGGGCACCGTATTGCTCGGCAATCTGCTGCCGTTCTCGGTCCAGTTTCTTACGCTCTAACTCAATCACGGCAATACGGCCTTTGAGCTCTTCAATGCGCTCCTGCAGATTTGAATCATCACGATTTTGTAATGACTCCACCTGCATGTCGATATCTTGCAAACGTTGAGTCAGCAAGTTGGCATTGCTACTGGCCGCTTCTAGGGTTTCAATATCAATTTGGGCTGCAGCTAAGATTCGACTCAGTAGCTGATCTAGTTGTTCCAAACGTTGATCAGACTGCAAGTAGCCCAATAACTCTTCCGTCAAGGTTTTCAGTTGAGCTTCCCGAGACTGGCGCATGCCTTCTGTATTAATGCCCACCATCATATGGGGACTAAAACGAATGGTAGAAATCGTACCTGCCAGCTTTAACATGCCGTCTGCTGTCATGGCAGACTCTTCACGCAATAACTCCCGCTCTGTCTCCACCGGTTTGATGCCACCAAGGCGCCGATTGAGATAGGCTTGTGCATGATCGTTGGAACAACGAATAAAACGCAGAACGGAGTTGCGATCACCGCGCTGTAGCCACAAGCGGGTTTGTGTGGTATCCACCACACGGCATCCCATCAACTGACGACGGTGGGCACGGAATATACGGATTGCTTCTTCCGCATCATCCGGCTCAACGATCAAGGCTTCCCGCTGTGCACCTAAGTAGCCTTCGACAGCGTCTTGCCATTTTACATCGGTTACTTCAGCCAAGTGGCACAAGGGTGTAGCCTTTATGCCTGCGCCCTGCAAAAGCTGTATCAGCTTCTTCGTATTGGCAGATAGGGGCGTACTCCCCCCTTTTAGGGAAGCGACGTCGGCTTCGAGCTGCTTACACTCATCTTTTAAATTTAAAATGGAGCGGTTCAATATGGAACGTTGCTGGAACACTGCCGACTTTTCTTGATCGAGCAATTCAGCCAACGGAGCGATAAGTTTCGCCAGTTGTTTGGCCTGTGGCTCTTGAGGTAAAGACCGAGCTTGCGCCACTTGAGCAAGCAATGCAGGAGACAACACATCGTCATAGGGCTGTAAGCTGGTCAACAGCACCGCCGTCTGCTGCGCTTGCGCTAGCAGCTTGGTATCTTGCTGTCCCTCCAAGGTGAATAGCTTACGCTGCTGTTGCAACTGCTGTAATTTCGCACCTACGTCGGAATGTTCGTATTGCTGCTCTAGGCGCACTAATTGGGTTTGAAGCTGCTTGGCAAGCTCACCTTGGGCGATAAGCTCTTCGTCTATCTCTGCTTCACGCTCGTGGAAGTTCTCATATTCATCTTGCAAGGCGTCCTGCTTTGCCCCTAGTTGATCGAAGCGGGCCTCCGTTGCAATCCATTGATAATTCACGACCGTTTGTTCTTGTTGGTGTTTCTTATCGCACTCAACTTCTATCGCTTTCAATTCGTCAATGCGCTGCGCAACTTCGCGCGTCTTATTTTCTAACTGACGATATTCTGCCAAAGATTTCTGATAAGCCCCAACCTGTAGCGGCGCCTCAGCTAAAACGAAATCTTGGACAAAGCGCGTTGGTGACGCAATCGGTACAAACTTAAGGGCGTTTTTAAAGTTCTTGAGAAATCCATCCAAGGTAATCAAGTGATCCGCACTCGGACTCAGTATTTCAAGGTAGCGGTTGATAAATTGGGTCGCTGAAGCACTGCCTGATTTAATGTAAGGATCTAGGGTTACCTTTTTCATGGCTTCACGTACTTCTATCCAAGGTTTCGCTTGAAAAACACCTGGTTTTAGTACGTTAACAAAATCTTCCCGACGCACACCGTAATTGGTCAGCACAAAGCGACCCAGTACATCCTCTTCTGGCGTTGCTAGGGAAGCTGACAGACTTAACCCCACCGTCGATTCCTGACCGGTTTTATCGTCTTCAAATACCAACGCTAAATAGGTAATGGCATCTTGTCGCGTTTGCGCGCCGCTAACTTGCGCTGATGCCTGACCTGAGTCGATCATCCCCAAAATATAAGAACGAATACTGCGTCCGGACGCTTTCCCATCATTGGCACTGGCGTTGTAGTTTAAGTGACGTTTGCTAGCACCGGTCAATACGGTTTGGATAGCGTCAAGTAGAGAGGACTTACCGGAGCCCGTTGGGCCAATGATAGCCGCATTGCCACGAATATTGATTTCTTCGGCACCCAAAAGGTACCAATTGATCAGCACGATACGTTTAAGTTGTTTCATTGTTGTCCTACTGAACTACCGGTTGCGTTTCTAGTTCTTCATCCTGCCCATCCTCTACTTCCTCTTCGCCATTAAATGACTCCAATTGGCGTAGGTAAGCTTCTGTCACTACCAAACGAATGACTGGGGTGATGCTGATAGATAGGTTTTTGGGATCTTCTTCGTAGGCCTTGCCGCGGTAAATCACTCCTTGGCGACTGAATAAGGCAAGAATATCCTTCAAGCGTGTTTCAGTTGGCAGCTCCCGCTTCAATAGTTGCACATATCGCTCAAGAATATGGGTTGTGTTGGTCACCACAAAACCGTTATCGACTTCAAAATTCTCAATCTTCTCTTCGTAGATCTGCCTTAACACCAACAAAAGTAGCGTCTCATCCACCTTGAGCCGTAAAAAGGCTTCTTTTTCTACCGGTAGCAAGCCTGCTAAGCGCTCATGCTCGTTGAGGTGCAAGCGCATACCCAGTGCATCAAAAAGTTGCGAAAAATAATCTTGGTACATTTCCACTAGCAGAAAATGTTTACGCTGACCTTTTTTGAACGCACTCACGAATTGATTGGCAAGTAGATAGTTCGCTGTTTGCTGAAACTCTTGGGCATCTTTACCCGACTCTTCAACAACTTTCTTTAGTTCTTTGAGCATTAGCGCTGGCTCCTACGCACCACATTAAATTCGCGGCACTCAACAAATTCATGAACATTGAGGTATTGCTTGGTAAATACAACATCAAAACTGCGCTCTACCCGCTTAGCACTGACGCCAAGGGAGCCGATATAGCGCAAATGGTCAAAACAAACAAAGTCTTCCACCGATTCAATGGTGAAGTCCAATATATGCTTCGACTGAGCATCCGCCATCTGCCGCTCAAGATAGCTTTGTAATTTGGCTACGGTCACTTGACGGGCTTCATGGAAGCGGCGCTGACGATCACGCAAGGCTATGGCATCTGCAGAAACTTGAACTTGCTGTATCACTCTTGGTGGGGGTGGCTCACGCCGACGCCCAGGCTGAGCCGCTGATTCAACTCCAACGACTCTCACTTGGGTCATTGTTTTCAATACCGGAGGCACATCAAACTTGGCGACGTCACTGATGATACCAGCAATCTTGTTGGCTAACCCAGGGCGCGAGCTGTCCATGTAGCGGGCCGTATCTGCGGCTCGCTTTTCTAATCGGTAGCGGTACTCATCAATACGTTCAAGTCGCTGTTCTATACTGTTAAAGGTTTGCAGGATATCACGACAATCCCGTTCAACCTGCGCCTTCGCTTTATCCAAAGGGATTAACTGCTGATCAGCATAGCCACCAGAAATCTGCTGTAACAGCCCGGGGTCAGACAAAAACGACTGACACAGCTCTAGAATTTGACGACGAAAGCGAAAGGGGTTATTGCTAGTTTTGATGGTCTTATAATCGGCGATCAGAATCCCTTCAACAAACAAATCAAAGAAACCAGCAACAATATCTTTTGGTTCACGGCTTGCAAACAATTCCCGCTGCAAACTACGAATACCTAATAAAATCTGATTAAGATGGGCCGAAAACTCTCGGGATGCTTCTGCTGCTTGGCGCAGAGTGATGCCTCGCTCAGCGGGGTGTTGGCTTACCGATTCCAAATTACTGAGGATACTTAATACGGTCGCACCATAATTACGTTTACCATGGCGACTGATTTCCACTAGTGAGCGTAACAACATGGACACTTGGGGCGTCATCAGAACAGTCACTCGATAAAGCTCCTGTTCCTCTACTAACCAACCGGTTTTGACCAAGCGGTGATAAATTCGTAGAGCAAACTCATGGATTGTCTTTGGCGATTCGAAATCCTTGTCCTCATCCTGCCAAGATAAAGAATCGAGACGATGGAGAGAATCTTCAATCGACTCAATAATGACAGACTTTTCTTTAATTGGGTCTTCGGCGTGATCGTAAAAGATTTCCGACAAATCGCGCAGCACAAACTCGATTATCTCGCGATTCGAGCCCGTGAGAGCTTGAAATATCTCATCCGGAAGGTGGGAAAACAACATGTCATCCATCCACTGTCTTAGTCAAAGTTGGTCACCGGACGCGAAGTTGTGCTGCATAACGGCAAACACATCCGTATCCAATTTCTATCCTGTCAGTTTTGAGGTAATCGCTCGACTCAACGCCGCTTTAACTACCGGGTCAGACCCTATCGGCTCCAGCAGGGTAAACTGACGCTGATCGCTATTTAGCTGCATAAGCTGTTTAGGCACATCCTCCCTTAAATGGCGTCCAACTGCAAAAAAAATTGGATAAACAGCGATTGTTTTTACCGAATCCGACAAACTGGCCGCTACTTGCTCAAGGGACGGCGTCGTTAACTCCATGTAGGCCAAGCTTACTTTCTCTCTCCCCACCTGTGCTTGTACATCATCAAGCAAGGCTTCGAACGGGGCTTTCCAGCTAGATGCTGGACTACCGTGGGCAAGTAATATTACATGATCAAAATGGGACAGGTTCATCTCGTTACCTCGTTGCGTTATTTTACTGAGTAACCCATTGAAAAAGAAGGCATTCAGCCGATTTATACGGCTAAATCAGGCTAGCAGACCAAACCAATACGCACGTAACGACGTATTTAGCTATATATCAGTTGGGAGAACGACCATGAAGATACTTATTACCGGCGTAACGGGCTTTGTTGGACGTCATTTGTGCCGTGCGCTAAAGAGCAGCAGCAACACGCTTTATGGTTTGACGCACAAGAACGTCAAGGTGCCCGACGGTGTCACAGCGGTGACACTGGATGAACTAAAGCACCAGACCATAGATGCGGTCATCAACCTCGCCGGGCAAAATATTGCGGCAGCCCGCTGGACACCTGCAAGAAAACAAGCGCTTTACGACAGTCGCGTAACCCTGACAAAGGCGGTTCTGAATGCGTTACCTAATCCGCCAAAAACGGTTATTAGCATGTCAGCGGTTGGCTACTATGGCACCCATCCCACTCGATGCTTTAATGAATTTACTCAACCGATTCCAGGCTATACTCACGAGCTGTGCCAAGCATGGGAGGAAGCCGCCAAGAGTGCTGAAAGTGAACAAACACGAGTCGCTATCTTGCGGCTTGGAGTTGTGCTTGGCAATGGCGGCGCCTTAGAGAAGATGCGCTTACCATTTTTATTTGGCGCCGGTGGTCCAATTGGCGACGGGGAGCATTGGTTTCCTTGGGTTCACATTGACGATGTGATCAATATCATCATCACATCTCTCAACAATAGTGAGTACCGGGGCCCTATAAACGTGGTGTCACCTGAGTCAGTCAAGCAAAAAACTTTCGCTAAAGCTTACGCACACAGTTTAAAACGCCCTGCCTTCATACCAACACCTAAATTGGTGATGAGAGCATTATTCGGGGAGATGAGTGAGCTACTGACAGCAGGTCAAAAGGTAATACCAGAGCGCTTACAACAGCTCCATTATTCCTTTATTCACCCCAACCTCACGGAAGCATTGATGGATATTGAGCAGCAGAGGGTCAATTCCCATGCTTAGGCGACCAATTCCGAGCCTTTCTTAATACCGGTTTGCCGTCATCATCTTCTAAGGTGTTACGGCAATCGGGATATTTGATGCAACCCCAAAAATATCCCTTATTACCACGCTTACGCACTAAATAATGGCCGCAACTACGACAGGGGTACTTCTTGGATGCGGCTGGTTTACCACCATCATCGTCGACCGTAAAGCGGCACTCGGGGTAGTGACTACACCCCCAGAACACATTGTCGCCGCTCTGTTTAAGACGTAACTCGGCGCTACATAAGGGACAATGGTAACGTTTTTTTCTTACCGGCCGGCCGGCCACATCATCTGCCGAATAATCACAGCTAGGATAATTCTCGCACCCCCAGAAGCGCCCTTTGGTGCCGTCTCGCTGACGCAGAAGCCCCTTACATTTGGGACAGCGATAGCGCAAGCTAGGGGCACCAATTACGGCATCCGCTTGTTCAACAAATTCCTTAATCCAAAGGTTATTATCTGATTCAGGCTTCTTCTGGGTCACAGCAATCTTTACTTAGCCGCCGATTTATTCTCGCAAGGTTCTGTTTGTTTGGCGTCTTCTTGACACTTTTGTTGCTCGTCTTTCAGCATTTCACCAGCCTTGGTGAGACCATCACTGGCAAGGGACTTGGCCGAACTACCCACTTCTTTCATTTTATCCCACAACAAAGAGCCCGTTTCTTTTGCTTTCTCTGCCGCCTCAGACCCAATTTCAGAAGCCTTTTCTCCTACTTTCCCAGCTACTTCACGAGTCTTTTCACCTGCCTGTTCGGCAAGTTCTAGCGCAGTTTCCTTTGCGTCATCTAACGTATCATTTGCCATTGCTGGGGAACCAGAAAGTAGCGCCGTAACCGCCAAAAGAAGTATTTTATTCATGATATAAGCCTTAAAGTTGAAAACCGGATCGACTGAGCCAATCAGACACGGCTCCCATATTGACACATTGCGGGATCGGGCCATATTGCTCAAGCTCCGCCTCTGCAACCGTTTCATGCTGCCAGGTTGTCTCGTAAGGGACGTGAAGTGCATGACCACCCGCATCCAATACCGGCAATACATCGGAGCGCAGAGAATTACCTATCATTAGAAACAAACTGGGTTCAATTTGATATTTTTCAAACAAACGTTGGTAGGTGCTAGCCGTTTTATCGCTTACCACTTCATAATGGTCAAAATATGCTTCTAAACCAGATCGAGCAAATTTCCCTTCCTGATCCAGCAAATCCCCTTTCGTAATGACCATAAGACGCACTTTCCCACGAAGTTGCCGCAATAAGTCTTCCACCCCTTCTAACAGGTGAATCGGTGCAGCCACCATCGCTTTGGCAAGCCGAATTATTTCGTGAATTTCGTACCCCGTAACCCGGCCATCACTTAGCTCAATAGCACTTTCGATCATTGAAAGCGTAAAGCCCTTGATCCCATAGCCGAAGTGAGACAAGTTGCGAATTTGAACCTGATGCAACTGCGTACGTATATACGCCTCGTCGTGATACGCGGACAATAAATCGACGAACTTCTGCTGCGCATCTAAGAAAAAGTCCTCGTTACGCCATAGGGTATCGTCAGCATCAAAGGCAATAGTGTCTAAAGGTGCTACCATAGACTCACCATTGACCACAGGTTTCGATCACTAATTGCTTATAAAGCTCGACCTGAGCCGGTGAGTCGTTTAATGCAGCAATGTAGTCGAACGCCTCGCCTCCCCCATTTAGGAACTCGTGACGCAACTCGTCATCAATCTCCTCAAGGGTTTCAATGCAATCAATGGAGAACGCCGGACTAATCACGTTAATCCGTTTGACGCCCTTGGCTGGCATACCCGCAAGGGTCTCATCCGCATAAGGCCGCAACCACTCTTCCCGACCAAAACGGGACTGGTATACGTGGGTATAATCCTGCTCTGTTAGACCTAGCGCCCGAACGACAGCGCCTGTGGTGGCTTTACACTCTCGTTCGTAAGGGTCGCCCTCTAACACGTAACGTTTCGGTACCCCATGGTAAGAAAATACGAGATGGCGCTGTTCACCTTGCTCTTGCCATTGCTTTCTAATGCTCTGCACTAAGCCTGCGATATATAACTCGTGAGTGGCATAGCTACGTAGCAAATTTAAATTTGGCCAGTCAGGACAACGACGCAGTGAGGACATAAGTCGATCAAATGCAGCCGCCGTTGTAGAGCGGGAAAATTGTGGGTACATAGGCAGTACAGCGATACGGTCTACCTTGTGCTTACGGAAAGATTGAGCCGCTGCCTCAACGCTTGGGTTACCGTAAGTCATTGCTAACTCGACCACAAATCGCTCCGAATCAAGCTCCGCCGCTAGCTTTTGACGAAGCCGCTGTGCTAACACCAAAAGTGGCGACCCTTCTTCCATCCAAACCTGTTGGTAAACCTTTGCCACCTTGCGAGGGCGTACATTGAGAATAATGCCATTTAATACCGGCCACCAAATAAGGGGATTCACATCCACCACACGCTTATCTGATAGAAACTCTTTAAGGTAGGCACGAACCGCTTGCGGTGTTGGCGCATCTGGAGTCCCAAGATTCATTAATAGAATGCCAATTTTTGAGCTAGAGTCAGCCATATTTTGTCCTGTAGTCCAATAGGTTTGGCTTTGATACGAAGGGCAAAAGGTTTTAGTTTGCCAAAGCTAAGTAGTTTACACGAATTAGATAGCTATAACCTACCGCCCCAAGCAACCAAGGGTAAACATGCTGACTTGCGCTGGCCACCCGCTTAGCTAGTAACCAAGCTCCCGCACCGTAGCAAACTATCAGCACGATGATCAATGCGGCAATATCCAGAATTGAGACCTGTTCCATGGAGACCGGAGCAGCCAGTATGCCCACAAGTGCTCCCAGAGACGCCAGCGCTGTGGTTAGGTTTCGGCTTTGCCCTTGCTTTTTATCCATAGCGGATTGATTCGTCCCAGTTGCCAGAAACACGGTCACTAAGGCATGAAATACCAATCCAACCAAGAAGACTTTTTTACTCAACTCCCAAAACACATTGGGTAAACACCAGTAAAACAGTGGAATAATTATCATCATGCCCAACAAGGGTAGCTGCAAGGACGGCAACAAACTAAGAATTTGTCCCGCAACAAACCCACCAAAAACTGCACCAGCGATAGACCGGGACTCTGCCTCAATATCCAAACGGCCCCGCTGGAGAAATAACTGATCTGCCGCGAACAAAATGACACCCCAAAAAGCGACAAACAAAACCATCTCTGTGGGCGAAGATGTCATCGTGACATTCACGAATATCAAGGGGGGGATAAACAGCAACAAGGGGGAAAAAGGCAAGTAGCACAACCGTAGGCTACCAGCGACAAAGGCTGACAGCGCCACGGTATATAACATTGTGAGCATAAGGAACCGCTAGTCCTGACTTACCACACTACGGATACGCTCTTGCACAATCGTCGCTAATTTGTCTGGCTGAAACTTGGATAGAAAGTCATCGCAGCCGACTTTCTGCACCATGGCCTTGTTGAAACTACCACTTAACGAGGTATGTAACACGATATATAAATCCTTGAGGCGAGGATCTTCACGGACCTCTCTGGTCAGACGATAGCCATCCATTTCCGGCATTTCCGCGTCAGTGATCAACATTAACAACTTGGTTGGCACATCTTCGCCATTCGCTGCCCAGTTTTTCAATACTTCCAAGCCGCGCTTACCGTCGGTTGCCGTGTGGACCTTGATTCCCAAATGATCCAAAGTAGAGCGGCACTGGGAAAGACCGACGGACGAATCATCCACCACTAAGACTTCTAGACCTTTGGCCAAAGTGAGCAAGTCTTTATCGATAACTTCATCAGATACGCGGGTATCGTAAGGAGAAATCTCTGCAAGCACTTTCTCTACGTCGATAATCTCGACTAAGCGATTATTTACCCGAGTGATGGCTGTCAAGTAATGCTGCCGGCCCGCGCCATCCGGTGGAGGTAGAATCTCATTCCAATTCATATTGATGATTCGATCCACTTCACCGACCATAAACCCTTGCACCGAATTGTTGTACTCAGTGACGATAAGATTACAGGGTTGTTCGCGATCAATAGGACGCATGCCAATCGATTCCGACAAATCGATTACCGGGATGGTTCTGCCGCGGAAATGGGTTACCCCCGCCACCGAAGGATGTCGGTGAGGCATCAAATTCAAGCGCGGCAGTTGCACCACTTCCTGAACCTTGAAAACGTTGATGGCAAACATTTGCATGCCGCCGAGACGAAACATCAACAGCTCTAAACGGTTCTCACCGACCAGTTGCGTTCTCTGATCAACTGCATCCAACATTCCAGCCATAACGTACTCCAAAAAGCCTATTGGTTAGCTAACTCACTCATTATAACCATGATATTCAATTTATTGGGTGTTAACAGTGTTTTTTTAGTAGAGTGTTGCGTAATTTCAAACTGATTGACCTAAACCTTGGAAACTCTTGGCCTATGATTGATATTGGCGTCAACATCCAGCACCCGTTTTACTTGGACGACTTAGAGCAATTTATTCAGGACTTCAGCCAAGCGGGCGTAAAAAAACTTATTTGTATCAGCTCCGACCTAGGCGAAACTCGACTTAATCAGCAACTATGTGAGCAAAATCAGCAGCTTTACTTCACGGCAGGGGTACACCCCCATCAGGCAAAAACTTGGCATCAAGAAAGTGTCTGCTCAATCAAGAAGCTGTTACAGTCCCCCAAATGTCTAGCTGTTGGCGAAATGGGCTTGGATTTTGACCGTAACTATTCGACTCCAGAGCAGCAAATCACAGCTCTCGAAGCCCAGCTAGCTATCGCCAAAGAGACAAATAAGCCAGTCTACTTACATGAGCGAAAGGCATTTACGGAACTAACGGCTCGCTTACGTGACACCAATCTGGCGGGGGTCATACATTGTTTTACGGGCGATCAAGAGCAGTTGGCTACTTATTTGGATTTAGGACTTTATGTCGGCATCACCGGTTGGCTACTGGACGAACGCCGTAACAGCGAGTTAGTGGAAGCATTAAATTATTTGCCATTAGATCGCATTTTATTAGAGACGGACGCTCCCTATCTAACGCCTCGAAATGTTCGCCCTCGACCAAAACGTAATCATCCGAAATACCTTCCGGTGATTGCTCAGGCAATCGCAGTACAAAAAGGGGTCGATTTGGAACAGCTGATTCAGCAGACCAACAAAAATAATGCCGACCTCTTTGGCATCAGCGACTAATCCAGCAATTCAAAGCCCCGTGATTAGCGCAAATATCTTCGCGACTTTGGGGACTCAATTATCATCAGAGGAGCCAGTTGACTGACTCGCTGAGGCTCTTCTATAGCACTTAGCCATGCAGCGACATCAGCATCGTTGAAAGGCCAATGCAATTCTTGCCCGCCGCATTCCACTACTGGGATCAGCAGACCATATTGAGCAACCCATTCTTCTCGAGATGCGATATCAATTTGATAAATGCGAAACTCTTCGCCTACCACATGATGAACAATGGCGTGAGCCTGTTCACACAGATGGCACCCTAGGGTGCCAAGTAGCGCGATACTATGAAAAGCCAAGTAACTGCCTCTCTAGCTCAAAAATAGATACTGGCAAGGTGGCCAATGGCGTAACGGGGCAGACCTGTTGTACAGCAACTTCAAGAGATTCACCATGCAATCCAAGGGATGCGAGCGTGATCATGCTCAGTTGATGGCTCTGTAATTCCGTCACCTGGGTTTGTTCCATATGGAAGCGCTTGAGCAATGGAAATAAGCCATTTTCAATGTAATTAGCCGCAATCTCTGGACTGTCAAAATGCATCCGCTCAAAATGGCGACCTTCTAAGATCAGGGGCACTAACCAGTAGGAAAGACCTCCATCAATGCGATCACTAAAGCGTTCGGCCTTGAAGAAATAACTCGCCCAAGAGGGTTTATTATTGATCAAATTGCAGAAGTACTTCACTAATAACGCGATGCGTTTCTCGACACTTTCCTGAGTGGCTAATAACGCACCGAGATCGCGACGCATAAGATCAGTAAGACAGGCGCGAATATCCGCCAGCGCTTCATCTTTGCTCTGATAATAGTTATAAAAAGTACCAACGCTGACTGACGCTTTCTGTGCTACATCCTGTACGGTCACTGCTGGCCAATCCATCTCAAGAATCAATTCTTGAATAGCTTTACGAAGGCGGTCATGGGTGATTAATCGTTTCGGCGGTAACTTCATGTTTTACTCAATAATAGTTCCATTACTATTGCGAGCGGCGTACCACTCAAATAGTTCAGCTTCTGTTAAGGGTTTGGCGTAATAAAAGCCCTGACAGTAGTGACAACCCATGGCTTGCAGGCGCTCAGCCATTTGTTGTGTTTCCACTCCCTCGGCGATTACGTCCATACCCAGCTCGTTCCCGAGAGCAAGAGTCGCAGCCATGATTGTATTTGCGTGGCTTGAGCGATCTATGTCATCGAGAAAAGACTTATCTATCTTTAATTTATCGAATGGCAGTGTACGTAGGTAATTCAACGAAGAATATCCCGTGCCAAAATCATCCAGCGCGATTTTCACGCCGCTTTCCGACAAGCGAGATAATATCATTTTCGCTTTGGTGGCGTCTCCCACAAATGCGGTCTCTGTGACCTCAAAAACGACCTTATCAGGTGAAATTGAATAGCTTTTAATGATATTTATCAGTTTTTCAGGCAAATGGGGGTCGCTTAGATTTCTGCCGGATAGATTTATAGATATCTGGGGCTGTACGCCAAAATGGGCATAAAAGCGCTGTAAAAAACGACAGCTATAGTGGGTAACAAACTCTGCCAACGGCCCCACCCAGCCAGTATGCTCAACCAAAGGCATAAAGTGATCCGGCGATTGATATACCCCCTCCTCTACATCAAACCATCGCAATAGAGATTCAAAACCCACCACTTCACCGGTACGGAGATCTATCTGTGGCTGAAACTTCATAAATAAGTTTTCAAATTGCATGGCTTGTTGAAAGCGCGTTAGTAACTTTGCCGAATACTCTGGATCTTCTCCTTCTCTCTCGTCATACAAAAGGAAGTGCAAGTTTCGGTTTGCAGCTTCTTTGGCTGCCACTTGCCCACGGCGCAAAGTACTACTCAGGTCATTTTCTTGGGAAACCGTTGCTACGCCAATAGTTAGTTTAACTTCAAGCTTTAGCAATCCGAATGGAACAGGTTCACATAAACAACGATAGAGGTGTTCAAGCTCTGCGGGACTCGTTAGCAAACCGTCATTGACGCCGATAAAACACATATCGGAGGTATCCAGCACCGCAACCTTATCCTGCGACCACTGATCATCAATACGCACTATGGCGTTATTATTTTTGGTGTAGTGGCGTAGCCGCGTATGCAACGCAAGTACAATCGCCTCTGCAGCCTCCTGTCCCAACGCTAATACCTGATCATAATACCCTTCAAAATGCACGATATAGGCGGACACCGTTTCATGTTGCAGTAACGAATTCGCGTCTTTTGCCCCCCAACGACTAATCAACAACTCCTTTTTAGGTAATCGCGATAGGGAATCGTGGGTTGCCTGAAACAACAAATGGCGCTCAATTTGTTCGCGTTTTTGCGATTCCAACAGGGCTTGAGACAAGGCGGAGACACTTTGATTTTTTTCCCGGTTATATCTATCAATCAGAGCCGCCAAAAGGAAATAGACTTCTAACATGGAGGAAATTAACGTGGCGTTGTTGACTATCGAGGTAGACGGTAGCAACCCCATGACACCCGCTGCAGTAATACTGATTCCAAGTAGCATACACACCCAAGCTGCCATGAAATACCAGTCACTCCCATGGGTAGCAGATTGCTTCAATCTGTTTACTGCTAGCATCACACACAACAAGCTTGAAGCTATTAGAACTACCGTTCCAACAGACGTTAATAAAGCATAGGTGTTGGGACGAAACGCCGAGGCCATGCCCAAAATACAGATCAGCACAAAACCGCGTCCGATTATGAGGGCAATTTTTGATTTTACGTTCAGGAAGGCCATGACGAACCAAATCTGACAGGCGGCTGAAAGGTAGATAGCCACGTTAGTAAAAGAGGCGTTAAATTTCGGGGATTCTGGCCAAACCCACTGAAACAGCAAGCCGGTCATTTGAGCATTAAATAAACCGATTGATGCGACATAAAGCATATAGATGCGATAAGTTCGATCCCCGGCAATAAGTGCCATCATCACGCTAACCAGCATCATTAGCGCAATAAAGCCAAGATACCCACCCAGCAACATACTCGTGTATTGGCCGCGGGCGTCTTCCACAGCAAAAGAAGAAAAGTAAAGTGGCACTTTCAAGGTACCTTCACTCTGAGCCATCAGAAATAGCTCGGTTGGCGAAGATGTCTCGACTAATGGAAAGAGAAACTGACGACTGGCTAGCGGACGCGATGAGAAGGGCTGCATATCTCCACTTTGCCATTGCCCGACGACTTTGGTGTCGCTAATTTGCCATAACTCCAATCGATCAAGCAACGAGTAGTCCACCACCAAAATGGCGTCCTGACTCACCCCTTGGGGCAACGTAACTCTTACCAGCAATGCGTCAGATTGATAACCAAAAGAAAGATCCCCGTGCTTGGCCGCGCGGTACGCTTGACTTTGAATTTGTTCAACGGAGAGTACAGAACCATCATCTACGAAAGTATAAGATAAGACATCTTTGCTTGAACCCAGCGGACGCAACTCGGTAAAACTGCTGGCTTGGTGCCAAGCAACGAGCGAAATCCCACAAAACAACAGCGCGATTAAATAGATCGATTTGAAGGTCGTCCGATGGGCATTCATGCCATCTCTCCCAAAGATTCCATTGCCGCCTCAACCAGTCAACGAGGCGCTACCACTAAATTAGATTGAATTGTGGCGTCAGCAGTGACATTACTTCAATTCCTTGCAACGCCAAAACACCTTCAGCAATCGGCAAAAGCTGTTTATTAATGTAATGATCATAGTCAATTCGTGTTAAATTTTCATAACTTTCAAACGGCTGCGCCCCTTCTAGGCTATAAAAGTACTCCACCCGTTGCCGGCCTTGCTCAAACATGGGCTCCAGCCCCTGACGTTGCCGTTCAAGGTCTATCTGTTTCGCTACTCTTACATGGGGTGGAATGACCTTGATATAGCTGGAGACGGGTTTAGTGAGTTGCTTACGATAGATACACTCATGGTCGAACTCCCCTTGGTGTAAACGTGCTACAAAGTCTTTCACATATTCAGTCACATCGCGATCGTGGAACAGATGCTCAAACAGCTCAGTTTGAAAGCGTCGCGCCAGCTCCGTCCAGTCGCTTCGAGTTGCCTCTAACCCTTTGAATACTAAGCTGCCATTACTTAGTCCAGCATAGCGCTTCTTACTTCCTTCTTCTTGACCACGAATGGTAGGCATGTAGAAGCGGCTATATAGGGTTTCAAACTCTAATTCTAAGTGGGACTCTAGCTGGGCATATTGCCAGCACCAATCGGTAAGATATTGGTTCAACCCAGCACACAGATGTTCACCGGTTTGCCATACTTTCTGTTCGTCTAGGTCATCCCCAAGCCATACAAATAGGGAGTCCGTATCTCCATAAATGACCTTAGCCCCCTGTTGCTCCATCCACTCTTTGCTCATATTGAGCAATTCATGCCCCCTGAGCGTAATAGAGCTTGCCAATTGCGGATGATAGAAACGGCACACGTCCGAGCCAAGTACGCCGTAAAAGGAGTTCATAATGATCTTGATGGCATAGCTAAGAATGCTCTGTTGCTGGGCTTTGGCCTGTTCTCGGGCCTCGGCTAACTCACCCACCAAGGCGGGCAAAATTGCCACTTGACGGTTGAACGCCGCCCCACGAAACCCTGGCACTCTACCGCTAGGGGCGTCCACAACTCGCGCCAGCGGATCAATGAAAAAAGTACGAATAATGCTGGGATACAGGCTCTTGAAGTCAAAAACCAGCACATTGCGAAAAAGCCCTGGCACCGAGTTCATCACAAATCCCCCCGGGCTTGGTACAAAGGGCTCGTCACGCCAGCTGGGCGCTACATAACCAGAACGATGTAAACGGGGTAAATAGAGATTTTCAAATGATGCCACCGAGCCACCGGTTTGCTCTAGCGGGATACCGGTTAAATCGACGCGGGTTTGCTGCAGAGTTAAAAGGGCTAGCTTGGCGAAAATCTTGGCTACCAAACGGCAATCCTGCAGATTGTACTCGATAAAGCGCTCAAACTCTTCGGCATACAGACGCTCGATTTCTTGCCATCTAGAGCTCGCCGTCAGCAGTTTCTCTTCCCCAAGCAGCTCGGCACTCACGTGATTCAAGCTATAACTGTCGAAATGATATCCGCCTACTTTTAGCAACGTAATACCGTCCAACACCACCCGACCGGGAATCGTAGCGAATGCTTTACCCGTCCCTTTGCTCATACGTACATGCCAAGGCTCCCCTTGCACACCAAAAGCTGGGGTAATTTGGTAAAAGCGACAACGCCGGTCAATCATTTGGATATCAAAGCCGATCACGTTCCAGCCGATAAAAACATGAGGCTGATGCTTGCGCACAAAGCGCATAAAACCGAGCAGTAAGGCTTTTTCATCCCCATAAGGGATCACATTGGCAAGATCACATTCGCTAGTCTGTACGGCGAGCACAACTTCCAGCGCCTCGCTGACTATACCGATCGAAAGAATTTCATTACGACTGACGGAAGTTTCGATGTCGATAGACCAAACTTGCCATTGGGGAACGTTTTCTTCCCTAGCGCGACGTAAGCGCCCACGAATAACAACACCAGTGGCACCCTGTGGCACTCCGATGAACTCTACTAGGCCACGAATACCCCGCTCCATCAAATAGCGATCTTGAGGAGCGATATCCTCTTCGTATAGTTCGTAGCCGCCGCGACGCAAGCGCTCCACCGCTTGCTGTTTCAGGGCAAGACTGTCACAGCGTACAATGGTCACTGGCTCACCGGCAAACGACTTTAATGGCAAGGTTTCACAGATTAGACCGTCCACTTGAGGTAGGAAATCTACCGCCGCATTGGTGAAGAACACATCCTGTTCGCCGACAACACAAACTTCAATAATGCCGTGGGGAGTATTGAGATAGTAGCTCAATATGAGCTTGCCATTCTGGTCACGACTATGGCGAGTAATAAGATAGCCGTGACCAGTAATGGGAGTCATAGAAGTTAATTTGCTCGCAGTATTCGTATAGGAGGAACGCTAATAACAGCTCGAGCGGCAAATATACCAATGGTTGTCACAATTACCAAACCAGCAACCGGCCCCACTAGCCAGATTACACCATGAAAACTGGTTTCCATATTGAAGATAAACTTCTGTACACCATAAAGTGCCAACTCTGCACCAAAGGCGCCGAGTAGTCCCGCCAAACCACCTAGTACACCAAACTCAATCAGCATGGATTGACGTACGATCTGTTTGCGCGCACCCAGGGTACGTAGCAGAGCTCCTTCTTCCAAACGCTCGTCTAGGGTCGTACGGACACTGGCAGACAGCACCAAGGCCCCCGAGGCTAAAATAAAGATCAACACCAGCTGAATCGCTTGCCCCACCTGGGCGACGATATCCTGCACCTGACGTAACAGTTCACCAATATTTAACATGGAAACCGTGGGATAGTTGGCCATAAACCGATAGAACGGTGGCGCGCTCTCTGCGTCTAGGAAAATACTGGAGACAAAGTTAGCTTGGAACTCCTCCAGTACTGAAGCAGGCAACATCAGATAGAAGTTGGGCTGCATAGACTCCCAATCAACCTTACGGATGGAGGTTACCGGAAGGGTATAATCTAGCCCTCCAAGGCTCACTGTCATCTCGTCGCCAATTTCCAGCCCCACCTCGTTGGCCGCCTCCTGCTCGACGGAGACACCAATATTATCGAACTCACCCGCTACCACATTCTGTTGCTCCCGCTCTGGGGTCGACCAAGTGAGGTTAAGCTCTCTCTCCACCAACTCTGGCTCATCCTTGCTTTCATCAAACAACTCTGCCACCGGCGTCCCGTTCAGATGAGTTACCCTACCCCGAATCATGGGGAACCACTCGGACATGGCCAACTCATTGTCTTGGGCGTAGCTTTGGATACCGTCCTTTTGATTCTCTAGGACATTAAACAAATAGTGATTTGGCGTGCCCTCTGGGAGCTGCCGCTGCCAATCAGCGATCAGATTGTTCTGTACGCCATAAAGGATCAGCGCCAGCATAATAATCAAGGTAAACACCAACAGCTGGAACAGGTTCGACAGCATTCGTCGCGGCAATGCAGCCAAGCCAATCTGCCAGCCGGTACTCATATTCTGACCAGCACGGCGCAGCAAGCGGAAACAGAAACGCCCAAGCAACCCCACCACCAAACTGGTAATACCGATACCAACCAGCATAACTAGCGGCATCAACCAGCCCCCCGTGTAGATCACCATCAAGGTAAATAGGCCACCGATGCCGGTTAGATAGGTTACCGCCACTCTCGGAGGCAATGCTGCTGAAGGTTGCAATACCGCCAACGGCGTCACTTGAATTAAACGAATCAACAACGGCAGACAAAACGCCACCAGCGAGATAAAGGCCGTCGCCGCCCCTAACCAAAGTTTCATTAAACTAGGTGCGGGTAATGCGATAGACATAAGGCTTTGCAACACTTGGCTGATAATGTGCTGTACCCCATAACCTAGGGCGGAGCCCACCAAGATGCCAGCCACCAAAATCACGGCCAGCTGCAATAACACAATCGCCGCAATCTTATTTGGCGTCGCACCGATGGTTTTCATCACCGCAAATTGAATCAAGTGGCGCTTAACATAACGGCTCGATGCCAATGCCATCGCCACACCGGACATAATCACCGCTAAAGCCCCCGCCAGCAGCAAAAACGACTCAGCACGGCCAACCGTATCACCAATCCGCTCGCCCCGTTGAATCGGGGTGCGAATACGCTGTCCTTCTCCCAATTGGGGCGTCAGCCACTGTTCAAAAGAGGTTAAATTGTCTGGTTCTCCCGAAAAGAGGAAGGCATAGCGCACCCTCGAACCAGGAATAATAACTTCCGTCTTGGCCAGATCATCCAGATTAATCACTGCTCGAGGAGCTATCGCGAAAGCAGAGCTGGTCGCCCCCGGGTCCCGCACTAGGTAGCGACTCACAGTAAACTCCGCCTCCCCGATGCGAACAGTTTCACCTAAAGACACCGACAACAAACTCGCCAAGCGGGAAGAAATCCAAACTTCCCCGACATTAGGCCCTTCATTTGAGCTTATGCCGGTACCAAATAGCTGATTATCGACTAAATATTCGCCTCTTAACGGGTAGTTATTTGAAGCTGCCGTCACTTGCGCCAATTGCAACCCTTGCCCACCAAACACCATCGACGAAAAACCGACGGTGGTGGCTGTTTGCAAATTTTGCTGCTGCGCTTGTTGGTACCATTCTGATGCAAAAGGTTCATCTGCCCGCACCGAGCGATCGGCCCCTAACAGGGTGGCAGACTGGTTGGTAAAAGACGTTTGTAAACGATCAACAAATAGCCCGATACCACTCACGGTGGCAACCGACAACACCAAGGCTAAAAATAGCGTTAACAAATCCCCTGTTTTGGCTTCCCGCCACAATAACCGCCAAGCTATCACGCTGCCCCCTCCTGCTCCGAGATTCGTCCATCATGCATATGCAGACGACGGTCACATCGCGCCGCAAGCTCTGGATCATGGGTAACCACCACCAGCGTTGTTTGCTTTTCTTTATTCAAATCAAACAATAGTTGTTCGATTTTCTGACCATTTTCATAGTCCAAATTACCAGTCGGCTCATCGGCGAATAAGATACTTGGCTCAGAAGCAAAGGCTCGGGCGATCGCCACCCGTTGTTGCTCACCTCCGGATAGCTGCCTTGGGTAATGCCCCATACGATGGGATAAACCAACCGCCTGCAATAAAGACTGCGCTAGTTCTTTGGCATCATCACGGGCTTTTAGCTCACCGGGTAACATCACGTTTTCCAAGGCGGTTAAACTCGGCAGTAAGTGAAAGGACTGGAAGATAAAACCCACGTGTTGCGCTCTAAGCTGCGCCCGCTGCTCTTCCCCCAAAGCGTTTAGGGATTGTCCTGCTAATTCGATATCCCCACCGGTGTGACGGTCCAAACCAGCCAATAAGCCAAGCAGAGTGGATTTACCGGAACCAGAAGCACCGACAATGGCGACACTCTCGCCACCCTTGATTTCAAAAGAAATTCCTTTCAGTATTTGCAGCGGTTGACCGCCTGCTTGAACATCGTGGGTAAGGTTGTTGGTTTTAAGTACCACCGCGTTATTGGTATCGTCCATAGTTAGAAGGGCCCTTATGAAGAAGATTATCCTGTTATTTAGCCTGCTATTTCTGGCGAACGCATCGCCAATTAATGCGCAAAATCTATTAGTAATGGGTGACAGTTTAAGCGCTGCCTATAATTTAAGACAGCAAGATGGCTGGGTGAGTCTCATGTCTGCGAAACTTTCACAATCTCACCCCAACGTAAATATTGTGAATGCAAGTGTCAGTGGCGAAACCACCCAAGGCGGTGCCGCCCGTTTCCCAAACCTTTTACGTACCCACCAGCCTAATTGGGTCATTTTGGAACTTGGAGCCAACGACGGGTTACGGGGATACCCACTAGATATAGCAAAAGACAACCTCAAACAAATGATAAACGCCGCCAGTCGCCAAGGAGCCGAAGTATTGTTAGTGGGTAACCATTTGCCACCCAACTACGGGCGCCTCTACACCGAGCAATTCTTCAATATGTTTAAGGAGCTAGCCACAGAAACAGGTGTCGCCTACTACCCTTTTATGCTAGAAAATGTGGCCCTAGATCCTTCCCTCATGTTGAGTGACGGCCTACATCCCAACGTAGAGGGACAAAAAAAGGTGCTTGAAAACCTTTACCCTGCCGTAATCGAATTATTACAACCCTAATCAGCGGTTACAGGACACCAAGTGACGACCAATTTCTTACCTCAAGAGCCTACAATGGCCGGAACAGATCACGCAGGTGAATTTGCACCTTTAGAACTGCTATACCAGGATGAACATCTAGTCATTATTAACAAACCATCCGGCTTGTTGGTACATCGTACCGACCTTGCCAAAGGGGAAGATGACGCGGTAGTACAACGCCTGAATACCCAACTGGGCCAGTGGGTTTACCCCGTTCACCGACTCGACCGGGCAACATCCGGCGCCTTACTGTTAGCCCTAACCCCCGAAGCAGCCCGCCGTTTAGGTAGTGACTTCATGTCACACACCGTAACCAAGGTGTACCATGCCCTTAGTCGGGGGCATGTCCAAGAAGCCGGAGTAGTGGATTACCCATTAGCGACTCTCAACGAGGAAAAAGGCAGAAGTCGTTTTAAAATCGAGGGCACCGAAAAGGACGCGGTGACGCACTATTCACCTTTAGCAAGGTTTGAAGCACCAATTCCTGTTAGTCGCTACCCCACGGCGCGGCTGAGCCTTATGGAAGCGCGTATCGATACGGGGCGCAAACACCAGATTCGACGGCACTTTAAGCATATCTTCCATCCGATTTTAGGGGACACCCGTTACGGTTGCCGTCATCAAAACCATGCCTTTCGCGAACACGGCTTTACCGCTCTGCGATTGATGCTTCATGCTCATCGACTCAGCTTTACACACCCCTTTTCTGGGGCAAGGGTCGATGTCACTGCCCCTTATCCGGCCGACTTTCAAGATCTGCTCAGCTATTTGTATCGTCATCAGACAATTTCGTAACCCTAGGATATTGATATGAAAAATAAACGTTTGGTCTACTCAACCGACCAAGGCAGACTTTGCCCAGAATGCAACAATCCCATCGACGACTGCGCCTGTCAGGCAACAGACGCCATACTGGGCAGCGGCAACGTACGTGTTCAGCTCGAGACTAAAGGACGTAAAGGTAAAGGCGTCACTTTAATTAAAGATCTTGCCATGACAGCCGAAGAGCTAAAGACGCTAGCGAAGAAATTAAAAAGCCATTGTGGCGTTGGCGGTGCAGTTAAAGAAGGGACAGTAGAAATTCAGGGAGACCAAAGGGAAAAAGTGATGCGTTTTCTGGCAGACATGGGTATCAAAGCTAAGCTTGCCGGCGGCTAAATTACATATTATTACATTTGTGTTAACATTTTCCGCCTCAGATAACGTAATCCATACGGAATTTTAAAAATTTACGCCATAATATCAATTACATAGACTAATTGAACTGGCGTTAACATATTAGGTTTCCGTTAACTTTTCGTATCTGAGGTTGGAATGCATAACGATAGTCCAAGGCAAGCATACGGCTTCCTGCGCCAGGCAGTTCCCCTTATGCAAAAATTGGATATTGCCCCCACGCCCTACAATTACGGCATCTGGTACGAGTACGTACGCAAGACGTCTCCGCGCCTGAATCAATTGGTCGATAATACCCTGGCGCGTATCGGTCACTTGCCCAGTTTCATATCGCGGGAGCTATTCCACGAGTTCCTCCTTGCCGAGGAAGCGCGCTATGGCAGCGAACACAAAGATACCTTAGAACAACTTATCAACACCGTCGCCAGCAGCTCTGAACAAATGAAGAGCTCTATTCAACAGCTCGAACAGGTGGTCACCAAAAGCCGCCACGTGCTGAAACGGGCCGATCGTCAGCAGCACCTTGACAAAGTCGTGAATTACCTTGAAAAAGGTACCCATAAAGCCCTCCAAGATGCGGATAAATTTCAGACTTCCCTACAACTGGTGCAAAAAGAGATTCAAGGGCTCAAATCGGAACTGGAAGAACTACGCAACAACGTCGAATTGGACCCGTTGACCGGCCTACTTAACCAAAAAGGCCTAGAGCGCTATCTTTACCAGTGGTTACCCGGCTCGGAGGATGATCTCTCTATTCTTTTGATCGATATCGACTATCTAAAAGCCGTAAACAAGCAGTATGGACGACGTGCGGGCACTGGCTTGATCTGCTACATGGCGAACCTAATTCGTAACCGCAAAATTGATAACTCAGCTTTAGCTCGATTAGAAGGTGGCACTTTTGCCCTATTGATCAATGAGGCAACCTTAGATTACGCGTCGGAATATGCGGAAATATTGCGGGAACAGATGTCGCGTCAACGGCTTCGCAACAAGCGAGGCAGCAATATCGAGAACATTTCCGTCTCTATCGGTGTCGCCACTGTTATCGGCCAAGAAACTGCCGTAAACTTTATTGCTCGGGCCAACCGGTGTTTAGAAAACGCCAAACGGCAAGGAAGAAACCGCATCGCAACACGGTAACTATGAGCATACACACCATTAAAATCGACGTTCGCGACTACGAATGCGACATGCAAGGCATCGTAAACAACGCCGTATACCAGAACTACCTAGAACACGCCCGTCACACGTTTCTAAAAGATAAAGGCCTGGACTTCGCCGAAATCACCAAACAAGGTATCCACCTTGTGGTTATGCGTGCGGAACTCGACTACAAAGCCCCCCTAAAAAGCGGCATGACCGCCGTCATCAGCACCGAGCCAGAAACCGTCTCCCGCTTTAAATTTGCCTTTAACCAACGCATCACCTGCGCTACCACCGGCAAACTAATGATGCAAGCTCGCATCATCGTCGCTTCCATATCGGACCAAGGCAAACCGGTAGTATTCAAAGAAGCGGCGCAGTTGTTTTAGTTTTTTGAGTACGAAAAACGCGAAAACCCCGTTAGGCGTACCCAACGGGGTTTCTAATATGGCGGTGAGCAAGAGATTCGAACTCTTGATGCCTTTCGACATACACACTTTCCAGGCGTGCTCCTTCGGCCACTCGGACAGCTCACCAAAACAGGTTAACCGCTCATCGCGATTTGTGGGGCGTATCTTAGTGGCGAAGCTGTTGAATTGCAAGCGTTTTATAAATTTAAATGCTTATTCATCAACGAAAGTCAGGCGGTCGTCGATACCGGTGTCGCCAACATAAACCAGGTCTTGGGTCGGCGTACCACAATAGATGAGTCCCACAACCTCTTCGTTGGGCGCTAAGCCAAGTAGCTGTTTGGTTTGCTCGGTAAAACAAGCCGGCCCAGTGCGCCAGATACCACCAAAACCATAGGCATCAAGCCCCAATAGAGCTTGTTGCGCAGCCGCTGCAGTGGCCATGATTTGCTCATCCCGCGGCACTTTCGGGTGCTCGACGACATTGGCGTAAACCATCAGTATAGCGGGTGCTCGATAGGCTTTTTTCACAAAGCCCGCTTTTTTGTCTTCGGGCAATTCAGGCACTTCTGCCTTTGCATGTTGCCAGTAAATTTCACCGATTTGCGCTCTGGCTTCCCCTTGGTAGACCCGAAAGCGCCATGGCTTTAAATTGCCATGATCCGCCGCGCGGCTAGCTGCGTCCAATATGGTGCGCCACTCTGCTTTGTTTGGTGCCGGAATATCCAATGTTGCCGCGGATACACGGCGACGCATAAAAGACACAAATTCTTTACTCATAAGCGCACAAGTTCCGTTAATATTTATAGAAAGTGCAACATAGCGAACTTCTGAGCGCATGTAAATTCAAACCTAGTGCACGAAAAGGGAGGGGTAAGCGATGCCAAAGTGGATTTTATGGGCACTACTGGAAGTGTCTACAGTCATGGTGTTCATCAGCGCTTTTTTATTTTGGCGCGGCGCTAAGTTACGCCGCCGACAAGATGATTCCTCCGACTCCGAATTGAGTGCAGAGGCAACTACAGAACCCACTGGGGAAGAAGCGGAAGAGCGCAATATGAAGCAATTCGCTGCGTTCTTGGATAAACAGGTGACTTTTGCGGCAGAAAAGCTGAAAAGTCTTCGACCTGTCGATGATCTAACCTTGATTACACGCTTCAAAATTTGGGGAACGCTACTGAAGGCGGAACGGGCAATCATTTTGAATGAAGCCAGTAGCCGCCCACGGCCGATTCTTAACCGGTTTATGGCCAGCATTTTGAATGCAGTAGCCTCCTCTTCTGGGAACCAGCAAAACAAAGAGAACTTAACCCTCAGTATTCGCGAAGTGGATGACGAGTTTAAGCAAGCTGGCGAGTTACTCCTTTCCAAAGAGGAGCTAATCAATAATCAGAAGCTGCTACATAAAGACATCACTGACAGCATAGATAGAGCCAGTAAACGTCTTAATCGTTTGAAAATCAAAGAACAAGAATTGGCGCGCCTTTCTGCTGAGTTAGATAAACTCCGCCGCCAAAATGAAAAATTACAGGCGTACCACAATGAACCCATCTCGATTGCGCCTAAGCCATCCGCCATTAGCAAAAATGAAGACAGACTACGGCACGATTCCCACAAGCACTTACAGTCATTACAGCATTTGTCGGACCGTCAACAGACGGTGATCGAGCAATTACAGGCTCAACTTGCACAACAAAAAGAGAACGGTAGCCAACAAGACAAAGACAATCGCACCGTTGCCCTACAACGTATGGAGCGCTTGGTAAATGAGTCAAAATCACTGATTGGGCAGCTTAACAACGAGTTAGATACCACTAACCTATCTATAGAATCGTTAAAAGAGGATATATCCAAGCGCGACCAGGAGTTGCAAGCTCTGGAGCAAAAGCTACAACAGGAAAATGCTACTGCTGTGGGACAATTCACCAAAGTAAACAGTTCGAAAAAGGATACTCTGAATGATTTCATGACGGACATATCGGATGCTAAAGCAAATGATGCGGTCGATAATGCAATTTATGAAGAACAAGAAAAGGAAGTCAAAGTCTTAGAGCGCCTACTTCAAGAGTCGGAAACCTGTGTGCAACTGTTGGTACAAGAGTTAGAGATCGCCGAAAAAGAGAATCAGGAACTACTGCAACAACTGGATAGGAAAGCCGCACGCATGAAATTAGAGAACTCGGTAAACAAGACCCTCGGTAGCACAAACGATACGATCGAGCTCAATAGGTTACGCCAGCGCAATCGTCAACTGGTAGAAGCCACAACCAATTTGAAAAACCAGCTAGTCAACGCTGCGACTCATAACCAAGAGAAGGAGTTGCGCACCGAGTATAACCGCAAATCATTAGAGCTAGACCGCTTACAACTTGCCTACTCAGATTTAGAGCGGAAATACCTAGGCACTCTTAATTAGAAATGACGTACCAGCAAGTCAAAATTATTACTGGTACGTTAAGAACTGACCTCTATTGACGCGCTAATCTGTCGTTACCAAGACGAATATCCCCAGTAGAGCGATAGGGATTAATATCCAATCCACCGCGACGCACGTAGCGTGCATATACAGTCAGCTGCTCCGGGCGGCACTGTCGCATAATGTCGATAAAAATACGCTCGACACATTGCTCATGGAAGTCCGTGTGCTCTCGGAAGGAGACAATGTATTGCAACAAACCTTCGTGACTGATACGCGGGCCTTTGTAATCAATAAACACAGAACCCCAATCCGGCTGATTGGTTACTGGGCAGTTGGACTTAAGCAAGTGACTTACCAGCCGCTCTTCTACAACTTGGTCAGCATCAGCAGATAGCAAAGAGGCTTCAGGATGATAATGCTCGATCGCCACATCCAAGGCATCAATGCAATAATCCGGCGTCAGCACCACCAGCGCCTCCATAGCCTCCACATCGCGCAACACCACTTGCACTGGCGCCCCTGCCGCTTCGGACAAATCACGTTCCAACAAGGCTTGCACTTCGTATTCATTGGCATAGCGCATCTGGTTTAGGGAGTTTAAATACAGCTTAAATGACTTAGACTCAATGATATTCGGGCTATTGCAAGGCAAGCGGAACTCAGCAATAGCGACAATAGGTTTACCTTTTTCGTTTAACCAACTGACTTCGTAGGCATTCCAAATATCTTCGCCGAAAAACGGTAAGCGCTCGGCACCGATCCCCATTTCAGTCCATTTATCCACCCTAGGGATTGGAAACAATAAGTCCTTGTCATACTGGGAGACATACTCTGTCTGCTGACCAAGGGGCAATGCACCCATACAATTACAACCTCAAAAATACAAATTAACTACGAATACCACGGCCGCGATTAAGTAGAGATAATCCGACCGCAAATAGAGCAACACTGAAGGCCACTATAATAACTAATGCCCAACCCACATTGATATCTGATACACCGAGAATACCGTAACGGAATGCATTCACCATGTATAACACGGGATTCAATAGGGACACCGCTTGCCAGAAATCTGGCAACAGACTGATCGAGTAAAACACCCCACCTAAATAGGTCAGCGGCGTTAGGATAAAGGTTGGCACTATAGAAACATCATCGAAACTGCGCGCAAACAAGGCATTGACAAAGCCACCCAGTGAAAACATCACTGCCGTGAGAAAGACTACTACCACTGTAAGCAATAAATTCTGCAAATGCAGCTTAGTAAAAAACAACGACAATACGGTCACTATCAAACCCACGAACAGGCCACGGGCAACACCACCGAGCACATACCCGGTCAAAATCACCCA
This sequence comes from Maribrevibacterium harenarium, assembly GCF_006385675.1. Lineage (GTDB taxonomy): Bacteria > Pseudomonadota > Gammaproteobacteria > Pseudomonadales > Marinomonadaceae > Marinomonas > Marinomonas harenarium. The sequence goes on along the minus strand of NZ_VFRR01000001.1, from coordinate 39,457 downwards.
GTTAGGCGTTGGGGACACTAACAGCTCTTGTACGGAATGCTGAAACTTGGCAGAAAAAAACGACGATGCCACATTACTATAAGAATTAGTGATCACCGACATCATAATTAAGCCGGGGACAATATACTGCATGTAACTGAAGCCCCCCATTTCACCAATTCGACTACCGATCAGATTGCCAAAGATCGCAAAATACAACGACATAGTGATTGCAGGTGGCAACAGAGTTTGTGGCCAAATACGCATAAAGCGACGAATTTCGCGACGCAATATGGTGTAAAACGCGATCCAAATTTCTTGGGACGACATTATTTATCCCCCTTGATAAGCTTCACAAATAGTTCTTCTAGACGATTGGATTTATTACGCATGCTTAGCACTTGGATACCGGCCGACTGTAACTCAGCGAAAATGCCGTTGAGAGATTGTCCTTTAGTGATGACCACCTCGACACTACTTTCACCTACCGGTTTGGCTTCAAATTGCCCCAGCAAACCAGCATCGAGCTCCCGATCTAAATCTAGAATAAAGGTTTCTTGATTGAGAGTACGCAACAAGGCTTTTACCGATGTGTTCTCTACAATCTCACCGGCATTGATGATGGCAATATTGCGACATAGCTGCTCAGCCTCTTCTAAATAATGGGTCGTTAGAATAATGGTAGTGCCTTGCTCATTTAGCCCTTTAATAAACTCCCACATGGAACGACGTAATTCGATATCTACTCCGGCCGTAGGCTCATCCAAAATCAGGATTTTCGGCTCATGGATCAAGGCTCGTGCGATCATCAGACGACGTTTCATGCCACCCGATAGCATACGGGATTGCACATTGCGCTTTTCCCATAAATCCAGCTGCTTTAGGTATTTTTCCGCTCTCTCTTCCGCCAGTTGACGGGGAATTCCGTAAAATCCGGCCTGGGTAACCACTACATTGAATACGGTCTCAAAGACATTGAAATTAAATTCTTGAGGCACTACGCCTAAGTATTTTTTAGCATCGGCAAACGACTTATCGATATCCACACCGCATATAGCGACATGACCACCGCTTTTATTGACCAGGGAACACAGTATGCCGATGGTGGTGGACTTACCTGCACCATTCGGGCCCAACAGGGCAAAAAAGTCGCCCTGCTCCACATTTAAACTGACGCCTTTAAGCGCTTCAAAACCATTATCGTAGCGCTTACGTAGGTCTCTTATCTCGATCGCATATGTCATAATAGCTGTTCTCGTTGAGATCTTAGTAAATTCAGTTAAGAGGCTTATTACCCTTGAGTAATCGCACCCAATATATCGTGACGTTAATGACAGAACTTCAACAACGCTGGCGTGAGCACGACCCGTTTGATCGGGAAGTACTCGATGAAGAAGAGCAGGATTTCATTGAGCAGTGGCAGCACGCCATCTCCCAAGCTGCAACGGCTTCCCCTAACTTTCAGTTCGATGCACAAGAACTAGTGGCACGTTTTATTCGTTGTTACCCACACCTAGTACCACTAATGAAACGAGAACTGTTGTGGTTTCTTGGGGGAGAATGCCTACATTATCTTGGTGATGAAGAGATCGCATTCTACGAAGTATTGGAAGAGGAGCTGTATCAGTACGACTCTCAGGAAAAGGATTATGACATTTCCCAGGTCATTAACAGCCTGAAAGCCACTCCCACTTCAATACAATAGCGGTGAGCCGCTAACCGAAATACATCCGGTTAGCGGCGTCATTCAGCACCGACTGACGATATCATCAGATAGATTTGAAGACTAACGTCCCGTTTGTGCCGCCAAAGCCAAACGAGTTGTTGAGTACCACATCAATTTTACGCTTTTGTGGGGTCATCGGCACATAATTCAAGTCACAACCATCACCAGGCTCTTCTAAGTTGATGGTTGGCGGTGCAACTTGATCACGAATCGCCAGTACTGAAAAGATTGATTCAACCGCTCCAGCAGCACCCAGCAAATGCCCAACCATGGACTTAGTAGAACTAATCGCCACATCTGAAGCATCGGCTCCCATTAACTGTTTCACCGCTTCAGTTTCAGCCAGATCCCCGATTGGTGTAGAAGTACCGTGGGCATTGATGTAATCCACATCGACTGGAGCCAAACCAGCATCACGCAGAGCGGCATCCATGGCGGCTACAGCACCTTCTCCTCGTTCCGGTGGGGCAGTCATGTGGAAAGCATCATCACTCATACCGAAACCAGCAAGCTCGGCGTATATTTTGGCTCCTCGAGCTTTAGCGTGTTCATATTCTTCCAAGATTACCATGCCCGCGCCATCACCCATTACAAAGCCATCTCGCCCTTTATCCCATGGGCGGCTGGCTGTAAACGGATCATCATTGCGCGTAGACAAGGCTCTGGCGGCACCGAAACCACCAATACCTAATGGAGTAATCGCCATTTCGGCTCCGCCTGCCACCATAACTTCAGCGTCACCGTAAGCAATCATACGACCAGCCATACCAATGTTGTGTGTACCTGTGGTACAGGCAGTCACAATAGAGATATTTGGTCCCTGAAAACCAAAGCGAATGGCAACGTGGCCAGAAATCATATTAATAATGGCGCCCGGCACAAAAAAGGGAGAAATACGCTTTGGACCAGACTCGTTGAGCAATTCCAAGTTCTTTTCGATCATCGGCAAACCGCCAATACCCGAACCAATTGCACAACCAACCCGTCTGTAGTCAACATTAGACTCGGTGATACCGGAATCTTCTAACGCTTGCACAGCCGCTGCAATCCCATATTGGATAAATAGGTCCATTTTACGAGCTTCTTTTGCTTTCATGTAAAGCTCGGCATTAAACCCTTTTACTTGTGCTGCGAAACGAGTGGAAAACTGTGAGGCGTCGAAGTGTTCGATAGCAGAAACGCCACTTTTTCCTTCGAGAATATTGTCCCAAGTATCTTCCACTGTGTTGCCAAGGGGGGTCACCATACCCATTCCGGTGACAACTACCCGACGACGAGACATAAGGCTCCTCCAAAAAGTACCTACCCATGTTAGGTGCAGGTATCAAGAATAAGAAAAGCCGCTGTACTTAAAATACAAGCGGCTTTTCGGAAACTTAGTTCACCAGAGAATTACAAGTTTGCGTTGATGTAGTCGATCGCAGCTTGAACAGTGGTGATTTTTTCAGCTTCTTCATCAGGAATTTCAGTATCAAATTCCTCTTCAAGAGCCATTACAAGCTCAACTGTGTCTAGGGAGTCTGCACCTAAGTCATCTACGAAAGAGGCAGATGCTACTACTTCCTCTTCTTTAACACCTAGCTGTTCGCAAACGATCTTTTTAACGCGTTCTTCAATGTTGCTCATTAGAAGTTCCTACTTTACTCGTTAATAGCTCATTTTGAGCATATTATAAAATTCGTTACGCCCGTTACACGGACTGAGATTCTCATCATGAACCGGGAACGTATTCTCATTGATTTGAATTGAAAATTCAACTCAAATTACGACATATACATACCGCCATTGACATGCAGAGTTTCGCCGTTGATATAACCCGCGTTATCCGATGCCAAGAACGCCACTGCAGCCGCAATTTCTTCTGGTTGACCTAGACGCGCAGCAGGCACTTTTGCGATCAAGTTCGCTTTGTGCTCTTCTGGCAAATCTTTGGTCATATCTGTTTCAATAAAGCCTGGGGCAACACAGTTAACTGTAATGCCACGAGAGCCGATTTCTGCCGCCAAGGAACGGCTAAAACCTTCTAAACCAGCCTTCGCTGCCGAGTAGTTGGCCTGTCCAGCATTACCCATGGAACCTACAACGGAGCTGATGGTGATAATACGGCCGAATTTAGCTTTTGTCATGCCTCGTAAGCAAGCTTTCGATACGCGGAACACAGAAGTTAGGTTAGTGTTGATAACCTGATCCCACTCGTCCATTTTCATGCGCATCATTAGGTTATCGCGCGTAATACCTGCGTTGTTCACCAAAATCGTCGGCGCGCCAAATTGCGCAACGATATCTTTCAGTACCGCATCAACCGATTCGTCACTAGAAACATCCAACACATACCCTTTGCCATTGTCGCCTAGGTATTCAGAGATGCTCGCTGCACCACTCTCACTGGTTGCAGTACCGACCACGGTAACACCTTGAGCGACCAAGGCCTGGGCAATGGCTTTACCAATACCACGGGTAGCGCCGGTTACCAATGCTACTTTATTGCTCATCGTTTTCTCCTATCTGTTGTTACGCTAGTGCCGCTTCAAAACTTGCCGCATCTCCGATGGAGATAGCATTGAGCCCTTTCACGATACGTTTATTCAATCCTGCCAACACTTTACCGGGACCGCATTCGACAGTCGTTTCTACACCAAGCTCGCTCAGCAGCGCGACCGATTGCGTCCAAAGCACTGGCTGACTTAATTGCGCCACCAAATTGGTCTTAATCACTTCCGCATCTGACACTGCTTGAGCCGTCACGTTTTGCACCAAGGCAATTTGCGGCTCGAAGAAAGTAATACTGTTTAGCTTCTGCGCCAGCTTTTCGCCCGCTGGAATCATTAATTCACAATGGGATGGCACGCTAACCGGTAATGGCAAAGCACGTTTTGCGCCAGCCTCTTTTGCGTTAGCCATTGCCGCCTCTACCGCTGCAGCTTGACCTGCGATAACCACTTGACCAGGGGAGTTGAAATTCACCGCACTAACAATGCCCGACTCAACTTTGGCGCAGGCTTCTACAACTTGCTCATCCGTCAAGCCAATAATAGCTGCCATGGCACCTTCACCTGCAGGCACCGCTTGTTGCATGTATTCACCACGCAACTTCACTAGCTCTACCGCGTCTTCAAAAGCAATAACACCGGCGCAAACTAACGCTGAGTACTCACCCAAACTGTGGCCTGCGACGTAAGCAGGCTGCTCGCCGCCTTTTTCTTGCCACAAGCGCCATAAAGCTACACTGGCAGTCAACAACGCTGGCTGGGTTTTATCTGTTTGGTTTAGAGCGTCAGCATCATTTTGCACCAACTCCCAAAGATCGTACCCCAACACCTCAGACGCTTGCGCAAAGGTTTCTTTGATCACTGCGTATTGCTCCGCCAGATCCGCCAGCATGCCTAGCTGCTGGGAACCCTGCCCCGGAAAAACAAAGGCTAATGACTTGTTCATACTATCCCCTGTGTATGTAATTTCTTCTCTATTTCGACAGCTAAGTTGAACTGGGCAACCTCAATGGCATATTCCAGTGCCCCAACCATAGCGTTAACATCCGAACGGCCGTGACCTTTTACCAAGTTGCCACGCACCCCTACCAAGCAAGCACCATGACGATGTTGCTTGGCAAATAATTGATTAATTTCATGTCCTGGACCAACTTGTGCGCCAATGTACGCTAGCAAGCCCTCGGCAGCTTTTAACACAGCATTGCCGACGATGCCATCACAAACGATGACATTTTTTTCCCCTTGAAATAGCTCAAAGCCTTCAGCGAAACCAGCATAGGACGGCCAACACTCCCTTGCCAACAGACTGTTAGCTTCGCGAATAACATGACTTCCTTTACTACTTTCAACGCCAACGTTCAGCAGGCCTACTCGCGCTTTTTCCCCTGGATGAACCTCAAGATACGCTGCGCCCAGTTGCGCAAACCCCTGCAGCATGCTCGGTGGACAATGAACATTTGCCCCCAAATCCACCAAGCAACGCAAGGGAGATGTTTGCAGCTCGCGAATTAACGCGGGGTATAGCTTGGGTCGCAACAGACCAAGAAGATGCCGAGCTAATGCGACCATAACGGCGGTATTACCTAAGGTCACCACCACATCGTTCTTGCTTTGTGCTAGATCATCCAAGGCGCGATACAAGGAAGCATCCCGGCGACTAAACAAACGTCGATCTACGGCTTCATTTTGAGCAACGACATCGGAGCAAGGGATAAAGACAACACGAGAATGGGTGGCGAGTTGCGGAGGCAACGTCAGCTCAGGACGAGCATAAATATGCAATAACACTGAGTCATGCTGCTGCAGAATAGACTCCACAGCCTGAAAAGCAATGCGGGGACCTAAGTCCCCGCCCATAGCGTCAATAGCTACCCTAATCATTTCGGGTATCTATTACTCACCTTTAGGGGTGATTACTTGACGACCACGGTAAAAACCGTCTGCAGAGATATGGTGACGGCGGTGAGTTTCACCACTAGTCTGCTCTACTGATAGAGTTGGGCCAGTTAGAGCGTCGTGTGAACGACGTTGACCACGACGTGAACGAGTCACTTTAGATTTTTGTACAGCCATTTTTTGGAGCTCCTAACTTTTCTTGACCTTAAGATCGGCCAATACACTAAATGGATTCGGTTTTATTTCGTCATCCGGTGCGTCATCGGTAGACGAGGCATACTTTAGAGCCATTGGGTTGCAACCATTTTCTTCATGATAAGCAACTATAGGGAGCGCAAGCAAAAGCTCTTGCTCTATCATATCGGCCAGAATGACCTCCCCCTCGGTCATGACAACGGGGTCGTATTCAGCGGGTAGATTTTTAGCATGATCTTCGTCATAGACGAAGCCAAGCGACAAATCGACGCCTAACTCGATACCAACTGGATGCATGCAACGCTGACATTCAAGATGCACAGTCGCCTTAACACTACCAGTTGCGATATAGCGCCTATCTTCGTCGACTCTAAAGTCTAGATGAACAACCGCATCGCCCTCATTGGACGTCAAAACTTCGCTGAGCTCTGGCATTAATGCCAGCGCGACACGACCTTCTAACGCTACTTTTTGATTAGCGTATTTTCGCGGGTCAAAATATTTGGGTAATGTGTTATTCAACATGGCGCGCAATGATATTGCCTACCCTATAGCTTGTCAAAACAAAGTTAGCCGTAACCATTAGATTTTTGCGGGTTTGCAGTGGATTAGTGATAATCTGCCACAGCTATTCCCATTTCACTAGCAAAACCTAGGAAAATCATGTCAGCCAATCTTATTCTTGCCTCTGCATCGCCATATCGCCAGAAGCTACTACAACGTTTGCAACTTCCGTTTAGCACTCATCCTGCGGATATTGATGAGACCCCACTTATCGAAGAAGCCATAGAAGACTATGTGCAACGCATGACTTTAGAAAAGGGACGCAAAGTAGCGACTTTATATCAAGGTGACAGCTTAATACTATCCAGCGATCAAACAGCTTTGTTTGCAGGGGAAGTCATCCAAAAGCCCGGCACTATTGAGAAAGCGCTAACACAGCTAATGAGATTCAGCGGCAACACAGTCACGTTTTTGACTGGCATTGCCATCACTCGCGTAAGCGATATGAAATTTGAGTACCGTTCGGTGCCATTTGATGTGACTTTCAAGGAACTTACCGAGGCAGAAATACTGAGTTATCTCGCCAAGGAATCCGTGCTGGACTGCGCTGGTAGCTTTAAGTGTGAAGGATTAGGCATTCGCCTATTTAAGAAAATGGCTGGTAACGACCCAACCGCCCTAGAAGGACTTCCGTTGATCGCCACCAGCGAATTACTGATAAAGTTTGGACTGGATCCACTTGGTTAGATCAGCCCGACCGTCACATCACCAACGTAGCAGATTTAACACCGAGCCAGTAAAAGAGACACCAAACTCCTTGGCCACTTGTTCCCACGGATCCTTAGCTGGCTCGTAATAAACTGGCTCCAAATTCGCAAATCGAGTCGCCAGCATATTAGCGCTATAGTCAAAACCATCTATTAAACCAAGAGCTAGAGCACCTTCACCACTAAACACCAACCCAGAGAAAGTGCTAGCATCTTCCTTTAAGCGCTCGCCTCGCCCCTGGCGAACAGCATCAATAAAGCGCTTGTGGGTATCGTTTAACACCCCTTGCCAATGAGCTGGAGTCTGCTCGGACATGGGACTAAATGGATCCATGAAGCCTTTGTTTTCCCCAGCAGTGAATAAACGTCTTTTGATTCCCAATTTCTCCATCAGACCGGTCGCGTCGAACCCAGCCGAGATCACTCCGATGGAGCCCACGAGGCTCGCGGGATTCGCGTAAATTTCATCTGCCGCCGCCGCTATGTAATAGCCCCCTGAGGCTGCCAAATCCTCCACCGCTACCACCACAGGAATATCTGGGTGACGCTGGCGCTGGGAAACGATGAATTGGTAAAGAATATCCGCATGGACTGGACTTCCGCCTGGGCTATTCATTTCTATCAATACCGCTTTGGTGCGCGGATCAGAGTAGACATCTTGCAGCAAAGCGACATACTCGTTGGCATCCACTTCTGCACCACTGCCAATTACTCCCACCATTGGTACCACTGCAACCTGCTGACCACCGCCGTAGGACTCATGTTCCTGTTGCCCCCAAAACAGGCCGACACCAATACCAACAAAAACCAGCAAATACACGAAGCGGAAAAAGATTTTCCAGCGACGCGCTCGGCGCTGCTCAATGACAGTGGCACCGAGCACTTTCTCCATCATTTCAAACCAAACAGCATCCTTACCTTCTGTCGCTCCTTTTTTACCAGAGGCACTAGACTCTGCTTCTTCTTTATTAAGTGGGACTTGATTTACCCCGTTCGCATCCTCTTCTTCAGTCCAAGCCATTACAACAACTCCTTCAACTGCATTAAATTACCAAGCACCGCTATCGGTTCGTGACGCCACAAACGCTCTGTACTGTGGGCGCCATAATCTAACCCAACTGAGCGCATACCAGCACGCTGGGCCATTTCCAAATCATACTCGGTGTCACCCACCATGATGGCTTCAGATGGCAACACGCCAAGTTCATCTAATATCTCTTTTAACATTAACGGATCAGGTTTCGAGATGGTTTCATCCGCACAGCGAGTAGCGGCAAAAAAGTGCTGCGTTTGCGACAGTGCCATCACTCGATCCAACCCCCGACGAGTCTTGCCCGTCGCCACTGCAATTTGTACACCTTGCTGCTGCAACCATGACAAGATCTCCATCACGCCTGGGTAAGGCTTGGGCGGGGTTTGATCAGAGGCCACGTAAAACTCTTTGTACAATGTTGCGACTTGCTGGCGAGCGAGATCTGACTCTTCAGGCCATACCTTATGGATCGCAACATCTAGGGAAAGGCCGATAATATCTTGAATATCCGCATGGGTACGCTCCGCAACACCAGCTTGTCGACCCGCGCGCAGCATCGCGGTACAAATGCGCCCAATGGAATCAAACAAGGTGCCGTCCCAGTCAAAAATCACCAGCTTCGTCATATTCGCCTCTTAAGAAAGTTTGGACGGGAGTGTACCATAGGCAACAAAATGTAAATAAGGACGCAAAATGAGTTATAGCTTTGAGAATTTAACCGTCGGCCAATCGGAGTCCATTACCCGCATAGTGACCGAGGACGATGTACACACCTTCGCCGCTGTTACCGGTGACAACAACCCCGTTCACTTAGATGCGGAATACGCTGCTACCACCAGCTTCGGTCAACCCATTGCCCACGGAATGCTGACTGCCGGTTTTATCTCCGCAGCGATCGGCACCCGACTACCAGGACCAGGAGTAATCTACCTAGAGCAGACCCTGAAATTCCGCGCCCCCGTGTTTATTGGTGCAGAAGTAACGACCACGGTAACTGTGAAAGAACTAAACGAACGTCGTAAGCGAGCGGTACTAGAAACCGTCTGCACGGTGGAAGGTAAAAAAGTAGTGACTGGTGAAGCCACTATCATGCTGCCGTAGCATTTAGACATAAATCTATGAAGGGAAACACAAAGGGTCTCCCTTCATTGCTCACTTAAAATCTTGCCGTAAGATTTTCGTTCATAGCCTCGCGCCAATCATCATCCAACGGCGCTTCGAACACCTGATGCTTGCCGTCAATATTGATGGTCAACCGCGCTGCGTGCAAACACAGGCGCTTCAAGCCAAAGTCTTTGGCGTTACGATTCTTGAAATTTGGAGCATACTTTTCATCCCCAACAATAGGATGACCGGCAAACTGAGTATGCACACGAATTTGGTGTGTACGCCCAGTAACTGGCTCACATTCAATCAAAGTGAAATGCTCGAACTGTCGCAAAATACTAAATCGAGTCAGGGACTCCTTCCCTTCTGTATCAACCTTGACAACTCGCTCACCAGATTTCAATTCATTTTTTTGCAGCGGCACATTCACTTCTTTTTGATGCTTAGGCCAAGCCCCATACACCAGCGCCTGGTAGATCTTCTTCACTCCATGCTTTTCTCGTAGGGCTTCATGTAGCTTGCGTAACATAGGACGCTTTTTGGCGATCATGATGAGACCGGAGGTATCACGATCAAGCCGATGCACTAGCTCAATAAATTTTTCGTCGGGACGCAGCTGACGTACTACTTCAACCAAACCAAAGCTGAGTCCACTACCGCCGTGCACCGCCAATCCCGACGGTTTATTTATCACCATCAAAGCATCGTCTTCATACAGGATGCGACTCTGCACTAACTCTTTCAGGCCGTCATTCACCACTGGCTTGTCTGCAACTGGGGCTAAATTGATGGGTGCAACACGAACCATATCGCCAACTTCAAGACGATAATCCGGTTTAATCCGTTTTTTATTGACGCGAATCTCTCCTTTGCGCATCAAATTGTAGAGCTTGCCCTTTGGCAATCCCTTAAGTTTGGACAACAGAAAATTATCGAGGCGCTGCCCTAGATGACTGTCATCTATTTCAAAAAATCGCACTTGTGGGCGTTCTGAGTCGTTGCTAGCCAAAAGAATGGTTTCCTATGTAATTGAAGCACTTAGATTTTACTGCTATATTCAAGCGCGTTGAGGGTAAGAGGCAACAAAACACCTCGAAGACAGTATTGTACAGAATGAAGAACCCAAGCCAAAGCGACACTTTGGCAATGTCTTACCTTAGCGACAGTTACACATATATTTAATTAACCACATGAGCCAATCGATGTTCATGGGGTAGGAAAAGTTTCCGAGCTGGTCACCGCCACGACGCACACAAATCGACATTGTGCCATTATCTACATTGAGCCACCATGTTAGCTCATGCAGTACGGTTGGAGCGTACGTGTTGTCTGCGACCTGCTACTTAACACATTACGAAATCTGGCTAACGCGCGACGTTACTGGCCTCGTCAATACCGCCTGCCCTGCGAACTCGTTTGTTTCAGACTACAGAGTTCATTTTTCATGATTAGAATGCTTATTAATGCAACCCAGCAAGAAGAACTGCGTGTTGCGCTGGTAGACGGGCAACGTCTTTACGATCTAGATATCGAATCAGGATCTCGGGAACAAAAGAAAGCGAACATTTACAAGGGGAGAATCACCCGCGTAGAGCCTAGCTTAGAAGCCGCTTTCGTCGATTACGGTGCTGAGCGTCACGGGTTCCTGCCTCTTAAAGAAATCTCCAAAACTTACTTTTCAAAAAGATCCAACCACGATGGTCGCATCAATATCAAAGATGTGATTACCGAAGGCCAAGAAGTTATCGTACAAGTCGATAAAGAGGAACGTGGCAACAAAGGTGCGGCGTTAACCACTTTCGTTAGCTTAGCAGGCCGCTACCTAGTACTCATGCCTAACAACCCACGGGCTGGTGGTATCTCCCGTCGTATCGACGGTGATGATCGCACCCAACTTAAAGAAGCCATGAATGGTTTAGATGTGCCAGATGAGGGCGGTTTAATCGTCCGCACGGCAGGGGTTGGTCGCTCTACTGAAGAACTGCAATGGGACTTGGATTATCTTAACACGCTTTGGGAATCCATCACCAAAGCAGCTTCTGAGCGCCCTGCTCCGTTTTTGATCTACCAAGAAAGCAACATTGTTATTCGCGCGATTCGTGACTATTTGCGCGAAGATATCGGTGAAGTATTAATCGACGAGAAATCTGTTTACCAAGACGCGATCAACTTCGTGATGCAAGTGATGCCGCACTTCAAAAGTCGCATCAAACTTTACACCGATCCAACACCTTTATTTAACCGCTTCCAAATCGAAACTCAAATCGAGACGGCTTTCCAACGGGAAGTACGCCTGCCATCTGGCGGCTCTATTGTAATCGACCCAACCGAAGCCCTTGTCTCTATCGATATCAACTCCGCTCGCGCAACCAAAGGCGGCGATATTGAAGAGACTGCTCTACAAACCAACTTAGAAGCAGCCGATGAAATTGCGCGTCAGTTACGTCTGCGTGACATTGGTGGCTTGGTCGTCATCGACTTTATTGACATGACGCCGGTGCGCAACCAAAAAGAAGTGGAAAATCGCATGAAAACGGCCCTAGAGGCAGATCGTGCGCGAGTTCAACTGGGACGCATTTCCCGCTTTGGTCTGTTGGAAATGTCTCGTCAGCGCTTGCGCCCGTCCCTTGGCGAAACTAGCGGCATTGTTTGTCCACGTTGTAATGGGCAAGGCTTTATTCGCGATGTGGAGTCACTAGCTCTATCCGTTTTACGCCTAATCGAGGAAGAATGCGCCAAAGAACGTACTGCTCAAATTCGTGCCATTTTGCCGGTGTCTGTTGCCACTTTCTTACTTAACGAAAAGCGTACTAATATCGCGAAAATCGAAAAACGTCACCACGTGCATGTGATTCTGGTACCGAATCCGCACATGGAAACCCCGCACTTCCATGTAGAACGTATCCGCGATGATAATTCTATCATTAGTCAAGACGATAGCTCTTACACTCTAGTAGAAACACCTGAGCATCCACCTTACGAACCCCGCCAAGCTGACCAAAAAGCCCGTCCACAGGCTGCTGTGACCAGCATCGCCCCTGCTGCGCCAGCACCGACTCCTGCTCCAGCCCCAGTGGCAACGCCAGAACCGGTTAAAAAGCCTGGTTTCTTTAAGCGCCTTTTCAATGCGCTATTCGGTAGTGGTAGCGAGGCGGCTGTACCGGAAACTAGCGCGGAAATAAAAGCCCCAGAAGCGAAAGCGACGCCAAATACACGCCCAAGCCGTAACAAGCGTAGCAAGCATCAGCGCAAGGACTTCCAAAAGGATGCTGAGCAGGACACTCAACAATCTACTCGTGAGACACGCCGGGCCAAGGCGCAAGAAGTTGATGCGCCAGTAGAGCGTACACCGAAGAATCCACGCCGTCGCCGCCGTAACGAGGACAACGACAGCGATACACCTGTGGTAAAAGCACCGCGTGCGAAAAAAGTAATTCCAGAGGTTGAGGAACGCCAACGTACTCGTAACGACAATAAGCGTCGTTCTGGTGCACTAAAAGTAGAAGCTCAGGAACAGGAATTGCTTGCCCAACAACAAGCGACAATGATCAAAGAAGAGTCTGTTGCGAAAGATGAAAAGCAACTCCCAGCATCAGGCGACTCTGATTTTAATGACGTCAAGCAAGATGGTGAACAGCGTGACGAGCAACGCAAACCACGTCGCTCGCGCCGTTCACGTCGCCCAAGTCAGGCGGAAGACAAAAACACAGTGCCTGAACAACAGACTACAGACGCTGTGGAAGAAGTGGTGAATGTCGTAGCTACCAGCGTTACAGCCGAGTCTGAAACGGCTGAATCTAACGGGATCACTAATACTGTAGAAGCACCTAAAACCGATGCAGTTGAAAATGCGGCAGCGGAAGCTACAGCAGCAGTCGAAACGACGCCTGCAGTAGAGCAGATTGAGGATGCCACCTCGGCGAGTGAAACAGCAGCAACTGACGTTGACCTAACTGTGGCGCCGGCGCCATCTGAAGCACCAGCATCAGAGCCAACTCAGGAGGAAGAGTCCGCTACGATTGTTGAGGCGACTGAAATCGCATCTCCAGACGCTACAGTCGAACCAGCGCCAGAGACTCAGGCTCAGGAAGCTGCTACTCCAGAATCTGCACCTGATACCGCTGAAGCAGAACCAGTGGCGGTTGGAGTAACGCCTGACACGACAACCGAGGACGTAGCAACTGAAACTGACGCCCAGCCAAGTGAAGCGGCAGAAACGGATACCCAAGTAGCCGATGCTGACAGCGAAGCAGACAAACTGCCTGAACAGACAGCAGAAGTAAGCGAAGGGACTGAAAAGCGTGTTCGTACACCTCGTCGCGCGCGTGGGAAAGCTACCGTCAAGCCGGCAACGGAACGCCAGCCAGTCGCCCTACCTGCAGCTTTAATTGCCGCACAAGAGGCAAGCAAGGCAGAGTTATTAGCGAAACGAGAACAGGCTCAAGAGCGCCGTCGTCGCCAACCAGGTAGAGTAAAAAATGATCCGCGCCTCGCTACGGAGTCCGATCATACTATCGAAGAGAAGGCACCAGAGAATTCGGTAAACGAATAATCTTGTACTGTTAAGAGCCCGCGATTGCGGGCTCTTTTTTCTGCTTAACCTAGGGCTTAGTTGAACAAGATAGTTACTATGTTAGTTGATTTAAACCGTTTCAAAGAGATTTCGCTAAAGGGAGATATATTCGGTGGTGTCACGACTGCCATTGTATCTTTACCCTTGGCACTCGCTTTTGGCGTCGCGTCTGGTGCCGGGGCGGAGGCGGGTCTGTGGGGAGCAATTTTAGTTGGTCTATTTGCATCATTATTTGGTGGCTCCACCAGCTTAATATCTGAACCTACGGGCCCCATGACGGTAATTATGACAGCGGTACTCTCGTCATTAATTGCCACCAACCCTGAAAATGGCAAAGCGATGGCATTCACTGTCGTGATATTAGCCGGTGGTTTTCAAATACTGTTAGGCACTCTGCGCTTAGGTAAGTACATCACCTTAATGCCCTACAGCGTCATTTCCGGCTTCATGTCTGGTATCGGTGTTATCTTAATCATTTTGCAATTGGCTCCTATGCTCGGGCAACCCACCCCGCCGGGGGGCGTAGTTGGCACCCTAGGCGCACTACCTGAGTTAATCAGCAACCTCTCCTTTCGCGAATTGTTTTTAGGCATTTTGACCCTGGCAAGTCTGTATTACATGCCCAAAAGCTGGCGGCGCTTCGTGCCACCACAGCTGGTTGCTCTGGTCGGTATTACCTTGCTGTCGGTTATTCTGTTTGATCAGGAAGATATTCGCCGTATCGGTGTCATCCCCTCGGGATTGCCAGACTTACAATGGCCAACGTTCAGCTATGGTGAAATGACGACCATGCTGGCGGATGCGCTAGTACTAGGTACACTTGGATGTATCGACACGCTTCTTACTGCGGTAATTGCCGACAGCCTGACACGCAAAGACCACGACTCCAATCGTGAATTAGTGGGTCAAGGAATCGCCAATGCCATTTCTGGTTTCTGCGGTGGCCTACCAGGAGCAGGCGCCACCATGGGAACTGTCGTCAATATCCAAGCTGGCGCTCGCTCACCTCTAGCCGGCGTGGTACGTGCTCTCTTACTGATGGTGGTCGTTGTCGGCGCGTCCTCACTTACTCAATCCATTCCAATGGCAGCCTTGGCCGGCATTGCGGTTTTCGTTGGCATCAATATCCTTGACTGGTCTTTTTTACAACGAGCCCACAAGGTGGCGTTAGCTCCAACTCTTATCATGTACGGGGTGATGCTACTCACTGTCTTTGTGGATTTGATGATTGCGGTTGCTATTGGTGTCTTCATTGCCAACATTTTGACTATTGAAAGATTGAGTCGTCTGCAAGAGTCCAATGTTAAGGCCATCAGTGATGCCGATGACAGCATCCCGCTCACCGATGAAGAGCGACAACTGCTGGATCAGGCAGATGGTAAAGTGTTGCTATTCTATTTGTCGGGACCAATGATTTTTGGCGTCAGTAAGGCCATTGCACGACAACATGCCCATGTAGCGGGACATGATGCTATGGTCTTGGACTTAAGTGCGGTTCCAATGATGGACTTAACTGTGGGTTTAGCCTTAGAAAACGCCATTAAAGACGCCATAGAGGTAAACTGTCAGGTGTTTATCTTTAGCCCGAATGGGCAAACTACGGAACGCTTAGAAAAGCTCGGCGTCACTACCAGATTGCCGGCCAATGCTTTCGCTTCTTCACGCAAGGAAGCCCTGAAATTAGCACTAGCCTGTACAGGCAGCGACGCTTAAGAAAAGGTTAGATATCGATTTCCCTAGGGGCGCATGGATAGCGCCCTAACTGCCTCATCTTACCGGTAGTAAAGTAACTGACACTACCCATCAATCTAGTGTCCACATGTTGTCTTATTGGCAAAATTGACGATAGACGCTTGGCTACTCCAAGGCTTGGCTCAATAATATTTACCTCTGGAAGACGCTGCTGTAAGGAGTCTTTCACATGAGGATAGTGGGTACAGGCTAAAACCAGCACATCCGCTTGACTTTGTTTGACTTGCTCAGCAATTCGATCCAACTCCTGCTGTAACTCCAACATCGCACTAGGTTGATCAATCAGTTGCGCCAAACTCGCCGATGGGAATAGGGAAGTTTCTTTTCCCGCTCCCCATAGTTCAATCAATTGCTGTAAACGCGGACTACCGATAGTGATAGGTGTAGCTAACACCGCCACTTTACCATTTCGGGTTATATCGTATGCTGGCTTCACGGCAGGCTCGATACCAACGAAAGACATATGTGCGAAACGCTCTCGCAGGATATGAATCGCTGTTACTGTCGCGGTATTACATGCCACCACTAAAGCGGTGACGCCTTGCTGACATAAGTAGTCTGTTATTTTAACGCAGCGGTCGGTAATCACTGATGTACTATGACTACCATAGGGAGCAAAGCCGGCATCCTCCACATAGAGGTAGTCATGGTGCGGCATAGTTTGACGCAAGCTGGCCAATACCGTGAGTCCGCCCGAACCAGAGTCGAATATACCCACTTTCGTAGACACTATTCGGCCTCGCCCGGCAACAAAATCGGCTCGCGCTCCAACTGCACACCAAACTGAGCCAACACTGACTGCTCAATTTGCTGCTGCAGCGACAACAAACCTGCTGCGTGACGATCTTGGTAGTTTACTAGCACCAAAGCCTGCTCTGAGTAAACTCCAACACCACCTACACGCTTGCCCTTCCAGCCCGCTTTCTCATTTAACCAACCCGCTGCAAGTTTCCAGTCTTGACCATAGGGAAACGCCACCAAATCGGGGTAGCGATTGAGTAACTCTCTATAGACATGGTCAGCAACGATCGGGTTTTTAAAATAACTGCCCACGTTAGCCAACTCATTGGGATTGGGTAACTTAGCCGAGCGAATCTGGCAAACCGTATCAAAAATCTCTTGCTGACTACAATTTTCCGCAAGACGCTGATTCAAACCGCCGTAATTTAACACTCGCCTAGGAAGCTTGGACAAGCGAAAGCACACCTTCACTATGATGTAACGACCAGCCCATTGGTGTTTGAATGCGGATTCCCGATAGCCAAAATCGCAATCAGTTGGGGACAGATGGCAAAGCTGCATGGTATGGGTATCCAACACTTCCACAGCTAAAATACAGTCCTTAACTTCTACCCCATAAGCGCCAATATTTTGCACGGGGGCAGCACCAACGCTTCCGGGGATCAGAGCCAAATTTTCCAACCCCCACCAGCCTTGTGCTACCGTCCAAGCAACCAGTTCATGCCAGTTTTCTCCGCCGCAAACTTCGATATCGACAAAATCGTCATGTTCTCGGAGCACGACTCGGCCCTTTAATCGGTTAATTAGCGTAATACCAGGCAGATCCTGACAAATAACCAAATTGCTTCCGCCACCAAAGATTCGCCAAGTCAGGGCGTTTTGCTTCCCCCACTCCAATATTTCGTGCAATTGGTGTAACGTCTCTACTTCGCAGAGATATTGCGCCCGATAAGCAAACCGCAAGGTGTTGTAATCGGTTAATTCAACATCAGGCGTTAATGGGTGAGGCAGTGCTGCAGTCACGACTTTATCTCGCTAATGAAGTCTTGTAATAAAACCATCAGGTGTTCGCGCATTTGCGCAAACTCGGCTGCCTCTCCCCAATACGGATCTGCAACTTCTCCTCCGTTAAGCCCGTTACGATATTCCCCTAGCAAGGCTATTTTCGCACGCTCTTGAGCTGGAGCTAATTGAGCGAGATTGTTTAAATTGTCTCGATCCATGGCCAATATCCAGTCAAACTCCTCAAAGTCATGACGAGAGACTTGTCGCGCACGCTGCTGTGAAATATCGATACCGATCTCTGCTAAGGCAGCAATCGAACGCGCATCAGGACGCTTACCTATATGGTATGCAGCCGTACCTGCAGAATCCACTTGGATATCAAGACGATGTTTGCGGGCGAGAAACTCCAACACACCTTGAGCCGCCGGTGAACGGCAAATATTCCCAAGGCAGACCATTAACACTTTCATTTTGCGCTATCGTCGTGGAGGCGCTCATCAGTGGTAAGAGTACGCGCTTCGGTTTCTAATAAGACTGGGATGCCATCTCGAATGGGATAGGCCATACCACCGACGCGACTAATGAGTTCGGTGCCATCTGCACTCAGTTCAAGGGGGGCCTTGGTAACAGGGCAAACCAAGATATCAAGTAGCGCTTTGTTCATGTTTTCTCATCTCTATTATCGAGTTAATCGTTTCCAGCAACGCATTGGTTACTGCTGTAGGTAACTGAGCTTTTACTTCTAGGTACCAAAGTTCGCGGTTTTGCGTTGGTAACACGCGGCATTTCACTGCGTCTTTTTCCGTCATCACGACTTTGCCATCACTAGGAATATCCTCAGTTGCAAAAACATGGTGATCGGGAAACAGATGCTTCGGTGAGTCGGCTGTCAAACCTAGCTCTTGCAGTGTTTGCAAAAATCTTTGTGGATTACCGATCCCCGCTAGTATTTGCCATGACTTTCCCTGAAGCTCCGACAAAGGCAAAGTTTGCTTAGGGTTAAATACATTTCTCAGTACCACAGGCAGCAAAGGAACAGCTGTCACAGGAAAACCCGCGACACTCGTATCCCGAGCGCCGATTAAGAAGCGAAAATCCACTCTTTGTAAGCGCGAAACTGGCTCACGTAAAGGACCTACAGGAAGCAGTTGACCGTTACCAACACCTCTATGCCCGTCTATCATGGCAATTTCTAAATCACGCGGTAGAGCATAATGCTGCAAGCCATCGTCACTAAGAATTAGATCAAGGGAATGGTGCTGCAATAATGCTTCAGCAGCGAGGCGTCGCTGTGGATGTACGCACACCGGGACACCGCTACGCTGGGCCAACATAAGTGGCTCGTCTCCCACATCACTCGCTAGGCTGTCGTGGCGAACGAGCACCGGTTGCGTGACATTTGACCCATACCCGCGACTAATAATACCAACACGCCAGCCTTGCTGCTGACACAGTTCCACCAAAGCCAGCACTAAGGGCGATTTGCCCGTACCACCCACTGTAATATTGCCCACTACCACGACCGGCACTTTCAATACAGCCGGTGGGTGTCGCAAAAATGCCTGCCGCTTGCGCGCTATCAGCCAACGGGCCAATGGCAACAGAGGGTAAAGCAGCCAAGAGCAACCAAATGGACGATACCAAGAGGCTGAAATTTGTCTCTCTATCCAGCTCACTCCTGCTCCTGCTGAGCGGTATGGGCTAGTTTTGTGATACCTAGGCGGGCTGCCGCATCGTAGACACGCATTACCATCTGATACTCCGCTCCCGCATCAGCAGTAATGATTAGCGGACGTTTAAAATCTTCAGCAAAGGTTTCCTTCAACCCCTGCACCAAAACATCGGTGGTTTGATTTACTAAGGTTTGTCCATTGATAACATAACGTCCATCTTTTGTGATGGTGATCTCTACCGGCTGTTGCGCGATTAGAGATGGCGCCCCGGAACTCGCTGTCGGTAAATCAATAGTCAATTCGGTGCTTTGCTTAAAAGTAGTGCTAACCATAAAGAAAATTAGCAGCAGAAAAACCACGTCTATCAGTGGCGTGAGATTGATCTGCACATCTTCGATTTTTTGGCGACGAAATTTCACTGCCGCTCCTTAGCTTGTGCGTTCGGCATGTAAAGCATCGACCAATTTGTTGCACTGCTGCTCCATCGATACCACCAACTCGTCAATTCGACGGGAAAAATAGCGATGAAAAATCAATGCTGGGATGGCGACCCCAAGCCCTGCCGCTGTGGTTAACAGCGCTTCGGAAATCCCTCCAGCCAACAAAGCGGTATTGCCAGCCCCCTCTTCCATCAGCACCGAAAATACTTTAATCATACCCACGACAGTACCCAGCAACCCTAGCAGTGGAGCGATCGCAGCAATCGTTCCCAACGTGCTCATGAAGCGCTCTAATTCGTGGATAACATGACTCGCTGCTTCGCGAATACTCTCTTTCATGGATTGCCGACCGTGTTTGGAATTCAATAATCCAGCAGCAAAAATAAAGCCTAAACCTGCAGTTGATTGTAACGAGCGAATATAATCAACGGTCATGCGATCTTCTCTCAAACGAGCCATGACATCGGCCATTAATCCATTCGGAACCACCCGCCCTTTACGTAACGACCAAAAACGCTCGATGATGATAGCTAGCGCTAAAATGGAACAGCCAAGAAGTGGCCACATAAAAACGCCACCGGTTTTGATAAATTCTAACACGAGACCTCCTGTGCAAATGTGGGCTTAATTTACCACACTCTCCAACGCAGCAACACGTTTGCAAGCTGACGTCGCAAAAAGTTTTAGCCCCCTTGGGCAGAGTGATGACGATACCTCAATCCCTTTGCGAGTGTTTGCACGAAAATGCAGTGTTTCATTGGTTTGCACAACATACAGTGGAATTTTCAGCGCCGCTAGCAACTGGGTTTGGTACTGAGTAGCGTGGCGTGTTAGAACCCATTTGGGCGCACTCCTCAGCCACTCTCCAGCGCTGTAGTCTGGTAAACGTTGGGCAATGATGGCATTTGGAAAGTACTCACTGGGCGTGAGTCTCCGAGGCAGAGCCTGCCAACTTCCCAATTCCACAACCTTGCCGTTGGCTCTAACCAATAAATCTCCCCCGCGGTTCTCTACCATGAGATCAGAATTTGGCTCATCAATGAGCGCCAACATCAGCAATATCAGACCCAGCCTAGCCCGCCACAAGGGCATTAGCAGCACCAATCCATAGGCGAAGATTACCAGTAGTAACTTACTATGCTCTCCCCACGTGGTATTCAAAGAAACCGAGTCCCCCCATGCTGCTAGATGCCAGAGCAGACCAAACATCTGCCCAATACCATGATAGTAGTGGGACGATAGAACAACATTGTCAATCAGCAATACGGCCACTGCGGATGGCAACCAAATAAACCCCGTTACAGGCACAAGCACCATATTGGTCAATAGTGCCACTAGGGATTGGCTTTCCTGCCAACCAGCAGTGAGAAAGAGTGAAAATAATAGAAGGCAAAGATGGTACCAGCCATAGCTTTTGCCTAACCGAGGCAACAAGATCACCAATAACAGAATAAAAGACACGGACAACCAAAAACTTGCATTAACTATTCGGTAAGGCTGCCACCATAGCATCAGCAAAACCGCAGTTTGCAATAAACCAAATAGGGTTACTCGGTGCCATTGACTACGCCAGTAACCCCATAAAACTACCATCAAAAAGGCGCGAATAACGGGCTCTCCCCAACCGCTCATATAACCGTAAATGGCACAAGCAAGGATACCTAGCGGTGCTTCCAGTAGTACTTGTGGCAATGGGGTGGCAGATCGCCCAACCGCTAGATAAAACAAATAAATTAAGCGACTGATAAATCGACTTAGCATCCAAGCAAAGCCAATATGAAGTCCAGAGACAACGAATAGATGAGCAATACCCAAGTGACGAATTAACCACTTATCTTGTTGAGAAATAGCACTTTTTTCCCCGAATATTAACGCCCTAGTTAAGGCTTCTCCGCGGGAGTAATCAGATAAGTCAGAGACAATGAAATGGGAGGGTAATGGTGTGACTATATCGAGGCGCCATTTTGCGCCTTCAGCAAAGAAGCGTCGCTCCTGCCAACTCCCATACCCTAGTGCGCGTGCCGATTTCACTGCAACAACTGAAATATCCGCGGGGGACGAGTCATTGCATGGCCGAGCAAGCAAATAACCGCCATTCTCACCAACCAGCACGCCAACACCGGTTAACTTAACCGAAACGTAACAAGCTTTATCTATATTGAAGGAGATCTCGGAAATACTCTCCAGCTTCGGATGAGAAAATACCCCGTGTAAGATCAACAAAACAGTGGAAACAACAAGCAATATCGGCGTCCGCCAATCACCTGTATAGATTTTGCAGAGACAAAGGATAGTTATAAGCGTAAAATATGGCCATCTTGCCGCTTCCGGCATCAGTACCGCGAAGATGCAAATAATGATTTGAATTAGCAACACAGGACCTCCCTGCCCTTGTTTATTGCTGTACCGGACTATGCCAAAGCACTATTTTAAGAAGTACATACCACACCCTGATAAGCTAAGGCAAAACAAAGCACTTGGCATACTGGGGAGCAAAATCTACGAAGCAGACCTTTGGCACCTAACCAGACGTTCCGTTGCGCGCGCTTTTCTAAATGGCTTATTTTGGGCCGCCTTGCCCATGCCTTTTCAAATGGTTGCCTCTGCTCTCTGCGCGGTGCCCATGCGTGCCAACATCCCTTTGTCTATTGCTTTAGTGTGGTTGACCAACCCAATAACCATGCCGATCGTGTTCTATGCTAACTATCTTTTAGGCACCTTTCTAGTCGGCGGTCCCAGCGATATGGAATTTAAAATGTCGGTGGAATGGATGTGGCACCAGATGGAGCATATCTGGCTACCGTTATACGTCGGCTCGATAGTCGCAGGGCTGGTCGTCGGTGGACTGTCGTACTTTGGCATTTTGTTGCTATGGCGTTTGCATGTGGTAAAACGCTGGCAAAACCGCAAACTGTTACGTTTGGGTCGCATCCTACCAGATCACAACCCTAAGGGAGACCAAGACTAGCTTAGGTCACATTAATGCCAGCCTACCTTCCGTTAAGCGATAGGCACGATCCATCCACCCCAACATACGCTCGTCATGGGTTACTACTACAAACGCCATATCATATTGGCGTTTGAGCTCGCCAATTAATGACTGAATCTCTAGGGATGTTGTTTCATCTAGGTTTCCTGTTGGCTCATCCATTAACACACACTTAGGGTGGTTGGCTAACGCCCGCGCGATAGCGACGCGCTGACGCTCTCCACCGGACAACATTGAAGGACGATGATGCAGGCGATGGGCCAGACCCACACTTGTTAATAGGGATTGCGCCTCCTCACTAGCTTTTTTACGAGCTATGCCCTTGATTAGCATAGGCATCATCACATTTTCCAGTGCCGAAAACTCAGGCAGCAAATGATGAAACTGATACACAAAGCCCAAATCCTGATTACGTAATTTTGACCGCCCCTTATCAGATAAGCTTTCCCAAGCAACGCCACCAAGCTTCACACTTCCCTTAGACGCCGTATCTAACCCCGCAAGTAGGTTTAATAACGTGGTTTTGCCAGAACCAGAAGCCCCCACAATAGCAATAGCTTCCCCCGCTCCTAAGGCAAACTCTACACCGCGAATTACCGCAATATTATCTCGCCCATCAAGATAGTTCTTTTCCAACTGCTCGCATTGCAAAACTGGATTATTCATAACGCAACGCCTCCGCAGGATGAACTTTAGCAGCTCGCCACGCCGGGTAAAGCGTAGCCATAACCGTCATAATGAAGGCACTAATCACAATAAAACGCACATCCGACCATTGTAATTCTGATGGTAAATAACTGATAAAGTACACATCACCATTAAGAAATTGAGTCCCCATAATCCCTTCTACCCAAGCGATCACATCGCTCACATTGAGCGCTGCTGCCACCCCCAAACCGAGGCCAATTAAGGTACCAAGCAGTCCGATAAAAATTCCTTGTACGATAAACACCGCCATTACTTGGCCAGAAGTAAGCCCCATGGTACGTAAAATGGCGATGTCGGTACGCTTATCCGTTACCACCATCACTAAGGTGGAAACGATATTGAACGCCGCCACAGCCACTATCAGTAACAGCAATAAACCAATCATGGTTTTTTCCATTTTGATTGCCTGAAACAAATTACCATGGGTTCGAGTCCAGTCGCTAACGCGGTTCTGTCCCGGTACTACCCGGGCGATATCCCAAATCATGGTTGGTGCGGAAAACAAATCGTCAAAAGCTATTCTTAGGGCTTCAACACCATCACCGGTGTAGCGCTTCAGGGTGGCGGCGTCTTTAATGTTGATATATGCCAACGAGGCATCTAACTCAGCACCTACTTTAAAGGTGCCTACAAGCGTGAAGCGTTTCAGAGTTGGTGTAATACCTGCTATGGAAACGTTGGCCTTTGGCAATATGACCGTCACCTTGTCGCCGACTTTAACTCCCAACATACGTGCCAACTGCTCGCCCAGAATAATCCCAAAGCGTGTTTGATTGAGCCCATCCAACGACCCACTACTAATGTGGTTACCAATGATGGATACCTTTTGCTCTAACGCCGGGTCAATCCCATTGAGCAAAGCGCCATGCACTCCATATTGAGACTGAAACATCACCTGGGCCTGGGTATGGGGTGCCACCGCCACTACCCCTGGCATCGCCTCGACCAACCGTGCCGTTTCCTGCCAGTCATCCAATGTGGGTTCTCCCCACACAGTGGCATGGGGCACCATCCCCAGAATACGCTGGCGTAACTCACGATCGAAACCATTCATTACCGACAGTACCGTAATTAGCACTGCCACACCTAGGGCGAGACCCGCAATGGAGGAAAAACTAATGAAGGAGATGAAATGATTACTGCGTTTGGCACGTGCGTAACGTAAGCCAATGGTTACCGGAAGGAAATTCATGCTTGTCCCAGGGAGGTATTGGTCAGAAACAACTAAGGAGGGTTACCCCTCCTTAACTGGCAAACCGCTTAGGCGTCGAAATCGATACCGATACGACGACCCACGTCTTCATAGGCCTCGATCACACCGCCTAGACCTTGGCGGAAACGATCTTTGTCCATTTTTTCTTTGGTCTCTGCATCCCACAGACGACAACCGTCTGGAGAAAACTCATCGCCGAGCACCACTTCACCGTTGAACAAACCGAATTCTAGTTTGTAATCCACCAAGATCATACCGCCCTCAGCAAACAAGGCTTTCAGCACATCGTTGACTTGGTAGGTTAGCTCTTTCGCTTTTGCTAGGTGTTCAGGCTTCGCCCAACCAAACGCCTCAACGTGAGATTCGTTGATCATTGGGTCGCCCAAAGCATCGTTTTTCAAGAATAGCTCAAACGTAGGCGGTGTTAACTCGGTTCCCTCTTGCACACCCAAACGACGAGTGAGACTACCCGCAGCGACGTTACGAACAACACACTCGATAGGCATCATATCCAAGCGCTTAACCAAAGACTCGTTATCACTAAGAAGCTTTTCAAAGTGAGTAGGAATACCAGCTTGCGCCAATTTAGTCATAATAAAAGCATTGAACTTATTGTTCACCATGCCTTTACGATCAAGTTGTTCAACTTTTTTACCATCAAACGCTGATGTATCGTCACGGAATACAAGTACCATTCTATCTGGGTCATCGGTACGAAATACCGATTTTGCTTTGCCCGCATAGAGCTCTTGTCGTTTTTCCATTGAGCAGTCTCCGAGTGTGTTGCTGTGAGGGAATAAATTATCGTTGGGTCAGCTGATAGGCCAAGCGGAACGACGTTAATTCAGGATTACTGTCAGCGCTGGTATCAAGCTGGATAAAAGTACCATTCGGCTGACGCTGTACCGTAACTGGGTATTGGCGCTGTTGCCAATCCACATCATTTAGGTTGCGACGTTTTACTTTAAATAACTTAGCGGACTCGCCGTTTCCCGTTGGAAGAGTAAAATCCACAATATCGCCTACTCTAGCCACTTTTTCCTCAGGCACTAAGGATAAACTATACCCTTGCTCTGACTGGCTGAGATAGACGCCTGGAAGTACATCTAGCTTAGCAATGGCTTGCTCATCGGATAATTGAGCGCTATCGAGTTTCATGGCGAAAAGACGCTGATGATCTACCCAGTACTTTCCGCCACCGGCGATGGTGGTTTGCTCAGACAGCAGCGCAGAACCATCCAAACTACGGCGACCAATTTTAGACCAAGAACGTACAGTTTCTCTTAGAGCAAGTTCATCAGCCACTGGCGATAGCCAAACTTCGTCTTCTCCTTCAACCACTTTCGCCATGGACACCGTGACTTCGGTTAGGTTCTCGTGACCTTGGAGAACATAGCGAAATTGATACTTGTCTGGGTAAAGTCGGGTGATCTTACTCCAAAGTGCTGCCCAGCCCCCTTGCTCTTGAAGCTGAACAGGAGCTGTAACTAGGGTAGTCGCACCATTTTCTATTGTTTGTTCTTCCAACTCAATTTCATAATTATCGCGCCAGTATCCTTTCAGAGTCGCCAATACACGAGTCGTAGGCTGATCAAAGTGCAGATTTACCGAACTCTCTGACAGGAAGATGTCCGCTCCACCCAATGACTGATAAATCATCTGAGCTCTAGGAGCACTGAAATCACCCGTTGGAGTGAGGGTTGCAACTTTGCCGTCGTTAGGGATAACCAACTTATCAACTGGCGCTTGGGCATCCTCTGGCAGTACGAGCTTAGTCTCATTCACAGCGGCAGATTGATAATCTAGCCCGTGATCTTTTACTACCGCACAGCCACTAGCAATCAACGCTAGTGGCATAATCAATACAGAAAAAGACTTAATCACGCGCCACTCCCGCTACGCGTAAGGCTTGACGCACTGCTTCATGATGAACATCTGATAAAGGCGTCAACGGCAAACGGATACCGAAACCACAGAGGCCGAGCTCGGCGCATGCCCATTTTACTGGTATCGGGTTTGACTCTAAGAAAAGGTTGCTATGCAATGGGCTAATTCCACCATCGATTTCACGGGCTAGTTCGCTATTGCCGGCTAACGCAGCTTCCGCTGCTTGTGCAACTTGCTTAGGTGCCACGTTGGCAGTAACGGAGATGTTACCTTTACCTCCCAATAACATGAGCCCAACAGCCGTTGCATCGTCACCGGAGTAAACGGCAAAATCTTCTGGCGCTTGTTCAATCAGAGCCTTACCCCGCTCTAAATCACCGGTAGCGTCTTTGATACCAACGATATTATTCAACTTAGACAAACGCAAAGTGGTTTCATTGCTCATATCGCAAGCTGTTCGGCCTGGTACATTGTACAGAATCTGAGGGATATCAACTGCCTCAGCGATGGCCTTGAAGTGTTGAAATAAGCCTTCTTGAGTAGGCTTGTTGTAATAAGGCGTCACTAACAAACAAGCGTCAGCCCCTGCTTCCTTGGCACGCTTAGTTAAATCAATCGCCTCGTGGGTTGAGTTAGCGCCAGTACCCGCAATCACAGGAACGCGACCAGCAACCTTAGTCACCACTTGACGGATCACGTCCGCATGTTCATCGTAAGTTAGTGTTGCTGATTCGCCCGTTGTACCCACCGCGACAATGCCATGAGTACCGTTGGCTATGTGGAACTCCACCAGATCATCAAGCTTAACCTTATCAACGTCACCGCTGTCGGTCATTGGGGTGATAAGGGCTACTAAACTACCTGTGATCATGTGGAAACCTCCGATTAGAAAATGCGTGCTAATAGTAACGTTGGCCTTAGGGACTGACAACAATTCTACCCAAAACTAGTAGGAAAATTTGCTTTGTCAGCCCATCCATTTCATCATTTCCACCGTAAGTTCACTGAATACACAATTCATCCAAACCGAATGGAGCAAAATATGAGCATTGAGATCGGGCAGATGGCCCCAGACTTTACCGCCCCCAACCAAAACGGCGAGATGATTAGTCTATCGGATTACCGTGGCAAAAAAGTGGTATTGTATTTTTACCCGAAGGACTCTACGCCAGGTTGTACTGCTCAGGCCTGTAACTTGCGTGACAACATTGACGCTCTGACAGGTAAAGGGTTTGTGGTGCTTGGCATCAGCACCGACTCACCAAAACGCCACCAAAATTTCATCGCCAAGAATGAATTACCTTTCACGTTAATCGCCGATGAAGATCACAGCGTGCATGACCTATACGGTACTTGGCAACTAAAGAAATTCATGGGTAAAGAGTACATGGGAACGGTTCGTACCACCTTCATTATTGATGAAGAGGGTAAAATTGCGGATATAATCAGCAAAGTCAAAACCAAAGAACACGCTGAACAAATTCTCGCCTAGCAACTTGAGCGCACGAGGATAAACCTCCTCGTGCGCAATATTTCCAAACTAACTCTGATCCGCTTCGTAATCATGCCCCTTTGGCCAGGCGTTAATTATGGCTTTCACTAGCGTGGCTAACGGGATAGCGAAGAACACCCCCCAAAAACCCCACAACCCACCAAATATCAACACGGCCACAATAATGGCTACCGGATGCAAGTTCACCGCCTCGGAGAACAACACTGGCACCAATACATTGCCATCTAGAGCCTGCACTACCAAATAAGCTCCAAACACATACAGAAATTCGTTTGTTGCCCCAAATTGATAGAAGGCAACCAGTGCAACCGGCACCGTAACCGCCGCTGCTCCAATATAGGGAATAAGCACGGATAGACCCACTAACAATCCCATTAGCTCGGCGTAGCGTAGGTCAAAGTACAAAAATACGATGTAGGAAACGATCCCCACAACGACCATTTCAATAAATTTGCCACGAATGTAGTTGGCGATCTGATCATTCATTTCGTGGGCAATCATGTTCATCATCCGTCGCTCTTTTGGCAACCAAGAAGTCAGGTAAGCAATGATGCGATCCTGATCCTTCATTAAGAAAAACATGACGATAGGAACTAAAACTAGATAAATCAGCAAGGAAAAAAGAGATGGAATGCTCGACAAGGAAAAGGAAACTAACCACTGGCCGAGATTGGCAACCTCTGCCGTAATCGTATTAATCACTTCATTCAGTGCAGATTGGCTAATGTAGTCGATATTTTGCAAAGCAAACATATCTACCAGATCTTGCAACTCGCCGACCATACGGGGCAAATCATTCACGAGCTTTACCGCTTGACGCCACGCGATCGGTATCATGAAACCGATAAACAAACCAAAGGCAGCCATAAAGACCAGAAAGACAATAGAGACGGCAACCGTATGGCCTAATCCAAAGCCTTTGAGCTTGTTGACAACTCCTTGCATAAGGAACGCCAGCACGATGGCGATGAGCACCGGCGCAAGAATCCCTCCCCAAAAAGCCAGAACGCCTAAGCCAGCGAGTAGTAACAGTATAAATATAACGACTTCTTCGTTAGACAAGTAACGCTTAATGAGACTGTCAACAACCTTAAACATCAAGCGACTCCCTTCTCTATTAGAAAGTAACAACAATCTTCTACCATCGCCTGCTCTAACAGTCGATGGGAAACCATATCCAGATAACGTGGCACATCTTGCAAAGAACCCTCATCGGTCGCCATCAAACAAATGATTTGACCGGGCTGACATTTCGCCAACGCCAACTTGGCCTTTAGTAATGGCATTGGACAGCGATCTTCTCTCGCATCCACTAATAGGTCATACTCTAACTCTGTTTGCAACATTACCATTGACTCCTGAACAGTGGGCTTTATGAGACTATTTTTTTTACTTGTCAGCAAGGTTAACAAACCACTATTTACCGCATTTTTATTGGTTGGATTGGTTAGCACTAGTGTTTTTAGCTCCCCCTACTCCGGCAGCCAACTACCTGATCTCATCCCGAAAGCGGATGAGCGCAGCCTAACTAACCCTAGCTTTGTGTTAGGGCACCATTGGTTTCGCAAGATATCTTCAAGCCCTGGATTAATAGATTTTCCCCCAGCTTACGATTATCTCCGTCTTAAGCTGGCTGAGTTGACACCCTACTCGCAACTGACCAATAAAATGGTGGATATCGCATTACTCAACAGCCGACAGACTAATGCCTTCGTGATTCCCGGCAATCACCTATTTATCTATAGCGACATTTTGGTTCTAATCGACCAAGAAGACAGCCTTATGGGACTTCTTGCCCACGAACTGGCCCATTTAGAGCTCAGTCATTATGAAAGGGGACAACAACAGCGCGCGAATGAGCAACGCCAGGCGCTAGCACTGATGCTTGCAGGCATATTTGCGGCGGCGAATGGCAGTGCGGAAGCGGGCACTTCGATTGCCATTGGTGGCGCCGCCAATCAAGCAAGTAATCTATTGTCCTATTCAAGGGATCACGAACGTGAAGCTGATCGTCGAGGCCGAGAACTTCTGCGTATGGCTGGCAAGGCGCCATCGGGGATGACTCGTTTGTTACTAGGACTTTCCGCACAAAGCCAAGCCAATCCAGACTTAGAATTCCTCTATACTCACCCCCTCCCACTCAGTCGCGCCGCCGACCAACTGACGCCAGAGGATAATCGCATAACGAGTCAACCCTCCTTCGCCGCAAACTCCGACGCTTCTTTCCGCTATTTTCGAGCTACCCTGTTGGCGTACCGAGCAGCGCTCGTGGATAACCCAGAGCCCTATTTAAAAAGCCAAGTTACTTCTCCGGATAGTCAGCATTTTGCATTAGCCTTGCTAGCGCTACTGCTAGATCAAATCGAGAAATCTCAGCAGCATCTCGACCAAATAACTAGCGAAAATGAGTTTACTAGCTATCTCCAATTACAGGTGTGGCTGCAATCCCAACAAGAGTTACGGGCAAAAACTTGGCTAACCAGACAACTACAAATTGCGCCAAACAATCTCACCATGACAACACTACTGCATCTTATACAGCCTGGACTTCCTTATATTGCAGCAACAACCGAGGCCTATCGTTACCAAATAGAACAACGCCTACGGGGCAATCTTGTTGCCGCCCGAAATAATAACGATGAAGCGATGCTGTATACGATTAAAGCTGAACAAGCCTACTGGAATGGCAATACGGAACTGGCCTTGCGCTATTTGCAAGATGCGTTGAACGTTGATAGTAGCCACTACCGCAGCCTTGAACTTAGGAGTCAGTACGAAAAAATGAAAGGACTGGAAATTGATCAAGCCCTCTTCAATTGAGGGCTTATTAAATGACTACTTGCTAAAGTCTAACATGCGTTGCAATGGCTTCAACGCCCCAATGCGCGTCGCCTCATCGACTTCGATAGCACCACTTCCATCTCTCAAGGCGTTACGCAATAGCTCAAGGGAGTTTAGAGCCATCCACGGGCAGTGAGCACAGCTGCGACAGGTAGCTCCTGAACCAGCCGTTGGCGCTTCCACGAAACGTTTACCAGGAGAAGCCTGTTTCATTTTATAGAAAATGCCCCTGTCAGTAGCGACGATAAAAGTATCGTTATCCATCTGCTGGGACGCTTTCAGCAATTGAGAAGTTGAACCGACTACATCCGCGATTTCGACTACCGCATCTGGGGATTCTGGGTGCACTAGGATCGCCGCATCAGGATAAACCGCTTTAAGGTCTAAGATCCCTTTGGCTTTAAACTCTTCGTGCACAATACAGGCACCATCCCACAACACCATATCGGCGCCGGTCTGTTGTTGTACGTAACCACCAAGGTGCTGATCAGGTGCCCAAAGCACTTTTTCACCGCGATCGGATAAGTACTGCACCACATCTAGCGCTATAGCAGAAGTAACCACCCAATCTGCACGAGCTTTAACCGCAGCGGAAGTATTAGCATATACAACCACTGTTCTATCTGGATGGGCATCACAAAACGCGGAAAATTCTTCTGCGGGACAGCCGATATCTAGGGAGCAAGTGGCCTCTAGCGTTGGCATCAGTACGGTTTTTTCTGGACTGAGAATTTTTGCGGTCTCGCCCATGAACTTAACACCAGCAACAATCAAAGTCTTCGCCGGATGATTGGCGCCAAAGCGAGCCATCTCTAGCGAGTCTGCGATGATACCACCTGTTTCTTCAGCCAGTTCTTGTATCGCATCGTCTGTGTAGTAGTGCGCAACGAGAACGGCATCTTTTTGCTTTAACAGCTGCTTAATCTCGGCGCGTAACTCAGCGGTATCAATAGAAGGAGCTTGAATAGCGTGTTCTGCTTCAGAAAGGAATTTCTGAACCGTCTCGCGAAGTGCGATCTTATCTACCACGTCAGACATGATCATCCCCTTGAGGAAATGGCGACTAAAGGAAGATGATGGTGGGTCGTACTGGATTCGAACCAGTGACCAATTGATTAAAAGTCAACTGCTCTACCAACTGAGCTAACGACCCATCGATCATAAAAAGGAAAAGTTGGTGGGTCGTACTGGATTCGAACCAGTGACCAATTGATTAAAAGTCAACTGCTCTACCAACTGAGCTAACGACCCAACGGGTTGCGTATCTTAATGACATCCCATTGAATTGCAAGCTTTTATTTCAAATTAGTCAAATAAGCAGTCGCTTTTGTCGCTGCCGAACTATCAGGAAAGTCAGAAACCACGCGCTGCATGTATTGAACAGCAATATCCTGCTGACCTATTTGGTCGGACACGATACCTAGCTTATAGGTGGCATCAGCCACTTTAGAGTGCCCCACAAATTTGTTAACAACAACTGAGAACTGGTTGATTGCAGCGGCCGGATTACCCAAAACAAGCTCTAATTCACCTAACCAGTAATAGGCATTGCCTGTTAACGTAACATTGGGGTGCTGCTGAACAAACTGCTCAAATGCCGCTTTCGCCTGATCAAACTGCTTATTGCGTATCAGCTCATAGGCCGCTTTGTAGGACTCTTCCACATTTGCTGCCGGAGCCTGCAACACCACGGGAGCGGTAGCGACGGACACAGAAGCAACAGGGGCAGTAGCAACTGAACCCGTGACAACGGGAGACGCGACTACAGTCGGAGTCGCCACATCGGGTGAACTGTCTGCTTCAGACACAACAGCGGTACCTACCACAGGGGACTGGGCTTGCTGAGTTAACAACAGGGAAATTCTACGATCCAAGTCAACGTACCGATCACGCTGACGCTCACGCATCTTGTTTAACTCATGTTCTTGCTCTTCAAGTCGACCTCGAAGGGAAGAAACTTCCTGTTGCAGCATTTCCAGCTGATATAGCAAGTCTGCTGCCGCATTGGGGGACAAGGCTGCGCCTTCTGCATTAGCAGCTGGCGCTGTAAACAGCGCCAGCCCTAATACACAAGCAGATGCCTGCTTCTTTATCGCTATCATTACTCGTAACGTACTTCTACACGACGGTTTAACTGCCAAGAAGACTCGTCATGACCAAACGCAACTGGTACTTCTTCACCAAAGCTTACTGTCTCGATTTGAGAGGCAGCAACACCTTGGATAGTCAGATAACGGCTAACCGCTTTTGCACGACGCTCACCCAAAGCCATGTTGTACTCACGGGTACCGCGCTCATCGGCATGACCTTCTAAAACGATGCGAGCATCAGGATTAGCCACTAGGAATTGAGCATGTTTCGCTAACGCTTCACGAGCTTCTGGACGAACGATTGATTTATCGAAATCGAAGTAGAATACCGTATCAACACCTGCAAGTAGGTCTTGCTGTGCCTGTTGTGCAGCCGCTTCTTCGTCAACGATGATAGTGCTGGACACAGAGGATTCACCACCTGCACCAAATGCCTGATCACCAGCAGCATCAGTCCCAGCAGCAGCCTGCTCTTCGGTGGTTGCTGCATTTTCTTCTGCTGTCGTAGCAGAATCTGCTTCAGTTGCCGTTGTGCTACAGCCTGCCAACCACGCAGCAGACAAACCAACTACTGCAAACTTACCCAGTTTTTTTACACTCATTAGTCGCTCCTTAATGCGCTTCTATTTGAAATACGGAGACCAAGCAGGCTCTCGCACGTCACCATCTGCTGATGGTAACTTATATTTTACCAATCCATCAACGGAAACTACTGCAAGAATACCTTTATTACCCTGAGTCGTCGCATACATCACCATACTACCATTAGGAGCAATGCTTGGGGACTCATCAAGATAGGTCTCTGTTAATACTTGTACACGACCATTACGCATATCCTGCAAGGCGATATGATAACTGCCATCATTCTTTTGTACGGTGACAAGATAGCGACCGTCTGGAGTCAAACGAGCGCGGGTGTTCAATTCCCCCTCGAAGGTAACCCGTTCTACTTCCTTGCTATCCACATCTAAGCGGTAAATTTGTGGATTACCACCACGATCAGAGGTGAAGATGATGCCCTTGCCATCCGGCTCCCAGCTAGGCTCTGTATCAATTGCATAGTGGTTAGTCATACGGGTTAGCTTTTTAGTGACAATATCTAGTACGTAAATCTCGGGGTTGTCGTCCTTCGATAAAACAACGGCTAATTTTTTCCCATCCGGAGACCATGCGGGGGCACCGTTTAATCCTGGAAACTGGGCCAATCGCTCCTGTTTACCAGTCGCCAGCTCTTGAATAAATATATTCGGACGACGATTGCGGAACATAACATAGGCAATAAATTTACCGTCGTGGCTCCATGACGGAGAGAGAATAGGCTCTTTCGACTCCACCACAACTTGAGGCCGATGACCATCTGCGTCCGCCACCTGCAATTTAAAGGTAGGTGCTAGCCGATCCCCTTCGGCTGTCACGTACAATATCCGCGTACTAAATGCGCCCCGGATACCCGTAAGCTGCTCATAAATTTTATCGGACACATAGTGAGCGGCATCACGCAGGTTAGCACCCGCCACATCAATGCCCTCCTTTTTACCGACACGCTGCTCTGTCGCCACATTCATCAGCTCGTAGACAACGCGGTAGCGATCTTGGGCAGTTTTCAGCACTTGTCCAACTAACACGTAATCAGCACGCAAAAGACGCCAATCACGGAAATGGACATCTTTAGCGTCACTCGGTCTGCTGATCATGTTGCGTCGAGGAATC
This sequence comes from Maribrevibacterium harenarium, assembly GCF_006385675.1. Classification (GTDB taxonomy): domain Bacteria; phylum Pseudomonadota; class Gammaproteobacteria; order Pseudomonadales; family Marinomonadaceae; genus Marinomonas; species Marinomonas harenarium. The sequence goes on along the minus strand of NZ_VFRR01000001.1, from coordinate 4,626 downwards.
GTTTCAAACACCCCGCTGCGCAATAAGTCATTTTCAATAATCTCCGCCACATCAACAGGCAAAGGCTGAGCGGTTGCGTCATCGAAGGGCACAACAGCAATGGGCAATAGTTGATCAGCACCACTGGTAATCTCAATGACTAATTGCGCATGCGCTCGCTGCACCAAGCCAGCTACGAGCAGAAGCAATATAAGGCCAATATTTCTAAAATTCATTAGTTTCTCAAGTCTTGTGGGTTAAACAATAAGTCTACTTGACGGAAGTTTCGTTCAAAAATATAGGGATCCACTTCCGACAATTCCTCGATTCGTCCTACTTTGTAGACAGCATCCACGGCCCGCTGGTCAAATAGACCATTGCCACTTTGCTCTAACACCTGCACGTTATTGACTTCACCATTGGGCAAGAAGTAGATACGCAGCTTAGTCTTCATTCCATTACGCGCATTCGGTGGCCTTATCCAAGCGTCGGTGACTCTCTGATTTATTAAACTACTAATTGACTGAACCATTTGCTGTTCAGCCACCGCTTGCTTACGCGCTTCCTCTTCCGCGACTGCCCGCTTCAAGGCTTCTTCTGCCTGTCTTTGCTGTTCAGCAGCCTCTCGAGCCGCCTGCTCCTGCCGCTCTCGCTCCAACTGAGCTTGGCGTTCTTGCTCCTGGCGACGAGCCTCTTCTTGACGCTGTTTTGCTTCGCGGGCCAAACGTTGTTGCTCTGCCTGACGCCGTTGTTCGGCAAGCTTTTTGGCCTCTGCTTCGGCTTGCTTACGCTGTTCTGCCTGACGCTGCTGCTCTGCCTGACGTTTTTGAGCTTCTGCTTGGCGTTGTTTTTCTAGCTCAGCTTGACGCTTCGCTTCTGCTTGCTGCCGAGCTGTTTCCTGTTTTTTTCGTTCAGCTTCAGCCTGACGCTTTTGTTCTGCGGCGGCGCGCTTTTGCTGTTCGATTCGTTGTTGCTCTTGTTTCTTCCGCGCAGCCTCAGCCGCTTGAGCGGCTGCCTGAGCAGCTTGCTCTGCTTCTCGCTGGCCAATAATAGTCTGCGATACGTCTATTACTGTTGCATTCACTATCGGAGGACGTTTCGGCGGAGTGACCTCACTGCCATCCCAAGCAGCCACAGCAACACCGACTAACACCACCGATAGGTGTAAGCCCACGGCCAGCATGACAGGTAAGCCATATCCGTCTCTATCTCGCCACTTCATCTTCATTCAGGCTCAGTCACCAAACCAATATTCTGCACACCGGCACCTTGCAGAGCGACCATAAGCCCCACCACATCACCGTAGGAAACATTTTTGTCGCCTCGTACCAAAACAGGCAAACTAGGGTTTTGGGCCAACACTTTACGCACCCTGTCTTTTAATTCCTCTAAACCTAGGGGAGCTTGCTCTCCTCCGATGTCAATATAGTACTGACCATCGCGATCCACAGAGGCAATCAGTACATCAGAATTGTCGGACTCGATAGGTGTGGCGTTTGCATTCGGCAACTCCACATCGACCCCTTGCGTCAGCATCGGTGCCGTGACCATGAAAATGACCAACAACACGAGCATGACGTCAATGTAAGGTACGACGTTAATCTCTGCGACTTGTTTACGCTTACCCCGTCGTCTACTACGAGCCATTAAACGCCTCCATCACGGGCATGCACTTGACGATGCAAGACACTTGAAAACTCATCAGCAAAGTTTTCATAAGAAGAGACCAGAGAATCCGCACCCGCAGAGAATCGATTGTAAGCAACTACCGCCGGAATCGCTGCCGCTAGACCAATCGCTGTCGCAATCAAAGCCTCGGCGATACCCGGCGCAACGGTTGCTAGCGTCGCTTGTTGTACTTCAGCCAAGCCAAGGAATGCATGCATAATCCCCCACACAGTACCAAACAGACCAATATAGGGACTAATCGAGCCAACTGTTGCCAAGAAAGGTAAATGCTGATCAAGACGCTCTTCTTCACGATATAGGGCCACTTTCATGGCTCGCTCCACGCCCCCCATAACCGCATCGGGATCTACCCCAGAATGCTTACGCAGACGAGCAAACTCTTTAATACCGGCGGTGAAGATATTTTCGATGCCTTCTACTTTTCGACCTTCAAGATTAAGTTGGTGATAGAGCTTATTTAGGTCAGTCCCAGACCAGAACATATCCTCAAATTGACTGCGCACTTTACGCGCCCGTTTCAGCACTCTGATCCGCTGAAAAATAACCACCCAAGAAAATACCGAGGCTAACAACAACACCAGCATAACCAGCTGCACCACTAGACTTGCACTGGCAATTAGACCCCAAATGGACATGTACTCTTCCTCTAACCTAAATCTTCTGGTAATTGATAATTAAAATGTTCATAGGCGCGCTTGGTGACTTGCCTTCCACGGGGTGTACGAATCACGTAGCCCTGCTGAATTAAAAACGGTTCAATCACATCTTCGATTGTGTCTTTATCTTCCCCGACTGCCGCGGCAATGCTATCCAAGCCGACTGGGCGACCGTCAAACTTCTCGATCATAGTCAACAACATACGACGATCCAGATGGTCGAACCCCTGACAATCTACACTTAACATATCTAAGGCGCGTTGGGCAACCGCTTGGCCAACTATTGCCTCACCAGATACCTGTGCCACATCGCGCACACGTCGCAGCAAGCGGTTCGCTATGCGTGGTGTACCACGGGATCGCCTTGCGACCTCATAGCAGCCTGTTGGATCTAAATTTACACCAAGTTTACCCGCAGAACGTGCAACAATTTGAGTCAATGCTTCGACATCATAAAACTCCAAACGTTGCACAATACCGAAACGATCGCGCAACGGCGACGTCAGCAAGCCCGCTCTAGTTGTTGCGCCCACTAAGGTAAAGGGTGGAATATCAATTTTGATCGACCTAGCTGCTGGCCCCTCTCCGATCATGATATCTATTTGATAGTCCTCCATAGCAGGGTACAGCACTTCCTCGATCGCTGGACTTAGACGATGTATCTCGTCAATAAAGAGCACATCCCCCTCATTTAAATTAGTCAGTAGAGCAGCCAAGTCACCTGCTCGTTCTAAGACTGGCCCTGAAGTCGTACGAATTTCCGCACCCATTTCATTGGCGATAATATTCGCTAAGGTGGTCTTACCAAGCCCTGGAGGACCAAATATTAACGAGTGATCGAGCGGTTCTCCACGCTGACGAGCCGCTTCGATAAAAATCCCCATTTGCTCCTTAACTACCGGCTGCCCAATGTACTCACCAAGGCTTTGGGGACGAATTGCACGATCGACTTGCCCTTCTGAGCCACGTACTTCTCCACTGACGATGCGGTCATATTCAATCAATGTGGTTACCTCAACATACTCTTAAGCGCTAACTTGATTAAGGTTTCGCTATCACTACTGTCCTTTGGTAACGCCGCTATCATCTTGGCTGCCTCTTGGGGTTTGTAACCAAGAGCAATCAACGCTGCTTCCGCTTCTTGACGGGGATCTGATTGCACCTTTTGCACTACTACACCGGGAGAAAATAGGTCTTGCTTAGCGGCAGCCCCTAGCTTATCGCGCAATTCTACCACTAGACGCTCTGCGGTGCGCTTACCGACACCGGGGATCTTAGTGAGGGCGGCAACCTGGGATTCTTGTACAGCCTCTACCAACTCGCTGGCATTCATGCTCGATAAAATAGACAGCGCCATTTTCGGGCCGATGCCATTCACCTTTATTAGGATTCGAAACAACGCCCTTTCATCCTTGGTGTAAAAGCCAAACAGAGTATGACCATCTTCCTTTACCTGCAAATGGGTATGCAATACCACTTGCCCGCCTACCTGAGGCATTTCATAAATCGTATTCATTGATGCAAACAACTCGTACCCAACCCCGTTCACATCTACCAGCAATTCCGGCGGCATTTTCTCTAGCAAGGTACCACTTATTCTGCCGATCATTTATTTATATTCCTAACATCTGACAATTGCCAACGCTTGGCGCTACGCCCAGCTCGCTTTCCTTTACCGTATTCTATACCTAATGCCGTTCGAGTACTGGCGTGACACAAGGCGATTGCTAAAGCATCAGCCGCGTCGACTTGGGGCTCTACTTCAAGTTTTAACAGCAACTTCACCATCGCCTGAATCTGACTTTTGTCGGCATTACCACTGCCAGTTACGGACTGCTTTACCCGCCTGGCTGCATATTCACAGACATCTAAGCCCGCATTTGCAGCCGCTACAATCGCCGCCCCGCGAGCTTGACCCAGTTTTAACGCTGAATTAGCGTTTTTCGCCAAGAAGACTTCCTCTATCGCAAATTCATGGGGCGTATATTCGTCGATAATATGACTAACGGACTGGAAGATTAAGCGCAACTTGTCTGCCAGATTTCCCTCAGGCAAACGAATTGTACCGCAAGTCACGTATTTGCGCTGGCTGCCGTCCACATCAATTATCCCAAAACCAGTCAAGCGTGAGCCTGGGTCTATCGCCAGTATTCTTGTCAATTTTTTACTCCTGCACCTTATACTGTATATTTGAGGCTGTGTTGTAGTTAGGTGTTGGTCATAGCAGCAAACAGCAGACCTTGATCTGACTTTTCATTCTGCTTCATATACCGGAACCAGCTGAGATAGTGGGGTAGATATT